>CAVVKR010000027.1:0-86915 GCA_963748745.1 uncultured Bacillaceae bacterium | reverse complement strand
TATTAATGCCAACTGGATAGAGCCATCATTTCCAGTAATAACGATTTAGGCTTACTACCACCAATGATTTCTAAATGAAACTTTTTTTTTCGTTGCCTATCTTTTCGTTCAACAGTTTCATTCCACCATTCATCTAAAAAAGAAGGTAAAAAACATTGGCGAAACCACTTACTTTCGCAGACACTGCTTTTATCCACTGACCATCAAGTATGCGAAAAAAGAGTTAATGTAAACGTGCAGTTGGTATTTGCATGAGTAAAACGGATTCCTATTTTTATTTGGAGCTTTTTTATCAACTGATAGACTAGTCATTCTCCAATACTAGTAAAAGAGAAAGCAACAAGATAAGCAGTTCACTAAGACGACAATAAATGTTGTAAATATCCATTAACAATAACAACCTGTTTCTTTATCGCTAAGAAAAAAAGAAGAAGATAACAAGGATGATTGTAACGACTACTATTTTTACTACAATAAGCAATAACATGGTAGTATAATACTAC
This sequence comes from uncultured Bacillaceae bacterium, assembly GCA_963748745.1. Lineage (GTDB taxonomy): Bacteria > Bacillota > Bacilli > Bacillales > Bacillaceae_C > CAVVKR01. The sequence continues at coordinate 86,412 of CAVVKR010000027.1, read as the reverse complement.
TTCACGTTCAAATCGATAACCCTGATAGATTTTATTTTAATCTATATCTGGTGAAAATGATAGATTTATCCAAACTAATTAATAAAAAGAAATTTTAACCTTCAATAATGAATCGGAGCTTATAGCTCTAGAACTAGAGTAACCATAATCAACAGTCTCATTCAAATCAGTCTCATCTCCCCACTTCCTCATCGATCTACTCAAATATCGAACCCCGTTCTAAAAATTGAGTAATTTGTCGTTTATTGGTAAGAGATGAAAACGTATCGATTTTGCCCACTGTCGGCAACTTGATGGTGCAAAGACTGGAGACACAAGGAGATAACATTCCCATCACAGCCTACAAAAGTTCTATATATGAAGGAAAATTTTCTGTGTACAAGCATATATCTATATTAAACTAGTTTTTCCTTCACCAATCAGAATTTTTTTAATCCGTGCGGGTGTGACTGATAAAATGGCTAAAGATAAATTATCAAAATACTAGGGGACTATGGTTATATTGGTATTGCTATCGGACTGATGATTGAAATAGTTTCCTTTCTGGTGAAAATGCTACTTAGTTTTGTGGCGGCTTTTTAATTGCAAAAAAACAAATGACTTTTTACCGAGTGGTCTTATTGCTGGAACTGTTGGAGGGACATTCATTGAGCTTTTTTATATTTGCTCGGCATTTATGGAGGCCGCCCCTTTTTTTTGAAAAATATGGGGAAATTTCTGTTTTTCATTCAACAAACAAACAATTTGAATATGGCGGAAAACTGGTTTCCACCAATATGGAACGATTGTATTTTTATTTTTACTGCTCGTTTAGACCCAGTGGTTCGTCACGCCATTTCCATTCCAGCTGGCATTCCAAAAATGCCTTTTCCCGATTGGTCTATACAGCGGCAGCAATGATACCATGGACTGTATTGTTTTTACTCATCGGCATTCAACTTGAACAACACTGGAAATTAATTGGTGATGCTGCGATCGTTCATAAAAACCGATTACGATCATCGCATTTACTTTCTTATGTTTCTATATTATTTCTTATTTATTTTTCAAAAAACAAGAATTTAGAACAATTTATTACAAAAATATTTTATTTTTTCTATTCACGAATGATTGTTTTTTTTTGTATATTATTTTACCATTTACACATTTTGTTGAGGCAAAACAGAAGTGATACAATAAATAAGTGAGATTTCCTTACTGACTATTCAGTACTTCAAGTGTAACGTAAATTGAGGGAAGGCAAATGGTGCACCACCGAGTGGAGAATTTATTGACACTCGTTATAATGATGAATTTCCACCCCGAAATTTTTTAGGGCAACTTTTAAAAAATTTCGAGGGTGGTTCTGATCCCACAGAACTGCCCTTTACTGGAGACCTTCCTGGCTCAAAAAGCGTGATCTAGACGGGCAAGAATGTCATCTATTATACGAACTAATGACACATCCGGATGTTTTCCCTTTTGTTCGTAGGTGAAAAACGCTACTATTATGAAGAGTTTTTATTTATAACAAAGCAAACAATCGAAGCGGAAGAACGTGGCGAATTAATTTCACGGACCATTATCAGTGGATGGGGTCACCCAATCAGAACATTAACTTATTTGATACTTAAAGTGGCGCTGGCTTCTTCGGAACATGGCTAGGAAAACAGTATCATAGTAAAGGATATAACGATTAACAAAAGAAGTGCTTTTCCAAGAAGTATTTTATAAGCTCGAATTGAAACCATTGTCGAATTAAAAAAGAAAATGTGCGTTCTTTAAGATCTTGTCAAAAACTACCATATACAATAAAAACCGATCCAACGTCAAGTAAAAAATCACAATCAGATAAACCAACAGCAATTTATCAATTGTATAAAATACCAAAAGAAATGACCACTTGCCTCTCCAATCAACAAACAAAACGATATCATATCCACGCATCTGGTTAAGCATTTGGCTATTTGTCCATAATACGTTTCATTCAGTGGAATGAAGCGATTTTTTTATTTGCCTGATCCTAATCCATATTTATTTAGATCTCAAAATAGAGTACCCGTGGAGGTAAATTCATTGAAAAAATGGAGAGGTATAGAGTGGAAAATCGATATCTATTTTTTCCGATATTTATAGTATCATTTTTGCAAGTATGTAAATTAAGGAGGGATGATGATGAAAGACCTTTTCATTAAGGGGTAAAATCAAGCGGTTCAGCTCTGCAATTCCAATTGTTATCACACAATTGGCAATGTTTTTCATGAGTTTTTTCGACATTATGATGTCAGGAAAATATGTTCAAGTAACAACTTTAGCTGGAGTTGCGATCGGCTCCTCCATTTGGGTTCCTGTTTTCACAGGGTTAAGCGGCATTTTGTTATCTGATGTCACCGATTATTGGCAATTCGTGGAGCGAAGAAAGATAATGACATTGCATTTCATGTCATGCAAGGGATATCTGCTTGTTGGAATTGTTATGGCAATTTTGCATTTGTATCATCGGTAGTCTTGTTAAGATCCACTCTTCAATCGGATAACTGATCATACTGTAACCAAATTGCAAAAAAATATCTAATTGCAATCTCTTTCGGCATCGTGCCAACACCTTGTCATCTGTTCTGAGTTCGTTCATAGATGCACTAGGAATCGTCGCGAACTATATTTGATGTTTATTACATTGATATCATTGCCATTAAATATATTTTTTAATTATATATTCATCTATGGAAAATTTAGACAGCGGATTCCTGAGTTCGGAGGCGTTGGTGCTGGATATGCATCGGCTATTACATATTGGCTTGTTACAGCTATCGCCATCTCGTTCGTTCATCGTAAAAGACCATTTCAAATTTTTTTTCCATGTTTTTTATTCAATTTCATTTCTCAAAAAAATCAAAAGAGGATGTTAGGTGTCAGGAGTTCCGATTGGGCTATATATCTTTCTTGAAACAAGTATCTTTTCGGCTATCACACTATTAATGAGTAACTTTGGTACGGCGTTATCGCTTCTTATCAGGCAGCGATCAATTACTGTCTTTGTTATATATGATTCCATTGAGCATATCTATGACGCTAACCATTATAGTTGGGTTTGAAGTTGGTGCTCATCCCCAAGAGATGCCCGAAGTTATAGTTTCTTAGGGATCATCACAGCAGTTTCTGTCAACTACCGCCGGTATCCTCCTATTTCTCTTTAGAGACAGGTTGCAACAATATATAGTAATGACTCCAGAAGTGATTCATTTAACTGGACAGTTTTTACTTTATGTTGTTTTCTTTCAACTTTTCGATGCCTTTCTTGCCCCTATTCAAGGGACACACGTGGTTACAAAGATGTAAATGTTACTTTTTGATGGCGCTCCTTTCCTTTTGGATCATAGGTCTGCCGCTTGGGTTTGTGTTTGCTTCCTATTCAAGCCTAGGACCATTTGGCTATTGGATCGGTTTGATAACAGGTTTAGCTGTAGGAGCTATTACACTATCTTTTCGGTTACTTTTATGTTTCAGAAAAAAAAGATGAGGCTATGATAGCGCGGAAAATGACCCCTGAAAGACAAGATCTTAAGAATAAAAAAGAAAACAGCCCATTTTATCTATTCATGTAATGAGCTGTTTTCGTTCATCTATTTATTTACTAATAAACATTTGTGTCCAATAGTTTCCATTCTCAACATAACCGACACCGATATGAGTAAAGTTTTTGTTTAAAATATTTCGCACGGTGTCCATCACTATTCATCCATCCTTTTACTACTTTTTCAGGTGTACGTTGACCCATCGCAATATTTTCACCAGCTGCACTATACTTAATGCCAAATTGTTTCATCATCTGAATGGTGAACCATATGTTGGACTATCGTGTGAGAAATATTTATTCTTCATCATGTCATTGGACTTTTCACGCGCTACTTTACTTAATTCTACATCTGTTTTGAGTGCTGGGAGGCCGTTCTTGCTTCTCTCCTTATTTGTTAGTTCGACTACTTTTTGCTCAAATTCACTCAATTGTTTTGTGCTTTCAGTAGCTTGAGAATCCGAGTAGCTCAGATTGTTTTTGTTCTGTTTCGTTTTTGTGAAGGCTGTTGATTGCTCTTTTTCTGCACTTGTTGTTTTTCTACAGACTGCTGCTTCACAGGCATGGATTTCTCAGACCAATTTGTTTGATTGTTTGTCACCATTTTTTGCAACCAATCACATTGTTGTCCATTATTTATTTTGTAAGTACTATGTTTTCTTATTATCTTGTGTTTTGTCGCTAGCAGGCATCTACTCCTACAGTAGGCGTTGCAATTAATGCAAATGCGACTGCAGTTGTAATAAGTATGTTCTTTTTCATTCTCCTTTTTCCTCCCTTAATTTCTTTTTCTTGCTTACAAAATGATAGTAACATATGATTTTTGTAATATATGAGGGAGGAATTTCCATAGACTTAGCATCTCATTTGTTTATTTTTTGAGATTCGAATATTCCCAGAATGATAAGTTTTAGAGAAAGTGAACATGTGATAATACCCTTCTGTATTTACCATTTTACATCCTTTTAACAGATTTTACTTCATATTTTATATTGACAAACTCTTGTAACGCTGATTCTTTTACGGTTATTACAACATTGTATCACGATTAACATCTGATGTTTGTTTCTAGTTATTATGAGGTCTTGTTCTATTGCCGATATTTTCGACACTCAAAAATTGTCAGCTTCCTACCGCGCTTCGCTTGCCTAGCCGAGTAGTCTATAAGGTTAGAAAACACGAACCTTATAAGATGATCCCAAGTAAAGTATTCCTTTCATTAATTTTAATAATCTGCCAATAGCTGATGAATGTGCTGCATATAAGCTGATAGAGCCTTGTTTTTTATTCCTATAGATGGACTTGTTTGTTGACGCAAAAACTCGAGTGTCCTTACTATTTTCTTAATTTTACGTTGCTTTCTAAAACTTCTTCGTTGTGATGCAAGAAATATACTTCTCTAAGCGTATTATTTGCGATTCCTTGCTTTCTTTCACCATTGCTCTACCATACTCCAATGCATACGCTCTTTCATGCGATATTGTTATACTACGTTGATTAGACTCCATCGACCACACCCAAACCCCTTGCACCACTAGGAACATCACTTTTTATTCGTTTACGCCAATATTGATCGAAGACCCAAATGATTGTTTCCTAATATATAAGTGCGGAATTCGTTCACTTTTTTAATTGCTTTTTCTGTTTTTTCCAAAAGTGCTTTCATATGTGTCTAAAATTAACGTAAATTCATCTAAATTATGTTCCTCTAACGCCTCTCTTATTTTATCTTTCCAATCACTTTGCTTGTAGCCAAATGTGCGATTATAATTCTTGCTGTATATGATAGGCGTCTAATTGATGTAAAACAGAATGATTCGATTGTGAAAATGCTTCTTTAAACCTTTCTAGGAATAACCGGGGCCACCATCGCTATTCGATACTATTTGAGTCTCTTGGAGATATAAGAGTTTTGCAGCTATTGTTTGAACCTCTTTCCAAAAGCTGTCTATGGATTCGTACTCATCATTAGGTTGGATTTGCGCAAAGAAACACGATCTCCATTCTTATCCATCCTTCATAAAGAATTGCATGGGAAACTTCAATGTGCTTTTTCTTTTTTAGATCTCGCACATATACACGCATCTGCCTCAGTAATAGATATGGAACTTTTTTTTTCCCTTCTGGTAATTCCACCGAGAATATTCTAAATCCTCTAAACTTTATCGTAATCTGCTTGTGCTTTATTACCAACTCTTTTGACGATACTACCTACAGTAGTATGAGACATATCGACAGCTCTGCCCATTCTTTCAAAATACGAGAAGATTCACGATAATCGCTTTTACTTTGCCATCTCTGCAACCTTTACTTCTACAAGCGGTTCTGTTTTTGCCGCTTTCTAAACCCTAAAAATTCATCTAAAGGGTATCTTGGATTGCCTTTCTTATCATATACATGAGTGTTCCAGCGGGATAACGACATCACGCAAATATAAATTGAATACTTTTTCTCATCATTTACTTCAACTTTCCAATTCTCTGCTTGCTTTTTTTCTTTTATCACTTGGTTTATTGAACTATAAATACCTCTCCAAATAGAATAAAAAATTGTACATACTGGATACATTCGAACCTATCTCTCAAAACTGATACGAGTTTTTCTGTTTCCTTTAACAATTCATAAATTCTTGTTATAATGTTTTCCATCCAAGACCTCTGCTCTTAATTGTATTTGCCCTGGTAAGCATACAATTATGATAGAGTGTCTTCTCTTTTTTTTGCTAGTAAAAATACTGTTTTTATGCCCCGAGTAAAATATTACACTTATGTCATTCCCTGTAATCTCTCTTACAATGTCATATTTTTCAATGTATATGGACACTTTAAAGGTAAAGAAACGTAAGGAAGAAGGAGGGTGAAAATGGCTGGTCCTTATCTTTGTCCAAATTGTAAAACAAATCGGGTCCGTTTTAATATGATCGAACAAATAGCGAAAGCAGTAAAAATAGATATGGAAACCGGATCGATCATAGAGGAAAATACTAACAGCCCATTCCATATCCAATATAATGGTCCTAAATACCGTATTCAATGTGGCACATGTGGTTTAATTGAAGATGAATTAACATTTAAAAAATATGCTGAACACTACAAATAGTTAACATTCAAGTGGAATAGGTTTTTATGCAGATAATGATAAAAAGCAGCCTTTTTTACAGGCTGCTTCACCATCTGTTATTGCTTCGTTTCCTCTTTTAACACTTCAACGGCTTTTTTTACTTGGGTATCGTTCTTTTCGATTTTATCACGCAGTTTATTCATCAGTTTCATTGTCGTATCACCATGTAAGATACCATCTACTTTTAGCTTTTCATCCTTCTGAAAAGCTTTCACTGCTTTTACAGTTTCCTCACTGTAGTAACCGTCTATTTTCCCCGGTTTATATCCTAGTGCTTTCAGCATTTGCTTCGCTACTTTCACCTCATCAGAAAGAGATGATTCCTTTAGTTTATTGTCAGGATTAATAAATGGTAAGCTTGCATACTTCGGAAGATTAACTTTATGATCAGGCTTAATTCCTTTTTCATGTATCCAGTTTCCCTTTGGCGTGAGCCATTTAGCTGATGTATATTTCAAATTAGAACCGTCGCTAAAATCCTTTGCAGTTTGTACAGTTCCTTTTCCAAATGACCGATTACCAATGAGTGGCACATCCGCTGATTCTTTTACAGCAGCAGCTAATATTTCGGAAGCACTCGCACTGCCATCGTCAATGATAATAGCAAGTGGTATATCTATTTTTTCGCCATTATCTGCTTTAAATTTTTCAATACTTCCATCTTTCATTTCTGTTTGAAAAAGTAGTTTTCCTTCGGGAATAAATAAGTTTGATATGTTGATTGCTTGATCTAAAAGCCCGCCTGGATTTTGACGTAAATCAAGAATCAGTCCTTTCATTCCCTTTTTCTCAGCTTTTTCTAAAGCTACTAATAAATCATCATACGTATTTTCTGAGAAGCTAGTAATCTGAATTTTCCAAATATCATCTTTTAATTTTTCTGTATACACTGTTTCAACAGGAATCTCATCTCGGGTAATGGTAACTTCAGAAGGCTTTTCATTTTCTCCACGTTGGATCTTTAGTTTCACTTTTGTTCCTTTTTTACCACGGATGAGAAGTACCGCTTCACTCGCACTCATCCCTCGAATGCTTTTTTCATCTACTTCCAAAATTTTGTCGTTCGGTTTAAGCCCTGCCTTTTCAGCGGGTGATCCTTTGATTGGAGAAACAACAACGACATAGCCACCTTGCTCCTGAATTTCAGCACCGATACCTTCAAAGGATGAAGAGATGCTTTCATGAAACTTCTCCGCTTCTTCCACAGTTAAGTAGTCAGAATAAGGATCATCCAACGCATCGACCATTCCATTAATTGCACCGCTAATTAATTTCTCATCATCAAGACTCTTGTAGTATTCCTTATGCAGCTCATCATACGCATCGAAAAGTTTCGCAAACTCTTGTCTATGTGATGATGTTGCACCGACATCAGCAACCTTTTCCTCACCAAATGATAAGACGAAGGTTGTAATCCCTGCTGTAGAAAAAACGAGTAAAAAGATAAGCATGACAAATGTAAATTTTTTCATCTTAATATGCTTATTTTTTTGTTTTTCCTTTTTACTATCATTATGTTGATTATCTTCCAAATCATTCACCTCTTTCATTTCATCTATATATTAAAAAACATATCATCTAATAAACTAGTAACTCCTTTATTTTATCAGCTTTTTCACAATTAAGAAAGGTTGTTACCGCGTTTTACTAATATTGATGTAAAGAAACCTGTAGCCGATATTGCCAAAAAGGAATGCATAAATGATTCAACACTTATAAATGCTAAACCTGCCAATAAAATAATAGTATCAATCAGGAAAATGACTATACCGATATTCCAACTCATAAAATGGCCAAATATTTGTGCACATAAGTCGACCGCTTCGGTTGTCATCCCGATCCGTAACATTAAACCGATACCAATCCCGACAATACTTCCACCAATCAGTGCACTCACAGGGATAGGCAATTCTTTCCAAGTAGACATGAATGAAAAAATATTTAAAGAAATAGCAGAACATACCATTCCGAAAATACTTTGGATAAAATAATAACGATTTGTAACAAAAGCGAACAGATAGATTGGAAAGCTAATAGCCATCATTGTAAAACCGATAGGAAATTGAAAATAATAGAAAATGATGAGACTGATACCGATCGTGCCACCATCTAATAAGTGATGTGGAATAAAAAAACAATTGATTCCCATCCCGACTAACATGCTTCCGAACAGTATATTAGCTAATTTGTTTATAATCGTCCTCACCTACGAAGCGTTCTCTTTTTAAATACTATGAGACAGGCTATCGTTTCATTCAACATCATTTGTTTATTTCACATGATGGACCTCCGCAATGAAAACTTATATACTAACTACTTCGAGAAAGAAAGTCTCTATAAAGTGCTGGAAAAAATGTTGGATTACGTGAACATGGATAAAAAGAAGTAGTGTCAATCATATATGCCTTACTAGTTGAAAGAATCTCTATTCGATTTCCTTACGCTGAACAGTCAATACATGAATGACCTTTCAAATTTGTCCATAAGAACGACGTCTAACTTTTAACAAGACAGAAGAAGCAAGAATCTTGATGGATATGTTCAAGGCTACTAAATATGAGGATTGTGGGACTACCGTCTGAAATAAACGTGCACTAACCCAAATGTCATCGCTAAATCCAACGGAAATCCGCATGAAGAAGAAGTGAAAACAAAGAAAATTCGAACACTATAACATAAAGTAGATGTGAAAAATCAGTCCGATCACATCAAGGGCAATGTGCCGTTATGTCCGTTCACTCGATCAATTCATTTTAAAAGGCGGAACAGTTTAGCTAGCGTTTTTAACCTATATAAGGAGTCTGTAACTAAGCTCGTGAAAAGCGTCCAACCACTTCAGAATAAGGTAAAAAAAGAAAAGAGGCAGTCGTAAAGTCAGGCAATCAATGACTTTTTGGACAACCTCTTATCTGTTAATTAGGAAGCAATATCATAACCTTGGTTTTCAATCGCTTCTTTCATTTCATTTAGTGACGTTTTATTAGCATCATAGTGAACAGTTACTTCTCCTGTTTCTAAGTTCACCTTTACTTCAGAAACACCAGGTAGCTCTGAAACTGCTCCTTTTACCGCTTTCTCGCAATGTCCACATGTCATTCCTTTAACGTTTATTACTGTCTTTTCCATTCATATCTCCCTTTCTTTATTTTCTTTATATATTTTGTACAATCTATTGTAAAAAAATCTGTTACCATTGATATGCTTTCCTTTAATCATTCAACTTGCTGAACATCTACAGTTTTACCTTCTTCAAGCGCAATGAGTTCGTAACAACTGAAACTGAACTAAATGCCATTGCCGCACCGGCAACCCATGGTGCTAATAGTCCGAAGGCAGCTATGGGAATTCCTGCAGAATTATAAGCAAGTGCCCAGAAGAAGTTTTGCTGAATATTACGCATTGTTCGATGACTTAAACGAAATGCTTTTGGAATTAAGGTGAGATCTCCACCTAAAATTGTAACATCAGCGGTTTCTATCGCAACGTCTGTACCTGTCCCAATGGCAATCCCTACATCCGCTAATGCTAGGGCTGGAGCATCGTTAATTCCATCTCCCACCATTGCGACTTTTTTTCCTTGTAATTGCAGTTCTTTTACTTTATTCGCTTTGTCTTCTGGCAGTACTTCGGCAATGATTTTCTTTATTCCGACTTGTTTAGCAATTGCTTCAGCTGTTCTTTTGTTATCTCCTGTAAGCATATAGACATCGATGCCTTGATCTTTCAGACGATGGACTGCTTCCTTTGCGTGGTCTTTAACAGTATCTGCGACCGCGACTAATCCCGGCTATTTTCCACCTACTGACATAAACATTGCTGTCTTTCCGTTGTTCTCGAATTGCTTAACTTTTTTTTCAGCTTTTGCTAGTTGAAATCAGATTGTCCCTCATTAATTTTCTTGTACCAACCAATATTTGCTGTCCATCAATCACTGCCTCTATTCCATGCCCTGGGATTGCCTCGAAATGTCTGTATCTTTCATTGCTACACCCTTTTCTTTCCCATACCGACTATCGCTTCTGCCAATGGATGTTCAGAGGCATTTTCGGCAGATACAAAGTACGGTAAGAGCATTATCTTTATTATACTTCAAAATCTGTAACAGATGGTTTTCCTTTTGTGATTGTTCCTGTTTTATCAAGAATAACTGCATTCACTTTATGGGCATTCTTCAAATGCTCGCCGCCTTTAAATAAAATCCCTGTTTCCGCCCCTTTCCCTGTTCCAACCATGATCGATGTTGGGGTTGCCAGTCCAAGTGCACAAGGACAAGCGATCACTAGAACAGCAATTGCCGATTCCAGGGCTTTTTGCAATATTTCCTGGGTCAACAATAAAAATACCAAGTCAAGAAAGTTACGATAGCAATGCCTACAACGATTGGCACAAATACACCTGAGATTTTATCCGCAATCCTTTGAATCGGCGCTTTACTTCCCTGAGCTTCTTCCACAATTTTTATAATACTAGCTAGAGCTGTATCTTTTCCCATCCTTGTTGCTTTCATCTGAATCGTACCATTTTCATTTATCGTTGCACCAATGATAGCATCACCGGGTTGCTTTTCAACGGAATGGATTCTCCTGTGATCATCGCTTCATCTACGGACGTTTCACCTGAAATATTATTCCCATCAACAGGAATTTTTTCACCCGGCTTTACGATTAATACATCTCCTACATTGACCTCCTCTATCGGTATGTTTTCTTCTTGACCGTCTCTAAGACCGTTGCTTCTTTTGCCTGAAGACTTAATAAGTGTTGAGAGTGCTTCAGTCGTTCTTCCTTTTGCCCTCGCTTCAAACAGCTTACCGAGAAAATTAACGTAATAAGTACAGCACTTGTTTCAAAATACAAATGCGGTTCATAATTCGGATACTCCGAGTTGTCCGTAACCCTTCCACTACACTGTAAAAATAAGCGCCAGATGTACCAAGCGCCACGAGTACATCCATGTTCGCACTTTTATTTCGCAGTGATCTATAGGCACCGATATAAAATTGCCCCCGATATAAAATTGAACTGGCGTCGCAAATTGAATTGTAGTAAGGATTCATAATAAATGCCGGGACTGGAATACCTAGATCCCATGGCAAATGTCCAAGCATTGTATATAAGAAGCGGTAAGGATAAAATGGCCGAAAAAATAAATTTATTTTTTTGTTCTAATTCTAGTTCTCTTTGACTTGTTCTTCGTTCTTTCTCCTGCTTTTTCTTCGCATCATATCCGAGATTTTGGATCCTTTCGATTAATATCTGTATCTGAGGTCCCCCCTGCTCAAACTCCACAGCTGCGTTTCTGTTGCTAAATTAACCGTCGCTTTTTTGACACCTTCCATCTTATTAAGCACTTTTTCAATTCTAGTAGAACAGGCTGCACAAGTCATCCCTTCAATATCAAACTCTTTCTTTTCAGTTTTTACGCCATAACCGAGATGTTCGATTTTCTTGGCTATGTCTTCAGTCGATCACTTATCTCATCTAAATTTACTGATGCCTGTTCCAGTGTTAAATTAACATTGGCTTCAACTCCGTCCATTTTGTTCAACACTTTTTCAATTCGAGTTGAACAAGCTGCACATGTCATACCAGTAATATCCAATTTCGTTCGCTTATCTGCTTTTTCTATTTCATCCGCCACTGGTAGATCACCCTCTCATTATGTTTTGCTGAACTGTTCAAATACTTTCATTAACTCTTCTATCGTTTCATCACCATCTCCATCTTTATTGCATCTGCAACACAATGGTGGGTATGATCTTTCAATAAGTTTAATCCGACTTTTTTCAATGCGGAGTTTATCGCAGTGATTTGAACTAAAATATCAACACAGTAGCGATCTTCTTCCACCATTTTTTGAATTCCTCTTACTTGACCTTCTATTCTCTTTAAACGATTGATCAATCGTTGTTTTTCTTCAACTTTCCGATTAAAAGTAGGTGTTTTATTAGCCATACATCGTTTTCCCTCCTTTATTTTAAATATCCAATAATAATACCCTTATTTCAAATTGATCGAAGGAGGCATTGAACTGCCTCTAATGTCGAGCTCGACATAGTGTATTCGCTCTGGAAATAGCAGCATTATATACTGCAAAATCACTTTTCTAGCTATAAGCGTATAAAAATAAATACTCCATGACTGAAGTTTTACACTTTTCGTTGTAGACCGACTGAAAACGAACTACGAAAAATAAACTTCTATATTACTACTATACCTCCCATGTATAGTATAAATAATCAAGTAAAAAATCATAGCCGCTAAGCTATGATTCATAATTGAATAGTGCTTAAATCTTTTTCACGTTATGAAAAAATTCTTCTAATGTCCAATCGTTTTCATAAATGATAATCGCCGCTTCTTTACCAACATAACGAAAATGCCATGGCTCATATTTATACTTCGTTATATCTTCCTTTCCTTTTGGATATCGAAGAATAAATCCAAAATGGTGGGCATTTTCGCGAAGCCACTTCCCTTCCTTTTTCTCGCCAAATTCTTCTGTTAATTGAAATTGAACACTTTCACTAGAAATATCCATTGATAAGCCAGATTGGTGTTCACTAGAACCAGGCGGAGCAACAGCCTCCAACGCTTTTTCCTCACCAACTTTTTCTATTTCCGCATGTAAAATCGATTCTTGCCGATGATATGAGCGATATCCTGAAACAGCGAATAAATAAATACCTTCTTTTTCTGCTTTAGCAAACATTTTCTCTAAAGCTTCTGCTGCTTCTTTTCGTAGATAGCTTTTTTCAATGTCTTCATCTCCGAATGAAAAGGCTACTTTAGGTCGAACGAGATCTTCTGGTTCATACTCGGCAGCTAAAAAAAATTCTTTATTTACTAATGACAAAAAATTTGTCGGATTTTGAATGACTTTTTTACCATCCACTTCTTTCACTTCATTAAAAAAGGCAGCTTCTAATGTGAGCGGATCTTCCTCCTCTCCTTGTTGATCCGCTGCTTCTGTCTTTTCAGTTGCTACTTCTTTCGGCTTTCCTTCACTAGGTAGTGCTTCATTGCTACACCCCATCAGAGCGAATAAAAGCAGAGCCGCCAAAATCAAATGTAGTTGCTTCAATCTTGTCATCTTTACCTCTCCATTTATCAAGGTTCAACTATTTTATAGCAGCTTCTAAAGAAACTTCTATCATATCATTGAAAGTTGTTTGTCTTTCTTCTGCAGTTGTTTCTTCCCCAGTTAAAATATGATCACTAACCGTCAATACAGATAATGCTTGTCTACCGTATTTGGCGGCAAGTGTGTATAATGCTGCTGTTTCCATCTCAACAGCTAAAATACCGTAACGAGCCCACTTTTCATGCTCAGCGTGATCGTTATAAAATGAGTCTGCTGTAAAGACATTCCCTACTTTCATATCCAAGTTCTTTTCAACACCAATATCATATGCTTTCTTCAACAGCGCAAAATTTGCTGTAGGAGCATAATCAACCGGTCCAAATGTAATCCGATTGATTTGGGAATCAGTTGAAGCACTCATCGCAAGAATGACGTCTCTCACTTGGACATCTTTTTGAATGGCTCCACACGTACCGACTCTAATTAATTTTTGCACATTGTAGCTTTGCATTAGTTCGTTTATATAAATGGAAATAGAAGGAACACCCATCCCTGTCCCTTGTACAGAAATTTCCTTTCCTTTATATGTTCCGGTATAACCAAACATATTACGGACGCTATTGTAACATTTTGGATTTTCAAGAAATGTTTCTGCAATGTATTTTGCCCGCAATGGATCTCCAGGCAGAAGAATCGTATCAGCAATCTCATTTTCTTTTGCTTCAATATGTATACTCATGTAAATAGGCCCCCTTCAAGTCCAATTCATTATCTTTAGTTTAAATCTTTCATCATCATGACGCAAGCAGAAGTACTTTCCTAGGCACGACGAAAGATGACACACACTTGTAAGTGAACTCGCTCCAAAGTTCACATTAATAGGAATTTACACCTTCAAAACAATTGTACGAAAGCTTTCTTTATCATATTGAAAGATTTTATGTGGAACAAAACAGATCGCAAATGGTGTACAGTTATTCCATCATTTTCTCTTTCAAACATATACTTTCTTTCAAAGGTATCACTTAAACCAAAAACAGCTCCTTATAATAAGAGTTTCAAGGAGCTGTTCGCTGCGCTATTTTAATATCTCCAACAAACACCGACAATAATTAGTAAAATAAATAACACAACAATGAGGACAAAATTGCTTCGTAGGCAACCATAACCGTATCCGTACCTATCCAAAGGTCGATATCCACAACCATCAGCATGATAGTACATTACTTTTCACTCCCCAGCAGTCTCTATTTTGCTTCTCATCATAAAGTATGTCATACACCCATAACCTGTATGGGCATTCGTCTATCCTATACTGGTATAGTTGTGATGGTACAGAAATTCGTTACGTAAACGGCTACTTTGTAAACAATGCTAAATATTTTTCGTATCCTTCTTTTTTTAGTTCACTTTTAGGAATAAAGCGCAGTGCTGCGGAATTAATACAATATCTAAGTCCATTAGGACCAGGGCCATCAGGAAAAACATGTCCTAAATGAGCATCTGCAGCTTTACTTCTAACTTCAATCCGGCGCATCCCATGACTTTTATCTTCTTTTTCATACACTTCTACCTCATCAATTGGTTTAGTAAAGCTTGGCCAGCCACAACCTGCATCATATTTATCTGTTGAACTGAATAATGGTTTGCCTGATATAACATCTACATAAATACCTTCTTCTGTATGATCCCAATATTCATTTTGAAAAGGTGGTTCTGTGCCATTTTTTTGTGTTATTTCATACTGTAGTGGTGTTAATTTTTTCTTTAAGTCAGACTTTTTCATGCTTGATATCACTCCAATGTTGACGAAGGAACGGTGCTCTACCAGATGCTTCTTGATATGCCTCATATCGTTCAGGATTTTTCTTATAAAAATCTTGATGATAATCTTCCGCAGGATAAAAAGTTGAAGCTGGTACAATTTCAGTGACGATTGGCTTTGTAAAGCGCCCGCTTGCATGTAATTGTTGTTTTGATTTTTCCGCTAGCTCTTTTTGTTCTTTATTATGATAAAAGATTACCGGGCGATAGGATGAGCCACGATCATGAAACTGTCCACCTGCATCAGTTGGATCAATTTGTTGCCAAAAAACTTCTAATAGTTTTTCATAAGGAAACTTCTCTGGGTTAAACAAGATTTGCACTGCTTCTACATGCCCGGTATTGCCGCGGCATACTTCCTCATAGGTTGGATTATCTGTTTTCCCCCCGGTATATCCTGAAGTTACTTTTTCGATTCCAGGAAATTCGGTGAAAGGCTTGACCATACACCAAAAACATCCACCTGCAAACGTCGCTTTTTCCAATTGCTTTTCTTTTTGCTCGCTCATCTATTTCTTCCTCTCTAAAAACATTTTGTCTCATCTTTTAGTTGATATGTAATGATAATTGTTTAAAGAATATTTCACCTAATTGGCTAAGCTTTATAAAAAATAAACAAATGACCACTTTCCCTTTTATAGATAGGACATAGATGCGAAGAACGAAGATTTGATCACTAAGCACTCTTACCCATATAATAAAAGGAAAAGAGGATTAGCCGTTATTGTCAAAAGAGAAGAAACTGAAAATTTTCTTCACAAAAGCTGTGCGATTAATCACACAAAATATCAGCTCTAGCTAACATGTTATTTTACCACATCCACCATAAAAGTCAGGGTAATATCATCTTCTTTTAAATTAAATTTATCCGCTTTTACCTTCATATCTCCTTTAAGTTCCATCTTCTCTAAAGACACGTAAATCAACTCGTCTTTCGGTTGAATAATAACCCAGCTCGGCAGATTGTAAGAGTTACGAATAAACTTGAGAATATATGAAACAGGAAGATTCATTTTCCCGACGGAAGCCGATTTTTGATAAAGAATTAGGTCACCGTTTTCAAGTGCCTTTGGTTCAAAAGTCATATGGAGATCGATCGTTTTCGAAAAGACTTCTATTTCCCCATATAGCTCGACATCATCCTTTAAAATAATTTCATAATTAATGGGTCCATTTAATTTTTCCTTTTCAATATAGTGGTTAATAATTTGCGTTAAATCATGTTTGTTCGAGTGAACGGTAAAACCAACATAATCTTTCTCTTTGTTTTTAGATTTAGGCAATGGTTCTTGTTTCGCCGGCCAAAAAAGCATCATTGCTATAATGATTACCGCTACTAACATAAAGGTTAACAATGCAAAGAACCCTGCCTTCCAGCGGGTTTCCTTCCTCATTCATCCAGCTCCCTCTATTCATTTTTCGTTGTAATTTGTTCAAAGAGTCGCTCAGCAATCAATTCATAACCCCTATCATTTGGGTGAAAATAATCAGTGTGCAATAAGTCCTCTTCTTGCTCAAAGATGTCAGCGATCGGAACAAACTCACCATCGACTTGGGTCACTAATTGCTTACTCATTTCGTTCCACTCATGAATAATATGGTTCAATTCTTCAATGTTTGCAAACCATTTCGTAAACGGATTATAAATGCCAACTAAAATAATACGAGCAGAAGGATTTTCTTGATTAACCGTCTGTAGAATCATTTTTAAGCGTTCTTTATATTCAGCTTTCGCTTGATCAAATAGAGCCAAGTGCAGATTTGCAAAATTATCGCGGAAAATTTCCATAATATCGTTTCCACCAATTGTCATGATCACAATGTCAGCTCTCTTTACCGCTTTTTTTACATCATCCTCTTGCAGTCGGTCCATCAATTGGTCTGATCTATTGCCACTGACACCATAATTTTCAATCGTTACTTCCTTTATATTTTCCATTGCTTCTAATTTTGTTTTTAAGTATGGATTATAACCGCCTTCATTTTTACTATCACCAACCCCTTTTGTCAATGAGTCTCCAATCGAGACAATTGTTAAAGAGCGAGGCATAAAGTCAATAGGCGGCTCCTCTTTTTCTTCAATGTTTATTAATTTAGCAGTATGTTCAGTTGGTGTCAAAGAACAACCCGAAATTAAAAGGAATAACATGAATAGGAGGGTGATTTTTTTTTTCATCTACCTCACCTCTCTTCATACTTTTTATTATATCACTCGGTCATCAAGACGAAACATTTTTTGCTTCGATAATGATACCAATATTTTCATACAAATATGTAATTATTTCACCAGTATTTCATTTTCAATATATATTTGTTCAAAAGATCACTTGCTTTTTAGTTTATGCTAAAATCAATGTTATATGAAGCTGATTGGGGTGAATTAAAATGAAGAAAATATTGTCAAGTCTTTCTATCTTACTTTTACTCGCTATCCCTGCTGGATGCACAGATAGTAAGCCGGATGTAGAGGAACAAGAAGATGAAAGAATATATGTCAATGGAGATATTCGCGAGGAGACAGCATCAGTTGATACACTCCCTACATTCCTCCAAGAAAAAGAAGAAGATATGCAATCTTTATACAAACTTGCTGCTACACATGAAGAGGTATTGAAATACATTCCTTGCTATTGTGGCTGCGGTGAGTCTGCTGGACATGAAAGTAATTATGAGTGCTTCGTTCATGAGCATACAGGTGAAAAAGTTGTTTGGGATGACCATGGAACAAAATGTACTGTCTGCTTAGAAATTGCAGCAGAAGCCATTATCATGACGAAGGATGGCCATGATGTAAAAGACATCCGTCAATATATTGATAAAAAATACGAAGGGGAAGAATATCCGCCTCCGACTAACACACCAATGCCTTCCTAGTCAAGAGTGTTAAATATTAAAAAGGGGATATGTAAAATGACATCTACATACACATATAATTGGAAAGAAGAAATAGCAAATGCGATTACACATGGAATTGGCTTATTACTTAGTATTCCGGCACTTGTTATGTTGATCGTGTTCGCTGCACAAAAAGAGAGCGTATTATATATGGTGAGCTTTATTGTATTCGGTGTTTCGATGTTCATGCTCTACTTGTTTTCAACCATGCTACATAGCTTTAAACCTTCAAAAGCAAAAGATATTTTTGCTGTTCTAGATCATTCGGCTATTTATGTACTAATCGCTGGCACCTATACTCCCTTTGCTCTCATTGCACTTAATGGATCCCTAGGGTGGACATTATTTGGTGTCATTTGGGGGCTTGCTATTTTAGGGATTACATTTAAATGCTTTCTTATTAATCGTTTCAACATATTATCAACCATTTTTTACTTAGTAATGGGCTGGTTAGTTATTATTGCTATCAAACCACTTTATCATTATTTAACAGGAGCTGGTTTCGGCTTACTTTTAACCGGTGGTATTTTTTACTCAATCGGCACCGTTTTCTACCTGTTACAAAATAAAATTCGTTATTCACACGCCATTTGGCACTTATTTGTCATCGCTGGAAGCTCCTTTATGTATTTTTGTGTACTCCTATATGTTTAATAAAAAAGAGGATCCTCATATAACGGATCCTCTTTTTACTACTTTCGTTTCTCGTATATTTGGAACTCATAATCATATGGGTTTTTCTCATTTTTTATCCCTTTTTTACTCGTTACAAGTTCCCATTGTGACCAGTCAATTGAAGGAAAGTATGTATCTCCTGCAAAACTTTCAGCTATATTTGTGACATATAAGCGCTCAGCAACAGGCAAAAGTAATTGAAAAATATGAGCCCCCCCTGTTATAAATACCTCACCATCATAATGATTGATCCAATCATCTAACTGATCGATGGAATGAAGAACGATACAGCCTTCCGCGCGAAATTGCCTATCACGTGTTAGAACAATGTTTTCTCTACCAGGTAATGGCTTTCCAATCGATTCATACGTTTTCTTCCCATGACAATTGGATGACCCATCGTCGTCCTTTTAAAATGTTTTAGATCTTCTGGTAAGTGCCAAGGGAGTTGATTGTCTTTTCCAATTACACCATTTTTATCTTGTGCCCACATAAAAGAAATCATTCCATACATCCTCTCTATAAAACATTTTCCAATTCTCGGTACTTTATACAGCTACTGGCGCTTTAATTGCTGGGTGAGGGTCATAACCCGTTAACTTGATATCCTCGATCTCCATCGCAAAAACAGATTTCACTTGCGAATTTAGCGATAGAGTCGGGAGTGCCCTTGGTTCCCTCTTCATTTGTGTTTCTATTTGTTCAAGATGATTCAAATAAATATGAGCATCTCCTAATGTATGAATGAATTCTCCTACCTCTAAATCACATTCGTGAGCAATGAGATGTGTTAGCAATGAGTAACTTGCGATATTGAATGGGATACCGAGAAATATATCGCCACTTCTTTGATAAAGTTGACATGATAATTTTCCTTCTATCACATAAAATTGGAAAAGTGTATGACAAGGAGGAAGTGCCATCGTTGGAACATCTTCGGGATTCCATGCTGATACAATCAATCTGCGTGATGACGGATTTTCTTTTATCGTTTTTATGACTTCTTTTAGCTGATCGATCGTCTCTCCAGCAGTCGTTTTCCATGCTCGCCACTGTTTACCGTATACATTTCCTAATTCCCCATATTTAGCAGCAAACACATCATCCTTTAAAATTCGCTCAATAAATAATTGCATTTGTTGATGATACTGTGCAGCAAATTCCTCATCTTGCTGGGCACGCAAGCCAAAGTTCATCATATCAGGCCCGTCATAATCTGGACTTTCAATCCATTTTTTAAAAGCCCATTCATTCCAAATATGATTATTATGTTGTAAAAGATACTTTATGTTCGTATCTCCCTTGATAAACCAAAGTAACTCACTAACAATTAGCTGAAAAGGAACTCTTTTTGTTGTTAATAGTGGAAAACCTGCTTGTAAATCAAAACGCATTTGATAACCAAATGTACTTATTGTTCCGGTTCCTGTACGATCTGCTTTTTTTGTCCCATTGTCAAGGACATGTTTACATAGTTGTAAATATTGTTCCATTTCAAACTCACCTTTTCTTATTTACTTTAATGTAGAAAAAAATAAAAATGTTTGTGGTGCTCGTTCTTTTAAAATGTGCTGTGTTTCATCACTATAATGATACATTGCAAAACATTCTGCAAAGTATTCCTCTGGATAGCTTAAAAAATAATCATTTCCAGGGAATAGATTGTTTGCTTCCGTTCGCCAACTATTCATAAATTCACCAGATAAATAAGCGTTTTGATAGATCAATTGTTGCAACGAATGACCTAACTCATGAAGTTCTAAATTGATAGAACCATGTCCCTTTCCTTTTTGACTATGGCCTATTTTTACTAACACTGTTTTAGCACCACCGATACCTGGCACTTCATCCCAGCTTCTATTCACATCTTTATATCCACGTGGTTTTATCCCTTTTAAATGTGATGCTGTTCGATTATCCGTTAATTTCCCTTGGAACAGTTTTACTTTTATGCCACTTGTCTGAAGCTTATGTAGCAATTGCCGAGGGAGTTGATCGAGTCGCTTAATTATATCTATTACTTCATCTTCTTGAAAATTAGTATGTTCAGGAACAATGATCATCTCTTTTAATATGTCTTTAGACTGTAATTGCAACTGATCGTAAAGGGCACTGTCTTTTAACAGTCGTCCATCTGTATAAGAATGGGATTTCCCCCCTAGCAAAAAAACGATCATGAATATAAGGAAGATCTTTATCTGTTGTTGCATGCTGTAACACTTCCTTTATATCACTTTTCATTATTTAGATAGTAGAAAAATAGAGTTTACGTTCTATTATACAATAAAACTAGTAAGTACGAAATCTAAGTTATGAAGATATAACTGGAAAGAATGAATCAACTATGTGGAAATGGAAGTAAAGAACGCTGTGGATCGCATCGCTTAAAATTATTTGATGTCTTTTGTTAAGTCCTTAGTTTGCGTGTAAGATCATCATTAATTATATAATGTTTTCTAAATGAATAATTAGGGAATGCTAATAGTATGATGATCTTTTCATGCAGAAAAAATAAGGAGGAGAGGAACATAGATGAATACGGCATTTGTTGTTGTGTCCATTTTAATGCTCATATATTTTAGTTATCTAGCGATTACCGACTAACACTTCGGCTTTCTCCCGAAGTGTTTCCTTCTTTTTTCAAAATGATTTTACCCATTTTGCAAAGTTGATACATCCGCTATCAATATCGATTTTAGCTTCTATATATTTTCTACAATGGTTGGATCACTATGGTACTAAATAGAAAAGGATGTCATTTGACATCCTTTTTTAGCAATGTTTTGCAATAGCATTCTTTAAATTGTTAACAATGGTTTCTGAGTTCTTCATCTTCAATTTGCTCACGTGGAATAAAATGAACTACCTCTTTTCCTTTTAATAATGCCATAGATGGCGAAGATGGTTCGTATCCTGTAAAATATTCTCGCATTTTTGCTGTTGCTTCTCTATCTTGTCCAGCAAAAACAGTGACGAGATGGTCAGGTTTTTGCTCACCCGTTTGCACAGCTTCAATCGCAGCAGGACGTGCAAGACCAGCGGCACATCCACAAACAGAATTGACGACTACTAAGGTCGTACCTTCTACAGACTGCATGAAACTTTCAACATCTTCTGCTGTTAATAATGGTTTAAAGTTTGCTTGAATAAGTTCATCACGCATCGGTTGAACGAATTGTTTCATATATTCCACATATCCATTTGTCATTTATTCACATCTCCTCATCTTTATTTTGTTGACGCATTTCTGTCATTTGCTTCCAAATAGATCCTTTCGCTTCTTCTCCACCTTCAATTCTCTCTATTGCCATCTTTATTTGGAGCTGGACTTCAAATTCCGGATCATTTGCTGCTGCCTTTAATGCAGGTAGTGCTTCTTTGTCACCAACTTCATATAAAAACATAGCTGCACGCCAACGGACAATTTTACTTTTATCCTTTAATGCTTCCATCATCGCTCCCACTGCTTCTTTATATCCTAAGTCAGATAAGCTGTCACCAGCAGTTCTTCTCACTGTTACTGCCTTGTCCTTTAACCCTTTATAGAGGAGTGGCAATACTTGTTTATCTTCAATCATTCCGAGATAGACGACAGCAAGCCTACGAATAGATGCTTTGTCATCGGCTAGTGCCTTTTCTAACACAGGTAAATCTTCAAGTGTCGGATCAGCCATTTGATCTAGCAATTGGTAACGTTTACGCCAATCTGAATGATCCAATTGCGCCGGTGTTAATTTTATCTTTTCTCTTCGCAATGGTTGCTTATTTTTTTGCGGATTTTTTGCTCTTTCAACTAGTGCTTCTATGCGCTCAGGTGGATATGCAGCCATTATTTCCTCGACCATTACTTCAGCAATTTGATCAAGCTCCCCATAACGGATACCATAATCTTCCCACTCACGCAGAAGAACATAGTTTTCTCCTTCTAATTGAGCTTCTTTCATAGCGTTCGTAAATCGGTCTGGTAAGCCAACCCTTTTTTCTTCCTCACCATCTTGTTAACTTTACTTGGAGCGGAATTCCTTTAAAGGTTTGGACAGAGACATTTACCTCTCCAAAGTTATCTTGCGTCACTGTACTATGGGAAGAATTTTCCTGTTCCTTCACCAAAGACCGCTCTTACCTTAGGGAGTATGTCCTTCCAATCATAGCGTCCACTTCTTTCAACAGCAATAAAGTCGAGAACATGATAAACCCCTTTTACTCCTTCAATTTCAAGAATTTCTTTTAATTGAGGTGGGGCTTCATTCAGCTTGCTCTTTTTTATAATTATTGCTTTTTCCTGCTGGTAATTCCTCATCTAAGATAACTTTCATTGTATTTGGACTTGGGGTTGGTTCAATTTTTGTTATTTTCATATAAACCACCTTTCGATCTACAGTGTATGTCTAGTCTATCATATAACATTACTTCTCCATAACGAGATGCAGTATGTTTATTCAACAAGCTCAGAAGTAACTCCAGCGCTCGAATAAGCGTTCTACTCAGCATTAACTTCTTCTATTTCGAGCATAACGGTCTGTGCAAATTCAAAGTCGCTACCTGCATCATTCATTTTAGATTGAAGTGCTTCTAATTGTTCTTCTTTTTCGGTTATTTTATCTTCGATCCCTTCCCATTCTTGCTTTTCCATGTAACTCATTTTCTTTCCTCGTTCTTTATCTTCTTTTGAAATAGGAACGGACTTTTTCGGGCATGCTTGTTTAGTGTTATTCATTGTTATTTGTCTAAGTAATCACTATATCGTCCATAAAAATGGTCAATTTTCCCGTTACCATGAAAAATAAGCAACTGTTCTGCTGTTTTATCTAAAAAATAACGATCGTGAGAAACCGAAATAACGACACCAGAAATGTTTCAATATAATCTTCTAAAACCGTTAATGTTTCTGTGTCTAAATCATTTGTTGGTTCATCTAAAAGTAAAACATTTGGCTTACTCATTAACAATTTCAAGAGATATAGACGTCTTTTTTCTCCCCCGGAAAGTTGTCCAATGAATGTACCATGAGAACTAGTTGGAAATAAAAAGCGTTCCAACATTTGTGATGCAGAAATTGTCTCACCATCTTTCGTCTTAATCGCTTCTTCCAGCTTCACGAATATAAGTAATCATCCGCTTTTTAGTGTCCATCTCTTCATTTTCTTGTTGATAATGAGCGATACGTACCGTTTGCCCTCTAATAAGATCACCGCGGTCTAATGAAAGCTTTCCCGCTAAAAGATGTAGAAAGGTTGATTTTCCACTTCCGTTTGCTCCCACAATACCAATACGATCACCTGGTTTTACAAGCCAATGAAAGTCTTTTAAGATGACTTGGTCTGGGAATGAGTGATATGCATCAACAAATTCAAATACTTGCTTTCCGAGCCTGCTTCCTCGTAAGGAAATATTCAGCTTTTCTTTTGGCTGGTATACCCTCACGTTTTCACCTAGTTGTTCAAAACGTTGAATTCGTGCTTTTTGCTTTGTCGAACGGGCTCTAGCCCCGCGCTTCATCCAAGCCAATTCTCTACGGTAAAGACTCATTTTTATTGGCCTCCTGCATTTCTTCCTCTCGTAAAGCTTTTGCAGAAATGAATGCTTCATAGTTACCCTGATAAGAATAGATAGTGCCTTTATCTAACTCAAAAATTCGGTTTGTGACATGGTCAAGAAAGTAGCGATCATGTGTAACGAGTAAAATAGCACCTTGATAATTATTCAAGTAATTTTCAAGCCATTTTACAGATCCATAGTCTAGGTGGTTCGTTGGCTCATCTAAAATAAACAGATCTGGATTTTCAATGAGCACTTGAGCAAGGGCTACCCGCTTTTTTTGTCCACCTGATATTGCCAGTTTTTCTGTCCATTTCTTCAATACCAAGTTTGGATAAAATTGTTTTTGCACTTGTATTCGCATCCCATGCATTAATAACTCCATCTTTTTTTGTAAGTGAAAAAGTTCATTTTGATAGGTTGTATTTTCGGAGATGCCTTTAACTTCGAAAGCACTTTTTCATACGACCTTATTAATTGCATCATTGGCGTATCCCCATGGAAAACTTGATCTATAATTGTTAAATCGGGGTCTAATGCTGGATTTTGGTTAAGATACCCTATCGTATAATCCTTTGGCATCGTAATTTCTCCTGCATCCGGTGTATCTAAATCTCATAATTTTTAGTAAACTAGATTTTCCAGTACCATTTACACCAATGAGCCCAATTCGATCTTTTGGGTTCACTTGAAACGTCATTTGCTTAAAAGCTGTTCTTCTCCATATGATTTAGAGATATTTTCAACAGATAGCTGTTTCATTTTCTCATCATTCCGTTCATTTATTAGATCTATCTCAATTTATTTTCCTATTTTATTGTATCATGAAATGACGGATACATTATGCGTTTAATATACAATTGTTGCCAATTTCTATTCTCTTTTCTATTTTATTTGAAGTTCATGTAAAGAATGATTAATGTGGTTCACCATCTCTACTAAATCATCGACCATCTCTTCTGTAATGAGCCGATTGAATTCAATGATAAGTTCAGAGACTGTTCCTGCTTGCGATGATATGATATCCCTTCTCTCATATGTTCGTTCTTCACCCCATAATTGCTTTACTTTTTCTTCATCGTGTTTAGACCATTTTCCATTTTTCCAGCTGAAAATGAGTGTAATAAGAGCGCCAGCCCGACCGAAGCCTATCTTTCCTTGCAACTCGTCCATTATTTGCTCGCCATTTGCCTCTAAAATAAGATGTGCTTCGAGATCAGTTCCTTGTTTCAATGAAAACTTCAACTCATATTTTCGTGACATCGTCGCTAAATCAACGATATCCTTACGATCTATAATGCGAAGGTCACCGCTTAGATCCAAGTCATAAGCTGCTCCCTCGGTTACTACTTTCATATTATCAAAAGCCGTTGGATCAAACATGAGATCACTCCTCTTCATTAGAATAAATGATAACCTTCCTCTATCCAATAAAAAAGCAGGAACTATTTGTATATAGTCCTGCTCTTTATTAGCTGGCTTTATTAATGATATTGCTATTTCGAAATAGTTACTTCAAAGTCTGATTTTTTACATGTCCTCGTCCTCGCCATACTTCTACTTTTTGATTTTTTAAAATAAACCTACAGCTTTCCCTTCTTCATTCACATCCATTTTATTGGCTGCTGGATCTTTTGGCAAACCAGGCATTGTCATTACATCTCCTGTTAAAGCAACGATGAAACCTGCTCCTAATTTAGGAATGAATTCACGAACTTGAATGGTAAAGTCCTCTGGCCGACCTATTTTGCTTGGGTCATCTGATAGGGAATATTGGGTTTTCGCCATGCATACGGGCAAATGACTCCAGTTATATTTCGCAAACGTTTTTAATTGTTTTAATGCTTTATTGGAAAATTCCACATCTTTTCCACCATATACTTTTCGGACAATTGTTTTAACTTTTTCAGCAATTGGTAATGTAGAATCATACAAATAATGGAAATCACTTTCACCTTCTTCCATTACTTGTAATAATGTGTTCGCAAGCTCTACACCGCCTTCCCCACCTTTTGCCCAAACCTCTGTTAATGCAACCGGGATATAATTTGCTTGACACCATTGTTGAAGTGCCGTTATTTCTGCCTCGCTATCTTCCTTAAATCGATTGATAGCAACGACAAATGGTAAGCCGAATTGCTTGATCGTTTCTACATGTTTTTTTAAATTTGCGAGTCCCTTTTTAAGTGCAGTAACATTCTCTTCTGTTAAATCGTTTTTCGTCACACCACCGTGCATTTTTAATGCGCGAATTGTAGCAACAATGACAACGGCATCAGGCTGAATTCCAGCTGACCTTGACTTAATATGAAGGAATTTCTCCGCACCTAAATCAGCTCCAAATCCAGCTTCTGTAACAACATAGTCAGCAAGTTTTGCTGCCGTTTTTGTAGCCATGACACTATTGCAACCATGAGCTATATTTGCAAATGGTCCACCATGAACTAAAGCAGGAGTTTGTTCAATGGTTTGCACGAGATTCGGCTTTAATGCATCTTTCAATAATAAAGTAAGGGCACCCTCTACACCTAAGTCACGGACAGTAACAGGTGCATTATCGATATTATAAGCAACGACAATATTCGCCAATCGTGTTTTTAAATCATCCATATCTGTTGCCAAGCATAGTATTGCCATAATTTCAGAAGCGACTGTAATATCAAATCCATCTTCTCTTGGTACACCTTGTCCAGGTCCACCAAGGCCGATGACAACGTTTCTTAGTGCGCGATCATTCAAATCTACTACCCTTTTCCATACAATTCTGCGCTGATCAATTCGCAGCTGATTGCCTTGATGGATATGGTTATCTAATAACGCCGCAAGTGCATTATTGGCAGTCGTAATCGCATGCAAATCTCCAGTGAAATGAAGATTAATTTCTTCCATTGGAAGTACTTGCGCATATCCCCCACCTGTTGCTCCGCCTTTGATTCCCATTGTTGGTCCTAAGGAAGGCTCCCGAAGTGCTATCATTGTTTTCTTCCCTAATTGATTGAGTGCATCACCGAGACCAACTGTAACTGTAGACTTTCCTTCACCAGCAGGAGTAGGATTAATGGATGTGACTAAAATAATTTTCCCATCACGATAATTTTCTAGTTGTTTTATTTTTTCATAAGAAATTTTCGCTTTATATTTCCCATAATTTTCAATATCATCAGGTGCTAAACCGATCTTTTCTGCCACATTATTTATCGGTAACAGTTTCGATTGTTGTGCAATTTCGATATCTGTTTTTAATTTTTCCATCTTTTTTTACTCCCCCTTTACAATCACTCATTTTTCTTTTTAATCATGCGATATAAAGGACAGCCAACAAATGAAAAAGGCTGTTTATGTCAATATGTAAGTATGTAATAACATTTTTCAATAACGCTATTGTTATATTTATCATCACTATTTTTTATTCTGTAGCATGAATAATGTCAAAAAGGATAGTGCCTGTTTTAATTCAGAAGATAGTCCTTTGACATGGCTCTGCGTCACACCACGCTTATATACGTAATGCTCGTCTACTTTCAGCCAGCCATGATCTGTCGCCAGCTTCTCAAATTCCCAAGGCATCATCGTATTGCAAATGACATTTTCCCCCTCAAGTCTGGCGTGACTACTACTTCGTGGCTGTGCAGTCGGCCCTAGTATTCCGATACATGCATAGCCGTCGGGACGAACTATTTTTTTCACTTCATGTAATACGTGTAATGGATCCTCTACCCATTCCAAAACATTAATTGCCATCATTCCGATAAATTGATTTTGTTGAAAAGGAGGCTTTACTAGGTCTCCTTTCACAAAACATAGTCCATCCTGTTGATGTTTGTTCGCAAACGAAATCATTTTTTCAGAAATATCCATGCCGATGACTTGATAACCATGCTTATGCAGCAAATGCGATCCATATCCATCACCGCAACCTACATCTGCAACTAAGCCGATAGGGACATACTTTTTAAAAAAAGGAATAATATCTTTTCTGCTTCCATTTTCCCACATATAAACACTTTTTTCATGCCAATCATTTGCGCGATCATCCCACTCTCTCTTTGCTTCTTTATTCCAAAT
The DNA here is from genome assembly GCA_963748745.1 of uncultured Bacillaceae bacterium. Taxonomy (GTDB): domain Bacteria; phylum Bacillota; class Bacilli; order Bacillales; family Bacillaceae_C; genus CAVVKR01. The sequence goes on along the minus strand of CAVVKR010000027.1, from coordinate 57,659 downwards.
AAACAACATGTTCACCGCCTATATGTTTCCTACATGATTATCTTCTTGGACGTTCCACTTATTTCCTGCAACAAGGGGACAAAATTTATGCTTATTAGAAATCTGGATGGGAAATAGAAAAGTTGCTGTTGAAGGCATTATCATGAACTAAATCACTGCTTAAATGCCGGATGTCAAAATATTGCCACGATTAAGAAAGAAAAGGATGGCTAGGCTTTCCATCCTCGTACAGGAATTTATATTTTTTCTTCACTACGCTCTTCAATAACACGCTTTAGCGCATCTCGTCTCCTTGGATCACTTTCAAAATAGTAAACTAAGTCACCGATACGATCAATGGAGTTCCAGCTCAGATGATGTTCGATTCCTTCTACATCTTCATATATTTTATCTTCGTTTACCCCAATAAGATAGAGAAATTTTTCGAGTAGCTCATGACGCTCCACAAGTCGCTTACCAATTTTCTTTCCTTTATTTGTCAACATTAATCCGCGATATTTTTCATAATTTAGATAATCATCTTTATCTAATTTCTGTACCATTTTAGTAACTGAAGAGGGATGAACAGAAAGAGCTTCCGCGATATCTGAAACTCGAGCATACCCTTTTTTATTAATCAATAAATAAATCTGTTCAATATAATCTTCCATGCTCGGTGTTGGCACTCAAAATCTCTCCTTCATAAAAACAATAATAGCCCAACTTCCTTTAAATGACGACGATAATAAATAAAATTTTACTATAGTTGTTATAATTAAACAAGTTTTCACGCATTCTTCACTGTTATGAGTCTATGAAAGATCTTCGTTGTTCGAAAAAAGGAAACAAGAGGTAATTGTTTAAAATGCACATGAAAAAGTACTGAATGTTGATACTAAAACAAAAAAAACAGGAGTAACGAGAAATGAAAAAAGTATTGTTCATGCCCTTTTTACAAATTTCTTCGGGACACCATCAAGTTGCAAAATCTGTAGAGGACTGGCTTCATTTTATCGAACCTTCCATAGAATGCGAAACAGTCGATATTTTATCTTATGCATATGGAAAAGGAGAAACATTCGTGTCACAGATATACCTGAAATGGATTTCCTCATTTCCCCACGTATATAGTTGGTTATACAGGAAAAATGCGATTGAAAATAAAAAGAAAAAACGCTTTCGACGATATGAAATCTTATTTCAATCAGCAATGTTAAAATTAATTAATGAGAAAAAGCCAGATTGTATTATTTGTACACATGCTCTTCCTTCTTATATTTTAAGTTGTCTTAAGCAGAAAGGGATGCTATCAATACCAATTATCAATGTTTATACTGATTTTTTTATCAATACGATTTGGGGAACAAAAATGGTAAATTTTCATTTGGTCCCTCATGCTGATTTTAAAGAAAAATTGGTACAACAAGATTGTGTGGAAGAAAATATATTCGTCACAGGGATACCAGTACATCCAGCTTTTACACGACCTTTTTAACTTATCCCAAAGGATAAATAAGAATCATTTTTGAGAAGACACAATAATATGGTCATTTTTTCTTGTTTCTAAAATAAATAGGAAGTTTTAGGTGTATTCTCTTGACTATGGGCTTTTATTCATGTATATTAAGTTTATCGTTAAACTGAATATTATTTTCTCATTATGATAAAAATAAGTTCTGTTTAATGAATAATATTTTTTCTTGGCACTATGTGCTTTTAAGATTTAGGAGGAGTAAGAAATTATGCAAAACGGTAAAGTTAAATGGTTTAACAATGAAAAAGGCTACGGATTTATTGAAGTTGAAGATGGTGACGATGTATTTGTTCATTTCACAGCTATCCAAGGCGAAGGTTTTAAAACTTTAGAAGAAGGCGAATCTGTATCTTTTGAAATTGTCGAAGGTAACCGTGGTCCACAAGCTGCTAACGTAGAAAAACTATCATAAATATAAATGAACAAGGCTGACTTTGAAAAGTCAGCCTTTTATTTTTTCTCCTATTTATTATTTTCCATTCAATCTATCCCCATATAATTTTAATTGTTCTCCGACCGTACATTGAGAGATACAAAATCGATGGGCATGTGTTGCACCATATTCTGTACGGAAGTGTTTTTTTAAAAAACACCCTTGACAATAAGTCATTAAAGTTTTTTCAATATCTTGTAAAATTTCTTTTCTGTTCATCCAATCAACCTCTCATCACTCTTGAAGGATCAATTTTTTTACAGCTATCAATCAGTATCCCATCTAATGCTTGATGAGCGAGTTTATGTGCTTCTTTATTTTCCTTTCTAGTAGTGTACTCATATTTGGGCTTTATACTTAGCTTTTTTATTTTTTCCTCGATATGATCTAGCCAGCGGTTTAATACGTTATCATAACAGGGCCATTCTCCTAATAATTGCATGATTACACCGCGAGCATCCCCTTTTATCGTAACAGGTAGATGTGTAATTTTCATTTCTTCCAGTAACGTGATTCCTTGAAATAAGGCCGCGTATTCCACTTCACCACTCGTTTCCATTTCTTGAATTTGGCTGTTTCGACGCACGCGAAACATTTCATTCTCTTTTCTATAATAAATAATATTTCCAATTCCACCCATTCGTTTGTCCAGATCAAAATTACCGTCAAAGTAGATCGTAATATCACTTGGGGATTGATCTAATATTTTTTTCTGTTTTTGAAACTCTTTTTTCGTCCACGTTTGTTCCATTTCATCAATGATTATGACATCTTTCATTCGACCAGTTTTTTCAATGTCTAATAATAAGTCAGTAATAAGTGAACGGCTTAGCCATTCCGATTCAAACATGATCTCTTTCACTTCTGGAATTTGATATTGCCAACGTATTTTATATTGCATCTAAATGTACACCTCTTTCGTTTGTCTATGCTAATTATTTCAGTTGTGTTACGAATGGTTGACCGCTATAATATTCAATGTTCTTAACTTATCCTTTTGCTGCTCAAAAACTCCCGCATGATCAAAACGATAGGAGGAAACTTTGTGTTTAATGAATGGTTTGCACTAATTTTTTTGCTCGTTAATTTTCTTATCGTATTAACAATGTATCGTATTTTCGGAAAAACAGGTCTATTTGTTTGGATTGGTTTTTCTACAGTTGTGGCTAATTTACAAGTAATCAAAACAATAGAGATATTCGGGCTTACAGCTACTTTAGGAAATGCCATGTATGGAACTGCTTTTTTAGTGACAGATATTTTAAATGAGAGATATGGGAAAGAGGAAGCGAAGAAAGCAGTATGGCTCGGTTTTTTTACTTTATTAGCAATGAATATTATTATGCAAATGGTCCTTATTTTTACACCTGGTCCAGACGACTTTGCCCAGTCCTCTTTAGAAACAATCTTTCATATGATACCGCGCATAACAGCTGGGAGTCTAGCTGCCTATCTCGTTAGCCAGTTTACTGATGTCTATCTTTTTGCTTATTTGCGTAAAAAATTCCCTAAGGACTCTCAATTTTGGATTCGCAATAATGGCAGCACGATGATTAGCCAGCTCTTAGATACACTTGTCTTTACAAGCATTGCCTTTTTAGGTGCTTTTCCTATCAATATTTGGTTTGAAATCTTTTTAACAACATATATACTGAAATGGATTGTAGCATTACTTGATACACCTTTTGGGTATTTGGCTAAAACATTCCCTAAATAATAGTTACATCATTTTTTGGAGTATCTCTTTATCTACCGTTTATATTTTCTAATAATGTTGGAGGTTATTGTCGTGATCGAGCTTTATATTGACGGTGCAAGTGCTGGTGATCCTGGACGAAGCGGCGCCGGTATTGTCATAAAACAGAATGGACACATTGAAAAATATGCGATCCCACTTGGAATGAAAAACAACCATGAAGCCGAATTTCTAGCCTTGATCAAAGGGTTGGAAAAATGTTTGCCATACAAACATGCCATTATTTCCGCTCGCTCTGATTCAGCAATAGTCGTCCAAGCAATCGAAAAACAATATGTTGGCAATAAAAACTTTCAAAAGTTACTTGACCAATGTATATTCCTTTCAAACCAGTTTGCTTTATTTTTTATTAAATGGATTCCAAGTAATCAAAATAAGATCGCTGACCAACTAGCAAAACAAGCAATTCAAAAAAATAAAAATGGAGATGGGTTCTTTGTATAAAAAATGGAGTGCTAATCTCTCTCTCTTTACTGTCGCTTTTATTTGGGGAACTACCTTTGTCATTGTGCAAAATGCTATCGCTGTTTTACCACCACTTACTTTTAATGCAGTAAGGTTTCTCATTGCAGGCTTACTTCTTTTAGCAATAACATCTATATATCATAAAAAAAGTGCCACAATGTTACGAAAAGCAATTATTCCCGGAACAATATTAGGCTTTTTTCTATTTATCGGATATTCTCTACAAACAATCGGGTTAGTTTATACGACGCCTTCTAAAGCAGGATTTATTACTGGCTTAAGTGTTGTTATGGTGCCATTTATCGCTTTTTTTATTTTAAAAACAAAACCGACATTTGCTGCAATAATCGGAGCGACCGCTGCTGTGATTGGACTATATTTATTAACATTTAAAAATACTGCTACACTTTCTATCGGTGATTTTTATGTACTTCTTTGTGCATTTGGCTTTGCCTTTCATATCGTTTTTACGTCACGATATGCTCAAAATCAAGGAGTCATGGCATTAACAACGATTCAGTTATTAGCGGTTTCTTTTTTCTGTTGGATCGGTGCTATTTTTTTCGAGAACTGGCATGTCGTTTTTCAGAAAAAATATCTTTTCGATGAAGAAGTCATGTTTGGACTTCTTGTCACTGCTTTCCTCGGAACAGCTGCCGCTTTCTTTTTGCAAACATATGCTCAAAGATATGTAAAACCATCACGGGTAGCTTTAATTTTAACGATGGAACCTGTTCTTTGCGGCGGCAACATCATATATTTGGCTTCAAGAGCGACTTTCAATCGTTGGTGTAATAGGCTGCTTCTTTATCTTTATTGGCATGATCCTTGCAGAGCTACCTATTCTCCAGCGAACTGAGTTGTTCTTTAAAAAACAGAGGGACAAATCAATTCAATTGAAATAAGTGGGAAATAAATGAGCCAGGGCCTTATGCCACTGGCTGTTATTTTACACTTATCCCGATCTTCTCAACATATTCATATGCCTGTTTCTTTGTCTGAATTCCTTTTTCTCTCATCAACTCTAATAATGAGATGTAAAAACTTCCATCAAACTTCATTTGTGTTTTTAAAGTTAATTCAATTGCTACAATAACAAGATTATCCGGACAGTTTGTTAGATTTTTACCAAAATAAACAAACGCAATAACATCATCTTGAAATTTAAATCCTTTATCTTCTAAGAAGAGTAAATAATTCACCAGATCATACGTCTTTCCCAAAAGTCTACTCCCCTTCTTGCGATTACCTTTCAGCGTAGTGTAACGCATAATCGCATAATGTTGACTGATATAAATGACGGCGGAGCATTTTTAATTCTTGATCTTCGATGATATTGATTCCTTCATCTGAGACTCCCTTCCAAGTGGCTCGCTCTAGCGAAAATCGTAAGGGAACTGCACAATCTATTTTTGCCAGTTTTCTTGAAAGATGTAACATCTCAAGATCGGCTTCAATATTTTTTCGTTGTGAAGGAGTGAGATAATGGATATTGCTTAAAATACGTTCAATCGTTCCATACTGTTTAATTAGCTTTATGGCGGTCTTTACTCCAATTCCTTTTACACCTGGATAACCGTCACTAGCATCGCCCATTAATGCTTTGACATCGATAAATTGTTCAGGGGTAATACCACTTTCATTCATAAAATGTTCGTATGTCCATTTGGTATAGTTGCCATATCCCCTTTTCATAATCATAACAGAGATTGCTTCATCGATCAGCTGCAATAAATCCTTATCTCCGGACAAAATACTTACTTTTGCTTCATGCTTTACTTTCTTCGCAATGGTTCCTATACAATCATCGGCTTCAAACCCTGTCACACCGATATTTGGAAATTGAAATGCTGAAGCTACTTCCTTTGCTAAATCAAATTGTGGAATTAACTGTGCAGGCGGTGCTTGACGGTTTTCCTTATAGCGAGGATAAATCTCATTGCGAAACGTCTTACTTCCCATATCCCAGCAAACGGCAACATGTGTTGGCTTCGTTTTCTCTATAGAAAGAAGGAGATGCTTCATAAAGCCTTGAACAGCATTCGTCGGCATCCCTTTTGAATTAATCATATATTGCTCTGTTACGGAAGTTGCAAAAAAAGACCGGAATAATAGTGCCATTCCGTCTACTAAAAGCAAATGGTTATCTTCTTTCAATCTTTTACACCTCATCTATTCTCAAAGAAAATCATTTGTTGTCCTGGCGTTTACGATCGTTTCCTTGTCCCGTTTCCACCTCATTATCGTCATATGAAACCCAATCAGAATAACTACCAACATACAATTTTACATTTTTATAACCTGCTTCTTGTAAAGCAAGGACATTAGAAGTAGCAGTCACTCCTGAGCCACAATAAACAACCAACGGTGTGTTTTTATGAATATCGCTAAATCTCTTCGCTTGTTCCTTCGCTGTTTTCCACTTTCCATCATGAAAACAATCGGTCCACTCTTTGTTAATCGCCGTTGGAATATGCCCTGGCTTACGATCAATTGGCTCCTCATAACCTATATACCGATTTCGTGCACGCGAATCAATGAGTACACTCTCTTTATTATTAGTAATATTTTTTACATCTTGATACGTAGCTAACATTTCCGCTTTGATATGAAGAGGAAAAACAGTCGTGTCATACGTAGGAATTTCCGAACTAATAGGGTACTCATTTTCTAACCATTCTTTATAACCACCATCTAAAATATAGACATGCTCATGTCCTAAGTATGTCAATAACCACCAAAAGCGGGTGGCAAAGGCCTCTTCCCCATGATCATAGGCGATAACGACTGTATTTTCATCTATTCCCGCTTTCTCCAATTTTTTTGTTAGTATATCAATAGATGGTAACGGATGTCTTCCCCCATGCTTTTTTACTTCTCCGGAAAGGTCTTTTTCAAGATCAAAATATAGAGCACCTTTTATATGATTTCTTTCATATGCTTTTCGGCCTGCTTCCGGATCACTTAATGAAAATCGACAGTCTATGATTCTAACGTTTTCCCGCTCAATATTTTCATATAACCAATGGACAGATTGAATATTTTTCATGAAAATTCCCCCCATCTCCTTATTCATCAATGCAACAACATGTTTTCTAGGAGTCCAACAATTAAATTGATAAGCAGGTTGTGTGTCATAACCGAGCCGTTCACATTGATACTTCATGCCATTGCTTGTTTTTTTAGCGAAAAAGTGAATACAAGTTGCACAAGCATGAAAGCGATTATTTTTCATTCTTTCGAACATCTTTTTGTCTCCTAATGCGCTATTTTTTCTTTCAACACATCGCGGGCATGCATCCAATCTTCCAACCGCTCTGTATTCATTAACACATCTAACCAACTTCCAAACTGTTCTTCACAATCGGCAATCATCCCGTCTATCATACGTGTAAACTGTTCTATTAAAATCGCTTCATAATGCTCTTGAAGTCTTTCTTGTTGTTGTTGCAAATAATCGTCGGCAAGTGGTGATAGCAGTTGCTTTAGTTCCTCTTCCATCATTTTTTTCTCATTACGTTCGAAAAATGCTTTTGGGTTTTTAAAGTACTTAAATGTTTTCTCTAATGGCATTCGATCAATCTCCGTAAATGCAGGTGCAAACGCAATTGTTTCCATCTTAGATGGTTCAAAATGTGTAAAAGTGAGCTGTTCTTGAATATGTCCCATTTCTTTTTCTATTTGTTCAAATTGCTTTGTTAAACTTTTTCGGATAAATTTCTCTACTCTTAATGAAGTTGCTCGCATTTCTTGAGCAAAATCAAATCCAAATGCTCCAAGAAGCTCATCTAATGCTTTTGTTAAGTTTTGTTTATGATTGTTTTTTAATACTGATGGATGGAATGCTTCTTTAAAAAAGTCAGAAAAACGATAAAAGACTCTCTGCTTTACATAGAACAATAATTCTTGCTGCTCTTGGATCATACTTGCGACGAGATGAGTGACTTTCATTTGCTGTAAACGCGTTAACATTTGCTTTTGTTGGGACTTTAATTTCTCCCTTTTCTCTTCCTTTTGTTCTTTACTTTCTAATGCGGTAGAAATGAAGTTATTCAGCATTATAAATAATCGTTTTAATTCTTGCTGCGCTGATTGGACAGCCATTCTTGTTAAATCATTGTCTAAAAATTGATTAAAGGATTGAATGAATAATGGAATGTTAGATGCTTCTCGTGTCTCTTTCTCTAATGCTAGTTTACTAGACAGACCAAAAATACGCGGAAAGCGAATACCATATGCTACCAATTGTTCTCTCACATACTCTTTCACTTTCTCCACTTCAGCTTGTGATGATGCCAAGTCGATAGCATTCACGATAAAAAACATTTTATCCAATTCAAAAGCATCCTTCACGCGACCTAATTGAATTAAAAATTCACGATCTGCCTTGGAAAAAGCATGATTATAGTAAGTCACAAAGAGAATTGCATCTGAGTTTTTAATATATTCGAAAGCAACACCTGTATGACGAGCATTAATAGAATCAGCTCCCGGTGTATCAACAAGGGTAATCCCTTTTTGCGTGAGTGCACAATCATAATATAAATCGATGGATTCAACAAAGCATGATTGGGATTCGTTTGCAACAAAACCACGGAATTGCTCAAGATCTGTCATAATGGTTGATCCAAGTTCTTTCTTATAATGAGGATAACCTTGCTGAAAAGCGCGTAAAAAAGCGAGCTGCACTTTCTCTTTTCCTTCACCTTTATTTGATTTTACAACAGCTGGAATCTTTTCATATGCATCTTGTAGTGATTCACAAGAAACGGTAAACATATCCAATGCTTGGCTAACATCAGCCAACATTTCTTTCTCCGCTTTCAAATGAACGGCAGCTGTCCCATGTTCATACTGTTCGTCTGGAGGACAAATTCGGTTAATTGCTGCCGTTGTTGGATTTGGTGAAACAGGTAGTACTTTTTCGCCTAGGAGTGCATTGGCAAACGAAGACTTCCCCGCACTAAAAGCTCCAAATAAAGAGACGGTAAATTTCTTTTCCTGAAGTCGATCCGCTTTTAATTGTAAATGTTTTAACATTCGCTGAAATCCTTGCATCCCATGTAAAAGTGAATGAGCTTCTTTAATCGTTTCAACTGTGTGCTCAATGGAAAGATTCTCTTCTCGTTGGATTGCTTCTTCGGTCTGCCGAGCCTCTACCTCTTTATTCATTTCTGTAGGAACCGATACTTGTTCTTCTTGCTTTTCACTATATATTCTTACGTTTTCTTCTTTATACACCCACTCCGCTTGCAGTTTAGCTAGCACTTTCTCCGGCTCACTTACTTGGGCGGTAACGTTTTGCTTTTTTTTCTGCCAAATTGTTTTTATTTCCTGTAAAGAGCGCAGTGCATCAGCCGCTTTCTTATTTCCGTTCGTTCCCTTTTTAGTGCTGTAGATTGATGAAGTGCTCGCTCCTTTAATATTTGAATGACTGCTTCTTTTAGTTGATCAGTTTCTAATACTGCTAGTTTAATTAGTTCGTTTCTTACCTCTTCACAATAGTTTAACACATACTGTCCACTCATTCTTGCTCCTTTTTTTATGGCTCGTTTTAGTAAGTCTTTTTTCATTGGAACTGAAAAAGATTGAACAGTCGCTACTAATTCAGATTGAAAAACGTCAGCTTCTTCTAATTGATGTGTTAAAAATTGTTTCATATGCCATTCTAACTGTGATTCCACTTGTTTTTGTAACTGTTCATAAAAAGTTTGTAAACGCGTTTCTCTTTCCGCAACCGTTTTCTTTTTCCAAAAAAAACGTCCAACCTTAAAGTCAGGTTGCATACTTTCTAAAAATTTTTCCGCTAATTCCCTCACTTTAAACGGCATTAGGTAAGCACTTGTTAAAATCGCTTCACGCTCTTTTTCAAACTTTTTTCGCCAGTGAGTAACATTATTCGTTATTTCCTGCTGCTGATTGCTTAAATATTCTTCTTTTTGAAAGATTTTTGCCTTTTCCTCATCTGTATAATGAGTTAACATTTCTTGAAATGGTACAGCTTCCATTTCCTTCTGCTCCAATAGCCATTGGTCATGCTCTGCCGTTAAACGTTTGACAGCGGCTTGATGTGTAGATGCCAACCACTGTTTTTGTTGATGCAATACTGACTGTACAAGTGTCTTTACTTCATCATATTGATTATTTGGATGTTCAGGTTCTTTCAATGTGGTATAAAAAATATTTGCTGGTTTTACATTCCATGATTCAAAAGATGCTTTTACTGATTGCTGAAAATCCTCAAACAAAATTTCGTTATTGTTATGCTTATCTATTTGGTTAATGATTAAATATAGTTGTACACCATGATCAAGTAGTTCTTTTGTATAAATAAAGTTTAACTCCGATTGAACATGATTATAGTCCATCACATAAAAGACGATATCTGCTAAATGAATGGCTGACTCTGTTGCTATTCGATGGGCATCATCAGTTGAATCGACACCTGGAGTATCCATTACTGTAATTCCCTTTGGAATAGAAGCATTTGTTTGTCCTATTTCTACTTCCCTTACATCGCCTTGCATACAAAATTTTTTTATCGTATCAAAATCGTATGAACCTTCAAATAAAAGGGGCGGTTCATCACTATAATGTACCATCGCAAAATCATCTTCCGCTTGGCGCACCCTAACAAGATTCGCACTAGTTGGAATTGGACTAGAAGGGAGTATTTGTTCACCAATTAAATGGTTAATCATCGTTGATTTTCCAGCAGAGAAGTGTCCACTAAAAGCAACAATGAGCTCTTCATTATTCAGTTTTTGTATAAGGTTTTCTGCTTTATGTACACGTTCTATATCTCCATTTTTTTGAAAGTTTTCATATAGACTTATCGCTTCATGCAAATGTTTATTTATATTGTCTTTTTCGATTGTGATCATCTTTCTTACTATCTCCTCATTCCTATGATATCCCTATTTTAACTGAATTGTGGTCGTTTTCATAGCTGAAAGTAAAGTTCACCGAGTGCGAGACTACCGCTCCTCATATATTTGGCGAGAAAAGTGAAATTCACTCCATCATCCTTCTTCTCAGTGCCTCAACAACAAAAAAGCGCCTCGCACGTTGCGAGCGCTTTATATATTTAAGCTTCTATACAAAAGTGATCTCTAGATTAGGGTCTTCTGTTGGTTACATAATATGATTTAAAACAACTTTCATTAAGACACTATAAGTGACAATCGTCGCTAGGACAAATAGCCAAACCATTGTGCACACCATCCTTTATGTAAAGCTTAGTTGAGAATAATTATCATGTTAAACATATCATATCATAGTTGAAAATAATTTTCAATATCACTTTGTCCTCTTTTGCCTTAAATAGATGATGTTACTTTTCACTGCTTGTTTATCGAAATTAGTATATTCCCGTAATATCTTTTCCTCCAACGGTATTCTTATCGTTAAAATGAGTTGATTTAAGAGGAAAAATATTAACATCGTCATATACGCTTGAAACAAAAGCGGAATAAGAATGAATTCGACTGTAACGATAAAATAATTTGGATGTTTCATCCATTTATAAGGCCCGTCCGCGACAACATTCGCATACGGTAACACAATAATTTTTGTATTCCAAAACGATCCTAAAGACGTAATGACCCACAATCTTCCCAATTGTGCTAAAAGGAATAAACTTAGTAAAATGGGCCAATAATTGGAGATTTCTTTGTGAAAGGAAGTAACTTCTAAAAAGAGTGAGATAAAAAAGCCAACATGAACAAGTACGATAAAAATATACTGTTTTTTGCCGTATTCTCGTCCTCCTCGTGCCTTCATCCATCTTTCATTTCTTTTGGCAATGATTAATTCAAGTAGCCGCTGCATGACAACGAACAAGTAAAATGAATAAAAAAATGTCATTTCCATTGTAATAATGACAACTCCGCACTAAACCCTGGGCCTAATGCAGTCGCAAGACCCCATTCTCCCCGCGGGATATCTTTTTGTAAAAAGCGTTTCAATACGAAAAAAATAGTAGCAGAAGACATATTACCATACTCCTTTAAAACTTCTTTTGTATCTGTCATCATGTTATTCACTAACTGTAAAGCCTGCACATAAGCATCTATCACTTTTTTTCCACCTGGATGAGCAATCATATGAGAAATATCCTCTATCGTCAGCTGATAGCTTTTTAAAAAAGCGAGTACACCTGGCCCTAACCACTTTTTAATAATTGAAGGAATATTTCTTGAAAAAATAACATGTAGTCCACTCTCTAACAATTCCCACCCCATCACATCTAATGAGTTTTTCATTAAAATAGATCGTGAACCAACTACTCTCGGTAACGTTTTGTTCGTTGATAGCGTTAAAATCTTTGATTGTTCCCCTGCTATTAATACACAAGCAGCTCCATCACCGAATAAGGAAGTACCTATTAAATTGCTTTTTGAATGATCATGCTTTTGAAAAGTTAAACTACAAAGTTCCACTGATAAAATTAAAACATTTGCATCTGGATACGCTCGACAAAATTCATGTGCCCTTGCTAAACCAGCAGCACCACCTGCACATCCTAATCCCCAGATTGGTATACGCTTCACATGCTTGGAAAAAGGTAAACGATTTAAAATACGTGCTTCGATGCTTGGTGTAGCAATTCCAGTTGTACTAATAAAAAAAAGCGCATCAATGTCATCATATGGTATCGGCGATTGTAGAAATGAATGGGCATGTAAACAATTTTGGATTGCTTTGATACCAAGTTCTACCGCTTCTTCGATAAACACGTTATTTTTTTGGGGAAACGAATGATCTTGTTTATACCATTCCAATTCTTTCACTAAAAATCGACTCTTAATCTCCCCATTTTCGAAAACTTGTAGCAATCGATCAATGTCTTTAAATGAGGAGGAAAAATGTTGGCGAGCAAATTCTCTTGAAGTTTGTTGTGTGAGTCGATGCTTCGGTATTCCCTCTCCAACAGAAATGACGATAGACATTATTTTTCATTCTCCTTCCTGCGTGTAAGGATATCTTTACCAATAGGTTGAAAATTATTCATTTTTCTACGAAGGATGATCATTCCATTCCTGTCATTTATGAGAGGAACATACTTTTTCAGATAATAAAGAGGAAAAGTCCAAAAAAACTATTTAAAAGAGGAGACAAAGGGGAGAGGAGAGGGAAAAAAATCGGAACTATCTCTATCTATCTTTCTATTATTTTCATAAAAAAATGACACACGGAAAATGTGTCATCTATTGTCATTTATAGACGATATATTTTTGTATATTTATTTTGCAAATAATCGATTAAATATTCTGCATTTAAACCTTCACCAGTTGCAGCTTCTAATATTTCAAGTGGCTTTTTTGACTTTCCGAATTGGTGAACGTTATTTGTTAACCAGTGACGAATAGGTTGCAAGTCTCCGCTTTCTAGTAAATCAAAATAAGGTAGCTCCTTTATAAGTGCATGCCTAAATTGTGCTGCATACATAAAGCCAATAGCATAAGAAGGGAAGTAACCAAAGTCGCCGCCTGCCCAATGCACATCTTGCAGCACTCCTTCGGCATCATTTTCCGGCCGAATTCCTAAATATTCTTCATATTTATCATTCCATAATTGAGGAAGATCAGCAACGGAAATCTCATCATTAAACAGTCCTTTTTCCAACTCATAGCGAATGATGATGTGGAGTGGATATGTTAGTTCATCTGCTTCAATTCGAATGAGAGAAGGCTTCGTTTCATTAATAGCCCGATAAAAGTCTTCCAGTGAGGTATTATCTAGTGAACCATTTGCATATTGCTTGAGAAGAGGATAGTTCTTTTTCCAAAAAGAATAATCTCTGCCTACGATATTTTCATAAAACAATGATTGCGATTCATGGATCCCCATCGACGCACCTGAACAGAGCGGAGTGCCGACAAGTTCATCAGATATATTTTGTTCATATAATGCATGGCCACCTTCATGAATAATACCAAAAACAGCCATTTTCCAATCGTATTCATTGTATCTCGTTGTTACACGAACATCTCCAGGATTAAGACCAATCGCAAATGGATGAATGGTTTCATCTAGACGTCCTGCGTTTAAATCATAACCCATTTGTTCCAATATCTTTAAACCGAATGCTTTTTGCTTTTCTTTTGGGAAATATTGATAAAGAAAGTCTGTTTCTAGCTTATTTGCCGAGACATCCACTTTATGTAATAATGAAATCACTTCCAAGCGAAGCTCACTAAACACTTGGTCTAACAACTCTACTGTTATTCCAGGCTCGTATATATCAAGTAAAGCATTATATTTGTTACCTTTATAGCCCCAATATTTAATAAATTCTTTATTATATTCGACAAGTTTCTCTAAATATGGTTGAAATAATTCAAAATCAGCGTTTGCTTTTGCTTCTTCCCATACATTCTCTGCTTGCGATTTTAACACAATATATTGTTCATGAATATCAACAGGGATTTTTTTATTGCGGTCATAATTTTTCTTGCATTGTTGTAAGACTTTCTCGGTCATAGTAGAAAGACGATGACCATTACCTAAATTAGCGATATATGCAGCCATTTCTTCGGAGATGGACATTTGAAAAAGCTCAGAAGAAAGTAATCCGATGACTTTTGAACGTTGTTCTCTTCCGAGTTTCGGTGCACCTGTTCTTAAGTCCCAATACATTAAACCAAGTGCTTCCTCATATGCCTCCATTTTTTTCACATAAGCTATAAATTCTTGCTCTATTTTCTTGAGATGTTCTTGCATCTGACAGCCCCCTTATGTATAAAATCTCCAGTTAAATTTTATCATAATTCAATTTAAAAAGGAATGTAACGGCCGGAAACATTACATATACCCTTCCATAAAACGTAATAAATATAAAATGCAAGTGCCTCTATTGAGTGCACTTGCATTTTAAAAAGTTTGATTGTTTCTAAGCAGATAATTTAGTGCTTCATGTAAACCTTTTTCCGCCTCTTGCACCCTCTTCAGCGCTACACTTGGTGCATCTTTATCAGCTTTGATTACTTCATAGGAAGATTGGATTGCTTTTGATATTTTTTCAAAGTATAAAAAAGAATAGCGCATCAACTATTCTCCCTCCTTTTACTCATATTATTTATACTGCTCACACAAAAATATAATATTCAGTAAAAAGGAGGTTTATCACTTTTTTTATTGCTTTTTAGGTGGTCGTGGACCCCAATATTGATAAAAATCGGTTCGTAAAAAACCATTAAAGAGCTTTCGTTTCTTCGTCGCCTTTTTGCCATATAATTTTTCAAATGATGGATGTGACGTTAAAATATAAATCGACCATGTAGGCAGATGTTTAAAAGTGGCCCCCATTTCCTGATACAGTTGTTCCACTTTATCACGATCACCGATTCTTTCTCCATAAGGAGGATTGCCAACGATCACACCGTATTCCTGATCACTATGGAAATCTCGCAATTGCATTTGTTTAAAAGTAATAATATCTCCTAAACCTACTTCTAGAGCATTTGCTTTCGAAATTTCCACGAGCTTATGATCGATATCTGCACCGAGAATGTGAAGTGTACGTTCATATTTTGCAACATCTTCTGCTTCAGTTCGCGCTGTTTTCCATATCTTTTCCGACATCCATGGCCATGTCTCAGCAACAAAGTCACGGTTGAATCCAGGAGCAATATTTTGACCGATAAGGGCAGCTTCAATTGGGATTGTTCCTGATCCACAAACAGGATCGACAAATGGGCGATCATAGTGCCAATTCGTTAATAGGATTAAGGCTGCAGCCAATGTCTCTTTTATTGGCGCTTCCCCTTGCCCTACTCGATATCCACGTTTATGTAAGCCAGCACCACTCGTATCTATTGATAATGTCGCAATATCTTTATGAAGAGCAACTTCGATCTTAAATAATGGCCCTGTTTCTTCAAACCACGATACCTTCTTATAATGAGACCGTAAACGCTCTACAATTGCCTTTTTAACAATAGCCTGACAATCAGGAACACTGTAAAGTTTTGATTTAACCGATTTTCCTTGTACAGGGAACTCCGCATTTTCTGGTAAATAGTCTTCCCAATTCAATCCTTTCGTTTTCTCAAAAAGTTCATCAAATGTTTTCGCATGAAACTCGCCAACTTTTATTTTAATTCTATCTGCGGTTCTTAACCACAAATTACTGCGAGCGATCGCTAATTCGTCGCCTTGAAAGGTCACTTTACCGTTTTCAACTTGGCAATCATAACCAAGAGCTCTTACTTCTCTCCCTACAAGCGCCTCGACTCCCATTGCAGCAGTAGCGATAATTGTATATTGATTCATTGATTTCACCCTGTTCGTTTCCACTATAAGTCCAATCTCTTATTTTTAAAATGGACTAATGAATATGATAGAAATCTTTTGGATCATTTGCAAGTGAAGAATAAAGAAATCAAAAAAATAGGACTGTCTAAAAGATTTTTAGACAGTCCGTTATTCACTATTGTACCCTATGAATAACGTTCTATAAGCCATGTTCTGTGCTGTTGTACTGCGAACGATCATAGGAAGATCTCGTACTCCAGTGGTAATCATCTGTCTACAGGCTCTATCAGATAAAACCTGTCTCTCTTTTTGTTCAATTCCAAAAGAGAGTGCCTCTACCATTATTTGAGTTTCTCACTCACGGGGTTTACCGCGTTCCACCTTTATGATTTCTCAATAAAGTTCGTCACTGTGGCACTTTATTGGTAATCTCATCATATCTAAATAGACGTAGATGATTTCCCAGCCGTCAACTCGATTTCCGAGTTGCCCTAGCTTATTCTTTCACTAGGCGTGAACACTACGGGCATCTCAGCACCGTGTGAGCATGGACTTTCCTCTACAACATCTGTTGTAGCGATTACCCGAACGTTATTCACTTTGATTACAACATTCTATTATATAATAAAAAGACAATACATTCAAGGTTATTAGTCATATAATTTATTTCCAAATACGTGTTTCTCTAAGTTAGAAAGTCGTTTCAAAATATCAAAATTTGTCGTTCCAACTGGTTGTTGAGAAGGCTGACGACGGTTACCTTCTTCTAATTGCTTTTTTAAGCGCGCATTTTCTAGTTTAAGATCATCTATTGTTTGGTGAAAAACCTCATAGTCTTGAATAATCAAATCTAAGTATTTATCCACATCTTCTTGATTGTATCCACGAATACTTGTTTTAAATTCTTTCTCTAATATATCTTTCGCGGTCAACTTCACTTTTTTAGATACCATTCGAGAGATCACCTCAATCATCGCATACATTATTATTATTCTTTCAAAAATATACTTCATTGTCAATTTGAACACTGCACCTAATCTAATTATAATCAATTTGCTCTTCTTCTACAATTATTTGTAAAGTATAAAAGTCAATGATCCTTATATCATACTCATTTTGTTCTTGAAATGCTTTGGCATGTTGGAAAAAATATTTCGGATGTCCACCACGCTCATCATCATATATTATAACTGCACAATCACTTTTATGAAGGAAAAATTGATCTTTATTTCGAAATTGCTGTGGACTACGATATGGCCGCTTGGATAATGCCTCCACAAAGTCTGCTTTCACCGTTATTTCCGCATACAATTGTTTATTCGCTTCATTCCATCTTTCATCTTGGTTTAAAAATGGAGTTAAAATGGCTAGTTTCAGATCGTATTCTCGTTTTAACTCAAACACTACTTGTGCAGCCCATAATTCTACCCCTAGTTGTCCAGAAATCAACACCCACTCAAGGCCTTCTTCTAATAATTGACGTAGTTCTTGTTCAATTGCTTTCTTTATATATTTGATCGCTGGGTGATCATGATGAAAGATCATCAGTTCATGGGGTTTATATCCTGTTACTACTGCTACTTTCTTCAACTTCATTCTCCTTTAAACCATTATATCGACCTTACATTTAGTAGAATGCCTAGTTATTTAACAATAGATCAGAACGGATCGGTTTGCAAACATAAATTAGATTAAAGCAGCGAACGCTGAAAACATAATAAGAAGAAGGAGATGATCATTGTTTTGCCCTAATAGAAAAACAAGGGTGAACTTCACCCTTGTTTACATTTAAAAACCATAAGGAAATGCAGATCCACCGCTTACATGTTGATTCGATACCTCATTCACTGTCGATTCCGTATGTGGATAATAATGCTCATGCTGATATATATGATGATTTACAGTTGTCATATGACTTGGATGAATATGCGGAACGATATATTTCTGACATGTGTGATTGACACAGCATTTTGTCGGATGAACAATTGGCGGGCAAACGCCCACTGTAGGACAGCAGTTCATTGTCATAACTCCTTTCGTTTCGATAGTCTTCTTACACTATCAACCTATGATACACCTGTAGAACATGTACTAATCAAAAGACCTATTTTTCCAGTTTGACATGCGTAAACGTTGAGATGGAAGAAATGACGTCGACATATGCGCTTTCCCAGGAAATAGTTCACCTTTCCTTTTTAACTAGTCGCTGTAAACGTTTTGTGGCCGCTTGCATAAAACGGTCTCGACTCCGCTCTTGACGAAATTGCTGGTGGAGTGCGATTGCTAATTGCGTATATTTTTTGGCAAGTGGAATATTTTTAAATTGGTGTTCCATTAATTTGGCCAATTCTATATATGCTCCCTTTTGGATCGTATAGCTCCCATCACGAACGACTTCCTGCCAAAGTTTTTTTGCCTGTTCATATTCTTTCTGACGTTTATAATGAAATGCTAATTGATACTTTGCCTCTACATTATTATTTATTGCCGCTTCTTTGTATGTACGGATGGCTGATTGATGATCCTTCAAATAATCAAACCATTTGCCAATGATCACCTTTTGTTGGGATGTTTGTGACGGATCAGCTTGTTGAATTTGAAAAGATAAATGTGTATATAAAGTGATTAAAGATAATATGTCTTTCTCATTGTGTGATAATACTTGGAGTACCCCTTCAGGATGCTTTCTATCGACATAGTCAAAATAAATCATTGGTGCTAAATAACCCGGAATATCATTTTCTCGTTCTATAGATAAAATTTCTTTCTCCACCGTCACTAATTTAGTTGACTCCAGTTCATTTTTCCAAAGGCGTCGAGATGCATGATATAAGTCAAAATGTCCAAATGAAGGAAGTTTAGGTACATGCTCACGAATGAGCGTATGCCGTGTTTTCACTTGAGGCCAATCAAAAGCTTTTCCATTATAGGTGACAAGTGTTGTATAATCAACGTTTTCCAAAAAACTTTGATACAACGGAACTTCTAAACCCGGTTCAGGGAGAAAATGTTGTCTTAACACAATTTCATCATCGACCAGCCTTGCATATCCTAAAATGAAAATGGTGTTACCAACACCTCCACCTAATCCGGTTGTCTCAGTATCAAAAAAAAATAAATCATCTGGTTGAAAACCTTTTGCTGATAATGGATGAACACCAGAAAAATCGTTCCATCCTTCTATTGCCGCTAATAACTGCTGAAACGGATATTTACCATGCTGATAATGCAATGGATAGCGTTTTTCACGAATGAAACAATATTCATCATCACTTGCAAAATATGGTACTGCTCCTGCATCTCGCCACATTTCTATATAAGGTATGTCATTCGTGTTACGCTGGACATTCTTTTTCGCCGTTGTTTTTTCGGGAAGATTGATATGGCTCTTCAAACGATGCAACTTGTTTTTTAGTGACATACGGTCTCCACCTCATCATGTTTCGGCGAATACATTAGTTTGTTTAACAATTTTAACGCCAGTTCTTTTCCATTTGGCCGATGATAATTGATACCGATACAAGAAGGACAACCGCTCTCACAATGACATTGAGAAATCAATTTCTTTGTTTCTGCTAAGATAACATGTATGTGTTCAAAAACTTTTTCACTTAAACCTATTCCTCCCGGATAACGATCATAAATAAAGATAGTTGGGTATTCATTATGGGCTGCTTTTACTTGAGGGACCACATATATATCAGCAGGATCACACATGGCAAATAGTGAAACAATGGATTTCAGTGCATGTGAAACTGCTAATAAACCCTGTTCAAGCTGTACTTCGGAAAATGTATGAAGTTCCGTTTTTAATGATAACCAAACAGCCCTAGAATGAAGCTCCTCTTCCGGTAAATCGATTGGACCTGACCCTATATTTTCATGAGTATTGAATTTTATTTTTTTGAAGATAGTTGCCATTGCGCGCACGGACACATCGCCGAAACCGAATGCAGTAGTAGCGCTTATCAGCTTATCATCTTCCTCCAGTACACGAAGTTGGACAGAAAGATTTGCATCCGTATAATAGTCAACATCTACTTCACGCACATACGCTTTTTTCTCTTCCCAATCTAACATTTCCACTTGGTATTGGGTTCCTTGGTGCAGATAAATTGCTTCTTCATGTAATAAAGTTAAGGCACTAAATCGATCCATTTCTCCAATTACTTTGACACTTCCCTTCTCTGTCCGATCGATAATAACGACATTTTCCTGGGAAGCTGACCGCAAACTAATATTGTGTGCAGGGAAAGAATCGTTCATCCAATGCCAACGATTACCTCGATAGTGAACGACCCGCTCTTCGGTTAAAAAGTCAAGCACATCCTCCACATTGACATCGCCAAATTTTTCTCCCTTTTTAAATGGAAGTTCATAGGCTGCGCATTTTACATGGTCAACTAAAATAATGACATTGTCAGGATCAATTCTTGCCATTTCTGGTGTTTGGTTAAAAAAGTATGCAGGGTTATTTACAATATACTGATCAAGTGGTGTGGAGCTTCCTACCATTATCACAAGTGATTCATCATGACGTCTGCCTGCCCGTCCTGCTTGTTGCCATGCGCTTGCAATTGTTCCGGGATAGCCTGTCATGATACAGACTTGCAGCTGTCCAATATCAACACCTAACTCTAAAGCATTTGTACTTACGACACCATATATTTTTCCATCTCTTAATCCTTTTTCAATTTTTCTGCGTTCAGAAGGCAAATAGCCTCCCCTGTAACCTTGGATAGACTTTATGCCAAGTTCATTTTTCACTAGCGCTTGTAAGTATGTCAAAATAATTTCCACTCGAACCCTGCTTCTCGCAAACACAATCGTTTGGATTTTATTCTCTAATAATAAGCCTGCTATCTTCCTAACCTCTAATATTGCACTGCGCCGAATATTTAAAGATTTATTTACAACGGGCGGTAAATAAAAAACAAAATGCTTTTTTCCACTTGGTGCTCCATTCTCTTCGATTAACTGTATCTCGGTACCTGTCAATCTTTCCGCTAATTCTAATGGATTAGCGATGGTGGCAGATGTACAAATGAAAATAGGATTGCTTCCGTAATAATGACAAATTCTCTTTAATCTTCTTATGACGTTTGCAACATGGCTTCCAAATACTCCTCGGTATGTATGTAGTTCATCGATAATCACATATTGTAAATGCTCAAACAATGAAACCCATTTCGTATGATGAGGTAAAATCGCCGAATGGAGCATATCAGGATTTGTTATGACGATATGACCAGCTTTACGTATTTTTTGCCGAATATTTACAGGGGTATCCCCATCATAGGTATAGCTATTAATTGGAATATCCATTTCCTGAATGATTTCATTTAATTCACTCTTTTGATCCTGTGCAAGTGCTTTGGTTGGAAATAAATACAATGCTCTCGTACGGTCATCATTCATAATAGACTGTAAAACTGGAAGATTGTAACATAATGTTTTTCCTGATGCTGTAGGAGTAACAGTAACAAAACTCTGCTTTTTCATCGCTTTTTCAAAAGCAATTCGTTGATGTGTATATAGGTTATGGATGCCACGCTCTTTTAAAACAGCGCGAAGTTTCTTATCTATTTGTTCAGGCATTGGAACTGTTTTTGCCGGTTTTGCATCTATTGTTTCCCAATGAACAATTCGTTCATTTAACTTTTCTTCTGTTTGTAAATATTTTATAACTTCTTGTAGTGATTGCTTCCTTTTCACACTAATCACCCCATCACCTTTCTATTGTATCGAATAAATGTTCGTTATGAAAGAAAGAAGAATGATCGTTATCGTAAAAAAATAAACACAAAATTCTATAGTTTACATACCATATAGTAAAATTGCTTGTGTGTAAAGGAGAGTAGGTCATGTCTAATAAGCTACCAGAAAACGAAGAAAACCAATTACAAAACCATTTTAATCAACTGATGAGATCAATGGATCATTTTTTCAATAATCGTTCCTGGAAAGGCTTTTTGAACAGTATGGATGACTTGTTTGCAGGTCCCTTATGGTTCGGTGGTTTTCCTGTAGATCTAGAAGAGAATGAATCCGAGTATATCATTACAGCACAGTTAGCTGGTGTAAAAAAGGATCAAATTAATATTGATATTTTTCAAAGATATATTACGATCACGATTCAACATGATGAAGAGATTACACAAAAAGACGATAAGTATGATACATTTCAAAAAAAGCAATCCTTTCAACGCTCTTCCCGCACAATTCCACTTGCTTCACCGATCGATGAGCAAAATGTAACTGCAGACTTTCAGGACGGTCTTCTTACACTTACCATTCCAAAAATAAAAGGAAAAACAATTAAAATTAAGTAGTCATAGTACTAAACTTTCTCATCCCTCAAATATATATATATATAAGAACTAACCCTATCACAATTAGCGTGATATGGGTTTTCGTTTTTTTCATGTCATATAAAAATAAGGGCTGGAACCTTATGTTTTAAACATACTTCCAAGCCCCTTTACCATATTTGATACTTGAGTAACAGCATTTACCATTTGATTGGCAGTGCTCGCCATCTTATGAAAGTCAATTGTCCCATCCTGTGATTTAAATGAGTTCATAAACGTTTGGAAACCACTGTTCGGTGGTTTGGACATAAGCATCGGATTTGGATATGGGTTTACTAACTCCATTTGTAAGTTGTCACTTTTTTTTGGCTCCGGTTGTAATGGGTTTTCAAACATATGTTCATAAGATGACTGGTTTTTTGTATGTGGTCCTTGCACTTGTTGCGAAAGGTGTGCAGGAGGAGGTGGCTGATAACCGTATTCATAAGGAGGCGATGCAGTTGGTGCTAGCAAAGTAGGTTGATATTGTTCATAAACATTTAGATGGTGTGGTGAATACGGAAATCGATTGTCCCTATAAGAAGGATACTTCCTTACTCTACCTAGAGTTCTATGGTGAGCTAAATAATGGTTCATTTCGCATCCATCCTTCTCATTCTTTTATACCACTATCATTCTATGTTTTTTCATTCAAATGGTGAAATGTCTAAGAAATAATTAGCAGAAGAACGAACGACGATGAAAATCAATATGTAATTGTGACGGAATTCTAACTTTTCTCACAAAAGGATTTTGTAAGTTTTTATGGTATTATATAAAAAAGGGGATAGGGGGATGAAGAAATGAATGTTCACGAACTAAAAGCAAAATTTTTGCAATCCAGACAATATGCGTGTGAAAATTTCAATGAATTATTGGTTTTTGCTAAGCAAGCTTATATTAGAAATGAAATTAAAGCGAGCGAATACCGTAATCTCGTTCGTGAGCTCGAATCCAAAAAGACGTTAACATCAAGCTAACATCTCTTGGATCCATTTCCTGACAACAACATGACAAAGTAATAATGTAGGCATTAACCCCATTCTAACGGAATGGGGTTATTTTTTTGATTGTAACTCGTCCAATAATTGATTCAAAACATAATCAACAGATTGTACATGACTCATAAACCTTTTTAAACTTGATTCAGGAAAGAAAGCCCTAATTGATACCATTTGAATGTTTTCACTCGTATTGTGAAGTTGAATGGCATTGATATAAGGTGGTTTATTTTTTTGAACCCATTCTATAGCGGCAGGTTCCCATCTTTCACATATATCCCTCACCTTATCTGCAAACGGTTTTACTTCTTTATAAAAATCCCCTTTTTCCTGCGTTGCTCGATGTTGTTTATATATTTCTAATGCTTTTTGGTTTAACTTGATTAGTTGTAAAGTATCATGCAGTAATATATTATCCAATCTTTTCACCTTTCTGCTATAAATCCATCAAGATGAGCTTCTCCTTCATTATTTTAAAGTTAATCATCTTTTCATTCAACTATTATCTCGTTATTGGATAGGTTGTTCATCTCTTTTGTATCCAACATTTCTTCCCTTTCCACTACAGCATCATCATACCACAATACTTCTTCAACGATTGTTTCATCAATCGCTTCTTCTAATCTTTGCAATAACTCTTCCAACTTCATCACTCTCGTTAGAAACTCCGTTTTTGAAATCAATCTTTCTCCTCCTACACTTTCTTTTGCTATATCATATTCCCTCTTTTATCCGTTCCACCTTCTTGTTTGACAAAACTAGAAGAGAATCAACAAAGTAAGTGGAAAACTTGTTCATGTCGACATAGTATATTCCTATTGACAATCGCAAACGATATATGAAGAAGGAGGATGAGTTGATGAAAAATAAAGCAGAAAAAAAACTACAAGATAAACAAGAACAAGCAAAGACAAAAGCAGCTCGTCATAATCCAAAACTAAGCGGTCCTAATCGACCATCCACTTAATAAGGCACTTGTACGTTCCCTCGTCTACTTCAATCCAGCCAGCACTTTTTTGCATGATGATTAATCCCTAGGGACACTCCCACTTCCTTTTCCCACTATCCAAGCATTCGTTCCTAGGTTCCTTTCCTCTTGAATGTTCATCAAGTAACATTATTTTTTAAACAATAATTTAAATTGAACATATTGCTCTAATTGCTGCTGTTTTTTTAAAAACCAATCCGTAATATGAATCGGCTTTTTCATCCTTATCGATGGGAAAACCGGCTTTTGTTTTAGGGACCAATCCTCATATTGATGGACATGATGTTCAATAACCGGATAAACAACTCGTAACATTGGTGTGCTTCTTTTCTTTTTAGGAAATAAGTATTTTTCATAATCAAAACGAGAACCTGTATGTTCCGTTTTCATTGCAAATTGTTTAAAATAAAAATATAAATCTGGATCAAATAATATATTTGCTAACCTGATACCAAGCTTCACTCTTTCTGATACCTTTCGAAACCGAACAACACTTGCACCATATAATTGCCCATTCAATGTTGGAAAAATGACACAACTAAAATGAAATAATTCTTGCAAATAAAATATGCTCGAGTGAAACACTTTTTTTCGATATATGGGGTGCTTGATTACCGGCTTTTGAATAGTATGTTGTTCATTAATAATGAGTGCTTTAAGCAGCCTTTCCTTCCTTCTGGTATTCCAAAAATGAAGCCATTCTTTTTTCATAAATTGAGATACAGAAAAATGATCTAATAAGTGAAACAATGGGCGGTTAACAATCGTTGAATAATGATAGATAAGTAATTGTGGATATGCATCACGAAAAATCAGCCAATTTGCGCGCTCATACGTTAAAAATAAATCTTTCTGCATGGATGGTGACAAAATATGCGGATATAACTTTCCTTTTAAATCACACATATTCCAACCAGCATTTCTAGAGACCATCGCTGCAAGGAAGGCCCATTTTATTTCAGGATGAAGAAAATAAATGTTTTGATAGCTTTTTGTTCGAGATATGTTATCTTTATTACCTGAGAAGAGTTGCTGATGAATAATATTGATTAGTTCTCTTTCTTCTAATTGATAAATCTTGTCCATCATCATAATATATTTACTACTCCTTAAATATGTATAGTTATAGATTGACGAATAATTGTACTTTTTATTCATCCAACTTTTTTGTCTTTTCTGCTATGATATAATTTAGCTTATGAGGTGATGAAATAAAAATGGGCTTGCGTTATCCAAATGGAAAAAAATACATTCCAGCGACAAATAAAAGAAATCAAAAAGGAAAACAAAAGAACATATCATACAGCAATAGAGGTATGACGCTAGAGGAAGACATCAATGAAACAAATAAATATTATTTACATCACAACATTGCGGTTATCCATAAAAAACCGACGCCTATTCAAATCGTGCATGTCGACTATCCAAGCCGTAGCAGTGCGGTAATAAAAGAAGCATATTTTAAACAGCCATCAACAACTGACTACAATGGCGTTTTTAAAGGAAGATACATTGATTTTGAAGCAAAGGAAACGAGAAATCATTCTTCGTTTCCATTAAAAAATTTCCACCCACATCAGTTACAACATATGAAACAAGTGAGTGATCAAGGTGGCATCTCGTTTGTCATTTTGCGATTTGCTCATACTGAAGAAGTCTTTTTACTTGAAAGTAAGTACTTGTTTCACTGGTGGGAACGAATGCAAAGTGGAGGGAGAAAATCAATTACAAAAGAAGAAATTGAAGACTATGGTTATCCGGTTACGATTGGCTTTCATCCGAGACTTGACTATATTAAAATAATTCATGAATTATATGAATTTCATTAACTACTATTTACCGTAAAAAAATGATATTCGATATTTTGAAAGAGAGGAATGCTATATGGCTGGTAAGTATGAAACACGTGCAGAACGTCGCCGCCAATTACAAGCAAACAAAAAGAAGAAAAGAAATATAAAAAAAGGAAAAGGATCGGTCTTAAAGACGATCATCTTATCGTTATTTACGATTGGTATAGTAGCGTTACTAGCCGGAATTGGAACCTTTGCATATTACGCAAGCAGTGCACCTAAATTAGATGAAGCAGTGTTAGTTGACCCGATTTCATCAGAATTATACGATATGAATGGCGATTTAATCATGACACTTGGTATCGAAAATCGGGATTACATCGAATATGATAAGATTCCAAAATTAGTAGAGGATGCGGTGTTAGCAACTGAAGATGTTCGCTTTTACAAACATCATGGGATTGACTTTATCCGCTTTGGTGGTGCAATCATCGCGAACATTACCCGCGGTTTTGGTTCAGAAGGAGCAAGTACCTTATCACAGCAAGTTGTGAAAAACTCCTTTTTAGAACCAGAAAAAACAATTAAGAGAAAAGTACAGGAAGCGTGGTTAGCAGCTCAACTTGAAAGAAAATATACGAAACAAGAAATCTTTGAAATGTACGTTAATAAAGTATTAATGTCTGGTTCAGTTTATGGACTAGAAACCGCTGCTAAACATTTTTATGGCAAAGGATTAAAAGATGTCAACTTACCCGAGGCTGCTCTCCTTGCAGGAATGCCGCAAAGTCCGAATAGATATAATCCTTTCAAACATCCTGAGAAAGCGGAAAAACGAAGAAATATCGTTCTCGACCTTATGTATAAACATGGTAAAATTACGAAAGAAGAAATGGAAAAAGCGAAAAGCACATCGGTTACCGAATCACTACTTCCAGAGGAGGAACGAGAAGGTCCTGCTTATAAATATGATTCTTTCGTCGACCGTGTTATTGAAGAAGTGAATGAAGTCGGTGATTACAATATCTTTACCGATGGCTTAAAAATTTATACAACTTTAGATCCCGAGGCACAAGAATATACAGAAAAAATGTTAAACTCAGATGAAATTATCGCCTTTCCTGACGAGAAATTTCAAGCAGGAATTGCCTTATTAGACACGGCTTCTGGTGAGATTCGCGCTTTAGGGGGCGGAAGAAATCAAGAAGTGCAAAGAGGATTTAACTTTGCTACCGACTTAGAGCGACAGCTAGGTTCCACCATTAAACCAATATTAGACTATGGACCAGCAATCGAATATTTAAAATGGTCAACATATCAACAAATAGTAGATGAACCATATAGTTACTCTGACGGAACAAAAGTAAATAATGTTGATAATAATCATCTCGGTCAAATGACCATTCGAGAAGCATTATATCGTTCACGAAACATTCCAGCACTAAAAGCATTGCAAGAAGTAGGTCTCGACAAGGCGAAGCAGTTTGCAGCTAACCTTGGCTTTCACTTTAAAAATATTTATGAGTCTTCTTCGCTTGGTGGTGGTGAAGGTGGATCCCCACTTCAATTAGCAGGCGCATATGCGACATTTGGAAATAATGGAATTTATAATGAACCACATGCCGTAAAGAAAATTGTTTTACGTGATGGAGAAACGGAAGTAAAGCTAAAGCCAGAATCTGAATTGGCAATGAAAGATTATACAGCTTATATGATTACAGATATGCTTAAAGATGTTTTATCGAAAGGAACTGGTCAAAACGCTAATATTCCAGGCCTTCCTCTCGCTGGTAAAACAGGGACAACAAACTACACCGCAGAAGAAAAACAAAAGTATAATATACCTGTCGGTGGTGTTCCCGATGTTTGGTTTGCTGGATACACGACGAAATATACTGCAGCTGTATGGACAGGATATGGGAAAAAAGAAAACTACATTCAAGATAATGACCGAAGAAAAGCACAGCTAATATTTAAACAATTAATGGCACATGTTTCTGAAGGAGTAGACACACCTGATTTTAAAATGCCGAAAAGCGTTGTGAAAGCTCCAGTCGAGAGTGGAACAAATCCACCAAAAAAACCGAGTCCACAAACACCGAAAGATCAAATTGTCTATGAATTATTTGTAAAAGGAACAGAACCTACAGATGTTTCTAAGCAATTTGATAAATTAGCTGCTCCAACTGGTCTTAAAGCATCTTATGATGAAAGTAGCGGAGAAATTAAATTGTCATGGAAACATAAAGATTCCGATGGTATTCAATTTGAAGTAAGTGCGTCAACCAATGATGGCGCTAAACAAACACTAACAACGACTGGTGATAAGTCGTATACATTTAGTCAAGCCGAACAAGGAAATAAATATGTATTTCAAGTTGTTGCAGTAAAGGATAATAGAAAGAGCGATCCAGTCACCGCAACAGTTAACCTCAGAACAGAGGAAGACGTTGAAGAAGATAGCGATGAAAATGAAGAAGAAGAAACATCTGATGATAATGATGATGATCATGATCAAGAGGATCAATCAGATGAGGAAAATGGAAATAATAAAGACGATGAAAAAGACGATAACAACAATGGAAATGATAAGGACAAAGGCAATCGTAGTGACAACGGCAAAGACGATGACAATAATGAAAAGGATAAAGACAAAGGAAAGAGCGATAACAATAACGGAAATGATAAAGATAAAGGCAATGACGACAACAATAATGGGAAGGATAATGATAAAGGCAAAGGCGATGACAATAATGGAAAGGATCGTGACGAAGGGAAAGATAGTGGTGGCAATGATGATGGCGGACCACCTAAAGATGCAGAGGACGATTCATAGTTATTAAATGGAAGGAAGAAAAAGGCATCTAACTTTTTAGTTAGATGCCTTTTTTATTGCTTCTTCACGTGCAAAGTGCTTATGTTGTTCGTCAACTATTCCTTTCAATTGTCGAAATGCATGGTAAGAAAATGGCCTCATTAAAATAAACTCGATCCGCTCAATGAGATTGACCGGTTTGATGGAAAAATGCGCTAATCTCTTTTGCCATTTTTGAAAATTGACAGGTTGCTCATTCGACCAGAACAATAATTTAAACAGGATCATGATCCCTTCTAGCATGAGATTGTTCAACTGTTCCTTGTCTTTTGATCGATCCTTTTTGTCAATTTGTAATTCTATTTTTTTCCATGATTGTATCAACTGAGGAATTTCTTTTGCAGGCCTTTCCCATGGCCTCTCTCCTACTACCTTTCCCTCATATAATGCTACTTCATCGCTAAAGAATAAATGCGTTTTTTCTTTTGGAAAATATGTATATATGTTCATGCCTTCCGTAAATAAATAGGACAAGTTTAATTCGGTAGGAATGTTAAGGCTATTTTCCTTTTGCTTTTTTCTCATCCCGTAGCTTCCTTTTCATTCGTTTTTTTCCTTCACGACAGTACTCAAGCAATGGGCAAATATCACATTGAGGATTTTGAGCTTTACAATGATAACGACCAAAAAAGATCATCCGATGATGTGTAATCGACCATTCATCCTCAGGTATTTTTTTCATTAAAGTTTTTTCAACCTCTAAAACGGTGTCTTTCCATCGGCAAATGCCTAAGCGTTTACTTACTCGCTCAACATGTGTGTCTACTGCAATTGCGGGCATTCCAAACGCTACGGACATAACAACATTTGCTGTTTTGCGTCCTACACCGGGTAATTTGATTAGTTCCTCTCTCGTTCTTGGGACTTCTCCCCCATATTCTTCAATGAGCATTTGACACATGTTGCGAATATTTTTCGCTTTGTTGCGAAACAAACCGATGGATCGAATATCGTTTTGTAACTCTTCTAATGGCACAGCTAAATAGTCTTCCGGCTTTTTGTATTTTTGAAATAATTGAGCGGTTACTTTATTTACTAGCGCATCTGTACATTGAGCAGATAAGGAGACGGCTATAACCAATTCAAATGGATTTGAGTGAATTAATTCACAATGTGCATCTGGAAACATTTTTCCCATTTCATCTAAACAATAACGAATTTGTTTTTTTGTTAGCATAAGATCTCCCCGTTTATATCGATCATTCTTCCATATGAAGAGAAGTCTTTCTTCGGACAGGGAAGAAACCTTCTCCTGGTTTCGGGCTCTTCACATCTATCCGTTTGTAATGAACAATTAATAAAAGCAGGAAAGAACTTCCCTATCATTTATGTATAGAGAAAAGTCCCTATTGTTCTAACCAATTGTAATAGGCACCTCTTTTGAACTTTTCGCTTTTTTGTTTGGTATTTGCTTCCGCTGATATTGGCGAAATTTATTGCCCTGTTGGCGTGCTTGTTCTACCGTTTGAATGTTGTTCTTTTTCCACTCGAATAAAATTCGGTCAATGTAACGGAAGTTAAGCTTTCCGGAAATAACAGCTTCTCTAAGTGCTGCTTTAATAATAGAGGCATCGTGTTCGTCTTGGTCTATCCACATTGCAAGTGTTTCACATTCTAATGGGGAAAGCGGTCTTCCGAATTCTTGCTCAAATATCGTATATAAATTATTTTCATTGACAAACATCGTCGTTAATTCTTCTTCTTTTTGATCAAGAACCAATTCATCTGCTAGTTTTAACCATAAAGGTTTAAGAGAATATTTCTCATAGCGAATGTGGTCTTCAGAATGTCCTTCCTCGATCGCTAGACATCTGTTGTTGGATTAATTTCTTAAGTATTTGTGCGCATCTATCAGCAGAAATTGTCATCCTTTCTGATAGCTCTTCTGGAGTCGGAAAATCTTTTCCCTCTTCTAAAAAGGAGATGACTTGCAATATTAAAGTAAGCTCTACTTCATCTAAACCAATTTTACGATAATGCGTCATAAGGATTTGTGGGATTGAAATCATCCCTTTTTTCATCCATATCGCCAATATTTCTTTTCCCATTATGCCACCTCAAATATTAGTATATCATGCTGTTTCAAAAAAGATATCCTTTACGTTTACATTCTAAGTAATGAAAGCCGCGTGCTATTCAAGCATGCGGCTTTCACTGACTTATGGATATAATCTATTTAATAAACGTGGAAAAGGAATCGTTTCACGAACATGTTCAACTCCAGCTATCCAAGCAACTGTTCGCTCCAATCCTAGACCGAAACCTGAATGTGGAACAGATCCATATTTTGCAAGATCTAAATACCACTGATATGCATCTAGAGGTAAATCATGTTCTTCAATTCGTTCTTTTAATAAGTCGTAATCATGAATTCGTTCAGAACCACCGATGATTTCACCGTACCCTTCAGGTGCAATCATATCAGCACATAATACTACTTCAGGTCGATCTTTCTTTGGTTGCATATAGAACGGTTTTATCTCTGTTGGATAATGCGTAATAAAAACCGGCTACTCATAATGTTCTGCGATGGCTGTTTCATGCGGTGCACCGAAGTCATCTCCCCATTCAATATCGTCAAACCCTTTTTCATGTAAAAGCTTTATTGCTTCATCATATGTAATACGAGGAAATGGTGCTTTTACTTTTTCAAGTTTCGATGTATCACGGTCGAGACGTTTTAATTCTAAGTTGAGCAATTTTCTAGCACAGATTGAACGATATGAGCATACATATTGTTCTTGAATTGCTAAACTGTCCTCAAAGCGATAAAATGCCATTTCCGGTTCAATCATCCAAAACTCGATCAGATGTCTTTTTGTTTTTGATTTTTCTGCTCGAAAAGTAGGCCCAAATGAAAATACTTTTCCTAAAGCCATTGCTGCGGCTTCCATATATAGTTGTCCACTTTGAGATAAAAATGCATCTTCATCGAAATATTTTGTATGGAATAATTCAGTAGTTCCTTCAGGTGCACTTCCAGTTAAAATAGGTGGATCTACTTTTGTAAAACCATTTTCATGAAAAAATGCATAGGTTGCTCGAATGATTTCATTTCTAATTTTCATCACTGCATGTTGTTTTTTGGAACGAAGCCAGAGATGACGATGATCCATTAAAAATTCTGTCCCATGCTTTTTCGGTGTAATTGGAAAATCAATCGCTTCATGAATGATTCCATCTTCTTTACAAGTAATTCGTAACCAAAGGGAGAACGACTATCTTCCTGTACAACACCTGTGATATACAACGATGTTTCTTGCGTTAGTGATTTTGCTTGCTGGAATATCTCTTCATCTACTTCCTCTTTGACAACAACCCCTTGGATAAAACCAGAGCCATCTCGGAGTTGTAAAAAGGCAATTTTTCCACTTGATCGTTTATTCGCAAGCCAACAGCCAATTGTAACTTCCTGGCCGATATATTTATTGACTTCAGCTATTGTTGTTTTCACGTACACATGACCTCCACAAAATCTTCCACTATCCTTACTCGATACGGCGAAAAATCTCCCAACTATTTGTTCATTTTATTTGTCACAAATGAATGGATTCGTTTCACCGCTTCTTCTAATAATTCAAAAGAAGTTGCATAAGAGAGTCGCAAGTTATTAGGTGCACCAAATCCGCTTCCTGGAATAACAGCAACTTTCGCCTCTTCTAGTAATGCTTTTGCAAATGTATCTACATTTGCATATCCTGTCAATTTCACCGCTTCCACTACATTAGGGAATAGGTAGAATGCTCCTTGTGGTTTTAAGCAGGTAAAGCCTGGAATAGCAATTAATTGTTCATATATGACATTTAATCTTTCCTCGAATGCTTTTCGCATTTTTTCTACCGATTCTTGTGACTCGTTATATGCAGCGATTGCACCATATTGAGACGGTGTCGTCGGATTAGATGTAGAATGACTAGCTAAATCAGTCATCGCTTGGATGATTGCTTTATTCCCAGCAGCATAGCCTATTCTCCAACCTGTCATTGAATGTGATTTTGAAACTCCGTTGATAATAATTGTTTGTTCTTTTAACTCTGGTGAAAGCTGTGCTATAGAATAATGCACATGATTATCATAAATGAGTTTTTCATAAATTTCATCAGAAATGACCATTATATTTTCTTCTAAACAAATATTACCTAATTCTGCTAATTCTTCTTTTGAATAAAGCATACCCGTTGGATTGCTTGGAGAGTTTATAATGATTGCTTTCGTTTTTTCTGTGATTGCATCTCTCAACTGAGAAGGTGATATTTTAAAATGATTTTCTTCTCTTCCTTCTATGTAAATCGGTTGACCACCAGCTAGTTTTACTTGTTCAGGATAACTCACCCAATAAGGTGTTGGAATAATTACTTCATCACCTGGGTTTAGCAATACTTGGAAAAGTGTATATAGGCCATGCTTTGCACCATTTGTAACAATTATTTCTTCAAGGCTATATTCTAAATTTTGGTCCTTTTTAAATTTGTTTTTAATGGCCTCTTTTAACGGTAATAATCCTCCTGATGGCGTATATTTAGTCAAGCCTTCTTTCATTGACTGATGGGCTGCTTCAATAATGTGTGAAGGTGTATTAAAGTCTGGCTCTCCAGCACCTAAACCAATCACATCTATCCCTTTTTGTTTCATTTCTTTGGCTTTTGCAGTGATCGCTAATGTCGATGATGGTGTTAATGATTGCACACGATTAGCTAATGTTAATGTTAAAGTCATTGTTTTTTTCCCCTTCCTATTTTTTTATTTATTTATAAATTTTTAATTTTCCTCCACCATTCTCCAGTTTCAAAATGAATATAATAATAATTTAAATGATCATCTTGATCTAAATAGGACACTTCCCATATCGGTATATCTTTTTCCATCCCTAATCTGGCAGCTAAAATCTGTTGAATATTTTTTTCATTCAATACTTTTTGGATAGCTTCGCTTTCGCTTATTCCACTATTTAATGCTTTTACAGATATACCTCTTTTTTTATTTTCAGGAATCCAAACAATTTTCTTTTTTTTGTTTTTCGCTTGACCAACTACGACATAATATGTTTCTGTCCCATGATACAAATAAAATTTTTCTGGTGAAATGATCCCCGCTTCTTTTTTGGCAATTGCAAAAGCTTCCTCTTTTCCACTTTTTAACGGGGATTGAGCTTTTATAAATATATAACCAGATATACCAATGATCAATAATAAAAATATAAGGAAACCATTGATCCATTTCTGCCAATTTTTCATCATCATTCACTCTCTACATTCCATTTATCTTGTGGATGAGAACAGCAAGCCAAGGGACATTTTTGTCTTGAGGTTTTTCCTTTCCAGTTAGCTTTAGCATGCATTATCTCCTCCTATTTACACAAAATTTTCTACTCATATTGAACAAATATGCGGCTATAATAAAGATCAGGTTACGATGAAAGAGCTAAAAGTATGATTTGATCGTTAATTATATTATAACAAAAACTTCTAGTCCACACTTTTTATACGCTACTTATGTTAAGTAGCGTATTTTTTTAAAGCCAATCTTCAATTATGTCAACTACATCACTTATTGAAGCATGTGTAATTGGCAAGGACGGAAGTGATCGGATAAAGTCTTTTCCATATGTTGTCGTCTCAATCCGACGGTCAAAAACAATAACAATTCCACGATCACTACTGCGTCTAAGGAGACGGCCAAAACCTTGCTTAAAGCGAATAATCGCTTTCGGCAATGATTCATCTGTAAAAGGATTCTTCCCGATTGACTGCAAATAGTTATGTTTTGCAGCTGTGACGGGGTCATTAGGCGGTGAAAATGGCAACCTCACCATTACTAAACATGATAAGTTTTCACCAGGGATGTCAATACCATCCCAAAAGCTATTTGTTCCCAGTAAAATTGCTTTCTCAAATTGTTGAAATTTTTTCGTTAAACGTGAGTTACTTCCGCCAGAGACACCTTGAGCTAACAAAATGAAATCATCGAGAAGATTGCTTTCTTTGATCATTTGATAGGTTTCTTTTAACATGTCATGAGCAGTGAAAAGAACAAGCATTCTTCCTTTAGTAGCGGATGCAATCGCAATAATATAATTGGAAATTGCCTCGACATACTCATTCATGCTCACTTCACGAATATTTGGTAGATCATTAGGAATGATGAGTTTTGCTTGTTGTTCATATGAAAAAGGAGAAGCAATTTGCTTTTCAATGACATCATCATCATCAAGGCCAACTTCATCCAGAAAATATTGAAAAGAACCGTTTACTGCTAATGTGGCCGAGGTCATTACAACACTTTTTTTCTTTGCAAAGAGCCTTGTGGACAATTGTTCATGAACTGTTATCGGTTGACCAATAATATAGATACTATTTGGCAGTCCTCTTATATCCCCTTCCACCCATACAATCTCATTTCCATCCTTTTTTACTAATAGTTGTTCAAAAGTTGTTATGAGTGAATCCCAATCCATCGTAAAGCTGAATACTTCTTCTAATGTTGCTTTCTCATTATTTGCTAATTGATCTTGTTTCTCTTTTAAGCGATTGAGACGATCAGTCATCCCCTCTTTAATCTCTTTTAAAAAAGAAAGCGCCCGTTCCGCACACATAGCAATTGCTTCTCTTACTTTTGTTTTCATCGTTTCTTTATTATTTAATTGAATTTTTGGTATTTTCTTTCCAGTTGCATGCTTTTTTAATAGTTGGCCTAACAACATATATAGTTCGTCGATTTCTGTATCTAATTGAATAATGAGATTTTCAAGATGAGAAGCACTTTCTTTTGGTTCAATCTGGTATGTATGAAGCAATTGTTCTATCTGAAGAAACAAACCATGTTTATCTAATGTACCTAAGTGACTAATGTTATATTTACATTGAGCATAATTTATCTGTATCCCTAGGTGATTTCTAGTGGCGTGTGTAAGATAGTGAGCTTCATCAATCACTACATAATCATAGTTAGGTAAAACAGCACCATCTGTTGCAAGATCATGTAGCAACATCGCATGATTTGTAATGATCAAATCGGCGTCCTTTGCTTTTTTGCGCGCATGTAAATAAAAGTCATATTCACGCCAAGGATCCTTTTCTTTCGTTACATACCAACCATCGTGACGCACCCGATTCCAAAATAGTTTTCCACCACTTGATAAATTTAGCTCATCCACAGCACCAGTGACTGTTTCTGTCAGCCACACTAACATTTTCATCTTCGTTAATATGGTGTCATATTGGTGATCCTGTTCTATTAACGTTTGCTCAAATTTAAATAAATTTAAGTAGTGGGATCTTCCTTTTACATTAACCGCTTTAAATGAAAAAGGAATCATTTTGGACAATATTTTTATATCTTTATGTAATAATTGATCTTGAAGTAATGTTGTGTATGTACTAACCATGACTGGTGTTTTAAATTTCTTGGCAAAATAAATGCTTGGCAGTAAATAACCAAATGACTTGCCAATACCAGTTCCTGCCTCAATGAGAATGTGCTTGGCATTTGCAAATGAAGAATAGATATCATCCATCATCGCAAACTGACCTTCGCGGTATTCAAAGTGGTCTACATGCTTTTCAAATAATTGTCGTTTATCATCATGATCAGCTGGATATTCGTTTTCGACATATCTGACTTCTTGCGGATACATTTGTTTTTTTCTTAGAGCCAGACCTCGAAACACTTCTATATTTTTAGGCAAATCCTCAACACGGGAACGTTTTTGTTGCAAAACTGTACCAATTAAATAGTGAATATCACTTTTTAAATAAACAGATAGCTCATTAAGTTTTTCCAATGTAACCAGTGGTAATTTCTCCATTTTCGTTAAGAAATGAAGAAAGAGATGTGCGGTTGCTAGTGCGTCACTATCAGCTTGGTGTGGTCGATCATGAATCAGTTCGAAACCTTCTGATAGATCAGTTAACTTATAGCTATCCGCTGTTGGTAACATGATTTTAGCTAATTCGACTGTATCTATTTTTCGCAATTGTAATGGAGAACAGTTCGCTTGTCGTAATGCTTGTTGTAAAAAATATAAGTCAAATTCAACATTATGTGCAACAAAGGTCGCATTCGTTAACATCTTCACAATCTTTGGTGCTATATCTATAAATAGCGGCGCTTTCGCTACCATTTCATCATTAATTCCAGTTAATTCTTCTATAAAGGGCGGTATTCGTATTTCAGGATTCACAAATGATGTGAATTGATCAACCAATTTTCTATTTTCGATGATCACTGCAGATATTTGTATAATTCGATCACCTTTATCCGGCATATTACCTGTCGTTTCTAAATCGACGACGACAAAACGATCTTTCATCTTTCATCACCTTTTCATGTTAGGAAAACACATGTTGCCAGTTTCTTTGTTCCAGTGTACCATTTATTTTTATATTCTTCTACTAAATGGAGGTTGGTTTTATGCGTGTATGAGTAATGTCGGATCTTCTTTTATGCATGAAAGTGTTTCGTCTCCTATCAAAAGATATAAGGTGCTACGCATCTAAACGGTCGGTAAAAAACATCCTCATGCCATTTTGTAGCTTGAGGATGTTTTCATTTAAAGCACAGTCGCTTCTGGCTCTGCTTGAATCATTTCTTTTATTTGGTTCTTATCATCCATAATTGCAATTTTAGGTGTATGTTCATTTAGTTTATCTTCTGCTATCAGTTTGTAAGAAATAATAATGATGACATCCCCAATTTGGGCAAGTCGGGCTGCTGCCCCATTCAAACAAATGACCCTGCTCCCGCGTTTGCCAGGGATAATATATGTTTCAAAACGGGCACCATTGTTATTGTTCACTACTTGGACTTTCTCATTTGCGATCATATCAACCGCTTCTAAAATGTCTGCATCAATTGTAATGCTCCCAACATAGTTTAAGTTGGCCTCTGTTACGGTTGCCCGATGAATTTTTCCGTTCATCATTGTTCGAAACATTTGTTTTCTCCTCCATTGAACTAGATTGTTAAAATGATGTTATCGATTAGTCGTGCTTTTGAAAACTTAACAGCGACGGCAATAATAATTGTGCCATTCAGTGTCTCAAGCGGTTCTAATTGTGGATATGAATGAATTTCTATATAATCAATTTTCCCATTCGTTTTTACTTGGAGATGATTTTTTATTAAGTGGATGAGAGTCTGTTTATTCCTCTCACCGTCAATGATTGCTTTCTTTGCTACTTGCAAGCTTTTATAAAGTTCTACAGCTTCTATTCTTTCTTGATTAGATAAATAGACATTTCTTGAACTTTTTGCTAATCCGTCTTCTTCACGAACAGTATCAACGGTAATGAGCTCAATTGGAAAATAAAGATCATGAATCAATCCATCTACAACTGCCACTTGTTGTGCATCCTTTAGTCCAAAATAGACTTGATCTGGTAATACGATGTGGAAAAATTTCGATAATACGGTTATCACTCCATCAAAATGTCCCACCCGATTTTTTCCACATAGGACGTTGACTCTCTTTACAACAGACAAATTGATAGACATTTCTTCCGGATACATCTCTTCAACGGTTGGAATAAACACTATATCTACACCTGCGTCAGCTGCTGCTTGTTTATCCCTTTCAATATCTTGCGGATAAGAATCATAATCCTCAGATGGACCGAACTGTAAAGGATTAACGAAGATACTCATAACGATGATATCACTATGTTCTTTCGCTTTTTCAACGAGTGATAAATGTCCATCATGTAAAAAACCCATCGTTGGTACAAAACCAATCTGTTTTCCTTCCTTTTTTAAAAATTGAACGGTCTTTTGCATTTGTTTTACAGTTGTGATGACTTTCATCTTATTCTCCCCCTGATAAGCTGGCAAGGTCTTCTTTATTCATCGTAAAAGTATGTTCTTCTGTAGGAAAGTGACCTGATTTCACTTCTTTAACATACTGCTTTAGTCCTGCGTCTATTTCCTCATGTACATGACTGAATTTTTTTACAAATTTCGGTACTCTACTACCATCAAATGATACTAGATCGTGAAAAACGAGGACTTGTCCATCAGGAGAAGCACCTGCACCAATCCCAATCACTGGAATGTTTACTTGTTCTGTTACTTTTTTTGCCAACTGACGTGGTATACATTCTAAAACGATGCCAAAGGCACCTGCTTGCTCACATTTAATTGCTTCCTCTATTAAATGTGTCGCCGTATCAGCTGTTTTACCTTGTACTTTATAACCACCAAGTACACCAACAGTTTGTGGCGTTAAGCCTAAATGAGCCATCACTGGTACCCCAGCTTCTGTGAGTGCGCTGATCATCTCAATGACATGCCCACCACCTTCTACTTTTACCGCATGTGCTCCAGCCTCTTGGATCAATTTAGCTGCTGCTCTTAATGTTTCTTCGCGATTCAAATGATAAGTCATAAAAGGCATGTCTGTGACAATAAACGTATTTGTGGCACCACGCTTTACCGCTTTCGTGTGGTGAATCATGTCATTGATCGTTACAGGGACAGTTGAATCATAACCAAGAACAACCATCCCTAAAGAATCACCTACGAGAATAACGTCAACAGACGCTTCTTCAGCTAATTTTGCAGTTGGATAATCATAAGCTGTAACCATTGCTATCTTTTCGCCGGCTTCTTTCATTTTTTTAAAATCAGTTGTTGTTTTCATTTCATTCTCCTCCTTATTTAGAGGATACGAAACAAAATGTTGCTCCAATCAACAAAAAGAGTCCTTCTGAAGACAGAAGGACTCCATGGATTATTTATCAGAAAATAAGCAACATGCTTCGTCCACAAAAGACGAAGTTTGTTCCGGTCCTCTGTCCTAGTCCATCTTATTTTTGGATCAAGGCAGAATATCATTTGTTATCTTTTATTAGCCAAGAGGTGCAGTTCACAATGATACTGCCCACCAAAAGTATAGCAAATTTCAACTATACTGACTACAGTATAATATCGATTCATCGACAGATAGTAACAAAAACTGCTTTTATTCTGGTATGTCGATATCCGCGGAATATATATCATGAATATTTCCTTGATTGTCACGCAATTTTAATACGCCAGTTTCAGAGATGCCTAAGGCTTTACCAGTGATGCTTCCTGTTATCGTTCGTGCCGTAATTTCTTTCCCAATACTGTTCGAATAGCTTTCCCATAAAAGTTTAATCGGTGTAAAACCCTTTTCGAGATACAGCTCATAATATTTTTCAAGCTTTAATAGAATCGTCTGTACTAAAGCTGCTCGCGAGTGTCTTTTTCCAGTTTGAATAGCTAGAGAAGTCGCAATCTCTTGCAATTCTGGAGGAAAGTCCTCTTCTTTTTGATTCACATTCATTCCTATCCCGATGACAATAAAGTTTATTTTATCTGCTTCTGCTTGCATTTCTGTTAAGATACCGGTGATCTTTTTGCCTGCTATTAAAATATCATTCGGCCATTTAATATCTGCTTGTATACCACAAACTTCTTCAATCGCCTGAACGACAGCAACAGCTGTTATTAAGGTAAACTGTGGTGCTTGTTGCGGTGGGACATTTGGCCTAAGTATTAAGCTCATCCAAATACCAGCATGCTTAGGAGAATGCCAAGAACGTGCAAGTCTACCTCTTCCACTCGTTTGTTCATCCGCAATGACCAGCGTTCCTTCTGGCAATCCTTGCTGACCAAACTCCACTGCTGCTCTTTGTGTTGAATCCACTGTTTCTAAATAACGGATTACTTGACCAAATTTTTTCGTTTGTAATCCTAATTGAATTTCATTTTCCGATACTTTTTCTGATTTATTGACGACCCGATATCCTTTCCTACGAACAGCTTCTATTTCAAAACCACTGTTTCTTAACTCTTCTATATGTTTCCAAACTGCGGTTCTCGAGCAGTTTAAAATATCCGCTAATTTTTGTCCTGATATAAATTCACCGTTCGCATTTGTAAATGCTTCTAATAATTTTTTTCTGATTGGTGATTGCATGATTGCAGCCACTCCCTTATTGGCTCTTTTTCATTTTTTATTTCTTTATTTAAAATAGCAACTTCCACTTTTTCCAAAACTTTTTTTATCCACGGCCCCCCAGGTCGCTGGAACCAAGCCATTAAATCCCGACCATCGACAGCGAGTTCCTTTCTATCTGTAATTTTCATTTGATAAAATTGGGACTGAATATGATCGATACCAGGTTGCACAGGCAATTGTTTTAACGTTAAATAGACAGTCTCTACATCAGTAGCTGTTTCAAGTTTTGCTTCGTATAACCGATAGAGTGTCCACGCTTTTTCCATTCTCGTTTTTAAATAATGAAATGCATTTGTTAAATAGTTTATTTTTTTTGCAGGTAACTTCCATTTTCTTAAAAATTCTGGCACTTGGTTTGTTTGTAAATAAAAAAGAATAACGAGCCACATTTGATTTTCAGTAAGGTCGTCCATCTGTAGGCTTGTACTTTTTTGCAACACTTGCTTCCCTTCACTTAAACCTGGCAAATAACGGTATACACCTGTATCAATGAGTATGTGGAATGCAGCTTTTTTATTTTTTCCTTTTAGCAGCTTGGTAAATTCCATCGTTTTCCGTTCAACAGCAATATGTTGTAATAAAGGAGCAGATGTCGTCAAGGCCTCTTTCGTTTTCTCATGGAGCTGGAAGTGCAGTTGACTGACAAACCGAACTGCTCGAAGCATTCTTAATGCATCTTCATGAAAACGCTCTTCTGGATCACCAACTGTTTCAATTAATTTTTTTTTAATTGCTAGTTGGCCATTGAAAGGATCGATCAGTTCCTCTTTCTTATTCATTGCGATTGCATTCATCGTAAAGTCACGTCTCTTTAAATCTTCTTCTAAAGAGCGAATAAAAGTCACATGTTCTGGTCTGCGATGATCTTTATAAATTGATTCTGTTCTAAAAGTAGTGACTTCGTAGCCTTTTCCATTGTGGATAACGAGGATTGTCCCATGTTCAATACCGATATCTACTGTTTTTGGAAATAGCGCTTTTATTTCATGAGGCAAAGCAGATGTGGCAATATCAACATCTTCTATTGTTCGTTGCAGTAAATAATCACGTATCGAACCACCGACAAAATATGCCTCATATCCAGCGGCTTCAATTTTTTCAATAATTGGTATGGCCGTATTAAAGGGTTCTCTCACTTATGTCACCTTTTTCATTGCGATTCTTTCATTAAGTGTTCATAAATTTCTTCATATTGATCGACAATCTGTTCACCACGAAATTTCGTTTGAACCGTTTTTATTCCTTCTAACGGCAAAGCGTTCGTGCAGTTGTTGATTTGTCAATAGCCGCACCGCTTTCTGAGCAATATCATCAATATCACCTAGCTCGCAAAGAAAGCCATTATAACCATCTGTAATTACTTCCGGGATACCACCAATGTTTGTTCCAATACATGGAACACCACATGCCATTCCTTCTAAAGCAACAAGTCCAAAACTTTCTTTTTCAGACAAAAGGAGCATTAAATCACTAATGGAATATAACTCCTCGACATTATCTTGTTTACCTAAAAATAACACTTGGTCATCAAGTTGCAGTTCCCTGACAAGATTGCATGTAATACTCATATCTGGACCATCTCCGACAGGAAGAAGTTTTGCAGGTAATTGTTTTGCTATTTTTGCAAAAGCGTAAATAACATCTGGGACCCTTTTTACAGCGCGAAAATTGGAAACATGGATAATGACCTTCTCATTTGCTTCGATTCCATATTGTCTTTTTAAATGACGCGCATCTACTCGGCGATAAACACGGTCATCTATAAAATTATATATCGTTTTAATTTCCTTGTTTGGTTGAATTAATTTGTATGTTTGATCAACGAGTGCATTCGAAACGGCTGTAACAACATCCGATTGTTCGATGCCAAATTTGATTGCGTTTGCTAATGAACGATCATAGCCTAAGACAGTGATATCCGTCCCATGTAAAGTCGTTACAATTTTAACATTAGTATGAGCCATTTGTTTCCCTAGTATCGCGCAAACTGCATGTGGAATTGCATAATGTACATGAAAAATATCAAGTTTCTCCCTCGTCATTACTTCTGCCATTTTGCTTGCTAATGCTAAATCATATGGTGGATATTGGAAGACAGAATATTGGTTTACCTCGACTTGATGAAAGAAAATATTAGAATTGTTTTATTTAACCGAAATGGGATACTTGAAGTTACAAAATGAATATCATGACCACGTTCAGCAAGAAATTTCCCAAGTTCTGTTGCAATAACACCTGAGCCACCGACAGTTGGATAACTTGTAATTCCTATCTTCAGTTTTCATGGCTGCTCTCCTATAATGTTATTTACTTAAAAGGACGGGTTTTTTTGTTAAAAAGCCCTCTGCATATTTTTTACCAATTTCTTTTCCAAATAAGCGCTCGCGATGTCAATTTCTGTATCAATATATCCATCTGTGAGTGGTGTCTGTACCCCATTT
Source organism: uncultured Bacillaceae bacterium (assembly GCA_963748745.1). Classification (GTDB taxonomy): domain Bacteria; phylum Bacillota; class Bacilli; order Bacillales; family Bacillaceae_C; genus CAVVKR01. The sequence goes on along the minus strand of CAVVKR010000027.1, from coordinate 13,806 downwards.
TCATTTGTATAAAATTGACTCTTATATGCTTTTAAACTGTTTATCTTTTTATTGATATGTTCGGACACATCGATGACGAATGAAGGACGTTGAAACCCGTTAATCATATAATAGAAAAGGTTGGAAGGCCGATGCGCTTCCCCTTCCTCCGTTTGATATTTATAGATTCCTGCTGAAAAAAAAGCTTCTTCTACTAATTTCGCACAATTCCCATGATCTGGATGTCGGTCTTTTTCATATGGGCAAAAAACGGCTGTTGGTTTATATTTTACGAATCACTGTTGTTACTTTGCGGATATTTTCCTCATTTATATAAAGACCACGATCTGCAATATCTAATGTCATCCGCTCATCTACCCCTAATAGATGAGCAGCATCCTGTGCCTCTTTTTTTCTCGTTGCGACCGTACCATTTGAAGAAAGTTCTGCTTTTGTCAAATCACAAATAATCACTCTCGCGCCTTCAGCTGTCCATTTTGCAATCGAAGCTCCCATTCCTATTTCAACATCATCTGCATGAGCCCCGAAAGCAAGGATCGTATGTTTGTTCCATTTTTTATTCAACCTTTCTCCAATCAATATACCCTTTTTCTAATCCTCTAATAAGCACTTCTCCTGTCCCTACATTCGTCGCTAGTGGGATGGAATGAACATCACATAATCTAATAAGCGCTGATACATCCGGTTCGTGAGGTTGTGTTGTTAAAGGATCGCGAAAAAAGAAAACAATATCCAGCTTTTTCATTGCGATGAGTGCTCCAATTTGTTGATCTCCACCTAACGGTCCTGATTGAAAACAATGAATGTTTTTTAAACCAGTCACATCTTGAATTCTTTTCCCTGTCGTTCCCGTTGCATACAAATGATGTTTTGCAAAGATATGTTTATAGGCAATAATAAAAGATATCAATTCTTCTTTTTTATGGTCATGTGCACTTAAGGCAATATTCATCAGATGCCTCCTCTTTTTAATCTAAAATATTTTCTAATCCGTAAACGAGCGTTTCTAATGTTAAGACGCTTTCGACAGACACTTTGATTCCTGACATAAAAGATTCTCGCTGATAAGAATCATGACGAATCGTTAATGTTTGACCAGGAAGTCCGAATAATACCTCTTGATGTGCCACTAAGCCTGGTAGTCTTACGCTGTGAATATGCATGCCTTCATATGTTGCTCCACGTGCTCCCGTCATCGTTTCTTTTTCATTCGGATGTCCCTGTTTCTTTTCTGCGCGTACTTCGGCGATCATTTCTGCAGTTTTTCCCGCTGTTCCTGAGGGCGCATCCAATTTTTGATCATGGTGAAGTTCAATGATTTCAACATCTTTAAAATATTTTGCAGCTGTTTGAGAGAATTTCATCATGAGGACGGCACCAATGGCAAAGTTTGGTGCAATAATACAGCCAAGCTTTTTTTCCTCCGCCAATTCCTTTAACTCTTCCAGTTGTGCTTGCGTAAAACCGGTAGTACCAACAACTGGCCTTACACCATATTGCAAAGCTGTTTTCGTATGTAAATAACCAACTTCTGGTGTCGTTAAATCAATAAAAACGTCGACATCATTGTTTTTTAAACAGTTTACAATATCTGTATAAACCAATATATCCTTGTTTACATAGGAAAAACCGTCAAGATCTTGCAATTTTTTCCGTTCATGTTTATGATCTAAAACAGCTACTAATTTAAACTGTTCCGTGTGATGAACAAGCTTTACTGCTTCACTACCCATTTTACCACGTGGTCCTGCAATCACTATGTTTACCTTTTTCATTTCCCGTCACTTCCTTGACCTTTTTTTGTCCAGCGATCTTTATCTCTCGTTCTAAACTTCTCCATTACGCGATTATGTGCCACTTCTAAATCAATATGTAATGAGTTCGCAAAACAGATGATGACAAATAATAAGTCACCAATTTCTTCCTCAATCGTTTTTTCTTCTTCCGTATTTTTTTTCGGTTTTTCACCATAAAAGTGATTGACTTCCCGAGCTAGCTCACCAAGCTCTTCGGCTAGTCGAGCAGTAAGTGCTAGTGGGCTGAAATAACCTTCTTCAAATTGCCCAATATAATTATCTACTTCTTGTTGCAGTTGTTTGATTGTCTTATGTTCTTCCATGCAAATCCCCCTTTGCTCTCTCTTCATTCATGTTAGCCAACTTTTTTTTTATTTACAAATGATTTATTTTATTTAGGTCGCCACGATCGATGTCTTAAACGTACGAATGTGTTGATGTGTACAATATACAATGCTGAAAAGTCAGAAGTCGAATGGGAAAATAATTCATGTTCCCATTCGACTTCACAGTTTGGATTTATTAATGTGTACATGCTAATATCGTACATTATTGAATTGCTCGCTGAATCTGTTTCGTATAAAAATGCCGAACGATAAAGAAATACACAATTTGAATAAGGGCAAAACTACCGAGTACGAGTAGCGATTCTTTTACTAAATTGTGATTGAAAAAATTCGCTAACGCGTTCAGTGCTACCGCACCGTGCACTAAGGCAACGAAAATGGGAGTGAAAAATAAAATGGCAGTTTGCCGATTAATAATTTTTTTCAATTCTTTTTTTGACAACCCAATTTTGGCAATCGCCTTGAACTTCTTTTTATCATCATCAAGGTCTGTGTACAAACGAAAATATAAGAAGCTTCCCGCTGAAACAAAGAACACTATCCCAATAAACAATCCAATAAACATAATCGGTCCGTAATATTTAAAAATTTCATAGAGTGTATAGTCGACAGCCATTACTTTTTCAGACCCGATCTCATCATATAGTCTTTTCCCAGCATGTTCAAGAGCACCTTGATCGCTGTTCTTTGCTTGCCAAACCGCATACGTCTTCACCGACTTAGGCGCAGATAGTTCGCTATATAATTTATCGCTTACAATATAATAAGCATTCATCTCAGGAAGAGCATTTGATGATATTTGGGCTAGGGGCTGAATAGTCTTGCCATCACCAAACCGGATAGGTCTTTTCATTAATTCCTCGTCCAAATTCTTCTTTATCATGTTTTTAGCATTTTGTTTCACCACAATAGCTTCATCACTCTTAAGAAGCACATGATCCTTATGAAGCAGGGTAGCAAAGCGATTATAGTCAGATGCTTTCACAACCAATACTTCATCCACTTGCTTATGATCATATTCAAAATAATGCATTTTTATTTGTTCCGTATCTGTTTCGATATTTTCTTCCCGCAATATCTTCTCCAGTTGTTGAGTGTCTTTTTTAATCATATCTTCATCTTCAGTGGATGTATAATACATATACGAAAACGGATTAACTTCTCTTAACCCATCGGCAAAATAAGCCCGAAAACCAAATAATGTTCCAATTGCACTAAAAGAAACGGTTGATATAATCGCTACCATGAAAAATGTGCGAGCATTATCTTTCATACGAAAGGACAAATCGGAAAACAATATCATATTCGTCTTCCGCCAAAAAATATGCGGTCTATTTTTAACGTGCGAAATCATATAACAACACTTAATTGAGTAAAGAAAAAATATGTCCCGATAATGACGATGATAACAACCGGAAGCATCGCAAAAAACACTTCCATCCCTTCCACATATAAAGCTGTCCCATATCCAGCAACCAACAAAAGAAATGCGATGATAGCTAATGTTCTGGAAGCTTTCGGTTCACCTTTTGATTGCTTGTCACTATTCATTAAATCAATTAACTTACGTGTGCGAAGAATAGACGCGATGAAGAATGAAATAAATAAAAATAAAATGATAAACGTCATAAAGGTAATGGCCAGCGCTAACATCGGAAAATAAAAATCAAGTTCTTTATTAATAATTAACACGTTTTCGGCAATTAATAAAATGAACTTCGCAAAAATGAGCCCAAAGCCAATACCACCGACTGTTGCGAAAAAGCCGATGAGCATATTTTCTAAAAACACCATCAGTCGGACTTGTCTTGCTGACATTCCTTGAACCATTAAGACACCAAACTCTTTTTTCCGTGACTGCAAAAAAGAACTCATCGAATACATAACAAAAAAGAAAGAAAATACGACTATAATGCCACCGGCAACTGCCATTCCATATAGTGCCTTATCATTCATATTTTCGCCATAAAGAGCTGGATGGAAAGCGAACATTGCAAACGTGAAAAAGACCATCACCGTAAACATACAGCTCAAAAAATATGCTGCATAGATACGCTTATTTCGAATGACATTATTAAACGCGAACTGACGAAAGGTCACGATCATCGCCTCCCATCAACGATAAAGTATCGATGATTTTTTGGAAAAACGATTGCCGACTATCGCCACGATGAATTTCAGCATAAAGCTTGCCATCACGGATGAAAATGACGCGGTCACAATAGCTCGCTGCTTGTGGATCATGTGTGACAAGCATCATCGTTGTTTTTTCCTTTTTATTTATCTCCTCAAGCATTTCCATTACATCTTTTGATGATTTTGAATCGAGATTTCCTGTCGGCTCATCCGCCAAAAGCAATTTTGGACGATGAATCATTGCCCGAGCGATAGCAACTCGTTGCGCTTGTCCCCCCGATATTTCATGCACCCGTTTATTCATTATTGCCGAGATACCGAGTTTCTCAGCAATAGTTTCTGCCTTTTCCTTCATTTCTTTTACCCGCGCCCCATCTAATGTCAATGGCAAGACGATATTTTCTTCCACGGTTAACGTGTGTAACAAATTAAAGTCTTGGAACACAAACCCGAGATGACGACGCCGAAACTGTGCAATTTGATTTTGATTCAGCAGATGCGGGCGCTCCCCTGCGATGATCACTTCCCCTGTTGTCGGTTCATCAATCGTCGCAATGATATTAAGCAATGTCGTTTTTCCACTTCCTGATGGCCCCATAACACCAACGAACTCACTTTTATCTATTTCTAAATCGATCTCTGTCAAAGCACGGTAGGAAACTTTTCCTTCATACACTTTACTTAAATGTTTTACTTGTAACATACCCTTTGCTCCTTCCTCCATTTATTACAACTATATATGTAGTGTACATAGCCTTGCTTTGGCAAACTATCGATTCATCTTTCAGAAAGCTTACAATTATGTAAGGTTTTGTGAAGACGGAAAAATAATTCGGAAAATCGTTCCTTTTCCTTCCTCACTTTCCATCTCCATTTCGTGACCTAAATACTCCACCGCTTCTTTCACAAGATACAGTCCCATGCCTGTTGACTCTCTCACCTTCCGGCCATTTTCGCCAGTATAAAACGCGTCAAAAATGCGCTGCTGATCTGCTTTAGGAATTCCTATTCCAAAGTCTTGGATGGAAAGAACAGCTGATCTATCTTGTTCACCAATAGATATAATGATTTGCTGACTGTGACCCCTTGAATATTTCACAGCATTATGAATGAGTTGCGTCATGATAAAAAAGAGCCACTTTTCATCGCTTTCAACAATAATATCAGCTTTTTGCTGATCCACTTCCAAGGTTGGATACACTTGATTTCGGATATAAAATCGTTTATGTTCTTTGTTTACCTCATGAATCATTTGTTTGAGGAAGATCGGCTTAATATGAAAATCCTTTTCAATCGTCCGGAGGCGTGCCATATATAAAATCGTATTTAACCCCGTTTGCATCCGATTTGTTTCTTCACGAATATTTGCGGAATCTGGCTCATCGAGATTTTGCGCGGTTAATTCAATGACTGATAGCGGAGTTTTCATTTGATGAACCCAGCGATCCATAAAATGCAAATGTTCTTCTTTTGTATCTTCAATCCGTCTGATTTTCTCCTGTGACAATTGATATTGTGACTTTAACAATTGATCCAATGCCTCACCAATTGGAACAAAATCAGTTCGTTCCAATGCTTCATCAAGTGATTGCAATGGAGATTGAAGCTTCTGATAAAATTTACGACGTGTTAAGTATGTATACAGGAGGTAACAACCGAGAAAGAAAAAGCCTAAAAAAAACGCATAAAGCATGCTTTTGGTATTCCGGTAGCCATCTAACCAAAAAATAAGCAAGATAACGAGAAATTGTATACATTGAACAGCGACCAACCCGACATGTTCTTTTATGAATAATTTCATTGATGATCTGTCCCATTCCATGTAATACGTAGACGATATCCTGCTCCTCGTACCGTTTCGACTGCATCGTTAATACCAAGTGCTTGGAATTTTTTTCGTACACGCGTGATATTTACATTTAATGTATTCTCATCAACATACAATTGATCATCCCATAATTTTTCGAGTAAATCTTCCCGACCGGCGATCCGTGGATATCGATGTATCAAACTCTCAATAATATCTGCTTCTTTTTTAGTTAAAGAAACGACCTTATTCCGAAACGTAAGTTCAAATCTTTCAGGAAATAGATAAAGGCCCTCTTTATGTAGCACTCTTTCTTTATATTTTACCGCATATTCGCCGTAAACCCTTCGCAGCTGACTGCGAATTTTTGCCATCACAATATCGGGATGAAATGGTTTCGTAATGTAATCATCTCCTCCATTTTCCAAAGCCATCACTTGATCCATTTCCCCCGTCCGAGCAGAAATGAATATCACCGGACAAAGTGATTCCAAACGAATTTGCCGGCACCAATAAAAGCCATCAAAATATGGTAAATTTATATCTAATAAAACGAGATGGGGACGAAATGAGCGGAAACTATTCATTATATGTTCAAAGTCATTGACTATAAAACATTCGTAATTGTATTTAGTAATGTAGGAACGTAAATGTTCAGCGATTTTTGGGTCATCTTCAATAATCATTATTCTTTCCATATGCGATCCCCCTTTCATCGGTAAACTATGGACTATATTATATCATGCAAATGTTCGAAGTGATTTCTCAAAACAATCAGCTTTTTTACCAAACCATAGATTTCACTTTCCTCGTATAAAGGAATAGATCATACAGGACAACTGTTTCATAAAGTAGCTCAAAAACTATTTAAATACTCGTCTTCTATTGCGAGTTTAATTTCCTTTATATATAATGAGATAGCTATGACAACATCAGCGATTATTGTTCTGATTAGACAATTTGGAAAAGGGAAGAAGTAATGATGAAAGTTCAAACGAGAGAAAATGATGGTTAAAATAGATGTCTTCTCCTTTTTTTATGAAATATGTAATGGACCGATCAGCTTTTCTTTTTTACTATAGTGAACATAGCTGTCTATCACTAACGATGTGTGAAGCGCGTACAAATTTTCAACCAAAAGACGATTGCAACGTTATTTCTTCTTATACTTAGTGCATACATCTATCAGCTTTCCGATGTTATTTTTCATGTCACCGAGGAGGTATAAAGATGAAGATTGGCAGTATGAAAGTGAAAAATATTGTTTTTATTTTATTAGGTGCGCTCATCTTTTCCTTCGGGCTCGTTCATTTTAATATGCAAAATAATCTTGGTGAAGGTGGTTTTACAGGGATTACACTCATGCTATACTCTTTATTTGGTTTTAAACCTTCGATTACAAATATGCTACTGAATATCCCAATCTTCTTTCTCGGGTGGAAACTGCTCGGCCGTAAAGCTTTTTTTACACAGTTATTGGAACAGTCGGTGTATCCATTTTTTTATGGGTTTTTGAACGTTTTCAATTTGCGATTCCATTGAAAGATGATTTATTGCTTGCTGCATTGTTTGCAGGTGTTTTTATTGGGATGGGACTTTGGTATTATTTTCCGATATGGTGGGACAACCGGTGGTGTTGATATTATTGCAAGACTTGTTCATCGTTACAAAGGATGGAGTATGGGAAGAACAATGTTCCTCTTTGATGCTGGCGTGATCACCTTATCTTTGCTTACATATTTAAACTATAAACAAGCGATGTATACGCTCGTCCTTGTATTTATTAGTGCTCGCGTCATCGACTTTATGCAAGAAGGTGCATATACAGCAAGAGGGGTAGTAATCATTTCTAATCACTACCAAGATATTGCCCTGCAAACGATGAGAGAGATGGGAAGAGGGGTAACAGTATTAAAAGGACATGGTGCATTTACAAAAGAATCAAGGGAAATCCTTTACTGTGTCGTTGCCAAAAACGAAATTGTCAAGTTGAAAAACATTATATTAGATATTGATCCACATGCATTTGTTTCTGTCACAATGGTACATGATGTACTAGGGGAAGGGTTCACTTTGGACGAGGATAAAAAACCTTTGGACTTATAAACTTTCTTTTAGTAAATTTCTTAAAAATTAATCATAATGAAAAACGTACCAATATGAAATGGATACGGCTATTTTTAAATTTATCATTTCGGATCATTTTAAAAATGAATCCATATTAAATAAGCTTTCGTTCAGAAACAACGACACCGTCTTCATCTGCATAAACATAACTTCCTGGTTTCCATTCAACGGACCCGAAAGTAACTGGTATATCACGTTCTCCTTTACCAAGCTTTACACTTCTTAATGGATTCGTTCCTAACGCTAAAATTCCAATATCAAGTTCAGATAACTCGGCTGAGTCACGAACACATCCATAAATGATAATACCTGCCAACCGTCTTTCTACAGCGATATCTCCTAAACGGTCACCTAGCAATGCACAATTTTTTGAGCCCGCACCATCTACTACAAGAACAGACCCTTCAGGAATCGTCTGGAGGGCTTCTTTAACTAATACATTATCTTCTAATACTTTGACCGTCTGGATGGATCTGAAAATTGTTTCTTCTTTCCATAAGATTTCAATGGTGCTAAAGATACTTGTAACTCTTTTGCATGTTCATCACATAAATCTGCTGTTTTTAATTTCAATGCCAACACTCCTATTTTTTAAGTTCACAAAATATATTCGACATATTTCTGTAAAACCCTTTATTAATCGACGGAAAATTAGGAAATTGAAAGTTTAAGCTAAAAACGGAAAAAAATCGAGACTGTTGTTAAATCAACATTCTCGATTTTTTATGGATCATGAACATGAAATAGATATGGCAGAAATATTAATCATCACTTGCAATATTTGTAAAGATGAGAATCATTCGGAGCAATTCGATGACAGCTACAGCAGCTGCAGCGACATATGTCCAAGCTGCGGCGTTTAAAACTTTCCTAGCGCCGTACTCTTCATCATTACGGAAAAGCCCTAAACTAACAACTTCATTTAATGCTCGGGAAAAAGCATAAATTCAACTGGTAATGTAACAAGCTGGAATAATACACCTGCTCCCATTAAAATAATACCAGGGAGAAGCATACCAGGTAAACGGCTAATCAAACCAATTAACAAGAAAATCCATGCTAAGTTTGCGCTTATACTGGCAACAGGGACCATAGCATGACGGAAACGTAAGAATGCATATCCTTCAGCATCCTGAATAGCATGTCCGACCTCATGCGCAGCTACCGCAGCACCAGCAATCGAATGACCATGGTAATTGTCTGTTGATAAATTAACTGTTTTAGATATCGGATTATAATGGTCACTTAAAAATCCTTGATGTTCAACTACTGCTACATTTTGTAAACCATGATCATCAAGAATTTTTCGTGCAACTTCAGCTCCTGACATCCCCATAGATGTCGGAACTTGTGAATATTTTTTAAACGTTTTTTTCACTCTTACTTGAGCAATAATCGGGATGAGCGCAATAATCGCAAAGTAAATTAAAAATGACATATGACCCCTCCATCGTATTTCATCATTATCCTGTTAAGACTATTTTATTCAATATTGGAAAACTGGTCAATCTTTATGTTTTTCTCGTTGCTTCCTTTTTTGTCCCTTATATTTTCGCCAACTGACATAGGAGAGTGTTAATATTATTATACTCCCGTAATACCGATAACAAAAAGTAATGATGGATCAGAACTGTCTTCAGATTCTGCATCAAAAATCTGGTGTAGATCCTCCTCAAGGTTATTCAGCTGTTCTGCTAATGCATTGTCTCCATGTAACGAATCAGTATACTTTTCAATGAAAATAATTTTCGCATCTAAGCTTTGAAATGTTTCCACTTCCATATTTAATTTTAGGACTGGCTCGATGATCTCATATTTCTCTAAAAAATGTTGCAGAAAATAATGATACGTATCATGATCACCATGAGAAGCTGCTGTTTTTAATTGAGAAAATGCGGACATTACAGGGTTTTCCATTTCACTCCAGAGCGGTTGATGTTGTGAGATAAATGAGTCCATCACTAACCTAAATGTAGTTGCTTTATTCACCCGTTCCTCGTAATCCATTTCACACTTGTTACAGCTTCTGTCGCCTGATGATGGACACTCGTTAATACCCTTAACTCGTCCATTGTAAAAGGACTTGTATCTGATGTTATGTGATTAAACTCCTTCTCAAAGATAGCGAGTGAATTTTTGGCGTCATCATATCTTTGGAGTTTCGTTAGTTGTAATACATCATCAGCGATGTTGTCCAATTTTACCATTGGTGATGTTTCTTCAGCATTTATTTTTACAGTAATGAAAATAAAAAGAGCACATATAAATAGGATCCGTTTATATGTTGTCATCATTGTCCCCCCTCAAACTACTATTAAAATGTATGAAAGGGTGGACAAGAGTAGACCAGTAATCTTTTTCCTCATATTTACACTTTAATTCGCTGTCGGAAACTTCCAGGTGATTCGATTTTTTCTTATCGCAAAATAGTAAGCAATAGCAATTGACAGCATACTTAACCAAAAAGTGAAGTAACCGATTTCACGGGCATATATATGAAGATCAGCATAGCGAGGATATTGCATATATACATAATCAATCACATCATTGTGCAACGTCCAAACAGCAGCGACGATTAAATGTTTTACTTTCATGCGATAAAAAGGAGAATAGAGAATACCTTGTACTGCCATTGCCGCATGTGATGCAATTAGCATGTATCCTTGCCAGGCTAAGTCTCCAGTGACAAACAATGTAAAAATATTCATGACAACTGCCCAGACCCCATATTTAAACAAGGTGACAAATGCTAATGCTTCCATGTAAGGCCAATTCTTTTTCAAAATAAATGCTATTAAAACGAAAACAAAAAATAAACTTGCCGTTGGACTGTCTGGTACAAATGGAATAAAAATCGTTGGTGTATCAATTAACTGACTTTCATACCAGTAATACCCATACAATGTTCCACCAATATTGATAAGCAATAATAACCACAACATGCGGCGATCAGCTAAAAAAGGATATAAAGTTCTCACTACACCACCATACTCTCCCCAACTTTATTTATGAATGGAGATAATAAAAAGCTGGCATGATGCCAGCTTTTTATTATCTATTATTCTCTTCTTGAAGGCTTGCAATAAATTCCGCGAGTTGTTCAAGCTCTTCGTCTGTTCCTTCAAAGGTACCTCCAGGCATATCTCCTTGACCATCTTTAGCGATGTCAACGATTTCCTCTGGAGTTAAGTCAAGACCAACGAGTGCAGGTCCCGATACTCCTTCTAAGTCTTCACCGTGACAACTTATACAAGAGGATTCTTGGTAAATGCCATAGCCTTCTGCTTCTTTATCAATTTCTACGTCTACTTCATCGACAATTTCACCTTGTTCTTTAGCAGCTGCCCAATCATAAGTAACCGACTGCTTCCCAAGTTAAATAGAAAATAGCATGCAAACGCTAGTAACATAAAGCCAGTTGCAAATGGACGTTTATGAGGTCTTCGCTCCGGACCACGGTCGATAAATGGTGCAAGCAATAATGCACCAAATGCTAATCCTGGAATAACTAACGTTCCGATCACGTTATATGGACCAGAAGCATAAGTGATATTTAATAAATTGATAAAGAAATAAGAAATACCAGTCAGGAACCGGATGATAAGCTGTATCCGTCGGATCAGCAATCCTTTCTAATGGCGATGGGTCTAGCAACCGTAAACATAAAAATCCGATTAAGAATACGCGCCAACCATCCATTCTTTTAATAGATAATCCGGCCAGAAAGCTTCTGTTTTCCCAGGTATTCAGAATAGTCTTTAGGAATATTGGGTTTGCGTTCAGCGGAACACGTGAATCCCCGACAAATTTCATTCCTTTTCCACGTTTCATTATGTCCCCTCCTTTTTTCCTTTATGGATTACTTAACATTTTATAGTGGACCTGAAATTCCTTGTCTTCGAATCATAATAAAGTGTGCAGCCATTAATGCTAACAATGCAGCTGGCAGGAAGAATACATGAATCGCAAAGAAACGAGTCAATGTTTGTGCCCCGATAATTGTTGCATCTCCAGCAATCAATGTTTTAATATGTGGACCAATCAGTGGTACTGATTCAACAATATCTAATGCTACTTTTGTTGCAAATAATGCTTTCATATCCCAAGGTAATAGATATCCTGTTAATCCAAGACCAACATGACAAAAAAGATAAGTACACCAACGATCCAGTTCAGCTCACGTGGTTTTTTATATGCTCCTTGGAAAAACACCCGGAGTGTATGTAAAAACATCATTACAATTACTAAGCTAGCACCCCAATGGTGCATACCACGGACAATTTGTCCGAATGCTACTTCATTTTGAAATAATAAACTGATTTCCAAGCGTTTTTAATATCAGGTACATAATACATTGTTAAAAACATACCTGATAAAATTTGAATGACAGTAATAAAAAATGTTAATCCACCAAAACAATAAACGAATGCTGAAAAATGATGAGCAGGGTTAACATGTTCAGGCACTTCATGGTCTGCGATATCCCTCCATAATGGGCGTAATATCATGCGCTCGTCAACCCAATCATACATTTTATTAAGCAATCATTACGCCTCCTTTTTAACTATTCATATTGGCATTAGGTATTTTTAGACCAGTTAAAAATCCGTCTTTTTCATTTGTTGATAAGCATCCAGCGGACCTCTTGGTGGAGTACCTGGCACGTTCTTACCATTTTTCTCATAAAACCATCATGGCAAGGACAGAAAAACATATTAGGATAGTCTTCACTACTATCCCATGTTACTGTACAACCTAAATGTTTACACTTAGGTGAAAGGGCAACAATTTCTCTGAATCATCTCTATACACCCAAGCTGATTCCGTAACCATAGATTCATACCATGCATCTTTTTGTTTGTATTGGAAATCTACACGAACTGGTACTTCTGTAATCTCGTCTACTTTTTTATCTGTTAAAATGAAATCTTCTGACTTCTCTTTAGGCTTGAAAAACAGGATCAATGGCAAACCGTACCATAGGCATTAATACGCTTGCAGCCATAAAGCCACCTACACCTGTTAACGTGTAATTAAGAAATTGCCGTCTTGTCACAGGTCTTTTACTCATCCTTTTCCCCCCTCTATTTGTAAGGTAGTCCACCGGACATAATATGTGCACAAATACAAACTAGGACATCATTATGATATCTCAAAACGCATTTAAGGTCAATATTCTAACATTTAAAACGTTGTCAACAATGTGACAGATTTTTGAACTATTTATTATTCTGCCATTTTTGAACAATAATATGAATTAATTAGTTAACTTATCGTCTAAAATGGAATGTTTATTGTCTTTGTTGTAAATGTTTTAACGGAATTGAAGCCATCCAACAGATTGACCAGATAACTTATCTTCCTTTGTTTTCCAAGCACATATACTGACGTAATATAAAAAATATGTTTAAATTGCTTTCCTAATTTTTCCTCCCACTGCGAAAAGTATAACGTACTTTTTCTTCATCAGGCAGATCAGTTAAATAAGAAAAAGGAGGGAAATAATAACAATCTTCCTTTAAATTGACTTTCTAAATAACTTGTTAATGTTAAAATAAACTCACCTTGAGAAGCTGCCTGTTTCATTTTTCAT
>CAVVKR010000026.1:0-28921 GCA_963748745.1 uncultured Bacillaceae bacterium | reverse complement strand
AGGTTTTGGAGTTGGGGCGTTAAGTTTAGAAAATGTTTCTCCAGTTATCGTTGATGTTGAAGAGGGAGAAGCATTTATTGATATTGGTGCGATGCATGTTCGGAGCCAGGTGGAAAGAAGAATTAGATTTTCTCAAGATAGGGAAACAGTTCCTAAAGAAGGGGCAAAACTTTATTGGTTAGTATGGGTAACTGTTGATCGAAAAAAAGAAGGCCATTATTATGCAGGAGTAACTGCGTGTGAATTGCTCATCAATCGGGCTGAACGTAGAGGATATAAGTCGATGCCTGAACATGTCAATCATATGGATAAGTCGTTGAAAAAACATATCATTGTCGATAATATGGACAACAAGTCTAAAAAGGTGTTAAGAGATTTTCTTAAGGAATATAATGAGGAATTTTGGGAATTGTCATCTGATGAATTAAAAGAAGCATTACTAGATAAATAAAACATTATTTAACAATTATTTGAACAATTGATGAACATTCTTTGATTTTCCCCTGAAAGCTTGCCGATTTGCCAAAAAATAAGTAAACTTAAAGTTATAGTTTGCAATATACAAACTAGGACAAAGAAAAACCCGTGGGCAGCACAACCCGCGGGTTTTTCATTATTCTTTATAACCATGGTATTAGTCGCTGAAACCATGGCTTCTTTCGCTTCCTTTTTTCATCTCCACCTTTTTTATGGTCTGTACAGTATTCTGTCGGTTCCGTGCCTTTGATAAAGTAAGTTGTTCTTGACATGGGACAAGCTTCCGTAGCAATTTTCCCATTGTTTGGGTTTATTTTAAGAGCAACGGACCTCTTTTGCTGGTTTAAATGGCATTACAGGCTCATTCTTTAATGCTTCCTCCATAAAACGAATCCAGATGTTTTTAGCATATTTTGTATCAGCAGTTAAGGTCAGCTTTTTTCCTTGGTCATATCCTGTCCAAATACCTGCAGTGAGTTGGGGAGTAAAACCAATCATCCAATTATCTGTTTTAGTTGATCCGGACTTTCCGGCATATGGACGCGTCATTTGTTTACTCATTGCTTCGCCTGTTACAGATGCATATCCATTTAAACTCGGGTCAAACATCCCTGTCATCATTTGGGTTAGTACAGATATGACATTAGGATTCAAGATTTGCTCCTTTGTTTTTTCATGTTCATAGAGAACATTCCCTCGATAATCCTTCACTTTCGTAATAAAAACAGGCTCCACATCATTGCCCTTATTTGCCAGCAAACTATAAGCTTTCACCATGTCGATTAACTTTACTTCCGAACTACCTAATGCAAGCGATGGTACACTATCTAGTTTTGTCGTTATCCCGAACTTTTTGGCTGTCTGTACGAGTACTTCTTCTCCAAGGAACAAATGGGTTTTTAATGCATATACGTTATCTGATAGAGCTAATGCTTGTTCCATGGAAATTTTATCGTTAGCATATAAGTTATTATAATTCCGAGGGGTGTAGCTCGTTTTCCCATTATTAAAATGGAATGTTGTTAATTCACTTTTCATTTTGGTCATCGGTGTAAGCCTTTCATCAGAGCAGCATAGTATAAAAACGGCTTCATCGTCGAACCCGGTTGTCTTTCGGCTTGGATGGCGCGATTGAATGAACTTTCCTGATAATCTTTGCCACCGACTAAGGACGTGACGTATCCAGTTTGGGGTCCAGTAAAGGAAATGATTTGGATATTCGAATCTTCCAATATCTCTTCATCAATAATGGATTCGACAATTTTTTGGTGTTTTGTATTTAATGTTGTATAAACTTGTAAACCACCTGTTTGAACGGTTCGTTCATCTAATCCGACTTTCGTCCGTAGCTGCTTTTTGACGGCATCATTAAAATAGGGAGCAACTTCCGCCTTTTCATATGGATGTTTGCCAATATATTGTATTTCCTCTTTGGCAGCTTCTTCGGCTTCTTCTTTCGTAATAAACCCATTTTTTTGCATTGCTTTTAAGACAGTGATTTGTCGTTGCTTTGCTTTTTCAGCTGCAACGAGCGGGGAGTAATAGCTTGGTCCTTTAGGAATGCCAGCAATCATTGCTGCTTCTGCTAATGATAAATCACTAGCACTTTTTCCGAAATAATACTGACTAGCAGCTTCGATTCCATATGCACCGTGCCCGTAGTAGATCGTGTTTAAATAACCTTCTAATATATCATCTTTCGCGTAGTTCATTTCTAGGCGAAGAGTATAATAAGCTTCACGCAACTTTCGTTTCCAAGTCTTTTCCATAGAGAGGAATAACGTGCGTGCGTATTGTTGAGTTATTGTACTTGCGCCTTGTGCTTTCTTTCCAGCATGAATATTAGCAATGATTGCTCCTCCAATCCGCTTCATATCGAAACCATGATGTTTATAAAAGGTTTTATCTTCGATGGCAATTGTTGCCTCAACTGCAGGTTGAGATATATGTGGGAGTTCTAGCCAAAATCTTTTCTCACCACTATTTGTTTCTGCAAGCACTGTACCGTCCTCAGCATAGTAAAGTGTAGACTGTGGCACATGAAGTGGTGGTGGCCCTTGTAATTTAGCGATACCTACGATAATAAGGAGGAACAGCGAAATAGCGATGAAGATAAAAGCACATGAAATCACTGCTAATCGCATATATTTTATTTTATTACTTGAGCTCGTGATCGTTTCCACTTTTATACTCCCGCCTTTGTCTAGTTTCGTTTATATATGTATATGTAGAAGGAAGAATCAATCTTACTTATTATCAGTATGAAAGAAATCACCTATTTTTAAACGCTATGTTTTAAAATATATTTTCATGTTTAAGAGATTGGTGTTAAAAATGATTATAATGAAAGGAAGATTTCCCCTATTTTTCAGACGAATTTAATTTTTCATTTATTTTAAAAGTGAGATAACTTGAGAAATGGAGAGGATACGGGACTGATACTTAGTATTTTCGTGTATTGCTTAGAATAGTAAGTCGAAAAACATACGACATGGTGATTATTCGACATATATCGCGATAATCACCGCCTTAGCTATTTTGAGTTTTCGAGTCAAGTAGTTTAACATAATGAATGTATGTTTTTGGAACGGATTCATCATGTTACATGTTTTTTGAATTAAAGGAGGAAATTTTAATATTGAATACATGGAGAAAAATACTTTTTATCGGATTGTTTGCCATTTTTTCAGTAATACTCGCTGCTTGCGGTGGTGGGGAGAAGGCAGATGGAAGTAAAGACAAAAAAGATAAAACATTCGTTTTTGCTGATGCTGGCTTTGACAGCCTCGTTTTTCATAATGAAGTAGCTCGATTTATTCTTGAAAAAGGTTATGGCTATAAAACAGATCAAATTCCTGGTTCTACAACAGCAACAATTCAAGGATTAGAAACAGGAGATATTGATATTTATATGGAAGTTTGGACGGATAACGTGATGGAAGTGTATCAGAAGGCCCTTGATAGTGGAAATGCAGTTGAAGTAGGGTTAAACTACGATGATAATAGGCAAGGCTTTTATGTACCGACATATATGATTGAAGGAGATAAAGAGCGCGGAATTGAACCGATGGCACCTGGTTTAAAATCTGTAGAAGATTTGCCAAAATATAAAGATCTTTTTAAAGACCCTGAAGATCCATCGAAAGGTAGAATTGTAGGATCAATACCAGGTTGGGAAGTAGACAAAATTGTAACAGAGAAAGTGGAGAATTATGGGCTAGATAAACACTTTAATCTATTTCGCCCAGGTTCTGAAGCTGCCTTAAGTACTTCGATCGCAAAAGCATATGAAGAAGGGAAACCTTGGGTTGGCTATTACTGGGAACCAACGTGGATCATGGGTATGTACGACTTAACTTTACTTGAAGAAGCCGAATATAATGAAGAACAATGGGAAAAAGATCGTCTGACGGCTTTTCCTTCCATTGATTTGACGAAAGCAGTCAATAAAGAAGTATATGACAATTATCCAGATGTGGTTGAATTTATTGAAAACTATCAAAGTTCTAGTGAGCTAGTTAACGAGGCATTAGCATATATGCAAGAAAACGATGCTAGTTCAAAAGATGCTGCTATTTACTTTTTAAAAGAGCATGAAGATCTATGGACTGAATGGGTACCAGAAGATGTTGCTAAAAAAGTAAAAGAAGCACTTTAAATATACATTGAATGGGCCGAGCGTTTCGGCCTTTTTTATTAACAGGATACGCTAATTGCAGGAAATATCCTCCAGATGATCTCACAATGAAAACATATCTATATGTTTCGCGCCTTGTTTTTTCTATTATATTTGTTATTTGTACAGACTGATTTTCGGTCAATTTGCAAAGTAGTGCTTAAAGGGAAGGTTAAAACGTTTAAGAGACTATTTGACGACCATCGGTGCTCGTACATCGAGAAGCATATAAAAAAACGAAAAGATGCTTCCATTTACTGTTTAGGACTGTTGCTAAAAGTAAAGGATGCACTTTCCGTGTTTATGTATGGAGAGGGAGAGTTTGTTCGATTGATTAAAACGACCCTTTCCTCTTTTGCAATAAGGAGGACTTTTTCTGCGTAAGCATTGAAATTGTTGAAGAGTAGCATCGTTAGCAAATTTTAGAGAAGATTGGAGTGAGAAAAGTTGCATTCTTATGTATGCAACATTGTATTATATGAGTAATTTTCCCGATATAAAATGGAATTTAGGAAAGTATGTTGAGGATTTTACGAATTGGTTCCAAGATACTTTTAGTAATCAATTAGGTAGTTTATCAGATGGTGTATTATGGTTACTTATGAAAATAGAAGCTACACTGCTTTTTCTTCCGTGGTGGCTCATATTACTTATTGTATTTATCGCTGGAACTTTTTACCGAAACTTCTTGTCAGGTGTGTTTTATGCGTTCATGTTATTTTTAATCGGTGCATTTGGTTATTGGGAACTAATGGTATATACATTAGCGATCGTATTAGCTTCTGTTCTCATTTCTATTTTACTTGGTGTTCCATTTGGAGTGTTGACATCATATAGTAGAAGATTAGAAGCGATGTTAAGACCGATATTAGACGCAATGCAAACGATGCCAAGCTTCGTTTATTTAATTCCGGCAATGATGTTCTTTGGTATGGGTAAAGTGCCTGCCGTTTTTGCAACAATTATTTACGCATTGCCTCCTGTCATTCGTTTAACAACCCTTGCTATTCGCGAAGTACCGAAAGAAATGGTAGAGGCTGCCCAGTCATTTGGCTCATCTAAGTGGCAAATTCTTAAAAAAGTTCAGCTTCCACAAGCATTACCTACCATTATGACAGGGATCAACCAAACGACAATGATGGCGCTATCGATGGTAGTTGTCGCGTCAATGGTTGGTGCAAAAGGATTAGGAATGGAAGTGTTAACGTCTATTAACCGTATTGATATTTCCAAAGGTTTTGAGTCTGGAATTGCGATCGTCTTTTTAGCAATCATTATTGATCGCGTATCCCAAGGAGCTGTAGATCGTTCACAAAATAAACAGAAAAAGAAGCCGCAAAGCAAGTAAACTGGGAGATGGCATATAGTTCAGGTAAATAATTGAACGGTAGATAGTTATTGAATGGCACAAAGATAGAAGGAGTAATTGAGTATGGCAAAATTACAAGTAGAAAATGTAACAAAGATATTTGGACGTAAGCCTAAATCAGTATTAAAAAAAGTAGCAGCAGGAATGTCTAAACAAGAGATCTTGGCAGAAACGGGACATACGGTTGGAATATATAATGCGAATTTTTCAGTTAATGAAGGTGAAATTTTTGTGATTATGGGGCTTTCCGGTAGTGGAAAGTCGACCCTCATTCGCTGTTTAAACTTACTCAATAGGCCGACGACAGGCCGAATTTATGTAGATGGTGAAGATATCGTCCAATACGATAAGAAACAGCTCCAGGCATTTCGCAAAAATAAAATTGCGATGGTTTTCCAACATTTTGGTATTTTTACACATCGTACAGTTTTAGAAAATGTAGAATATGGTTTAGAAATAAAGGGAGTACCGAAAGAAGAAAGAGAGAAAATTGCCAAAAAAAATATTGAAATTGTTGGACTTTCAGGTTATGAAGATCAAATGCCTGATCAATTATCAGGTGGAATGAAACAGAGAGTAGGGTTAGCAAGAGCATTAGCTAATGATCCCGATATTCTTTTAATGGACGAGCCTTTTAGTGCTTTAGATCCGCTTATTAGAAGAGAAATGCATACCGAGCTTTTAGAAATACAGGCAGATTTGAAAAAGACGATTATCTTCATCACTCACGATATAAACGAAGCATTTAAAATTGGTGATCGCGTTGCGGTAATGAAAGATGGTAAAATTGTTCAGATTGGTACACCAGAAGAAATCTTAGAAACACCTGCGAATGAATATATTGAAGACTTTATCAAAGATATTGATCGTTCAAAAGTATTACAAGCGAAAAATATTATGCAAAAGCCCGATCCGCTCGGATATATCAAAGATGGCTTAAAATTAGCAGTGAATAAAATGCATCAAAGTGGTATTTCCAGCTTATATGTAGTTGATTCTAATCGGAAGTTACAGGGCATTGTAACCATTGATGATGCAATTGAAGCGCGTGCGAGTGGTAAGACATTAGAAGATATATTACGAAACGATTATTATACAACATCAGCGGACACTTATATTAATGAGTTAATTCCCCAAGCAACAGAAACGAAATATCCGATAGCAGTAACGGATGAAAACAATCGTCTCCTCGGTATTATTGTCAGAGTTTCAGTATTATCGGGATTGGTATAAATAGGTTGTTTCAAACTACAGTATCGGTGTCAAGTTTGAAAGTTTGGAGCTGTCTAAGTCTTACAGCGTGGACGGCGATTCCAGCAAAAAATAACCAAAGCTGAAGCCCAAACCTACAGAAAGCGCTCGGTCTGACATCTAACTACACAATAAGGGGCTGTCTAAGTCATTCATTTATGACTTGTTGGACAGTCCCCATTTTACTTTCTTAAAAAAGACGTGTTCTAGCGATGGATCTAGCGGATGTCGCTCAATTGATTTCTATATTATTTATTCTTATACTTAATATCGGTATAGAAGAAAAAAAGGAGGTGAATGCGTTGACGGTAGATAAAAACGGGCACGTACCAGTCAAAATTCACCTGAAAACAAATATACGTCAAAGTGATGAGTCAGAAACGTTTGAGTTAGTCTTATTTGGCCATTATTATCGTAAAAACGGTGCTGACTTTTTAATTTATGATGAGGTTCAAGAAGAGGGAACTGTACATACTATTGTAAAAATGAAAGATAATGAAGTGCTTATTTTACGAAGTGGAATATTAAAAATGAGACTCAAGTTTCACCTTGATAAAGAGGGAAACGGCTCTTATGAAAGTCGTTATGGGACGTTTTTTTTAGGAACAAAGACGAATACATTTAAACATGAAACGTCAACTACAGCTGATGATACATTACAAGGGAATGTTCGGTTAATATATACGCTATTGATGCAAGGTACTTCTGTAGGTACATATGACATGGAAATTCACTATCGTGAGAGTGAAGAACAATTATTGGATGAATCGATTTAGTTTATATTTTACAAGCAACTTCATTGCGCATACAATGGATAGTTAATTAACCGCTCTGAACGATCAGCTAATCGTCAAAATGAGTAAAGCATTTCATATGCTTTTTTCTGATATGAAGGTGAAAGAAGCAACTCCAAAAAAAGAAAACGGGACGTTCACCACTTCCCGTTTTTTGTTGTGATGAAAAGCCATTCAAAGGAGATGGGATGGGAAAATATTTATCCTTTAAATGGTGAAAGTTTTTGTGGTACTTGAAGATGATCATTAATGTTGGAGGAGGGCTCGCACTCAAGAACATCATATAAATAACCCTTAACTGACAAAGCAACTCACGGTTAAGATGTTGTTAACATTCCCCTCCTTTCATTGGAGATACTGTTACTTTTCTGATCATATATAGCGTCCTTAGTATCTCCTCTCTGTTGATTTTACTATAAAAAATTCTCAATAAGCCGCGTTATTAACTCTTTAGACTTGGTCACCCAATGTAAATTTTGAAGTGCTTGTTCATTCAGCCTTTGTGAATGTTCAAGATCATAACTAAACGCAGACACAATTTGTTTCGTATATTCCTTTTGATAAATAATGCAATTAATTTCATGATTAAGCAGCATGCTTCTGCGATCAAAATTAGCTGTCCCGATGTCACATATTTCCTCATCTATAATGATGATTTTGGCATGAAAGAAACCATTTATATATTCATAAACTTCTGCTCCTTCTGCCATAAGTGCTCGCAAATAACGATAGGATGCTTCTTTAACGAGGATATGATCGGATTTTTTTGGGACTAATATTTTTATTGATATGTTGCGCTTTAAAGCTGACAGGAGAGAGCATTGGAGTTTTTTTGTCGGTATAAAATAAGGTGTTCCAATGTAAATTGACTCTTTTGCTTGTGTGAATAATTGTATGAGTTGTTCTTCTAAAAAGGCCCCTTCTGATGGTATAAATGTATGTTTGATTGACCCGATTGGTAAAGTAGGAAAGTCAAACATATCTTTTTGTACGTCCTTTTTTCCTGCATGTACCCAGTCAAGAAAAAACTCATTTTGAAGGTCGGAAACACCTTCACCAGTAACACGTAAATGATAATCTCGCCACGGTGTCAGAATAGGATCCAAATGAATGTACTCCTTCCCGATGTTATATCCACCTAGGTACCCAATTTTCCCATCAATAACGCTAATTTTTCGATGGTTTCTTTTCTGAAGAGAAAAAAAGAGAAAAGGTAGACGTGGACGGTTAGCCAAGGCTATTTCTACACCTGCTGCCCTCGCTTTTTTTATGTTTTTCCTACCAACTCGATGACTTCCTAACCAGTCTATTAAAAGTCTAACTTTAATTCCGTCCTTTGCCTTCTTTTCAAGTAAGGAGAAAAACTTTTTACTTATTTGATCATTTTTAACGATATAAAATATAATATTGACACTTGACTGCGCTTTTTCGATTTCAGTAAAGTATTGCGAGAATAATTTAGGGCCCGTCGTAAATAGATTCATTTCCCCTGTGCGGAATGGATATTCTCGTTTTTTGACCTGTTTTTTTTGCCTTAAGCGGCCAAAGTTAAGGTCCAACATACACCAAATGATGATAAAAAATAAAATTATCCAAAGCCATTTCATTATTCATCCCCCACATTTTTAAAGTTTTATCCAGCTTTGGATCTTGGATTTTAAGAAAAATTTTATATAGATGCATAATGATGAATGAGTAAGAGAAGAACACTTCATCTCATCAATCCACACACTTTTTTATTGTTACCCAGTTAGGTTTGTTTTAGTATTTTGCTTTTAACAATCATTAACGAAATATCTTATTTCATGTATAATCTTGTATAAGGAAAACAGATGATGAAGAAAGGTGTCTATGACAACATAGACTTAAAAGGGAAGTTGGTGAGAATCCAACGCGGTCCCGCCACTGTAATTGGTAGCGAGCTGTATTGAGCCACTATACAAATGGTTACTATATGTATGGATTAGTATATTTGTATGGGAAGGAACAGCAAGTGATTATCCATGAGCCAGGAGACCTGCCTTTTTTTGACGTCACACATGCCTACGAGGATGGGGAGGTGAGGTATTAAAAGAGTAACTTGACGAATCTCTTGTAAAGGAACTAACCATCCTCAAGCAAATAGAGGATGTTTTTTTATTTTTATAAAGATAAGGGGTCATGAACATGAGAAGGATTTACTTTTTATTTATTGCTTTATTTATTACTGGTAGTATTTTAGCGGGGTGTCAAACAACAGCTAATATACCCGATGAAGCGGAAAAGGATAAAACAGTCGAAAATGCTGATTTTCCGGTTACAATAACTGACGGTTTGGATCAAAAAGTCACTATTGAAGAAAAGCCAGAGAAGATTGTCTCGTTAATTCCAAGCAATACAGAAATTTCTTATGCTTTAGGACTTGAAGAAGAGATTGTCGGCGTATCTGATTTCGATAATTACCCAGAAAATGTGAGTGAAAAGGAGAAAATTGGCGGAATTGACTTTAATGTTGAAAAAATCATTTCATTAGAACCAGATTTAGTCTTAGCACATGCTTCAACAGCTGCAAATAAAAAAAGCAGTCTTCAACAACTTGAAGATGCTGGGAGTCAAATATTAATTGTTAATGATGCACAAAGTTTTACGGAAGTATATGATTCGATCGAAATGATTGGGAAAGCGACCGGAACAGAAAAGAAGGCAAATAAAATAATAGAAGAAATGAAAAATAAATTAGCTGATATAGAAAAAAGAGCGGAAGATGTGAAAGAAAAAAAGGCTGTTTATGTTGAGTTATCTGCAGAACCGGAAATATATACAGCTGGCAAGGGAACTTTTATCGATGAAATGCTAAAAATTATTGATGCGGAAAATGTTGCGAAAGAAGAAGAAGGTTGGGCTAAAATAAGTGAAGAGGCAGTGATTGCTTTTAATCCAGATGTCATTATTACAACGTATTGGCACGAAGAGGGCGCGTCGAAGCAAGTGTGTAAGCGGAAAAGTTGGCAAGATATAAAGGCAATCAACGAAAAGCAAGTGTTTGACCTGGATGAGGATCTCGTTAGTCGTTCTGGTCCTAGGTTAGTTGAAGGAGTAGAAGAACTTGCAAAGGTCATTTACCCAGATGTTTTTGCGCAATAAACTTTCTCCGTACTTGCTTGCAAGTCTCTTTTTACTGTTTTCTGTGTTATTAGGCGTATCTGTTGGGGCGGTATATGTGCCATTCCTTGATAGTTTACAAATTTTAGGACATGTTATTTTTCGTTTTCCAATGAGTGATTCAGTAAAGTCTCTGGATGTGAACATTATTCAAAATATCCGTTTGCCTCGTGTAATATTAGCTGGTTTAGTGGGCGCCTCGCTTGCGATTGCGGGCGCTGCTTTTCAAGGGCTTTTACGAAACCCATTGGCAGACCCATATACACTTGGCGTTTCATCCGGTGCCTCTGTTGGGGCAGTAGCAACTCTTTTCTTTCACTTATCGTTGCCAATGGTCGGTAGATTTACATTGCCATTAATGAGTATTATCTCTTCAATCATCACGATTTTTTTCGTTTTATTTTTTGCAAAAAAAATAGAAAAGTCAATGAGAGTCGAAACAATTATTTTAACCGGTATTATTTTCAGTTCCTTTTTAGGTGCACTCATTTCTTTAATGATTGCATTAACTGGTGAGGAATTAAGACAAATTATTGGTTGGCTATTAGGCAGTGTCTCTATGCGTGGATGGGAATACATATGGATTATCATTCCCTTTTTTATTGTCGGTGTAATGATGCTCATGTTTAATACGCAAGAGTTAAACGCCATGTCATTTGGTGAAGAGAGAGCACAGCATTTAGGAGTCCATGTTCAGAAGCGGAAATTTCTCATCTTAATTGCTGGTTCTATTTTAACTGGATCAGCTGTTGCGGTGTCTGGAACAATCGGTTTTGTTGGTCTTGTTATTCCTCACCTAACGAGGTTGCTTTGGGGGCCAGATCATAAGCATTTATTACCTTTGTCTATTTTAACTGGTAGCAGTTTTCTCATTTTGGCTGATTTAGTGTCACGAACGATTATTGCACCTACAGAACTTCCAATTGGTGTGATAACAGCACTGATCGGAGCACCGATTTTTGCTTTTATTTTAATGAGGCGGCAAAAAGAAAGAAGTGGATACTAATGTTGGAGATGAACAATGTAGCAGGTGGATACGTCGCTGGTGAATACATAGTAAAGAATATTCATTTTCACGTAAAGAAAGGAGAGTTTTTCGGTATTTTAGGACCGAATGGCAGTGGAAAAACGACCCTCTTAAAAATGATGAGTGGATTGTTACCTGTTCAGACAGGGGATATTTTCATAAAAGGTACATCTATTTCAAGTTATTCGCCTAAAGAACTCGCTAAATATGTGGCTGTCCTTCCTCAAATGACGCCTGAAGGTTTTTCCTATACAGTAAAAGAAGCGGTATCCCTCGGAAGGTATGCACATCAAAAAGGTTTATTTCGTCATTGGACGGAAGAGGATGAAATGATTGTTCAACAAGTAATGAAGCAAACAGGTGTTCAATCATTTCAACATGAACTGCTTCACGAGCGATCAGGCGGTGAGAAACAGCGTGTTTTCTTGGCGCAAGCGTTAGCGCAAGAGCCGGAAATATTGTTATTAGATGAGCCGACCAATCATTTGGATTTATCTTATCAAAAAGAATTATTAGATGTATTGAAAAAGTGGACGAAAAAGCGCCACTTAACAATCATCTCTATCTTCCATGATTTAAATTTGGCCAGTCTTTACTGTGATCGGCTCCTACTCTTACATAAAGGAAAAGTGGAAGTCGTATCTGGACCAGGGGAAGTGTTGAAAGAAGAGAGAGTTCAAACGGTATACGATACAAGTATTGTTAATCAACCACATCCAAAAATTCCAAAACCACTGATGACCGTAATGCCAGCTACTCATTTTGATGAACAAGAGATGGTGCAACCTGTTATTGATCATCGCTTACTAAGTGTGAGTAAAGAGATGAACGTCCTTCAATCTCCCTTACCATTAAAAACAGTGTCATCTGCTGTTACCGGTGCAGGTGTTGGGTGGTACAAGTATTTTGTCAATCGCCATGTCGATAAAAATTATGATGTTTTAGATCATCGACGGGAAATGCAACAATATTTGGTGGAAAAAGGATTCGATCTCGTTGATACCGTAAGTATGATGACAGCTGTAAAGCTTGAACATACAGTAAAACATTTATACGAAGGTGAAGGATTTTCCGTTTTTATCGTAGTTACAGCTGGTGTTTCGAATGCGGTTGATGTTTCTCTAAGTGAACAGCATCAGTATGAAGAAAAACGAGGCACGATTAATTTGTGGGTTTTTGTTAATGGGGAATTAAGTGACGAGGCTTTTATCCAATCTATGATGACAGCAACAGAAGCAAAGGTGAAAGTGTTAGAGGATTTAGCCGTAAAGGATCAAGTAACTGGAACAATAGCGACGGGCACTTCTACTGACAGTATTTTAATCGCAGCTACACAACATGGAAGAAAACTGCAGTATGCCGGAACAATCACTTCATTGGGAAAGCTCATCGGCAAAGGTGTGTATGAGTGTACAAAGGAAGCAATATTAATGCAAAAAGGTAAGCATTTAAATTGATACAGCATTTATTAGCCATTTCATTAGCAATTGTCATCGATCGTGTCATCGGTGACCCTAAACATCTACCGCATCCAGTTCGTTGGTTTGGACAGCTTATTTCATTCTTTGAAGAGCGTTTGAATAAGAACAGGCAACGCAAGCTAAAAGGAATTGTTATGGTCTTGCTAGTCATTGCAATCGCTGTTTTTATTACTTATATTATTATAACTTTTTGTTACTCGCTCCATCCCTTTGTCGGTATCATTAGTGAAGCGCTTCTTATTTCAACAACAATTGCTCAAAAAAGTTTAAAGGACGCTGGGATGGAAGTTTATTACCCATTAAAAAAAGGGGATTTAACTCAAGCGCGAACGAAGCTTTCGCATATCGTTGGTCGCGATACGGATCAACTAGAGGAAGGGGAAATCGTTCGTGGGACTGTGGAGACGATTGCCGAAAATACAAGTGACGGAATTACGGCACCGCTTTTTTGGAGTCTCATAGGCGGTGCTCCATTAGCTATTTTTTATCGGGTCGTTAATACATGTGATTCAATGGTAGGTCATAAAAATGAAAAATACGCTGCCTTCGGTTGGGCTTCTGCTCGGCTTGATGATATCCTCAATTGGATTCCGAGTAGAATAACCGGTTTTCTCATGATACTCACGAAAAAACCGACAAAGAGAAAATGGCGTTTATTATTTCGTGATGCGAAGAAGCATGCAAGCCCAAATAGTGGTTGGTGCGAGACAGCGGTAGCAATTCAGCTTGGCGTTCAACTCGGCGGATCAAATACATATGAAGGCGTCATTTCTCACAGAGCAAAAATAGGTGAGGAGATCGTTCCGCTTGCAAGTCATCATATTATCGAATCAATCCAGATGATGAATAGGACTATTTGGTTATTTTTCTTGCTTTTATGGATAGGAGGGATTTGTTTTGAAGCTGCCTTCGCATGGTTCCAATCTTCAATATGTACACCGTACCCTAGGAATGAAAATGCCCGATCAGCTATTAGATTTCAGTGTGAATATTAATCCACTTGGTCCGACCTGCAATACTGCAAAAAAAGTGGCCTCATTGGTTTTCTTTGATCCAAGATTATCCTGATCCGAAAGCGGAGGCGTTAAAAGAAGAAGTTAGCAGAAGTAAATCATATAGATGAACAGTTTCTTACGATTGGAAATGGTGCAGCTGAATTAATTACGCTTATTGCTCAGCTTCTTCGCGGAAAAAAAATAATCATTATTCAGCCTGCATTTTCAGAATATGAAAAAGCATGTCAAGCACAAGATTGTCAGATTTATTATCATCATTTACATGAGCCAGATTGGGAGTTGTATTTAGACTCACTTTACCCAAAGTTGGCTGATTGTGACGCATTATTTCTTTGTAACCCTAAACAATCCAACTGGTATTGTCCATGAAGAAAAAGTAGTTAGAAAGCTTATTGCTGCATGTGAAAAATGAATTGCCTCCTTATTATTGATGAAGCGTTTTATGATTTTTCACCAAGCCAACATTCATACATAAAGGAGACGAGGAAATCTGACAAACTAATTATATTACGCTCTATGACGAAAATGTATCGTGTTGCAGGATTGCGCCTCGGATATTTAATTGCACAACCTGAAATTGTTCGTCAACTAAATAAGCTCAAGCCACATTGGAGTATAAATGCAATTGCAATGCAAGCAGGAGAGACATGCCTTTCAGACACGCAATTTGTTCAGGAAACAAGCAAGTATATAGAGCAAGAACGTGAACGTCTGTTTACTTTTTATGAAAACTATGATTTTATTATTTCACATTCAAAGGTAAACTATTATCTTTTGAAGGACCCTTATGCTAATATGCAACATTTATATACGTTTTTACTTAAAAAAGGAATCGTCCCGCGGCATACGTGGAACTTTCCAGGTCTTGATGGGCGCTGGATCCGACTAGCAATTAAAGCGCGGAAGGAAAACGATCGATTAATGGAGGTGTTAAAGGAGTGGCGCAATCACCAATCGTTTTCATAACGGGGGGCGTGAGAAGCGGAAAAAGTACATTAGCCGAAGAATTGGCTTGTTTACAAGTTAAAGAGAGCGGGGGAGATCTTCATTATATTGCATGTGGACAACCATCTGATCAAGAAATGAAGAAGAGAATAAAGAGGCACCAGCTTGAACGACAAAAGCATCCATATGCTTGGAAAGTATGGGAATGTCCGGTTCAAATCGGTATGGCTGCTTGCCATTTCAAAAAATCAGATGTGATTGTACTCGATTGTCTAACAACATTGGTAAACAATGAACTGTTTTATTCAGATCAAATGATGGAGGAAAATAATTGGATAGACAATCTAAAAGATCGAATCATCAATGATTTGGAGGAAATTAGAAAACATTGTGGTTATTTAATTATCGTTTCCAATGAAATATTAAATGAACCAATTAAAGGTAATAAAATGGTGAAAACATATGCCAAAATACTCGGAGAATTACATCAATCAATTGTAGTCAATGCAAGTCATGCCATTTTAGTGGAAGCAGGCTTACCAATGATGATGAAAGGAGACTGTTTATGGAAGTGAAGAGTACTTCCCTTTTATTTACGTCACAGTTAAATGTTCACCGTTCCAAATGGATTGGGAGTCGGTGGCTACGATGTTAACAACTATCAGAAGTTTCTTAATCAATGTTCAATTTCAAACGAGCATTCCGATTCACCTGCAGCTTCCGATGGATGATAAACATATTAGGAGAGCAGTAGAAACTTTCCCTTTACTTGGCCTATTTCAAGGGATGATTCTAACAGGTATATTATATTTTCTTATGGAAACACCACTATCCACAGTTGCTGTCGCTTTTTTCTTATGGATCGCTACGATTATTATTTCTGGTGGTCTTTATCTTGATGGTTGGATGGATGCGAGTGATGCTTTTTTTTCATATAAAGAACCGGCCAAAAGGGTAGAAATAATGGCTGATCCTCATATTGGTGCTTTTGGGGTTATCTCCTTATTTGTCTTATTAAGCAGTCGTTTTTTCTTTATTTACGAAACTGTTTCGCTTATCACTCGACAAACGTATGTCTTAGTACTGCTACTTCCCTTTTTCAGTAAAATAGTGATGGGAATGCTTTTGATAAAACTTCCGACAGCAAAACGAACTGGGTTAGCTTATTTTTTTCAGAAACGAGTAAAGAAGCAATCAAGCTACAGTTATTTTATTTCTTTTTTTCTCGTCATGGTACCGATATTGATATTTTCTAAGGTTATGGTTATCCCTGTTGTTCTCATGATTATTGTTGCGTTGTTTATTTATCTTATATTACGGAAAAAGCTTTCTTCGTGGTTTGGCGGTATTACTGGAGATTTACTAGGAGCGTCAGTAGAAGGGACTGAACTCATGTTATGGATGATCATATGGTTGTCACATTACTTCGTCACGGGTTAACAGAGCCGAATAAACGGAGAGCTTATGTTGGTGCGTCCGACCCACCGCTTTGTTTAGAAGACAAAACAGAGATAGAACGATTAAGAAACTCTCTCACGGAAAGAACAGAAGTGTTTTCTAGCGACTTGACGAGATGTCTTGAAACAGCAAAGCTATTGTTTCCAGCTCATGATCTTATTGAAATGCCTGAATTTCGAGAAATACACTTTGGGGTGTGGGAAGGGAAAACTTATGAAGACCTTAAAGACGATCACGATTATCAATCTTGGTTACAGCAGCCGTTTTCGCAGCAACCACCTGGAGGTGAAAGTTTTTCTATATTTTCCGAGCGAATCGAAATGGGATGGAAAAAGTTAAGAAAAGAGGCTGTAAGCGTTAGGAATATAACCGTTGTCACACATGGGGGAGTGATTCGCTATTTACTTACAGTGCTGGCACCGGAACCAAAACAATTTTGGGAATGGGAAGTCCCTCATGCAACCGGCTATGAACTTATATGGACAGGTAAAAAATGGAGGAATGGAGAAAGATGCACTTTGTTACGGGCGGTGCCTACAATGGAAAAGCAAAATGGGTAAGAGATACATACATGTTGGCGAATAACTGTGATTTTTGTTGGATTTCTGCTTATAAAGACGAAAAATATGAAGAATGTTTTTCGTGTGAAGAAAATAAGTTTATCGTTTTAGAAGGAATTGAACAATGGATAAGGGACTTAGTGAAAAATGAGGAGAATATTGACCTTGTTAGAGAAAGATGTAGAAAGTTTATTTCGCAATGTGAACAGTGGGAAAAAAATGATAGAGAAAGAACGCTTATCATGATCGGTACTGACATGATGAAAGGGGTCGTCCCAATTGATCAAAAAGTGAGACAGTGGCGAGATGCAACAGGCCTTGTATTTCAAGATATTGTCCAAATAGCAAATCGTGTAGACCTTATTTGGTATGGGATTGCCAATCGTTTAAAATAGAGATAAAAGACGCTCGTTATGGTCGATAACGCCATTTTTAGTAGGAAGCCAAACTAACAATGGAGTTGGCTTTTTACTGTAAAACCTTTATAGTATTATTAATAGATGTATTTATTTAAGGAAACTTGTCAAGATTTATCTGATATTTGTAGAATATGTAGTAGAAGGTCGTTTTCCTCATCATCGTATTAGATAGCGACGAATAAAGAAGAATGGGTGAAATTAAAGTGTCATACTATTTGCATAAAAGAGAGGGGCTGTTTGTTCTCTCTATCTAAATATTTAGAGGTAAAAAAATATGCGCAGTATTTTGTCTCATGAGCAAAGTAACAATAGATAAATAGCTAGCGAAAAAGACGATAATGATTTTTTTTAAAAGAAAATAAACAAAGACCATTGACTGAATGCTCATTCACTATATAATATAGGTAAGTAAATTGTTCTGAAAATTGTTCTGAAAATTGTTAGGCATTCATAGCCATTTTCAGAAGGGAAGCAGAGACCATTATCATTTGAAAGGAGTCGCTTTATACATGGATAACAATATATTGTTTTGGCTCAATTGGATAGCATTTCTAATTGTAACCGTTTACGCAGTAGCTTCTTCATTTACGTTGTAAAAACGAGAATTACAATATATTAAACTAGGAAAAAAAACCGAGTTTGATAACAATGTAAAAGCAAGACTTGAAAAAATTTGGGTTAATGTGTTTGGACAAAAGAAGCTATTGAAAGATAAAAAGAGCGGCATTATTCATGTTATGTTTTTTTATGGATTTATTCTTAGTGCAATTTGGTGCAATTGATTTTATTTGGAAAGGGCTTAATGCCAGGCTCGCATTTACCGCTTGGACCACTTTATCCAGGATTTACATTTTTCCAAGAAATTGTCACACTCATCATTTTAGTCGCTGTTGTTTGGGCATTTTATCGCCGTTATATTGAAAAGCTTGTTCGTTTAAAACGAGGATTTAAAGCGGGTCTTGTCTTCATTTTTATCGGTGGACTTGATGATTTCTGTCTTGTTTGGAAATGGAATGGCAATTATTTGGCATGAGTAGAAGCACATCATGGACAGAGCCAGTTGCTTCCGTCATTGCACTTGCATTTAGCTGGATTGGCGCAACAGGAGCAAGTGTTGTTTTTTATATTGCTTGGTGGATTCATTTATTATTCTTATTAGCGTTTCTTAGTGTATGTTCCACAATCTAAGCATGCGCACTTAATTGCTGGACCTGCAAATGTATATTTAAGCCGTCTATGATAGTCCAGGTAAACTTGAAGCAATTGATTTTGAAGATGAAACACAGGAAATCATTTCGGTGTTGGAAAAATTGAAGACTTTACGCAAAATCAACTTGTTGATCTTTATGCTTGTGTGGAATGTGGACGCTGTACGAATATGTGTCCGGCAACAGGGACAGGAAAAATGCTATCACCGATGGATTTAATGTTAAAATTGCGGGATCATTTAACAAATACAGGTGCAGCTGTTACTGCAAAGCAACCATGGGTACCAACGTATGCTTTTGCAAATACAGTAGGGAACCAACTTGCTATTGCAAGCAGTAGCAAGGAGCACAAGAAGCAGCAGCAACTTTAGACATATAATCCAAGCTTAATTGGTGATGTCATTACAGAAGAAGAAATTTGGGCATGTACAACTTGTCGTAATTGTGAAGACCAATGTCCAGTGATGAATGAACATGTTGATAAAATTATTGATATGCGCCGTTATCTTGTGTTAACGGAAGGAAAAATGGATGCGGATGCACAACGAGCGATGACAAATATTGAACGTCAAGGAAATCCATGGGGATTAAACCGAAAAGAAAATGAAAACTGGCGTGATGCTCGTGAAGATGTTCACGTTCCAACGGTGAAAGAATTGAAAAAAGCAGGCGAAGAATTTGAATATTTATTCTGGGTCGGTTCGATGGGATCTTATGATAACCGCAGCCAAAAAATTGCCTTATCATTTGCAAAACTTCTGAATGAAGCAGGTGTGAAGTTTGCGATTTTAGGTAATAAGGAGAAAAACTCAGGAGATACACCACGTCGTCTCGGAAATGAATTTTTATTCCAAGAGCTTGCGACGAAAAATATTGAAGAATTTGAAAAAAATGAAGTGAAAAAAATTGTCACGATTGATCCGCATGCTTACAATATTTTTAAAAATGAATATCCTGATTTTGGTTTAGAGGCGGAAGTGTATCATCATACAGAATATTTGCGAACTTGTTAAAGAAGGAAAGTTAAACCGAAATATGAGGTAAATGAAACGATTACTTTCCATGATTCTTGTTATCTAGGACGTTACAATGATGTTTATGATCCACCACGTGAAATTTTGAAATCTATTCCTGGTGTTAAACTTGTGGAGATGGAAAGAAACCGTGAAAATGGCATGTGCTGTGGAGCTGGTGGCGGTCTCATGTGGATGGAAGAAGATACAGGTCATCGATTAATGTTGCGAGAACAGAACAAGCTTAGCAGTTAATCCATCTGTTATTAGTTCAGGTGTCCGTACTGTTTAACGATGCTTATCTGATGGAACAAAAGCAAAAGAAGTGGAAGATGATGTTAAAACGTATGATGTAGCGGAATTATTTGAAAAAGCAGTTTGCGGAGAAGATAAATCGAAGTAGCGTCATAAGTAAAATAGAAAGGTAGAATATTGCATACAATTCATTTCAAATGAGTATATTTTATAGTTCAGACATTTCAATTATAATAATATTTAGGTAAATAAATGTTGTGTAAACTTGTACTTATGTATATGAATATTTATGAGCGAGCGTTCGATCAATATTCATTTTGTAAGCGATTATATATGAGCGAGCGTTCAATCAAATATAATGAAAGGAGGAGAGATATGGATGGCGAAAACAGTCATTGTTAGTGGAGCACGAACACCTTTTGGAAAATTTGGGGGTAGGTTTAGCACTTTAACAGCTTCACAGCTCGGCGGAATTGCGATTAAAGAAGCATTGAACGAGCAGATATTGAACCGGAAGATGTTGAGGAAGTTATTATGGGAAATGTCTTCAAGGAGGACAAGGACAAATTCCATCACGGCAAGCAGCAAGACATGCTGGTATTCCATGGGAAGTAAAAACAGAAACGATTAATAAAGTATGTGCTTCAGGTATGCGGAGTGTAACATTAGCAGATCAAATTATTCGTGCTGGTGATGAAGAAGTAATTGTTGCTGGTGGAATGGAATCGATGAGCAATGCACCGTATCTTTTACCGAAAGCACGTTGGGGATTACGAATGGGAGATGCTAAAGCTGAATGATTTAATGGTTCATGATGGCTTAACCTGTTCATTTACAGGTGTTCATATGGGAACATATGGAAATAGTACAGCAGAAGAATTAGAGATTACGACGCGAAGAACAAGATGAATGGGCGTTACGAAGCCACCGAACGAGCCATTGAAGCAATCGAAAATGGCATATTTGCAGAAGAAATCGTTCCAGTCGAAGTTCCGCAACGAAAAGGAGAACCAATCATTGTTAGACATGATGAAGCACCAAGAAAAAATACGTCAATAGAAAAACTAGCTAAATCTACCTCCTGTTTTTAGTAAAGATGGAACGATTACAGCGGGAAATGCTCCAGGAGTTAATGACGGTGCAGCAGCACTGTATTAATGAGTGAAGAACGAGCAGAAAAAGAAGGGAAAGAACCACTTGCTATATATCGTTGGGCATGCAGCAATTGCTGTCGAAGCAAAAGATTTTCCGAAAACACCTGGACTTGTCATTAATGAATTGTTAAAAAAAACAGGAAAATCGTTAGAGAAATTGATTTGTTTGAAATTAATGAAGCCTTTGCAGCTGTTTCCTTGCTAGTAGTCAAATTGCTAATCTTGATCAAGAAAAAGTAAATGTGAATGGTGGAGCAGTTGCGCTTAGGTCATCCAATCGGAGCAAGTGGTGCAAGAATTATTTTTACACTTGCTTATGAATTAAAACGACGTGGTGGCGGACTTGGGATTGCTGCTATCTGTCAGGGTGGCGGCCAAGGAGATGCCATTATGATTGAAGTACCAAAGCAGTAAATCAATAGAGTGGTAAGATAAATAAGAAGGAGGATGATATCGATGGAGATTAAAAAAGTAATGGTTATTGGAGCTGGACAAATGGGATCTGGAATTGCTCAAGTTTGTGCACAAGCAGGCTATGAAGTGTATTTACATGATATTAAAAGAGGAATTATGTCGAACGAGGCTTAGAACGATTCAGAAAAATTTAAGCCGACAAGTGGAAAAAGGAAGAATGACAGAAGAAGAAAAGACAACAATATTCTATCGAGATTAATCAACATCAACAGATTTAAACAATGCAGCAAGATGTGATTTTGTGATTGAAGCTGCGGTTGAAAATATGGAAATTAAAACGCAAATTTTTGCAGCAGCTTGATGAAATATGCACCGGAACATACTATTTTGGCATCGAATACTTCCTCGCTACCGATTACCGAAATTGCAGCTGCAACGAAACGACCAGAAAAAGTGATTGGCATGCATTTTATGAATCCAGTTCCTGTTATGAAACTTGTTGAAATCATTCGCGGACTTGCAACAGCTGATGAAGTATATCAAACGATTGAAGAAATGACAAAAACATTAAGTAAAGTGCCAGTTGAAGTGAATGATTTTCCTGGATTTGTTTCCAACCGGATTTTGATGCCAATGATTAATGAAGCGATTTATACATTTATGAAGGTGTGGCAACGAAGGAAGCAATTGATGAAGTGATGAAGCTAGGGATGAATCATCCGATGGGACCGCTTAACTCTCGCTGACTTTATTGGTTTAGATACATGTCTTATATATTATGGAAACACTTCACGAAGGATTTGGCGATGATAAATACCGTCCATGTCCACTATTAAGAAAATATGTGAAAGCAGGCTGGCTCGGCAAAAAATCAGGACGTGGCTTTTATACATATAACTAATAGTCATTTAGAGAGTGATCAGGTAGGAGGAGTGAATCATAT
The DNA here is from genome assembly GCA_963748745.1 of uncultured Bacillaceae bacterium. Taxonomy (GTDB): domain Bacteria; phylum Bacillota; class Bacilli; order Bacillales; family Bacillaceae_C; genus CAVVKR01. Next base: position 6,320 of record CAVVKR010000026.1, on the reverse strand, counting down.
GAATTTGCATTTACAGAAGAACAAGAAATGATGAGAGAAAATGGTACGTGATTTTGCAGAAGACGAAATTGCTCCATTTGTTGAAAAGATGGAAGCAGGGCGAATTTCCAAGAGAAATTTTAAAAAAATGGGAGAGCTTGGATTGATGGGGATTCCGATTCCTGAAAAATATGGTGGAGCGGAAATGGATTTTACTTCTTATATTATCGCCATTCATGAACTTTCCAAAGTGAGTGCAACGTTCGGGGTCATATTATCTGTTCATACATCAGTTGGTACAAATCCAATTCTTGTATTTTGGAACAGAAGAGCAAAAACAAAAATATGTCCGAAGCTTGCAACTGGAGAATATTTAGGGGCTTTTTGTTTAACAGAACCAAGTGCAGGATCCGATGCTGCTAGTTTAAAAACAAGAGCGGTAAAAGAAGGAGATCATTATGTATTAAATGGTTCAAAGGTCTTTATTACAAATGGCGGGGAAGCAGATATTTATATTGTATTTGCCACGACTAATCCAGAAGCTGGAAGCAAAGGAATTTCTGCTTTTATTGTTGAAAAAGATACACCAGGATTTATCATTGGAAAAGATGAAAATAAAATGGGGCTTCATGGTTCAAGAACCGTTGCAGCTTACCTTTGAAGATATGAAAGTTCCAGCTGGAAAACCTACTTGGTAAAGAAGGAGAAGGCTTTAAAATTGCGATGGCCAATCTTGGATGTCGGCCGAATTGGTATTGCGGCACAAGCGCTCGGAATTGCTGAAGCAGCATTTGAAGCATGCAGTTGAATATGCGAAAGAACGCGAACAATTTGGAAAACCAATTGCTGCTCAGCAAGGAATTGGCTTTTAAACTTGCCGATATGGCAACAAATATCGAAGCAGCCAAACTACTTAGTCTATCGAGCAGCTAATCTTACAGTACAGAGGGATACGCATGTGGAAAGGAAGCTTCGATGGCAAAACTATTTGCTTCAAGAACAGCTGTTGAAGTAACGACAGAAGCGATTCAAGTTTTTGGTGGCTATGGATATACGGAGGATTATCCAGTTGAACGCTATTTCCGTGATGCAAAAATAACGGAAATTTATGAAGGAACGAGTGAAATTCAACGAATCGTTATTAGTAAAACATCTTTTTAATAGTAATAAATAAAAGTGACTAAATAATGGAGGAGATTAGATCGATGAACTTTCAAATTATCGGAAGAACATGAAATGATTAGAAAAATGGTACGGGATTTTGCTGAAAATGAAGTGGCACCGACAGCTGCAGAACGTGATGAAGAAGAACGATTTGATCGTGAGTATTTTCGATAAAATGGCGGAATTGGGCTTAACAGGGATTCCGTGGCCAGAAGAATATGGTGGAATTGGTAGTGATTATTTGGCTTATTGTATTGCGGTTGAAGAACTTATCTCGTGTATGTGCTTCAACAGGAGTTACGTTATCTGCTCATACTTCTCTTGCTGGTTGGCCAATTTATAAATTTGGTACAGAAGAGCAAAAACAAAAATATTTAAATCCGATGGCACAAGGAGAAAAAATTGGTGCCTATGGTTTAACAGAGCCAGGATCCGGTTCAGATGCAGGTGCAATGAAAACAACAGCAAGACTTGATGGTGATCATTATATTTTAAATGGATCAAAAATTTTCATTACAAATGGCGGGATTGCGGATATTTATATTGTGTTTGCCTTAACAGATCCTGAAGACAAAGCATAAAGGAACAACTGCATTTATCGTTGAAAAAGATTTTCCAGGTTTTTCAGTTGGGAAAAAAGAAAAAAAACTTAGGAATTCGTTCATCACCTACAACAGAAATTATTTTTGAAGATTGTAAAGTGCCAAAAGAAAATGTCTTGGAGAAGAAGGAGAAGGCTTTAAAATTGCGATGATGACGCTAGATGGCGGTCGTAATGGGATTGCTGCTCAAGCAGTCGGAATTGCTCAAGGTGCACTTGATGCTGCGGTCGATTATGCGAAAGAACGGAAGCAATTTGGTAAACCGATTGCCGCCAATCAAGGAATTGCTTTTAAACTAGCAGATATGGCTACAAGTATTGAAGCATCCAGACTACTTAACCTATCAAGCTGCATGGCTAGAATCAGAAGGTCTTCCTTATGGAAAAGAATCAGCGATGTCTAAACTATTGGCTGGTGATACAGCAATGAAAGTGACGACGGAAGCAGTTCAAGTTTTTGGTGGTTATGGATATACGAAAGATTATCCGGTTGAACGATATATGCGAGATGCAAAAATTACGCAAATTTATGAAGGAACACAAGAAATTCAGCGTCTCGTCATTTCCCGAATGCTAACTAAATAAAAGCATAAAGTCAGTAAAGGAATCAGCGGTTTATGAAGGGGATGAAGTGACCTGACGATTGAGCTAGCTTAATAAGAGAGGTCAGTTATGGAAAAAAAAGAGAAGTGCAAGCTTCATGTAAAGATGAACAGTTGATCAAAAAGCGCCGGATCAAATGATTAAAGGGTGCAGTATCTCTTTTTAAAGAAAAAGGCTTTCATCGGACAACGACAAGGGAAATTGCTAAAGCTTCAGGTTTTAGTATTGGTACATTATATGAATATATTCGAACGAAAGAAGATATTCTCTATTTGGTTTGTGACAGTATTTATGACCAGGTAAGTGAACAGCTGCAACAGGATTGAATACAGAAAAGGGAACGCTTGAAAGCTTAAAGCTGGGATTGCTTATTATTTTAAGGTTATGGATGAAATGCAAGATGAAGTACTTGTTATGTATCAAGAAGCGAAATCATTGTCAAAGGATGCACTGCCATATGTATTAGAAAAAGAAATGGAAATGGTCGGGATGTTTGAAACATTAATTGAAAACTGTATTGAAAATGGAGAACTTGCAATCGGAAAGTGAACATGTACATTTACTTGGCACATAATATTTTTGTTAAGGACAAATGTGGGGATTCCGACGTTGGGCATTACAGAAAGCATTTTACACTGGAAGAATATATCAAGCTACAAACAGAATTATTTTTTCAAGGGATTAGAAGGGTATCAAAAGAATAAAAAGGGGGAGAAGGATATGAACACAAGTCGAAAGTTTATAAACCGAAACATCATGTTCGGTTTGTGACGGCTTCAAGTTTGTTTGATGGGCATGATGCTTCAATTAATATTATGCGGAGAATTTTTCAGGCAAGTGGTGCGGAAGTCATTCATCTTGGTCATAACCGTTCGGTGGAGGAAGTTGTCAATGCGGCGATTCAAGAGGATGTCCAAGGAATTGCTGTTTCTTCCTATCAAGGCGGACATGTGGAGTATTTTAAATATATGTATGATCTTTTGAAGGAAAAAGGAGCATCCACATATTCGTATTTATGGAGGTGGCGGCGGTGTCATTATCCCGCGGGAAATAAAGGAACTTCATGAATATGGAATTGCTGGATTTTTTCACCTGAGGATGGACGCATTTATGGGCTTGCAAGGAATGATTAATCAAATGCTTAGAGGAATGTGATTTTCCAACTAGCGTTGCATGCTTGACGAAGAACTTGAGAAGTCTACAAACAGGGGATGTTAAAGCAATTGCAAAATTGATTACACTTGCTGAAGAATCAAATTGGCAAGAATAAATGAAACAGCCGCTGACTGCAGAAGCTCTTGCAAAAATAAAGAAAAGGTAGAAAAGAAGGCTCCTGTTCTTGGGATTACAGGAACGGGCGGAGCAGGAAAAAGTTCGTTAACAGATGAACTAATTCGTCGCTTTATTAATGAAATTCCTGAGATAAAAAAGTCGCGATTCTTTCAGTTGATCCAACGAAGCAAAAAACAGGCGGTGCTCTTCTTGGTGACCGAATTCGCATGAATGCGATTTTCTCACCCACGTGTGTATATGCGAAGTCTAGCCACGAGAGGTTCAAAAAGCGAACTATCTCTAGCGATTAAAGATGCGATCGCATGTCGTTAAAGCAGCAGGGTTTGATCTTAATCATTGTTGAAACAAGTGGGATTGGCCAAGGAGATGCAGAAATTACTGAAATTTGTGATGTTTCCATGTATGTCATGACAAGTGAATTTGGTGCACCTTCTCAGCTTGAAAAAATTGATATGATTGATTTTGCTGATTTGATTGTGATTAATAAATTTGAACGCAAAGGCTCTGAAGATGCTAAACGTCAAGTTCAAAAGCAATATCAACGCAGTCATCATGCTTTTTGAAAAAGACTATGGAGAAATGCCAGTTTACGGAACAATTGCAAGTCAATTTAATGATCCTGGGACAAATGCTTATTTGCAGCATTAATTGAAAAACTTAATGAAAAAACGGGTATCGAATTGGGATACTGTCTTTTGACAAAGAATGCAGATAGTTGAAAAGCAAAATGTCATTATTCCGAATGACCGTCGATATTATTTACGTGAAATTTCAGATACGGTCGCAATTATCATAAAAAAGCAGAAGAACAAGTGAATTTGCCCGAAAGCTATTTCAACTTGAAGGTGCCATAGAAGCTGTTAAGGAACAAGAAGCAAACGGTGAAGTGCTAACATGCTTAGAAGCTATTAAGAAGAAATTGAAGGAAAACTTAACAGCTGAATCGAAAAAGATTTTGGCAGACTGGGAAGGATTAAAGAAAACGTATGCAGCGAGATACAATTTGTAACAAAAATTCGCGATAAAGAAATTGTCACCGATTTAAAAACAAAAAGTTTATCAGGATTAGAGATTCCTAAAGTGGCTCTTGCCGAAATATGAGGATTATGGGGAAATTTTAAGATGGGTGTATAAGGAAAATGTTCCTGGTTCATTTCCCTTTACAGCCGGTGTATTTCCGTTTAAACGTGAAGGGGAAGATCCGAAACGTCAATTTGCTGGTGAAGGCACACCAGAACGGACGAATCGGCGTTTTCACTATTTATCAAAGGATGATGATGCAAAACGATTAAGTACGGCCTTTGACTCTGTCACTCTATACGGGGAGGATCCTGATTATCGCCCAGATATTTATGGAAAAGTTGGCGAAAGTGGTGTCAGTATTTGTACGTTGGATGATATGAAAAAACTATATGAAGGATTTGATTTATGTGCACCCGTCTACATCGGTTTCAATGACAATTAATGGACCAGCGCCGATTATTTTAGCGATGTTTATGAATACCGCGATTGATCAACAAGTAGAAAAAATGAAGAAGAGCTTGGCAGAGTCTTAACAGAGGAAGAATTTGAAGAAGTTAAGGCAAATACACTACAAACAGTTCGAGGTACGGTTCAAGCAGATATTTTAAAAGAAGATCAAGGACAAAATACATGTATTTTTTCAACAGAATTTGCGCTGAGAATGATGGGAGATATTCAGCAATATTTCATTGATAATCAAGTACGTAATTATTATTCTGTTTCTATTTCTGGCTATCATATTGCCGAAGCGGGAGCGAATCCAATTTCACAGCTTGCATTTACGCTTGCAAATGGCTTTACGTATGTGGAATATTATTTAAGTCGAGGAATGGATATTGATGATTTTGCACCAAATCTTTCATTCTTTTTCTCCAATGGGCTTGATCCGGAATATACGGTGATTGGCCGGGTGGCACGACGGATTTGGGCAACGGTCATGCGGGATAAATATGGAGCGAATGAACGCAGTCAAAAACTAAAATACCATGTTCAAACTTCGGGACGCTCCCTGCATGCTCAAGAAATTGATTTTAATGATATTCGCACGACCCTACAGGCATTAATGGCTCTTCAAGATAATTGTAATTCACTTCATACGAATGCATATGATGAAGCGATTACAACGCCTACAGAGGAATCTGTTCGACGGGCGATGGCGATTCAAATGATTATTACGAAAGAGCATGGCTTATCGAAAAATGAAAATCCTTTGCAAGGCTCGTTTATCGTTGAAGAACTAACCGATCTTAGTCGAGGAAGCGGTGCTTGCAGGAATTTGAGCGATTCAATGATCGCGGCGGGGTACTCGGTGCAATGGAAACACAATATCAACGCGGAAAAATTCAAGATGAGTCGATGTATTATGAAATGAAAAAGCATACGGGAGAACTACCGATTATTGGGGTGAATACGTATTTAAATCCAAATCCGCCTTCTGAAGAAGAAATGAATAACATTGAACTAGCTCGAGCAACAAAGGAAGAAAAAGAAGCGCAAATTAAAAATTTAAACCTATTTAAAGAAAAAACATAAAAGATCAGGCGGAAATTGCTTTAAAAAGATTGAAGGAGACAGCAATTTAAGGCGGTAATATTTTTGCAGAATTGATGGAAACAGTCAAATATGCGAGTCTAGGACAAATAACACAGGCATTGTA
>CAVVKR010000025.1:0-12852 GCA_963748745.1 uncultured Bacillaceae bacterium | reverse complement strand
GAAATATATGTGTCGTCGCTGGTGATAATGGTGGAATTAACCATACCCAATTACCAGTTGTTTTCCGTCCGCATAATTCTTCATTCTTTTCAAAACGCTTAAATTGTTGTGCAGCTGTATGGTGGTCAACAATACTTACGCCAGCTTTTTTGTACGAGTAAAGAACGGCAAGATTCAGCTCTACTAATGCTTTATCTTTCCATAACGTTTTATTGCTACTAGCATCTAGACCCATTAATTCTGCCACTTGAGGTAAAAAGTTATATCGATCAACATCAGCTAAGTTTCTTGCTCCTATTTCTGTTCCCATATACCAGCCATTAAAGGGTGCCATCGGATAATTGATTCCGCCTATTTCCAGCCTCATATCGGAAATAATTGGAACGGCATACCATTTTATTTGTAATTGCGAAAAAGCTTCGAGTTGTGGATGACTAATTGGCACTTCTAAAACAAATGATTCGGGAATATCAAATAATTTTGGCTCTCTTCCTTGTACTTGAATAACAAGTGGTAAGACATCAAAGTTAGTTCCTTTCCCTTTCCAACCAAGTTGTTCACAAACACGCGTAAAAGTTAATGAATCAGAATCTCCTACTATTCCTCCCTTTTTTTCATAACCAGCATATCTAATCAACTGATGATTCCATATTCGCATCTGTGAAGCACCATTTTTTTCTGGCTTGAAAATTGTGATCGTTGGGCGAATTTTACCTTTGTTCGTAGCAAAATGAATATGGTTTAATAAAGCTTCGTATATTTGCTCTTCCGTTTCTAGTTCTCTTTCGTCAAACACATAGAGTTTATCCCAAAACAATCTTCCAATACAATGGTTATTATTGCGCCAAGCCATTTTAGCCCCATGTGCTAATTCTTCATAAGTATGTGTATATGTCCCCGTTTCAATGATTTCCTTTTTAATTTCGGTCATGCGGTTTTCACTTTCTACATGCGATTTACCTAACTCTTGATAGCAAGTATATATAAACTGTTTAGCCTCTTCGATGAGTTTAAAATCCACCAATGACAATTTCCTCCTATTAATATACGTTTATTGAAGAGTATACCATTTACTAGATTAAAATTTTATTAATAGCATTGAATATTTTAGCAAAATCTAAATATTGATCACCGTAAATTTTCTTTTTCGTCAATAAAAGTAAAATGGAAATCACTTATCAGACTAGTCATTACAAGGGCTTTAGTTATTAGTTACAAATTTTTTATTTTTCAATGTTTACATTAGTTTTATCTTCTTTTAACAAACACTTAACATCATATACTTAAAATGAGAATAAGAATAAAAATTGGGATAAGGGGGAATTAAATTTGCTTATAAAAAAGCATGTTAGGAAAATAATACCAATTGCAGTCATAGCTACTCTTTTATTCGGAGGCTGGACCGGAGCAAAAAGCAAGTTGAATACAAACAATGCCAAAGTGAAAAATGTCATCGTATTAATTGGAGATGGAATGGGACCTGCTTACACATCTGCTTATCGCTACTATAAGGATGATCCGAAAACAAAAGAGGTTGAAGAAACAAAATTTGATCCGCATCTTGTTGGTCAGCAAATGACATATCCAGATGATCCGAAAGAAAATATTACTGATTCGGCTGCATCAGCAACCTCCATATCTTCTGGCATTAAAACATACAATGGTGCAATTGCTGTCAACAAGGAAAAAGAAGCGGTTAAAACCGTCCTCGAATCAGCAAAAGAAAAAGGAAAGTCAACTGGTCTTGTCGCTACTTCTGAAATTACCCATGCAACACCAGCTGCATTCGGTGCACATAATGAACATCGCAAGAACATGGAAGAAATAGCAGATGACTATTACGATGATTTGATTAATGGAAAACAAAAGGTAGATGTTCTTCTCGGGGGAGGAAGCGAATTATTTATTCGAGATGATCGGGACTTGACGAAAGAATTTGAAGAAGCTGGATATAGCTATGTAACGAATCGGAAAGAATTATTAAAAGATCATAATGACCATGTTTTAGGTCTATTTGCGCAAAGAGGATTACCAAAAATGATCGACCGAACGAATGAAGTTCCTTCACTTGAAGAAATGACAAAGTCAGCGATCGATCGGTTAAAAAATAATAAAGATGGCTTTTTCCTCATGGTAGAAGGTAGCCAAATTGATTGGGCAGGTCATGATAATGATATTGTCGCGGCTATGAGTGAAATGGAAGATTTTGAAAAAGCATTTCAAGCGAGCATCGAGTTCGCCAAAAAAGATAAACATACATTAGTCATTGCAACCGCTGACCATTCAACAGGAGGATTATCAATCGGTGCGAAAGGGAATTATAATTGGTTCCCAGAACCGATTAAAGCTGCTAAACGTACTCCAGACTTCATGGCAGAAAAAATTGCAAATGGTGATAATGTTGAAATGACCTTAAAGAAATATATCGATCTGTCATTGACGAAAAATGAAATTCAGTATGTAAAAGATGCAGCAATCACAAAAGATCCTGAAACAATTGATAATGCCATCGAAAGCATTTTTGATAATCGTTCTAATACTGGCTGGACAACGAGTGGACATACTGGTGAAGACGTACCTATTTACGCATTTGGTCCATCCAAAAATACAGTTTGTAGGTCAACTGAATAATACCGATATAGCGGAAATCATTTTTGATATTGTCGAAAAGTAGTTGCCCATCTCATTCTCATCATCCAAAACTGTCTTAAGTGTTGATACACGCGCTTAAGACAGTTATTTTACTTCACTAGCGGTTGTGAAAGTGCTAGTATTTGTCACTTCCCTCTATTACGTTACTCATTTTATATGGTATCGCGGTTTAGACGCAAATAACGTCTGATAAGAAAATAAAAAAGATAGACCATATTTGATTGATCTATCTTTTAAGCAAGTTATTTTTGCTCGGTTACATCTGTTAAATCTGCTTCTTCTTTTCTCTCTTTTTGATAAATGGTTCTAGCTATCATTGTTTGGAGGATGAGAAAAATACCTCCTACTACCCAATATAACGGCAATGCAGTCATTAATATCGTTTGTTTCCTCAATATACTCACCTTTCTTTTTTTAAAATGTGAAATCGAAAGGTGAGTAGTGATCTCCTATATCATTATCTAATCCTTCTTTTCTCTTTACCGTTTGCACTAAATAGATAAAAAGATAAAAGGGTTGATCATTTTCACTCTGAGGTTGTAAATGATTATTTTCTAATTGCAAACGATCAAAGTTGGAAACATATTCGATTTGATTTGATGGAGAAAAACGAGGCATATTCCATGTGAGAATCATCATTGTTAACATGATCGGTATCGACATATCATAGAAAGAACTTTGGAACGCTTGCAACAAACATTCGACCATCTCATTTACACCCACTTTTTTAAGAATAGTGTATCATTTTATTCGTGTCATGAGGAGGTAGAACCAAATTAAAACTCATTTTCCGCCTATTATTTTTGTTCTTTTTGTAGTGATTACTTCCATCAACCCATTTAGTCTTTGTAAGGATCAAACTCATTAGCGCCTGCCATGCAGACACCAATTGGCTTTAACACATGTAAAATGTCCAATGTACCTTCATGAGCATCAAGTACTTCTCGTAGCTTTCGATAGACAAATGGACTTTCATCTGGGCCGCCTCCACGCAGTTCAACACCAGCATCGTCAACTGCTTTTTTCAATTGCTGCTCAGTAATGACACCGCCTCTTCGTCTCCGTGTCTTCCAATTCATTCTCCCTGCGGCTTTCGTACGGCTCATCACTCGTCCCGCTCCATGAACTGTACTATAAAAAGCATCTCTATTTTTCTCGGAATCTTTTCCGCGTACGATCACCGACATATCACACATACTACCACCGATAAAACCTAATTGACCTGGTGCTGATGGTGTTGCCCCTTTACGAACGACGATATACTCTTTTCCAGCATGTGTCTCTTTCCAGGCATAATTGTGATGGTTATGAACTTCAAACACAGCTTCAGCATGAAGAATATCTAACACTTGATTTATCACATAGTCCCTACCGGCATAAGCATATCGTCCTGCTAACTTCATTGCACGGTAATACATATCACCAAGCTCACTATCCATATCTAATAATGTAGGAGGTTGCTCCATATGTTCGCCAGGCGCTTTATCCGAAAATGAACGACCTTTTGCTAAGTTTAGAAAGCCACTTGCCGTTTTATGCCCGAAGCCTCGGCTACCAAAATGATTCGCAATCCAAATTTCACCTGTCGCTTCTTCTACTAAAATATCGACGAAATGATTTCCTGATCCTACCGTTCCAAGCTGATTTCTCGCTAATGTTTTCAGTTGATCATGTTCATGTGTTCCTATTTCCCGATAAACCGCCCAGTCCGGGTCATCAAAAAGTGGATGATCGACTTTTTCTTTATTTGTTCTGCCAATGCCAAAAGAAATCGTTGTAGCGATGTCATCCATAATAGTGGCGATATCATCTTCGATTTCTTCATAATGTATATTTGTTTTTACCGCTTTATTCCCACATGCAATATCATAACCAACACCTGATGGTGATACTTGGCCATCGTAAACAACTACTCCTCCGACTGGCTGACTGTATCCATAATGCCCATCAGCACATAATACACCCCCAGCAACATTTCCTGTACGGAGACAATGATTAAACTGTCGTAATGTGTTTTTATCATGCTGACCAAAAATAGCTGTTTTCATTTAACCGTCTCCTCTCTTCCTATGTACATTACGTATAGATATTTTATGGACATGACAAATAGTCAGTCCCTTCTCTTACATAACGTTTCAAACGATTCATTTAGAAAAATGGTAATGGATAATGTTTTTCATGTTTGCATGCTTCAATCGTTTCAATAAATTTTTTTAGTGAAGCTGTCAAATGTGCTTCTTTTTCTTCTAATAAAAACGGTCGTTATTTTACTGTAACGTTCAGGTAATGTATGACATTGGATGAGTCCTCTTTCTTCATGATCTTTTACTGCTGAATGGGGAACATATGCAACGCCCAAACCTGAATATACACTCCCTAACATCGTTTCCAATGTTCCCATTTCCATTACCTTTTTTGGTACGATTTGTTCATCTCGTAACCATTCCGCTAGCTTATTACGATAGCCACAACCAGAGCTGAAAACGAGCAATGGTTTATGTTTCACTTCTTCTAATGAAATCGGCGTTGGATCGGATACTAAAACAAGTTCTTCTTCAAATACTTCATATTGAACTAAATCAGGGTGTACGCTATTACTTCCGGTAACAAATGCACCATCCAAGCGATATTTAAGGACCTTATCGATTAATTCGTCTGTTACTCCAGTCGTAAGTGATAAATCGACATGTTCATATTTTTTATTATATCTAGATAATATATATGGTAATTTGATTACCGTTTCAACCGTTCCAATATCCAATCTTCCAATCGGCATACTTGAATCCTGCACCACTTTTTTCATCTCTTTGACCATCGAAGTAATTTTTTCCGCATAAGTGATAAGCTTTTTTCCCTCTGGTGTTAAAACCATTCCGCGATTATGACGATGAAAAAGCGGTGTATGAAGTTCTTCCTCTAAACGTTGAATTCTTGCTGTCACATTTGATTGCACATAATTTAACTCTTTGGCAGCTTTACTAATATTCCTTTTTTTCTGCAACTTTCTGAAAGATAATTAAATCCTTTAGATCCAACCTCTTCCCCCCATAACTGTGATGCGTTTCTATTTCATTTTATGATACATTTCGTTAACATTATCTTAAGCGATAATGGCGTCATTGTTAAGTCTTCCGATGTATATGTCTATTCTTGTAAATAAAGAGAGTCATTTCTAGCAAAGGTCTGAAAGAATGTTTATTTATTATAATGAATATAAAGGAGGGAGATAAATGGAAGCATTGATGAAAATGTTAAAAGATCCGAACAACAAACAATCATCGTTAGAAAAAATAGCCTCTATCCAACAGCTAATGGCACAACAATTTCCCTTTGAAAATATTGATGTGCTCTTACAAAATGAGACACTTATTACCGAAAGTTTTTTACGCAAAAAACTGCTCGAAGAAAAAAGAGGTGGTCTTTGTTATGAATTAAATGGCCTGCTCTATTTACTATTAAAAGAGTTAGGTCTAAACGCGCAACTTTCAGCAGCAACGATGAGAGTCGATGACCAGTGGGGGCTTGATCGTACGCACGCAATCGTCTTATATGAGGAAAATGATATTCTCTATTTACTTGATAGTGGCTCTGGTAATAATCTTCCTTTACAACCACTAGCACTTGATGGTCCGGAAGTAAAAACACCCTCCGGAACTTATCGACTGCGCACAAAAAAGACGGAACGCGGTTCAATAATATGTGAATATTTGACTGAAAATGGCTGGGCCCTTCGTTTTGCATTTGACCCAAAAGAAATACCTTGGGATGAGCTGAATCGTATGAAAAAACTCATCCATACAGATGAAAAATCTCCTTTTAATCGTACATTGCTTATTGCTCAATCATTATCAGATGGAACAATATCACTCACAGAGGAGCGCTTTCGACGCAGATGGACGAACGGAAAAGAGACAGAAACAAAGCAACTTGAAACCGTAGATGAAATCCAACGCTTGATTCATCAACATTTTTCGCCTTCCATTCAAAAAGCTGCAAGACAATATTTTAAGCTCCAAAAATGATTTGTATCAGTGGCTTGTCAACAATCTAGCCACTGATGCGCATTACTATTTTCATTGCCTATCCTCAAGCCATTTTCCTTTTTTCTATCATTCCACATGGTGTCAGATCGATAAGGATAAACGCAGGTAAGCTTTTTATTAATATATAATGTTGCTTCTCATTTGCTTGATATCCATTAACGCCTTATGATTGTGGAAGGAGTCATCGTTGATGAATTTAAAAATAAAGTGATTATCTATACTTCTTTCCTCATCATTTTTTTCCTTGCTATCCCCCTTGCTATCCCCTATGAAGCTTCATAATTTGTTTGTTCAAACAACAAAACCTTTTAAATTAGCTAAGCAATGGGAAAGTCTAGCACTCACTTTCTCCTGTTCGTAGATATCCATTTTATGACCTCATTTTTATTGCTATCTCTAAATTTGATCGTCTTTATCATTTATAATCGTTTCACATGATGTCTGCTATATAGTTTAATAATAATTGGAATGACTTATAATTAGGAGGCATTATCGTTGAAACGAAATTTATTATGGGGAGCATTTTTATGTTTAATTGCAAGTATGTCATGGGGTGCGATGTTCCCTGTTGCTAATCACTCCTTTCAATATGTTGAACCTTTTTATTTCACCATCTTTCGCTATATTCCTGTCGTAGTCATCCTCGTCATCATTTTACTTTATAAAGAGGGAAAAAAAGCCCTCCTACCTGATGGTAAAGGATTTTTATTATGGTTTTACGGTACAATGGGATTTACTGTCTATAATTTACTCATCTTTTTTGGCCAGGATTTGCTTGGCGAAGCTGGTGTTCTTGTTGCATCTATTATGGGAAGCATCGATGCCGATGATCTCTGTCTTTATTTTTTGGTTTTTTAAAAAACAAAGACCAAGTTTTTATACACTCGTTTTTATCGGGCTTGCGTTTGTCGGTGTCTTTCTTGTAGTTACAAATGGTGATATAAGTGTTTTCACTTCGACAAGTAATCAACTTATTCCTGTTATTATTCTCTTTATTGCTGTGATTGGGTGGGTTGTTTATACAATGGGAGGGGGAGTTTTTCCGACTGGTCTGCTCTCCGCTATTCAACGCTCACTTGCCTATATGGAACGGCAACGGCAACAGTTCTTGTTTTTTTGACGACTGTTTTTGGTTGGGTTGAAGCACCTACTTTAGCAGCTATTCATTCCATAAGGTTTGACTTAATATTCATGGTTATTTTCCCTGGATTATTTGCTTTACTTGGCTGGAATCACGGTGTAAGTATTTTAACACCAATCAACGGTATTCTTTTTATCAATTTTGCACCAATAACAACCCTAGTTATTGGATTTATGCAAGGATATGATCTAACTACATACGACATTGTTGGTAGACACTTATTATTACAGCACTTTTATTAAACAACATTTATCAACGTTATTTAATAAAAAAGCGAACTTCGCCAGCTTCCTATCATAGTAAAGCAGCCTAACACAAAAAATAGAGAATAGCGATGAATCATTAGAATTAGATGAGCCATCGCTTATTATGATGTGGCAAAAGTATTGATGAAGGATGGAAATACATATCGCAGAGAGAAAGATCATTCACGATATGCCCTGTCACACTATATTTGCTACAATAAAGTAGACCATATTTACACGTCTATAAGGAGATCCATTTATGAGGAAATTTTCTTCTTTTATCGGTGGCAGGGTGGTTAAAACAGGAATTGCTGTTTTTCTTACGGCCCTCATTGTCAATGGCTCCATTGGCCTGCAGTATTTGCCGTTATTACTGCAATCGCTAATATTGAGCCAACAGCGAGAGATTCCATCAAGAAAAGTTTGGTGCGCTTTCCTGCTTTGGCAATTGGGCAGCTTATGCAGTTATTTTTATTGCTCTCTTTGGAAACTCACTTATTTCATATACAGCTGCTGCAGTCTTAACGATCATCACTTGTTATAAACTAAACTTACATGCCGGCCTACTCGTTGCAACACTCACATCTGTAGCAATGATAGAAGTTATCCAAAGTAATTTTTTTGCTTCTTTTTTCATTAGGCTCGGACAACAACAACTGGATTGGTTGTTTCTACACTCGTAAATATTTTTATTTTCACCCCAATATGGGACAAAGATAACGATGAACTTGCTATCTTTAGAGAAAAAATGAGAGAAGCTCTCGTTGCGGTAATGAATATTATCCTGAATGGACATAAGGATAATGGACAAACGGAAGCGATCTTTGCGGATTTAACTGCCAATCTTGAAAAAACAGAAAGACTTCTTCAATTTCAAGAAGCTGAATGGCAATACCATCGCTATACCGAAGCAGAACGAAAAAACTTTTATAGAGAAAAGGAATTGTTGCATGCGATTCGGCAAATTCACTACCATTTAAGTAACCTATTAGACATTTCAAAAGAAAAGATGAATTGGGAGCCAGCAGAAAAAGAGCAATTAAAAAGAATAACTACATTCATTATGAAAGCAATCGAATACCCGCATAAAATGCAACTCGATGCATACCGTGATCAAATTGTCCAACATGATCGAAATCTTACAACCTCCAAATAGAGACTATAAAGAGGAGCAAAACTTTTTCACCCCAAAATGGTTCGTTATTTACAAATGGATATTTATTTATACACTAGTCGTCAACTTTCATACCATCATACATGCTGATGATAAGGAATAAAAGTAAGCCCTTCATTGAATGGAAGAGCTTACTCCCGTAATGGTGCATGATGCGGCTTCTTCCGCTTGTCTGTTCTATCTTAATTAGATTCGAATGGTATTTTTTTCTCCCCTATTTCTTCTGCATCTACACGTAATGTTCTAGTTGGATAGGCAATTGCTACCCCTTCGTCCTCTAAAATTTCCATTATTTCAAAATTAACCTCTTGTTTAATATTCAAATATTCTTCCCAATGGGTCGTTTTTGTAAAGAAATAGAAAAAGAGATTGAGGCTATTCGTACCATAATGATCGAATTTTACAAAGATCGTTTCTGGATGAATACCTGGATGATTTTGCAACATTTCTTCTATGCGCTGAATCGTCCTTTGCAAATTTCTCTTGGTGTGTCGAATGTTACACCTAATTCAAATTGAACTTGTCTCTTCCCATCTTACTCCAATTTGTAATATTTTCATTTGCTAATGTTGAATTGGGAACAGTAACTAATGCTTGAGCAAAAGTTCTTACTTTTGTGCTGCGAAAATTAATATCTTCCACCGTACCTTCTACACTTGGCGTCATAATCCAATCCCCGATAGAAAAAGGCTTTTCCGTTATGATGATGATCCCGCCAAATAAATTACCAATTGCATCCTTAGCAGCTAACGCAAATGCTAATCCACCTAGACCTAGTCCAGCAATAAAGCCACTGACACTATAATCGAATTGTTCGGCGATAATAGTAACGCTGAGCGCAATAATAATAAACCGAATCGTTTTTGACAAAAATGGAATTAATATTTTATCAACTTTTATATTTAATCGCTCGTCTAATTTTGTAAATAACAAAGAGGAAGCTGAACTTAACTCATATAGTCCCCAAGCAATGAGAACAATAATAGATGATTTCATCAACTTTATAAATGTTGGGTGTGATTGGTCAAAAAATGGAAAATAAGCCATTGCTACATAAATACCAAGAACGACAAATAGCCAACCAAATGGTTTTTCAAAAGCAACAAAAACATGGTTAAAAAAATGAGTCGGCGTCTTTTTACTTAATTTTAAAATAAGACGGTAAATATATCTGTAAAAGACTTTTCTAAATAACATAAATAAGAGAAAAATAGCAACTGAAATCCCTAAAGACTTCCAAAATTCATAAGAGATGATTGCTTCCATTAACATTCTTTGAAACTCCTTTTTTTTTCAGTCATTTTTTAATGATACCATATGTAATCATAATTGCTCGTTGCATTTTTTTCAAAAAATAATGTTCTATGATAAGGGATAATTAGTTCATACTAAAACTGATTTCCATATAAGCTCCGGCCTTTCACATCACAAACACATCGGCTTTTCTTAAAAAAACATTAAAAATGATCATGTTATTCATATGTTTGAAGAACGAATCCCTAATAAATGACTATTTCCCTCTTCTATTGTCACTGTCCCTCGTTTTTTTAGCCCCTTAGCCTCTTTCTATACTAGCATTAATTAATCCACCAATTAAAATGACTGCAGCTGTTAAATAAAACCAAAACATTAAGACGATAATACTACCAAGTTGCCCGTAAATCTTTGTATACGTCCCAAACGAAACATAATAAGAAAAGCCAACAGATACACCTTGCCACCCAATCGTCGTAAAAAGTGCTCCTGGTAAAACTGAAAGAAGTGGGACTTCTTGCTCGGAACGATTTTATAAAAATAAAGGAAAAATACGAAAGAGAAACAAAGACCCCATCCCCCATTTGATGATGAGCCATAATTGATTAAACGAACGAGGAACTTCCACATTTGTAATCATAAAGAGACGAGCAAACTCCTCAGCAATTGGAATGAACAAAAATAGTAGAAAGAATGATCATGAACTTGCAGTTAAAAACAAATCACGAACCATTCTACTTAAAAAAGATCCTTCTCTAACATATTGATCGCATCATTTAGCGACCTGCCAAGTCCATTCCATGCCATCGAAGCAAGCCAAAAGGCTGCTAATAAGCTAAATGAGGCAAGCGGTGTTTGACGATCATATAGTACAGAGTTTAAAGTCTGGTTGATTAACCCATAACTCCCTTTTGGCGCAAATGGCTAAACAATTTTAAGTACTTCATCTATTTGAAATGGAAAAAAACGTAGAATAGAAATAGCGAAAATTAGGAAAGGAAACAGAGAAAGTAAAAAATAATATGCTGTTTGTGCTGATTGATCATAAAATCTTTCTTTAAAAAAACGAAGAAAAACCGTTTTAGTTACACTTCAAATCTCCATCTATATGCCCCTTTAAATTGTCGTTGTTACTTGAGTCAAATAGTTTAATTCCATTGAAGTAAAAAGTTCTCTTCCCTTTATAGTTTGGTTGACCTATAAACGTTCATGCATGAAAAATGAGAGAACTTCTGCTCCTAAATAGAAAAAGTAAATTGTGTTATACTTTAATCTGTATCGTTCAGAAGAAGATTTGGAGGAATACGTATGGGTATAGAAAGTAAAAGTCATTTTTGCTAAGCTAATATTGCCTTATTTATCGCTGGTTTCGTTATTTTTTCGATTCTTTATAGTACACAACCATTGATGCCTGTTTTTTCGGAAGAATTTGATGTTTCACCAGCGCAATCCAGTTTATCATTATCGTTAGCAACAGCAACATTAGCTATTTTTGGTCACGATCTGGTCCAATAGCAGAAGCGAAAGGGCGGGAATGGACGATGTCACTCTCCATGTTCGTCTCATCATTACTTATTTTTGCCGCTGCATTTGTCCCTGACTTTACTTCATTATTATTTTTGCGTACATTGCAAGGAATCGCTTTAGCTGGAGTTCCAGCAATTGCCATGGCCTATCTTAGTGCCGAAATGCCGTTTGAAAAAATTGGCTTAGCGATGGGGATGTATATAAGCGGTACTTCTATCGGTGGGATGGTTGGACGAATTGGCATAAGTACGCTAACA
Organism: uncultured Bacillaceae bacterium; assembly: GCA_963748745.1. Lineage (GTDB taxonomy): Bacteria > Bacillota > Bacilli > Bacillales > Bacillaceae_C > CAVVKR01. The sequence continues at coordinate 559 of CAVVKR010000025.1, read as the reverse complement.
GATTTGTTCTCATGGAGGGTTGCACTAGGAATGACTGGAGTCCTCTGCTTACTAGGCAGTATCTACTTCTGGAAGACTCTTCCTTCCTCAAAGTCTTTCCAAAAGTCTCCATTTAAATTTAAAAATGTTTTACCTTCACTCATCATGCATGCCAAAAACCCACGCTTGTTATGCTTATTTGGGCATTGCTTTTCTTATCATGGGAAGCTTTGTGGCGATGTATAATTATCTCGGTTATAAATTGATGAGTCCACCTTATAATATGAGTCAAACAGCAGTCGGTTGGATTTTTATCATCTACTTATTTGGAACATTTAGTTCCACTTGGATGGGAAAATTATCAGACAAAATTGGTGTTACAGTCGTATTAGTCCTTGGTATTTCCATTATGTTCATCGGTGCACTACTTACTTTATTCACTTCATTCATTATAAAAATTGTCAGGCTCATTTTGGTTACATTTGGACTCTTTGGCAGTCATTCGATCGCAAGTAATTGGGTTGGGAAATAATAGCAAAAACAGCGAAGGCACAGGCCTCCTCATTGTATTTACTGTTTT
>CAVVKR010000024.1:0-11711 GCA_963748745.1 uncultured Bacillaceae bacterium | reverse complement strand
TGCCCGTGTGATAGAAGGTGACTATGACGGAATGGGGTTTGCAAAAATTGCTTCCCTGGTTAAGCAGTTGAAGTTGAAAACCCTCATACTCTTTTGTTAGATGCTGGTGATACGTTTCACGGCACACCTTTTGCAACATTAGAAAGAGGAGAAAGTATTGCGAAGTATTTTTAATCTCCTTCATTATGATGCGTTAGCGGCAGGAAACCATGATTTTAACTATGGGTATAAACGTTTACTCGAGTTAAAAGACATAGTGGACTTCCCCATTTTAAGTGCAAATGTGCGTAATAAAGAGACGAATGAACGATTATTAACTCCATATATTTTGAAAGAAGTAGATGGGGTAACACTCGGTATTTTTGGCTTGACAACTCCAGAGACTCACTATAAAACAAACCCAAAGAATGTAGAAGGCTTAATATTTACTGATCCTGTGAAAGAAGCACGGGAAATGGTTCGTACTTTAAAAGCAAAAGGCGTAGATATGATTATTGCTGTGACACATTTAGGTGTTGATGAATCTAGTACAGATACATCTATAAAGGTAGCTAAAGGTGCACCAGAAATAGATTTAATCGTAGATGGGCATAGCCATACTACCATGGTAAAAGGGAAACAAATTGGTGAAGATACATTAATTGTTAGTGCAGGGGAACATACAAAAAACCTCGGTGTTGTAGACTTAACATTTGATTCTAATAAACAGCTAATCTCGAAAAAAGCAAAACTCATCTCAAAAGAAGAGGCTAAAAATATAAAAGCTGATGCAGAGATGGAATCCCTCATTAATGGGATAGAAGAAAAGCAGGTCGAGATTAAATCGGAACAAGTTGGTCAGTCAAACATACGACTTGAAGGAGAACGTGAACAAGTGCGGACACGAGAAACGAATCTCGGTAATTTAATAGCGGACGCCTTGTTAGAAGAAACGGGGGCTGATATCGCCATCACAAATGGTGGGGGCATTCGCGCATCCATTCAAAAAGGAGATATAACAGTTGGGGACATTATCGATGTTTCTCCTTTCGGTAATTATGGCGTAACGATGAAAATGACAGGAGCTACTATCAAACAAGCTTTGGAGCACGGTGTTAGTGACTATCCATATCCGAAAGGTGGTTTTCCACAAGTTGGCGGAATGAGCTTTACACTTGTCCCACAAGCTCCAAAAGGGAAAAGAGTGAAGAATCTAAAAGTAAATGGAACACCAATTGATCTAAAAAAAGAATATATTGTCGCAACGAATGATTTTTTAGCAAGTGGCGGTGATGATTATCTTATGTTCAAAGAAGCGCCACTTGTTAATGAATATGAAGCATTAGAGGAAATAATGAAGAATTATATAAAAGCACACTCCCCGATTCAGCTGACTGTTCAAGATCGGATACAAGTGTTCTTTCCATTTAAAGATATAACGAGAAAGCATTGGGCATTTGAAAATGTAAGAAGATTTATATGATCATAACATTGTTAATGGAATAGCTGCCGATACATTTGGGCCGAATGATTCATTAACACGTGTACAATATGCTTCGATTTTAGTAAGAGGGATCGGCTTAAATAAGACGAAAGAAACCCCATTTACAGATATCGGGCATATCCGACCGGATATAAAAGAAGAGATTGAAGCCGCATATGCTGCCGGTATTATTAAAGGAAAAAATAAAACGACATTCGCACCTACCGAAAAAATAACACGAGAAGAAATGACGCTGATGGTCAAGCGGGCATATGAACAATTGGTAAAGGAATCTGTGTCAATCACAAAAGAAGTGCCCTTTAAAGATATAAAAAATCTCAATGAAGAATCGCAAGAAGCGATCGCACTTTTATACGAACTCGACTATATTAATGGTTTTAGTTTAAAAGAATTTAAGCCACAAGAAGATACAACGAGGGCACAGGGAGCAAAGGTGCTTAACTTATTTTTCAAATCAACTTTGACAAAGTGGTAAACTAAAACAAGTTCTGTTTGGATTGGCGTTTGTCGTAATCAATTGCCATTCTCAACAGAACTTTTTTATTTCTCCTCTCTCCATATAATGATTCTATTTTTCCCTATAAATAGTAATGTCATGATTTTGCCAAATCCCTGTCAATAATAATTCATTGTTTGGTCAATAAATAGCCAATGTTATTTTATTTATACAGCGTTTTTTTGGATACAATAATAATAGGAGAAAATATATTGGTCATAAAATTCATTGCTTAAAAGGAGGTTGTCATATTCTAGTTTGTTATATGTGAAGCCAACTTATAACCATTTAACACTATATTGATAGTGTTAAAGGTAAAATATAACAACCTGATGTTATTTCGTATCAAAACGAATCAATCTTCTTAGATTGAAGCTACTTTTCCAAATAAAATAGCTAGTTCAAAAGCCTAGATTTTTTATCTGCTTTAAATAATAACCCATGTATTTGTGAAAAAGTGAGCAATGTATGTAGATTTGTCTAACAATCACAACCTTTGATTGTTTCATTATCGCTATATAGCTCCTGTCTTTTTATTGCATGTTGGAAGGTAACGATAATCAAACGGAACAATAACGATTTTTATAAAACCAACAATGAAAGGGAGGGATCTAAGATGGATCCACTCATATTAGCGCGAATTCAATTTGCTTCAACGACTATTTTCCACTACTTTTTTGTTCCAGTTTCAATCGGTCTTGCGTTTATTATTGCAATCATGCAAACGATGTACTACGTAAAAGGACAGGATATATATATAAGAATGACTAAGTTTTGGGGAAAACTATTCCTCATTAACTTTGCAGTCGGAGTTGTCACAGGTATTTTACAAGAGTTTCAGTTTGGCATGAATTGGTCCACTTATTCTCGTTTTGTTGGTGATGTATTTGGACCATCACTTGCGATCGAAGGACTTCTTGCTTTCTTTATGGAGTCTACTTTCATTGGGTTATGGGTTTTCGGTAGGAATAAATTATCTAAGCGTGTTCATCTTCTCTCGATCTGGCTAGTAGCACTTGGAACGATTTTATCTGCTTTTTGGATTTTAACGGCTAGTTCATTTATGCATATGCCTGTCGGTTACGAATTTGCAGATGGACGTGCACAGATGAATGACTTTTTGGCCATATTAACTAACCCACATTTATGGGTGCAATTTCCACATACACTGTTTTCCTCATTTGCCACAGGTGCCTTTTTAATTGCTGGTATTAGTGCTTGGAAAGTCTTAAAAAAACAACAAACACCGCTGTTTAAAAAATCATTTCACATTTCTATTATCATGGCAACTATTTCTACAGTTTTTGTTTTCTTTTTCGGCCATCAGCAAATGCAACATTTGCTCACATCTCAGCCGATGAAGCTTGCTGCGGCGGAAGGGCTTTGGGATACAAGTGCAGATCCTGCCCCATTTACTGTTGTAGCCAAAATTGATCCTGAGAAAAAAGTTAATTCATATGAAATTGAAATACCATATTTACTCAGTTTACTTTCCTTTAATCAGTTTAGCGGACAGTTGGAAGGGATGAACCAAATACAGGAAGCATATGAAGCAAAATATGGTCCTGGAGATTATATCCCACCTGTACGGACGGTATTTTGGAGCTTTCGAGCGATGATTGGTACCGGTACATTAATGTTGCTGTTTGGAATATTTGGATGGATTTTATCGAAGAAAGACAAACTAATGAATAAACCTTGGTTTCTGAAAGCGATGGTATATGGAATTTCTCTACCATTCATCGCTAATACGGTTGGATGGATCATGACAGAAATCGGTCGCCAGCCATGGGTTGTCTTCGGATTAATGAAGACAGAAGACGCTGTTTCTCCAACCGTTACCGCTAATGAAGTGTTGTTTTCACTCATTTCGTTTTCTTCGCTCTATGCCATTTTAGCTGGAATCACGATCTATCTATTTGTCCGGGTGATCCGTGGAGAAGAGAGCAACAAAAAAGCTGTTAATAAGAAGTACAGTAAAGACCCGTTTGATAAGGAGGATTCCTATGTTGTCTCTTAATGAATTTTGGTTTCTACTTATTGCTATCTTATTTGTCGGATTCTTCGTACTTGAAGGATTTGACTTTGGAGTAGGAACGGTTGCAAAGTTTCTTGGGAAAAATGATCTCGAGCGACGGGCTTATATTCATACAATTGGTCCATATTGGGACGCAAATGAAGTTTGGCTCATTACGGCAGCCGGGGCAATGTTTGCCGCATTTCCACATTGGTATGCAACACTTTTCAGTGGATTTTATATCCCATTTGTTTTGATGCTATTGGCATTGATTTTACGCGGAGTAGCCTTTGAATTTAGAGGAAAAGTGGATCATCCCAAATGGCAAAGCCTCTGGGACTGGGCTCTTTTTATCGGGAGCTCTGTTCCTCCCTTCCTTTGGGGCATCGTACTTGCAAATTTTATGACAGGCATCCCGATAAATGAAAATAAAGAAATGGTCGGAGGGTTTTTGCAATTACTTCAACCTTTCGCCTTATTAGGTGGTTTGATGTTCGTTTTATTAGCTATTGTACATGGTCTACATTTTATCACGCTACGAACGGAAGGAAAATTACAAGTGCGTGCACGAAAGGTGGCTAAAGCATTTGCACCGTTCACCATTCTTACTTTGATCGCCTTCGTTTTGTTTGGTTGGTGGAAAACAGATATATTTAGCGCCCATGGTGCAGGTTGGCTCGCGCTTCCAATCATTGCGATCCTGTCCTTGTTAGCTTCAAGTAATATTGAACAAGATCGAACGGGATGGCTGGGCTTTTCTTATGACAAGTGTAACAATTATTTTTATTACAGCGAGTATTTTTATTGGTATGTTCCCACGGGTGTGATCTTGATTAGTGACCCTTGGTAACGATTTAACAGTTTACAACTGCTTCTTCAGGAGCATATACACTTAAAATGATGACATATTTTTCACTTACACTTTTACCATTTGTTTTAGGCTACCAAGGGTGGAGTTACTATGTGTTTCGTCAACGTATTAAGCGAAAAGAAGATCTGGAGTACTAATGAAGAGAAAAAAAGGACTTCCCACTTATCCAGGAGCCGCTCTCTTTACGTGAGTTTAAGTGTTCTCATCATTTTTGAAGCGTTAAGTATTGTTGCACAAGCCAGTTTTTCTTGCGCGGGCAATTGACATTTTTGTTTACAAGGTGCGGCTATAACTGATAGTTGTCAAGGATATGGTTTTATTTTTAGTTGCTTTTCTTTTTCCGTCATGGTTTGTCCCATTTACAACAGATTGTTGCGGAACGCTTTGCAAAACGAACTGTGCAAAATTTGCGCAAACAGCTTGTCAGATGCTTATTTTCAAGACTAGGTCAGCGATTTTGTGCAAACAAATGGTACCGGGCGTCTCGTTACTTTAGCCATCGAAGGAATGGAGCAATTACAAACATATTTGGAGATCACTGTGCCGCGGATGCTCCGGACCTTTATTATCCCTAGCATTATTGTTTCTATATTTTTACAGTAGATATAGATTCAGCCGTCATTTTAATTGTCACGGTGCCGATTATTATTATTTTTATGATCTTCTTGGCTTGGCTGCCAAAAAGATGGCCGATAAGCAGTATGACGACGTATCGTGTATTGTCTAATCATTTTATTGATACACTAAAAGGATTAGAAACATTGAAATATTTGGGGAAAAGTCGACAACATGAAGGTAAAATTGGAACGTGTCAGTCGCCAATACCGGAAAGCAACGATGAGGACATTGCAGATTGCTTTTTTATCTTCCTTTGCACTCAATTTCTTTACAAGTTTGTCGATCGCTTTTGTTGCAGTTAGTTTAGGATTGCGTTTAATAGATGGTTCGATTGTCCTTTTACCTGCTTTGACCATTCTTATTTTAGCACCGGAGTATTTTTTACCCATTAGACAAGTTGGTGCTGATTATCATGCAACATTAGATGGGCAAATTGCAATGCAGCAGATGGATGAGATTATCGAGCAGAAAGAGAAAATAACTGTTTCTTATAGCGATTCACCAATAAAATGGCAACCATCTAGTATATTAAAAGTAAAAAAATTGACCGCTTTCCATGATCAAGCAGACACACCGGTATTAAAAGATATTGATTTTTCTTGGAAAGGAACGTGGATTGATCGGGATTGTCGGCGAAAGCGGTGCTGGTAAATCAACACTTATTGATGTGCTCGCTGGTTTTTTGCCACTGGAAAGCGGTGAAATTACAATCGACAATATAAAAACAAATTCACTTGCCCGTAAAGATTGGCAGCAACATATTGCTTATATTCCACAGCATCCATATATATTTCCAACATCGATTAGCCAGATAATATTCGCTTTTATGAACCAACTGCATCTGATGAAAAAGTGGAGAAGGTGGTGGATGAAATAGGGCTGCGATCGCTTGTTAGCAAATTGCCTAACGGTATTCATGAAGAGATAGGTGAAGGTGGGCGGATGTTAAGTGGAGGTCAAGAACAGCGAATTGCGATGGCGCGAGCATTGTTAAGCAAAAGGCCGATCATTTTGTTAGATGAACCGACCGCTCATCTCGATATTGAAACAGAATATGAAGTAAAGCAAACAATGCTCCATCTATTTAAAAATAAACTCGTTTTTCTTGCTACTCATCGTTTACATTGGATGAGAGAAATGGACTATATTCTCGTGCTTCAACATGGTCATCTAGTAGAAAGAGGCTCGCATGAAGCACTAATTGCGCAAGATGGAAGGTATCGTGAACTTGTTAAAACGGATTAGGAGGGATGGTCATGAAAACGAAAGAATGGGTACGCCCATACGTGAAGCAAAATTTCGGAAGAATGTTACTGACACTTTTACTCGGTTTTATTGGTGTTGGTTCAGGTGCGATGTTACTTTTTATATCTGGTTATTTGATTTCGAAAGCCTCTCTCCAACCCGCAAATATCATGATTATTTATATTCCAATTGTAGCTGTGCGGGCTTTTAGTATTGGGCAAGCAGTGTTCCTTTATCTTGAACAATTAGCCAGTCATGATGTAGCTTTACGGATATTAGAAAATATGCGTACAAAGTTGTACCGCATACTCGAGCCACAAGCGATGTTTTTGCGCTCACGCTATCAAACAGGGGATCTACTCGGTGTATTGTCAGATGATATTGAGCATTTACAAGCATTATATTTACGAACGATTTTTCCGAGTGTCCTTGCTCTCTTCATATATGCTGTCTTTGTTAGTGTTTTGGGGGCATTTGATTTATCTTTCGCGATCATGATGGCTCTCATGTTAGGAGTCCTCGTTTTCTTGATTCCAGCTATTTCCCTCTTCATTACGCGTCGGCATCATACCGCTCGTAAAAAGGAAAGGAATCGTTTATATGAGCAATTAACAGATGCCGTTTCAGGTTTATCTGATTGGAAAGCGAGTGGTAGAACGGAGGAATTTTTGAAAAGATACCGTAGTCGCGAGTTAGAATTGTTAAAAATAGAACAAAAAATGAAAAGAAAACAGCATGTCCGCGATGGTTTTATTCATCTTATGATCGGACTTACTGTGATTGCAATGATATTTTGGACAGGTGCCCAAGCAGCAGATGGCCAAATTGCTCCGACGGTGATTGCAGCTTTCGTCTTAATGACATTGTCTATAACCGATGCGCTCTTTCCCGTTTCAGAGGCTATTGATCGGATCCCTTCTTATGAGGAATCATTACAGCGAATGGCTAGCGTGGGAAATCCTTCTGGAAAAATATTCAAAATAAAGATACGAGAGAATCGGACGCTAACACCACTATCTGATCAAAGGCCAAGCATTCACTTGAAAGAACTATCTTATCGATATCCTAACAGTGACAATTGGCAAATCCGTCATCTTTCCTTAAGCATTTCACCAGGTGAGAAAATGGCGATATTAGGAAGAAGTGGGGCAGGGAAGTCCACTCTTCTCAAATTAATAGCAGGAGCACTAGAGCCGACGGAAGGTAGTGTATATATTGGTGAGCAAAAGGCACACATTCATTTATTAGCGAAAAAGATATCGATCTTAAATCAGAAACCACACTTATTTAATACAACGGTTGGTAATAATATTAGGATCGGCAGGCCCGATGCAACTGATGAAGAGATTTGGAAAGTGATCGAGCAGGCACAAATCGATTCACTTATTTCGTCATTGCCACAAGGGCTGCAAACGCCAATGCATGAAATGGGAAAGCGATTTTCGGGTGGGGAGCGCCAACGGATTGCTTTTGCTAGGGTCCTTTTGCAAAACACACCGATTTTGATCCTCGATGAACCGACAATTGGTCTCGATCCTCAAACAGAACAAGCTTTGTTACAGACGATGTTTACGGCTGCTAAAGATAAAACGATTATTTGGGTGACTCACCATTTAGCAGAAATAGAGCTGATGGATCAGATCATTTTTCTCGAAAATGGCCAGATAGCAATGCAAGGAAGTCATGAACAATTGCTACATTCAAATAAAAAATATCGTAAACTTTATGAAATGGATCAAGGAGTAGGAAGCAATTCATTCTAATGAGTAAATATAATAAGCCTACGAATCTGAGTGTGATCGTAGGCTTCATTGCCGTTAGGGAAGATGGGTGGTTTGCAGCTCCACATCTCCCACAAAGTCACCCTTTTGTTTTTATCACGTTTCCTTCGCTTTCTCGGAAATTTTCCGGGGAAGTGTAGTTTGTTACTTGGCGTTTCTAATCTATTTTGTGTAACTGTTCTCCAACATCAAGGCTGAGATTATGTTTGATTGTGAAGTAGGGCAAAATGGTATTCGTTTTATTTTTTATATATGTGCATAAACGAGAGGCGAATTTGTCTTCATTCATCCCGAGTCGAACAACTTTCTGCCTGTTTGATAATGAGAAATGAATATATAGGTCCCCAAATCCCTTTTGGTATCCACTCATTATGAACGAAATGCTTCAGCTCGATATTTCCGCTAAAATGCATGGTATGCTTATTTATCCATTTATATTCCAAAGGGATATATTTATCAAGTTGTTGCTTTCTTTTTTGCATATAGAGTGAAAAAGAGAGTGAATCACGGTTATGAACGATCGCTGGAAATGAAACGGTCCCTTCTAAAATGTAAAATTCCTTTTCGTTTATTCACCCAATATAAGTCATTTACTTGGCAGGTCGTTCGACTAACGATGGAGCGGATTTGTTTTTGGTTTGTTGCGTGCTGGAATACGTGCAGCCATTTTTGTAAAAAGTGTCTGTTATGAAACTGTTCCTGAACGGTTTTTTGGGCTTGTCTACCCATTTCTTTGCACTTGTCCTTTTCTTTAAATAGCGTATTCATCGCTTTCGTAAGTTGAGAAATGTCATTTGCTTTCACTAAAAGGCCGTTTTTTCCATCAGTAATCATATCTCTCGGACCATATTTAATATCATAGCTGATCACAGGTGTTCCAACCGCCATACTTTCTAACAATGTAAGCCCAAACCCTTCTGATTTTGAAGCTAAAACAGAAAATGCTGCTTTTTGTAATACTTCAGATGCGTTTGTCGTATAGCCTTTTAAAAAGACATGGTTACTGAGATCGAGACGATCAATCAGCTCTCGATATTTTTTTTCTTGTGAACCAGTTCCCCACAGTTCTAATTTTGCATTTGGATGTTCAGATACGACTCCTTTAAATGCTTTAATAATATGGTCGATATTTTTTATGGAAGAAAATCGCGAGACAACGACAGCAGTATCTTTTTCTTTTTTTAATTGATCGTTCTGCTGAATTTCAGCACTGTGCGGTACGGCATGAAAAATAGATCGATGTCCAAAGCGTTTTTCAACGTCTTTTTTTTGCTCCTCCGTCAGAAAAACTATTGCATCAAAATGATTCATATTTTTTAATGCATTTTTATTTTTCTTCACTAAAGGAGCATCGAAAGTATACGGTTTGTCTAAGTGAGAGCTATGAATGACGATAATTTTTGTGACATTGTCATCTTTAACAGCAGATAAAGTAGCGTCTGTACTTCGTGAGTCTGAAATCAAGATTGGTTCTTTATCGTTTTTTACCATTTCCTCCACCCAATAACTTCTTAATGCAGTTTCATTTGGAAATTCTTCACCAATAAGTTGAGAGCGGTTAAACGTAACTACTTTATTTGTCGTCCCCGCCTTCGGGTTCTTTTTTTTATATAAGAAACAATTCCCATTTTCATTTATATAAAAGGCTTCTGTTCGTTCTTGCTTCTCAACATCATAATAATTAACCATTCTTAAACGTTCTTGACTGTCGAATAATTCGGTTTTTATTATTTCGAGATGTTTATTTTGATAGAAAAGTTGTGTAAGTTTACCGAGAGAATTTTTCTGTTTTGTAATAAACATATCGTTCTTTATATAGTGTTCGAATTTGTTTTGATTATGTTGCTGAAGATCATGAGAAGATGGATGAAGAAAACAACATTCAGTGTGTTTTTTATTTGCGAAGTATTCATACAAGTTATGGATAATAATATTTTCCTTTATTTTACCCATCTGATATAGCTGATAACGAATGAGGTCATATTCTGGATTAAAATCAAATGTTAATATATGCACTTCTCTATAGGCATTGGCTAGGATATTTGCTCGATTTAAAAGTGCTTTTGTCATTCCACCGCGTACGATGTCTAAGGAGCCTATCATAAGATAAACAGTATGATTGTCCATTGTAACATCCTTTCAGCCTTGTTTTGGTTGTTTCATCTTACACTCGTTTACGGAATTCCAGGAACAAAAAACGCGTATGAGAACACTTCAGCAAGAAGCTTCAAGTGATGGTACTCTTTTATTCTTCATTTAGGTTATCATATTTTTCCGTTTCATAATGATATTTTTTATCCTTATTTCCCCAAATATTAAGTACTTGACAACGAATAGGAGACTGATATAATAAAAGTCGATTGATAATGAATCTCATTACCAATCAAAACAATTCTAATAGATATAAACAAAAAGGAATTTCTATGAAAAAAAGTTACTTAGTTTTCACACTTATTATTTTGTCTGTATTATCGATATTTATTGGTGTTCAAGATTTATCTCTTTTTGATCTTTTCCGACTGAGACGGAAGAGAAGGTTCAAGTTTTACTTATTAGTCGAGTGCCACGGCTCATTAGTATCGTTATAGCTGGTGAAGTATGAGTATTTGCGGTTTAATCATGCAAAGTTTGAGTAGGAATAAGTTTGTGTCGCCAACGACTGCAGGTACGATGGATTCAGCTAGATTCGGAGTGTTAGTTTCGCTCCTGTTATTTACATCAGCTAGTCCGTTGCAAAAAATGATCGTCGCTTTTATTTTTGCGTTATTAGGTACTTTTATCTTTATGAAAATACTTGAAAACATTAAATTTAAGGATGCAATTTTTATACCTTTAGTTGGTTTAATGTTTGGCAGTATCGTCAATTCACTGTCTACCTTTTTTGCATATAAATATGACCTCATTCAAAATATGAGCGCATGGTTGCAAGGTGATTTTTCGCTGATCATGAAAGGGCGTTATGAGCTCATGTATATCAGTGTACCCTTCATGATTATTGCTTATTTGTTTGCAAATAAATTCACGATAGCTGGTATGGGAGAGGACTTTGCGGCCAATTTAATTCTCGTTATAAACAAGTTGTTAGTATTGGCTTGATTATCGTTGCATTAGTAACTGCATCTGTCGTTCTTACAGTTGGAATGATTCCTTTTTTAGGGCTGATCATTCCGAATATTGTTTATTTTTCAGGGCAATCATCT
>CAVVKR010000023.1:0-38361 GCA_963748745.1 uncultured Bacillaceae bacterium | reverse complement strand
CGCTTTGAAGATTTGAAGAAGCGCTGCTGGCGCTGGCACCGTGCAGGGTTTCGAGCCTACTGGCGCAAATCCGACCACGCGGCGGATGGCCGGGGCACCGGCAGAGATTCGCTGCCTTATCCGCGAGATGAGCGTTGGGTCCCGGCTCTGGGGGGGAGCCGCCGGATATATTGCGAGCTGCTCGAGCTCGGAATCGAGAGTGCAGCAGACCACGATCCGCCAAGTACATGGCGAGGAGGAGGAGTAATGGCGTCCAGGTTTGGCGGACGTTCCCTGCGCAATCATGGCGACGGCATCGCATCGATGGACCTCTTCATCGTCCCGAGAGCGATACTCCTTTGAGCGTTGTATGGCCTGCTGGATCTTGTGCAGCACCAATCGTCCGCGAGCTCTGTGGACAGGCGTGACGGCACACCCGACCGCGGAATGGATTGCCTGCCAACTGACTGAGGCGTATGGGTGGCGGCAGGCGCCGCGCTACGTCGTTCGCGACCGTGATCGCGTCTACGGCCCTGCCGCGCTCAGCCGGCTGCGGGCGATGGACAAGATCGGCCGATAGCGCCGCGATCACCCTGGCAAAACGGTTGTGCGGAACGGCTCATTGGATCGATTCGCCGGGACTGTCTTGACCATGTCGTGGTGTTTGGCGAGCGGCACCTCGTCATCTGCTCATGGCTTATCAGAACTACTTCAACGAGGCCCGCACGCACCTATCACTGGAGAAGGATTGCACCGATCCCGCGCGCTGTCCATGCCATCGGCTAAACGTTGGCCGTGCCGGATCGGGCTGCATCACCAAACGTCCGAACTTGAGTTTCCGACAGAGACAACCATGGGTCGGTGAGGTTTACGCAGCGAGTAAAGCAGACGCGTCCGTATCAGGAAAAGACGATTGCTTACATCGGCGGAATTATCCGGCCAGACTACCGTAATTGCAGCTATTCGATCTCACACGATTTCGATAGCTATGGCGGCAACTGCCACCTTTCCGGCTGGTATAGACATCTTTGCTGGCCGGGTTATGTTCGAAAACCACTGGTAGTCAACGAAACGACCATTCGTGGTTTTGAGCCGTTGATCAATGTCGACCGCCTTTACCAATCTCATCCATTACCAAGCGCCGCGACAAGGAGTTATTTTGCTGCTTTGTTGCCGGCAATATGAACATTATCGTATTCTGGCTGCGAAACGGCTAGCTGAAGTTGGGCATGTCGACGCATTTGGATTGGTTACAGGAAAACCCTACCAAAACGAAATTCGAGCTGATTGTCGTGTTACCGTTTCAACCTATGTTTTGAACATTCAATCTCCGGGCTGGAGAAGGTGCTACACGCGTGGGTAGGCGGCTGTATCCCACTGTATTATTTCGACAACTGGTTTGTACTGGATTTCAACCCAGGGGCACTGATTAATCGGATTTTATTTTCAACGCTCGACGAGTTTGTGAGTCATATGGCGTCGGTCAACGCGTCGCGGGCGGCGATGACGGACCTTTATCAACAACCGTTTGCTGGTCGGCAACCGTCCAACGCTGAACCATGCCATCGATTTCCAAAACCGCCTGTGCTAAAATTCTTGATAGCTCTGCGCGGTCCAGGCGCTGATAAGGTTTCTCAAACTGTGGCCGCCCCACGGTCTGCCGCAAGCTAATTATCAATCCATTGGTAGGTCGCACCCGACCCCGTTCTAAGGCCTATCGAGGGCTTCCGTTTAGGTGCGCTCAGATCAAGGCGTTGTCGGAATTTCGGCGCCGAACTCCAAGTGGACCGGCGATATGGCGCTTGGTAAGGCGCTTCCTGCGATCTCGCAGCAGAATGTACCAATTCATTTATCGAAACCATTTCGTGCAACCAATATTCAGCGGTGTCCCGCAATCAGATCGCATCAGCCGTAACGTCCCCTAGATCGTGTCTTCAATGTAGGTGAAAGATCAAGTCTGCTGGCCGTCACCCCAGATTTCAATATCACTGCCATCTTTGGCCTCGGCTACCTTCCGGCAAATCGCAGGAACCACCTTGTCTCTGCCGCCCCGCCACGTGCAATTTCGTTCCCATAACCCGTGTAATAGCAGCAGCACCGTCATCCCGTAATTACGCGCAAATGCCATGTAAGCTCGTTCGCTAAATAGTTTCTCCACCCGTATTCGCTCTCCGGATCAGCAGGATAAACCAGATCCTTCACACAGTTGGATTAATCGGGTCTTGCTGGTTCCGCGCCGGGTAAACGCAGACGGTCGAACGAAAGAACAGCCGCACACGTTGATAACCGCGCCTGCTCCATGACTTCAAGGTTTATTAACGCGGAGTTTCGCATTACTGCGGCATCCCTGTCGCCAGTGAACAGATAGCCGGCGCCTCCATGTCGGCGGCGAGTTGATAAAGACGCGTCAAACGGCGACGCAAAACCTGCGCGCAAAAATCACGCGAGCGCAGATCACCCTTGATAAATTCGTCGCATGTCACTCCCTCCGGCCTGTGTTGCGATCCCTGGCACCCACGGCGCGGACCCACAAGCCGTCCTTCTAGGCGTACACAAAGATGGCCACCGATAAATCCGGCGCCATGTTCTGTACTTGGCTCAGTTACGTCTATGCTGGGCTCTTCCCAACCGTCGCGGTTGGCGTCGATCCGGGCGATCGCCTCGACAGCCGCTGCAGTGAGCAGCGCTAGTTCTTCGAAGTCACCTGCGCGGTCACTGATTCGCCTCCGGGCATCCTCGAGGAGGACTCGAGCGCTTGATCGAGCTGCCCGTTCTTTAAGAGTGCCTCGGCAGCAAATCGTGAGCGGTGATGAACCGGGAAACGCCCCTTCGACGCTGGATCAACTGTCTGTAGCGCAACAGTCGCATCGCCAATCGCTGCCGCGTAGCGACACCGCCAGAAGTCCAGATACAGCTGGTTCTTCTCCTTCGCGGCCCGCTCCAGACAGTCCGCGGTTGAACGCATCTGCCTCGTTCAGCAGTCCCCGGACTCGTTGCAGCACCGGTTTCGGTGAGCGACCCAGAAAGCAACACTACAATCAGGTTGCCAGAACCTTTGAAACCGTTGCCCCTCCCAATCCCTCAGCTAGAAGTTGGTTGCGGCAACTTGCTGCTCAGCCCTGCCAACTCCATCGGCAAATTGATTCGAAGCAATTCAGGCCGCCGACCAGGAGCGGAGAAGGACCTTGCTCAGATTGTCCATGAACCGATCTGGGCATCCAGTCAGGAGAACAAACCACGGCGGCCGCTACTTCGTCCAGCAGGTCGATCAGTGTGCTGGCGTGAAAGGCGGCGATGACAGTCTGGAGATTTAGAGGTAGCGGCGGCGAGTCGGGAGAGAGTTGCGCCAGCCTTCGCTCAATCGTGTGAAATTCTGCAGCCGCCTCCTCGCGCGTCCGTTGTGCGTGAGGTTTCCGGCACGAACGACGCGGGCGTGTACCTCTGCGATAGCGGCGTTCCATGGGTCGAGGCGTTGGAGCGCGTCGGAGGTCAACAACGATTCCGCAATCTGGGCGGCTACGCCGTGTTCTTGCTGAGCCGCGCGCAAGCGCCAATTCGGCTGCGGCATCAGGGGCGAGGTCTGACAAGGCCAAAAGGTCGGCCTTGGCGAAGGTGTCGGTCAGACGCTGGAAACGGTTTCGACTTCGATGGCCTCGACTCCACCGAACACGCCGCCGCAGCCCTTGGGAACGAAGATGTGATGGATGAATGGAGCCTCGCGCGCCACGGCCGCGACCTTCTTGGCGACATGATCGACGTGAGCGATGCAGCCGTACTCGTCGACGCGCCCCGTCGCAGCGACGTAAATCGGGCTTTGAAGATGTAGCAGCGACCAGGCCGTGGCGATGGCAGCTGCAAGGCCCGCACTCTACGCAAATTCATCCGCAGCCTCGAACGCAGGCAGTGGTGGAATCACTTCCGGGTGAAATACGAGCCGCACGACGACGTCGAAGCCCGAATTTTCTGAGCAGCCAACTTTTGTGAGTAAACATGTTTCAATAATCACCTTGACAATTGCTTTTCCCTTTGCAACAGCAGTAACTGCTTGAAATACTCCCGTACATAATCGGCATGTTCACTTTTTAACGCTCCGATATTTATCACCATATCGATTTCTTCTGCTCCACTTTTTATCGCTTCTTTCGTTTCAAAGGCTTTCACATTGGATGTTGTAGCACCTAGCGGAAAGCCAATCACAGTGCAAACTTTTACATTTGTTTCACTAATAAGTCATATGCATAAGGAACCCAATAGGGATGAACACAAACAGAAGCAAATTGATATTCTTTTGCTTCTAAACAAAGATTCTTTATTTTTTCTCTCGTTGCATCCGGTTTTAATAAAGTATGATCAATCATTTTCGCAAAGATCTTGTCCCCCTCCAGAATACCCCTTTCTATTTTGTGTTATACCTTGTCTTCATATCATTCATTAAAATCCCACTATATAGGAGATGCAAAAAAACCGCAAAAAGTATATGCGGTTCTTTTATATCGCACTGCCTTATCTGCTATTTTCTTTCATCATCGATGACCCGCACAAATTGTCCTTTATTATAAGGATAACCAGCTTTTGTAATTTTTACTTTAACAAGCTTTCCTACCATGTCTTCTGTAGCAGGGAAACTACTTTTAAATAGTTGTCTGTATACCCTTCATAAAGTCCGCTTTCCGGATCTTCTTTATAAACTTCTTCTGGAATTATTTCAAGTACTTCATTCTTCAAATTGAGAAGCATACTCTTTTGCTAATTGATCTGATAATTCAATTAATCGATGAACACGTTCATTTTTAATTTCTTCATCGACTTGATCTTTCATTCGTAGCTGCAGGTGTTCCTGTACGTTTGGAATAAGGGAAAACATGCAACTCAGTAAATTTATGTTTTTTAATAAAATTATATGTTTCCTTAAACTCTTCTTCTGTTTCACCTGGAAAACCAACAATAACATCAGATGTAACAGCAAGACCAGGTAAGCTTTTTTAACTTCTCTAATCGCTCAGCAAAAAACTCCATTGTATACTTACGACGCATTCGCTTTAGAACCGTATTAGAACCTGATTGAAGTGGAATATGCAAATGGCGGACAACTTTTGGAATGATCAATTACATCAATTACTTCATCGGTTAATTGACTCGCTTCAATCGATGAGATTCTAATTCGTTTTAACCGTTAACTTGTCTTCAAGATCACGCAGTAGACGGCAAGGTTATAGTCTTTCATATCCTCACCATAGCCACCTGTATGGATGCCTGTAAGACAATTTCTTTATAACCCGCATCAACAAGTTGTTTTGCTTGCTTAATCACTTCCTTTGGGTTTCGAGAACGCATTAGACCTCGTGCCCATGGAATAATACAGAAGGTACAAAAGTTATTACATCCTTCTTGAATCTTTAAAGATGCTCGTGTCCGATCTGTAAAAGCAGGAACATCTAATTCTTCGTAGACACGATTTTTCATAATATTTCCGACACCATTTATCGGTTGGCGTTCTTTTTTATATTGTTCAATATATCCAAGCATTTTTGTACGATCTTGCGTTCCAACAACAATATCCACACCAGGAATCGCCATAATTTCAGCAGGAGATGTTTGAGCATAACATCCCGTTACACAAATGACTGCATCTGGATTTTTTCTAATTGCACGCCGAATCACTTGCCGACTTTTTTTATCCCCAGTGTTTGTAACTGTACATGTATTAATGACATAAACATCTGCTGATTGCTTCAAATTCTACTCGTTCATAGCCTTCCTTTTAAATAGTTGCCAAATCGCTTCTGTCTCGTAATGATTCACTTTACATCCTAATGTATGGAATGCAACCGTTGACATATTCATCACCTCATTAATTCAAAATGATAAGAAACTGCTGATAGTGCATATAAAGGAGCGGTTTCTGTTCTTAATATTCTTGGTCCAAGACCACATAATTCAAAGCCATGGACAACTAGGTCACTTATTTCCCTAGCTGATAGGCCCCCTTCCGGACCAAAAACGATTAAAATTTTATCTCCTGGTGCTAGTTTTGTCAAAAAGGTAGCTAAGCTTTTTTCTTCACCTTGTTTTGCTATCTCCTCATATGCAACAAGTTTATACTGATAACCTTTACCGATATCAAGTAATTCTTTCCATGAAACCGGTCTCGAGATGCTTGGGACCATATTACGGTGAGATTGTTCTGCAGCTTCCTTTGCGATTTTTTCTAATCGCTGTATCTTCTTTTCTTTTTTTTCATTCCATTTAACAATAGAACGTTCAGCATTAAAAGGAATGAAGTGATAAGCACCTAATTCTGTACCCTTTTGTACAATATATTCTAGCTTATCCGCTTTAGGTAATCCACTTGCAATGGTTACTTTTATCGGAAGTTCATTTGTTGCTTCTTCCCATTCAGCAACGGAAACAATAACCTCTTCATCTGTAAAATCAAGAATACGAACGATCGCTGTTTCACCGTTAGAAAATACAAGATAAAACCGATCACCTTTTTTCATTCTCATGACACGTGAAATATGATGAAAATCTTCACCGGTAAGAGCAATGATTTCTTCTCCCTTATATTTTTCAGGGATAAAATAACGTTGCATTTGCATCACCTAAGTGTGGAAATAATTGTTACCCATTCTTCCATTTCGATTACTTCAACTATAGTGAAACCAGCTTGTTCGATCACTGAGTTTATCTCAGCTTTTTTCTCGCGAATAATACCTGAGGCAATAAAAAAACCACCCTTTTTCACAGTTTTAGCTGCATCATCGACTACGTTTACAATAATTTCGGCTAAGATATTTGCAACAATGATATCTACCTGCGTTGCTATTCCTTGTAAAAGGTTATTTCTAGTAACAGTTACAATGTCGTCCACCTTATTTAAGACTACATTTTGTTTTGCTGCAGAGACTGCGACTTCATCTAAATCAAGTGCTTGCACTTTTTCAGCACCTAATAATGCTGCGGCAATACTTAAGACACCAGACCCTGTCCCCACATCTATGACAGTATCCCCCTTTTTTACAGTTTTTTCTAAGGCTTGGATACACGTAATAGTTGTCGGATGTGTCCCTGTACCAAAAGCCATCCCAGGGTCTAATTCAATGATAAGCTCCTCAGTGGAAACAGGTTCGTACTTTTCCCATGATGGTACAATGATAAATTTTTGTGAAACCTTCGTAGGGTTGTAATATTTCTTCCACGCCGTCGCCCAATCTTCTTCAGCCACTTCACTTACTGTTACTTTATTTTCACCAATGTCAATATTAAATGAGGACAAATTAGTCACTTTTTGTTCAATCAATGCTATCGTTTCATTTAAAAAGCTATTTACAGGTAAGTATGCTTTTATAATAACTCCATCATCTGGATAGTCTATAGGGTCTAGTTCGTAAATTTCTCCATATTCATCTTTATACTCTTTTATCAGGTCTAACGAATCTTCGATGACAACGCCGCCTGCGCCTGCTTCATAAAGGATATTTGCAATCGGTTCAATCGCTTCATTTACTGTGTGGATACTAATCTCAGACCACTTCACCATTTACCAACTCCGTTTTTCCGTTTCGATCCTCATTCTCATTCAAGGTGTCACCGGATCCGTCAATCCCCTTTAAATGCACGTTTCATTTTATTAAAAAATCCTTCATGCTGCTCATCTGGAGACTGACCACTTAATTCAGCAAATTCACGTAAAAGTTGCTTTTGCTTCTCTGATAGTTTTGTAGGAGTAACTACTTTTACGGTAATATGTTGATCTCCGACACCGTGACCTTGCACATTTGGTACTCCTTTATCACGAAGACGGAAGTTTGTATTCGTTTGTGTTCCAGCTGGGACTTTCAATCTTACTTTTCCGTGCAGAGTTGGAACTTCTATTTCATCACCTAACGCTGCTTGCGCAAATGTAATAGGTACTTCACAATGAATATCATCGCCTACACGTTCAAAAAATTCATGGCTTTGGACATGAAAGACGATAAATAAATCTCCTGGAGGTCCTCCATTTATTCCTGGCTCACCTTGGCCCGATACTCTTAATTGTTGGCCGTCATCAACCCCAGCAGGAATCTTCACATTTATTTTTCGACGTTTCTTGACACTGCCTGTACCTCTACATGTCTTACATTTTTGTCTAATTTGTTTACCAGTACCATCACAATAGTGACATACTCGCCTATTAACAATTCTTCCAAATGCCGTGTTCTGTTCTTCATTTATTTGTCCAGTTCCATGACAATGCTCACATGTGGTTGGTTTCGTACCAGGTTTAGCACCGGATCCGTTACATGTTTTACAGGTTTCCTCTTTTGGAATTTGAATTTCTGTTTCTTTTCCAAAGACTGCTTCTTCAAATGTGAGTGTCATCGTATATTGTAGATCAGCACCTTTTCTAGGTGCATTGGGATCTCGACGACGTCCACCACCAAAGAATGTGTTAAAAATATCTTCAAAACCACCAAAACCACCAAAATCGCCGCTAAATCCGCCTCCTCCGAAGCCTTGGTTTGGATCTGCATGACCGAATTGGTCATATTGGGCACGCTTCTGATCATCCATGAGTACATCATACGCCTCAGTTATTTCTTTAAATTTGTCTGCTGCGCCAGCTTCTTTATTAATGTCTGGATGGTATTTTTTAGATAGTTTACGGTACGCTTTCTTTATTTCACTCTTCGAAGCATCTTTACTAACACCAAGTATTTCATAGTAATCCCGTTTGCTCATTTGAAACACGCTCCTGAGTTTTTTCACATAAAGATTATTTTAACATTGACTTTCCTCTCAACGCAACTAGTAAAAGCCTAGGAATCATACAAAAGGTCAAAGCCGTTGAATTTGACTTTGACCTTTCTCATTTTTATGTGAAGTATTTACTTATTTATCTTTTTTGTCGTCATCATCAACTTCTTCATATTCGGCATCTACAACATTGTCATCGCCATCTTTTTGTTGATTGCCGTCTTGTTGCTCTGTTTGAGCTTGCTTTGCAGCTTCTTCATAAAGCTTCATCGAAAGCTTTTGGACAATTTCTTGTAATGCATCTTTTTTCTTGCGGATATCTTCAATATCTTTCTCTTCTTTTTCGATAGCTTCTTTTAATTCTTTCTTCGCCTCTTCCGCTTCTTTCTTATCCGCTTCGTCTACTTTATCTTCTAGATCTTTTAATGTTTTGTCAGTCGTAAAGACGAGTTGATCTGCTTCGTTAAGTAATTCTACTTCTTCTTTACGCTTTTCGTCCGCTTCTGCATTTTCTTCTGCCTCTTTTACCATCCGCTCGATCTCTTCATCTGATAGTCCGGAAGAAGATTTAATTGTAATATTTTGCTCTTTGCCAGTGCCTAAATCTTTTGCGCTAACATTTACGATTCCATTTTTATCGATATCAAAGGTTACTTCAATTTGTGGAACGCCTCTTGGAGCAGGCGGGATATCTGTTAGCTGAAAACGACCTAATGTTTTGTTATCATTCGCCATTGGACGTTCCCCTTGAAGAACATGGATATCTACTGCCGTTTGATTGTCAGCAGCTGTTGAAAATACTTGTGATTTAGATGTTGGAATGGTTGTGTTACGTTCAATTAGTTTTGTAAACACACCACCCATTGTTTCAATACCTAATGAAAGTGGTGTAACGTCAAGTAATACAACATCTTTTACATCTCCAGTTAACACACCACCCTGAATTGCTGCACCCATTGCGACAACCTCGTCAGGGTTTACACCTTTATGTGGCTCTTTGCCTGTTTCTTTCTTAATTGCTTCTTGAACTGCCGGAATTCTTGTAGAGCCACCAACTAAAATTATTTTGTCAATGTCTGATGCAGAAAGGTCTGCGTCTTTTAATGCTTGACGTGTTGGTCCCATTGTACGTTCAACTAGAGATGCGGATAGCTTTTCAAAAGTTGCTCGCGTAAGTGTTAGCTCTAAGTGCAATGGTCCTGCATCACCTGCAGTAATAAATGGTAGTGAAATTTGTGTCGATGTAACGCCTGATAAGTCTTTCTTTGCTTTTTCAGCCGCATCTTTTAGTCGCTGAAGGGCCATCTTATCTTTTGAAAATCGATGCCATTCTCTTTTTTAAATTCATCAACGAGATGATCAATAATAACTTGGTCAAAGTCATCTCCACCTAGTCATTATCTCCTGCGGTAGAGAGTACTTCGAAGACACCATCGCCAAGTTCAAGAATAGATACGTCAAACGTACCGCCACCAAGGTCATAAACTAAAATCGTTTGGTCTTCGTCTGTTTATCTAATCCATAAGCTAAAGCTGCTGCAGTCGGCTCGTTAATAATTCTTTCTACTTCTAGACCTGCAATTTGTCCAGCATCTTTTGTTGCTTGACGTTGCGCATCATTAAAATAAGCAGGAACTGTAATAACTGCTTTCTCCACTTTTTCACCGAGATATTCTTCCGCATATGATTTTAAATTTTGAAGAACCATCGCTGAAATTTCTTGTGGAGAATATTCTTTTCCTTCAATTTTAAACTTTTTTCAGTTCCCATATACCGCTTTACTGACATAATTGTATTTGGATTTGTTATTGCCTGACGCTTTGCAACTTCTCCTACTTAACGTTCATCCGTTTTTAAATGCCACAACGGAAGGTGTAGTCCGGTTTCCTTCTGGGTTAGGAATAATTACTGGCTCGCCACCTTCAATCACTGCAACACATGAGTTTGTCGTTCCTAAGTCAATACCTATTATTTTTCCCATTTGAATAAACCTCCTCTAACATTATGTAGATTCAATATAACATCATTACTTATTTACTTTTACCATTGCAGGTCTAATGACCCGATCTTTTAACTTATACCCTTTTTGTAATTCTTCAACCACAATATTAGAATCGTGATTTTCATCTTCTACTTGTGCAACAGCTTGATGAAAGTGAGGATCAAATTCTTTACCAACCGCTTCTATTTGCTCCGCTCCTTCATCATTTAGCGCTTTAATAAGGCCGCGGTACACCATTTGCATACCTTCTACAATGATTTCGTTTGTTCATTGTCTGGCTCTATTTGCATTGCGCGTTCGAAATTATCAATCACTGGTAGTAAACCTGTGATCAAGCTCTGAGCTCGATATTTTTCCGCTGTTTTTAAATCCTGTTTACTTCGACGACGATAGTTTTCTAAGTCAGCTATCGCACGAAAGTATTTATTTTCAGCTTCTTTCAATTTTACTTCTAATTCACTTATTTTCTCATCGACGGATTGTGATTCTTCTTCTTTTTTATCCTCGTTCACTTCTTCACTTGTATCTTCTTTATCTTTTACTGTATCTTCTACTACTTCTTCTTGTTTTTCATTTTCTTTATCTTCGACTGCTTCTGCAGCTTGTTTTTCTTCATTTTTTTCATTCATTGCTTCTTCTTTCTTTTCTTTTTCCATTCCTTTCACCTCCTTAAAAAGTGTGAAATCAGCGACACACACGCTGATTTCACCGTTGTGCTTTACCTTACCATATGTTATTAGGCTTAACTTTGATACAACTTAGTTAGTGCTCTGGACATATCACGTCTTAAAACGTCTAACAAGCTAATAACACGAGAGTACTCCATTCTAGTTGGTCCTAAAATAGCAATTCCGCCAATAGGTTCATCTTTAATCGCATATGTTGCAGTTATTAAACTACAATGTTCCATCACATGGTGATTATTTTCTGATCCTATTTTTACTTGAATTTCATTTGGTATGTGGCGGAAAAGCTCATAAAAACCTTGTTCTTCTTCTATCATATCTATTAACAATCGAGCTTTTTGGATATTTTGAAACTCCGGCTGTTGGAGAATATTCATTTTGCCACCAAAAAAAATTTTCTCATGTAAACTAACTTCCATCGTTTCAAAAATAGTTTGGAGCATCCAATCATAATGATCAATATGCTGTTTCAATAAATAAGAAACTTCACTTTTTATTTTGTCTTTTAAATCAGTCATTGGGACTCCAGTCAATCTCTCATTTAAAATGTTAACTAATTTTTCAAGCTCGCTTGGATGGATAGTAGGTGGCAATGTGAAGATGCGATTTTCCACATGACCAGTATCTGTAATCATTATAGCAAGAGCCACTTCATCATTTAGCAAAACAATTTGCAGTTTTTTTAATTTGTTATCTTTGACTGCTGGACCTAAAAGGATTGTTGTGTAACTAGTCATTTCTGATAAAATACTTGCAGATTTTTGAACGAGATGTTCAAGTTCATAAATGCGTTCGCTAAAGATAGAATGTATCTTAGCAAGATCCTCCGGACGTAACTTTTGCGGAGATAGCAAATGATCGACATAATATCGATATCCTTTATCAGAAGGTATTCTTCCAGATGAAGTGTGAGTCTTTTCTAAATAACCAAGCTCCTCTAATTGAGCCATTTCATTTCGAATGGTAGCTGAACTTAGTGGTATATTCTCTTTTTCAATAATTGCCTTTGACCCAACAGGCTGTGCATTTTCAATAAACTCGTCGATAATGATCTGTAATAAGCGGAGCTGACGATCTGTTAACACACAACATCACCTCTATTAGCACTCTATATTGATGAGTGCTAAAGCTAATAATAAATTAACAAAATCGTATTTCATTGTCAATTATTTAAAATAACAAAACAGACCTATCTATTCATATTTTTCATTACCGGTTCGGTCAATGCAGAAAAGCTTGAAAAACTTCATTGCCAAGGAATTTACCAACAGACGTTAACCGTAAATATCCGTCACTAATTTGTAATAATCCTTTCGCTTGCATCGTTTCGATTGGCTTGGCAAATACAGAAAAAATATCTCTTCCATATTTTTGATTAAAGTGATTTAAGTGCACTCCCTTATTTTTTCTTAAACCAAGAAATATTTCTTCTTCCATTTTCTCTCTATTCGTTACAATATGGCTTTCATAAGTAGGGAGTTTATTATTTTTTAGTGGTTCCATATATTTCTTTAATGGCCCGTAATTCGACTTTCTCGTTCCATCCACGTAAGCATGAGCACCTGCGCCAAAGCCATAATATTCTTCATTATTCCAGTAAGTGAGATTATGTTTACTTTCGTAACCAGGGATAGCAAAGTTACTTATTTCATATTGCTTTAACCCTTTCCTTTCCATCTCCTGCATCGCTAGTTTATACATTTCTGCTTCATTATCTTCAGAAGGAAGGGACAACTTCCCTTTTGACATAAGATTATAAAAAATAGTTTTTGGTTCTACAATCAATGAATAAACAGAGTAATGGGGAAGTTGCAATTCTAAGGCAAGCTCCAAGGTTTTCGCAAAATCCTCCTCCGTTTGGCCCGGTAAACGATATATCAAGTCGATACTAATGTTTTTAAAACCAACACTGAGCGCTTGATCAATTGATACATAGACATCATCTACTCGATGCGTTCTCCCGATTCGCGTTAGTAATTGATCATTGAAAGCTTGAACGCCAAAACTTAACCGATTTACACCGAACGAGCGAAGGATATGAAGCTTTTCTTTTGACAAATCACCAGGGTTTGCTTCAAAAGTAAATTCTCCATCTTCAAACGGTAAAAAAGTCCGAATCCCTTCACAAAGCTTTTTTAGTTGGTGTTCGTTTAAAGCTGTCGGTGTTCCACCACCGACAAATATAGTAGACAGCGGCGTTGTTGGGCAGTTTTCCGCTATCGTTATCTCCATTTCCTTCAATAACATATCCAAATATTCATCCACTGGTTGACCATCTATAAAAAACTTATTAAAATCGCAATAGTGACAAATATGTTCACAAAAGGGGATATGAATATAGGCGGATTTCATCTTCTTTCACAACCTTTATTCTTTTCTCACTAAAAAGGGAAAGTACAGCACGTAAGAGTGTGTCATGCTCACCTTCCCTATTTTTTATTATGAATTTTCTTCATCCATTTTTAATACTGCCATAAATGCTTCTTGTGGAATCTCAACAGAACCTACTTGTTTCATCCGTTTCTTTCCTTCCTTTTGTTTTTCAAGTAGCTTCCGTTTTCGTGAGACATCCCCACCGTAACATTTTGATAAGACATTTTTTCGAATGGCTTTAATTGTTGAACGCGCAATAATTTTTTGTCCGATTGCTGCTTGAACAGGTACTTCGAATTGTTGACGTGGAATGAGTTCCTTAAGTTTCTCAACAATTGCCTTTCCTCTTTCATAAGAAAAATCTTTATGAACGATGAAGCTCAGTGCATCGACTTTTTCTCCATTTAATAAAATATCCATTTTGACAAGGTTGGATGTTTTATAGCCAATAAGCTCGTAGTCGAGAGATGCATACCCTTTTGTATGTGATTTCAATTGATCAAAAAAGTCAAAAACAATTTCAGATAGAGGTAGTTCATAAATGACATTCACTCGGGTTTCATCCAAATACTGCATGTCAATAAAGTTACCACGTTTTGTTTGTGATAACTCCATCACTGGACCGACAAAATCATTCGGAACCATTATTGTTGCTCGTACATATGGTTCTTCAATATAATCAATTTGTTGTGGATCAGGCATAGCTGAAGGATTATCTACCTTTAATTCCTCGCCATCAGTCATATGAACTTTGTAAACAACACTTGGAGCAGTCGTAATGAGACCTATTTTAAACTCCCGCTCAATCCGCTCTTGGATAATTTCCATATGAAGAAGACCGAGAAAACCACAACGAAAACCAAATCCAAGCGCTTGTGAAGTTTCTGGTTCATATTGTAACGCAGAATCATTCAGTTCTAGCTTTTCCAAAGCCTCGCGCAAATCATTGAAGTTTGCTGAGTCAATTGGATACAATCCACAGAAAACCATTGGATTTAATTTACGATATCCAGGTAGTGGATCAGTGGCAGGATTTTCAACACTCGTAATTGTATCACCAACTCTCGTATCATTGACATTTTTGATAGAAGCTGCTAGAAAACCGACATCTCCTACAGTCAATTCGTCTCTATGTTCAGCTTTTGGATTGAAAACACCTACCTCTGTCACTTCAAACTGTTTCCCATTCGCCATCATTTGGATATGATCACCGACTTTTACAGAACCGTCGACAATCCGAATGTAAGCAATAACCCCCCGGTAAGGATCATAGACAGAGTCAAAAATAAGTGCTTTTAGTGGAGCATCTGGATTACCTTCCGGTGGTGGAACTAGTTCAACAACCTGCTCTAATATGTCTTCTATTCCTATACCAGCTTTAGCAGAAGCTAATACAGCGTCAGAAGCATCTATTCCAATGACATCTTCCACTTCTTTTTTGACACGTTCTGGATCAGCAGCTGGTAAATCTATTTTATTTATAACTGGAATTATTTCTAAATCATTATCGAGTGCTAAGTAAACATTTGCTAATGTTTGAGCTTCAATCCCTTGCGCCGCATCTACAACGAGGATAGCACCTTCACATGCCGCCAAACTTCGCGAAACCTCGTATGTAAAATCAACATGTCCAGGTGTATCAATGAGATGGAAGATGTATTCCTCTCCGTCTTTTGCTTTATAATTTAACTGCACTGCATTCAATTTAATCGTAATCCCGCGCTCACGTTCCAAATCCATCGAATCAAGTGCTTGATCTTGCATTTCTCTGGATGAAAGTGTGTTCGTTTTCTCTAAAATTCTATCTGCTAGCGTAGATTTCCCATGATCAATATGGGCAATGATAGAAAAATTTCGGATTTTTTTTTGTCTTTGTTTTTTTTCTTCACTATTCATTCAGTTCACTCCTGTTAATGACTATTGTTGATTATATCAGCACGTTTTCTAAGATTCAATGATAATCCGCTTCTTCACAAGGGGAGAGAAGGTGAATAAAAATGAAAAAACATCCTAAAAATGGATGTTTTTTAATACTCATTGAAAAAGGAAGAAAAAAGGGAAAATAATTTTTCTGTTAGTGTCGTGATAATTTGAGAAATCAATTTTCCTAACTCCGAAAAAAAAATTATTCACTTTGTGATCTTTCGGCTCTTTTTGGTCATCTTGATATTCTTGTACAGCAATATTTTTGCCTAATATCGTTGCTTCCACATGCTCATCATTTATTTCATTTATCGTAAAAGGAGATGAAAGGGTGTGATCTTCGTACCCTTTCATTTTTAACATACCTTCATTTGCCTTTTGCATTCCGATTAAGACACCAATAAATAAAATAGTGATGAGTACGACACATTTCATAAAAAACCGTATCACTTTCTTCATTCCTTTTTTAGATAATAGATTTCAACCTTTACATTTTTATAGTCTATTTTTTGTTCGCAGGCTTCGCAGACGGATGATTGACTTTTTCAGCTTGCCAATAATATTCGGAAAATATTTCAGCAAATACCTTCGCTGTTCGCTCAAGCTCTTCAAACGTATTATCTACGCCACCGAATTCAAGTAATAATCCGTTTTGACTTAAGTCTTGATTAAATTTCCCATTTGTTCCTGCTCCTTTTTGCATAATAACTCCTCGGGATATTCCTTTATATTTTTTATTTAAGGCTGCATGTAGCTCTTTTGCCAATTTCGCATTTTTTTCATAATTCGCATGCTCTCCTCCAATAACAAATGCTACTTTCGCATATGACTCGTTATTCATATTGATCGTTGTTACATCTTTTCTTTGTGAATCACGATGAATATCGATAAAATACTGTAAACTTTTGTTTTGCGCCATGACTTCTTTTACTAGTGCTCTTGATTCATTATAAGAGCTGCGATAACTTAAGTTCTTTTTCATTAAGTTTCCATATATATCAGTCTTATCAACGTTTGTCCCTATTCCTCTGTCTTCTAAATGCTTTTTTAAATGATCACCGATTTTCGTCACATTTATTTCAGAGTGCATCGCGCCATTCGGATCATCCACCCCTTTTAAATAAGGAAGAAAGGATTCACGATTGTGAGTAAAGTAAATATGGACAACTTTTTCCTCACCTGTTGTTAGTGAGGGTGCCTCTCCATCCGGATCACTAGCATTATTATCTTTATCGAGATTATCGATATTTTGTAGTTCTGCTTCATTACCTTCTTGAAAAACTTCTTCAGGTGGATATGATTCAATCGGCATATTTGTATAATTCGTTCCTTCATCTGCTACTAATATTTTACTATCAAAAATGGCAAAACCAGGTAATTCACGCCCTAACAAACTTCGGGGATCTTTGATACGAATGTTAGTAGCCAATGTAAAGAAAGTCTCACTGAAAGAGGGCGCTTCTCCTTCTTCATCATTCATAAAAATCTTATGTTCAAGTGCGAATGCTTTATATAATGTTCTTCCAGACATATGATAGGTCGCATGGTAAATAGAATCCGAACTCAATCTATATTCTGGTTTCAAAGATGTTAGGATAGCTGTTAGCGAAAAAATAGCGACAAGAATAAAGACGGCAAGAAAGATTCCTTTTACGACATTTACAAAATTGATTGATAATGTATAGTGGTGATTCATCTTAAATAAAAGTCCACCCCTCTCAAGCAACTCTAGTACAATCTATGCTTTTAATAGAGAGAGTAGAACAAAAAAGGAGATTTCTTTTCATTTACTATGTAGTTTTAAAACCGACATCGTCTTGACCTACACTTGTATGTAGAGCAGCATTTAATCCGTTAGCAATCACATTAGCCACATCTTCAATGAAGACGTCTACTTCCTTTGGTGTTACCATGAGATTATGCCCTAAGGGGGAAAGTACCTCATGAATCAGTTTTCTCTTTTCTTCTTCCGGGAGTGTGCCAACGATTCCTAAAAATGTTTGTCGCTGTCTTTTTTCTGGAAGATCTTCTTCTGTTAATACTTTTTTTTCACCGAATGTCATTCCTGCAGGTGTTAATGCTTTTGAAGGTTGGTCTCCTTCTTTTAACTCTCTTCCAAAATGCTTGAGTAAAAAGTCAATCGTATCACTAGTAATTGTCACAGCATCAACAACTGTAGGAACTCCTAACGCGATCACAGGAATTCCAAGTGTTTCTTTACTTATTTCTTTACGTTTATTCCCTACCCCTGAACCTGGATGAATACCTGTGTCTGATATTTGGATTGTCGTATTCACCCGTTCAATGGAGCGAGAAGCTAGGGCATCAACAGCAATCACAAAATCAGGCTTTTCCTTATCAATAACACCTAAAATGATGTCACTAGTTTCTATACCAGTTAATCCCATTACACCAGGAGCTAGTGCACTGACTGGACGATAACCTTCCTGCACTTGTTCGGGCTGCAGTTTAAATAAATGATTAGTTACAATAATATTTTCACATACATGCGGTCCTAAAGAGTCGGGCGTAACATTCCAGTTTCCTAAACCAACAATAAAGCAAGTGGCATTTTTAGGTATATTTAATTCCGAAAGAAACTTACTAAATTCCTTAGCGAATACTTTAGCAATTTTTTGCTGTGTGACACTATCTTGCTCTCTCATTTCTGGAACATGAAAGGTTAAATAATTTCCTGCTTTTTTCCCGACTGTTTTTTCTCCTTCAGGGGTTATTTTAACGGATGAAACTTTGACATCTTCTACCTGATATTCTTTTGTAATGACACCTTCTATATCTCTTTGATTTTTCTTTTTCAGCCTTTCTTTTTCTTCTACCATTTCTTTTGCTTCAATCGCTAAATCTGTCCTTACTGCATACGCACTTAGATCAAGCTTTTTCTTTTCACTCACCAAACGTTTCCTCCTTCACAGTATGATTTCGGCTCTTAATACTATTAGCTTTACCAAAGTGAAGGATATTCATTCAATTAGATGTTTTATCATTAACATCATTGCAAACGAAACTATATTTTGATACTATAGTGAGTATATTTTCATTATCGACTGTCATCGTATAAAATATATCCCAACACCATTCTTGGGAGGTGAAAGAATTGGCAAATATTAAATCAGCAATTAAACGTGTCAAAATAAATGAAAAAAAACAAGCTCAAAATACGATCAATCTTACGAAGATGCGTACAGCAGTGAAAAAATTTGAAAATGCGGTTGCAAATAATAATGAAAATGTGGAAAAGTTTCATAATGAAGCGGTTCAACAAATTGATAAAGCCGTTTCAAAAGGGTTAATCCATCGAAACAATGGTAATAGACAAAAACAGCGTTTAGCAGAATTGTTAAATGCATAGTACAAAAAAACGATCCGAATCACGGATCGTTTTTTTATTTAAGAGAAAAGAGGAACATTTCGATCACCATTTCTTTCGGGATTTTTCCTGTTTTCATCTTATAATCACCCTCAGCAAGTAAATCGATGATATGGCTTAGCTCTATTTCAGAAAAGCGTCCAGCTTGTTTAGCAGCTAACTTTACTCGGAAGGGATGCACTTTTAAATAGCTAGCGATTTGTTTCTGGCTGTAGCCCCGTTTCAGTAATTCTTTTGTCTGATAAATGAGCCGAAACTGACTAGCGATAATCGCTAACATTTTGATTGGTTCTTCATTTTGTTTTAATAAATCATAATAAATACGAAAAGCTTGAGCTATTTCTCTTTGGACAACTTTATCGACTAAAGAAAAAACACTTTGTTCTAATGATCTAGATGTTAATTTTTCAACAGTCTCAGTATCGATTTGCTTTGTATCCCTAGCATAAAGAGCTAACTTATCCATTTCACTTTGAAGCATCATTAGATTCGTTCCTATAAGGAGCAGTAGATGGTCCATTGCCTCTTGTCCAATATGTAAATCTTTGTCAGCAGCTTGCTTCTGTAACCATGTTTTTATATCTTTCTCATTCATTTTTTTCGCTTCAATAACAGTTGCATGTTTTTTTAATAACTTTGTCAATTTTTTACGTTCATCTAATTTATCGTAATTCGCAATAATGACTAATATACAATGTGCTGGCGGGTTTTGAATGTAGCGTTCAAATGCTTTTAAATCATGTTCTACTTTTATATTTGTTTTTTCTGTCGTTAAAAAACGGGGATGATGGACAATTATTAGCCGTTTATCACTCATAAATGGAATTGTTTCAGCATCTGCTAAAGCAACCTCAATCGGAACTTCATCCAAATCATATTGGGAAAAATTGAAATCCAGTTCTTCTTCCTTTAACACATTGTTCAATATTTTTTGCTTTGTCTCATTGATTAAAAAACGTTCTTTTCCATATAATAAATATATCGGTGAAAATTGCTTTTGATCTATTTTTTTCCAGGTGTTCATCATAGAAAAACCCTACTCTCATCAAATAATCCATTTGTTCTTATCTTCTATGGTAAAAAAACAAATGAATTTTGACAAGAGGCAAGAGGATTAACTCCAGCCACCTGTGACGAAGCTAATCCCCTAATCTATGGTAAACGCTAATAAAAAAGACCTAGGATACTTTTTTATTAGCGGGAATCAGGTTATATGTTTATTGTCACCGATCAGCAGGAAAGTATATGTGTAAACTCTTAACATTATAGGAAATCAACAATGAAGTGTTGGATTTTTTAATTTAAATCGTCTATACTTAAGTGGAAATAGGAGGGGTAAGTAAATGAACGAATTCGAAAAAAATGTCCAATCAAAACATAATGATGCTGTTGATTCAGCTGTTGGTTTTATCGTTTCATTTTTGTACTTCACGCTTATTTTTGTCATTGGAACAGCCATTCAAATTATCGGTTCATAATGGTAGAGGAATTGCTAACAGCAATTCCTTTTTACTTTCGAATGAATTCTTTCAATATATATTATGGTAGCAGAGTAAAAAACGTTCCATTTTCACGGTAGAATGTATAATGAATAGCTCCATGTAAATCTGTCCGGTAAATACGTATATTGTTGCTACTTAACAATTGCATAACATCTGAATGTGGATGACCATATAAGTTATTTTTACCAACTGAAATAACAGCATATTTGGGCTTCATATGCGTTAAAAATGCTTCTGTTGTTGATGTTTTACTTCCATGATGACCAACTTTCAACACATCCACTTGCATTTCGTATTTTTTAATAATATCATTTTCCCCCTCCTTTTCAAGATCTCCTGTGAATAACCATGATTTTCCACCAATGATTGCATATAAAACTAAAGAATCATTATTTTCCCCTTCTCCTTTTTCAAAAGGATAGAGAAATAAAAAAGATGCTGATTTATTTTTCCAGCTAAACCCATCTTTTACTTCATATAGAGGTGTTTTTTTCTTTGCAGCTGATTGTAATAAGTCCGCCATGATTGGATTGTTTTTTGATCCTGGAGATAAATAAATTTTCCTAATATTCATTTTATTAATGAGTTCACTGGCTGCTCCCATATGATCATAATGACTATGTGTCACAATTAGTTTATCTATTGTTGTAATGGCTTTACTTTTTAAAAAGGGAAGTAATATATCTTTCCCAACACGAAAATTGTTCTTTCGTTCTTTCCATTCCTCAGCTGTGAAACGAGATATTCCACCTGTATCCACTAAATAGGTGCCACGATTGTAGGGCAAACGAATCAATATACTATCCCCTTGACCGACATCAATAAAGATAACCTCCCCGTAAGGTTTATATTGCTGGTAACCTAACTGTATAAGTAACACAAAAATAAGAGGAATAATAGCTATCAAAATGGACCTTCTTCTTTCCCAGTGCACAAATAAGTAAAAAATGGCGATAAACATAAATAACAAGATCCATGCACTCGGTCTACCGGTAACAATGGTTGCGAAGCGGAAATGTGCTATATGATGCCCGACATATTCTGACATCACGAGGAAAAACTCAATCATGTTGACCAATCTTATTACAAGAGCAGGATGTATGAAGGTGGCAAAAAAGGCGATAAAAATAAGTGGTAAAATAACAAAACTATAGAAAGGCACATAAATGACATTGGTAAATAAACTGAAAAGAGGAAATTCAAAATAGTGGAAAATTAGTATCGGTAAAGCACTGAGCGAAGAAATAAATGTAATGGCGAGTAAATTAGCAGCGAATGATGTATAACGAGGCAGAATATGATAGGCGGAAATAACGAGTGAAAAACTAACAACATAAGATAGTTGAAAACCAATATTATATAAAGCATATGGATTGATAATGAGAAAAAGGAGTAAACTTATACTCAAAGCATCGAGAACAGTGATTGGAAGTTTCCACCGTGATGCAGACAAGAGAAGCATCGTCATCAGTGAAGCACGAATGACCGGAGGATTCCCACCACTTAACAATGTATAGAAAGGTAAAAAAATCATTAACATAAAATAAATAGACTCACGACTAACACCAACACGCAACAACAGATAATAAATAACCGCTGTAATCAGACCAATGTGCAACCCTGAAATAGCTAAAAGATGAACAACTCCCAAGCGTTGATACATTTCATATGTTTCATTATCAAAATCGCTCCTATCACCAAAAATCAATGCCATTGCATATGGTTGCACTCGTTCCGAAAAATAAGAAGTTATTCTATTCAGTCCCTGCAAACGAATTCTTAATAAATGTGCAGCGACTCGGTTTGTATTGTTTGCACATAATTCTGAAGCAATCGCTGTCGGTTGTAAAATCCAATGAATATTTTTCCTATACAAATATTGCTTATAATTAAAAAGATATTTATTCCGATTTTTTTCTGGGACCAATAAAGAACCAGTCAATTGACAAGTAGTCCCTGGAAGGATATTCTGATCCAACCACTGTTTCTCCGCTTCATTGTCTATTTGATAATCTAACAGGATCTTTTCATAATGATTGGCAGTTTTCACCACACCTTTTAGTTTATTTCCATCAATCGTTGGCATTTCTGTAAAAATAATAGTAAAGTGCTGTTCATCTTCTGTAAGTGATGTTCCTCTCGCTTCTTCCTTATGCATTGCAAAAATAAAAAAGAAAGAGCCAACTCCGATTGTTAAAATGATGAGCAACTTTTCTTTTATAAGGATGATTCTCATGACTAATAGAAACAACAGCATGAAAACAATCCAATGGAGTGTAAAAGCTAAGAGAATCGCAATAATAGAAATACCTGCTAAATAAAACCACTTCCCTTTCATAATACCTCCTTTTTTTCATTATATTCAGCAAATGATGCTCATGTATGACGGTCTCTAGGACATCTAAATAATAAGAGTAGTCACTGCCCCGCAGTTGCTAAACGGACAACACCGAGCTGCTCGACATCCGTTATACACAACATACACCTGCCGAGCGAGGCGCCTCATTTCCATATACCACACTATTTTCTCATACTTATCGCGTCTAAACGATTGTCACCGTTAGCAATTACTACTTTATTAAAGTTAGGCTGCTGATCATAATGAAAATAATGCTTTGGCTTCCCGTTGCAATGTTTCAATCTCTTCTTCGTTTACACCCTGAGATTCAGCTAGTTTAGCAAGTAGCTTTTCAACAAACATTGATTTTTCCTTTGAAAATGCATCGAGACTAGTTGGGTCAAAAGGCACTTGCTCTACATTCACATTAGCTTGTTTAAACAGCTCAATTGCGTAAGGATCATTTTTATAATCTGCAGCATAGTAAACTGTTTTTATTCCCGCTTGAATGATCGCTTTACAACATTGTAAGCACGGAAAGTGTGTGACATAAATATCGGCATTTTCAGTTGCAACTCCAAACTTAGCACATTGAAGAATTGCATTCATCTCAGCATGAATGGTTCTGACACAATGGTTATCGACGACATAACAACCTTCATCAATACAGTGGACTCCTCCAGCAATCGAGCCATTATACCCTCCGGCGATAATTCGTTTATCGCGCACGATTGTAGCACCAACCGTTAGCCTTGTGCATGTACTCCGATATGAAAGTAAATGACTCTGTGCCATAAAATATTGATTCCAAGCAATTCTATCCATTATCTCTCTTCCTTTACTCATTTTCTTCTAGTGTATATACATGCTTTTAGTAACGTCAATGGTAAAATGCTTTTTCGTCATTCTTCCATCGCCTTTAACGGACAGTAATATGTTCAACTATCTTTTCAAATGTTTTCTCCCCAATCCCACTGACATTTTTCAAATCATCTACTTCTTGAAAAGGACCATTCTGCTCGCGAAACTCGATGATTGTCTGGGCTTTCGAAGGACCGATTCCTGATAAAGTTTCTAACTCAGCTTCATCTGCAGTGTTTATATCAACTTTTCCATCACCTGTTGCTTCTGATGCAAGCGCGTCATTTGGTAGCATCTTTCTTGCCTCTAAATCCTCACCGATCTCTGGAATATAGATAAGCATTTCATCTTCAACCTTTTGGGCCAAGTTAACAAAATCTTTATCTGCTTTTTCTTGCAATCCTCCCGCTTTTTGAATAATATCTTGCACCCTTTCTCCTTCTTCTGCACGATAAAGCCCTGGCTTTTTTACTGCTCCCTTTATATCTACAAATATTGTGATTAACTGTTGCTTCTCCGCCTCCTTTTCCTCTTCCTCCTCCTCTTTGTCTTGGCCTGCCACTTGCACAATTGGTGAAGATTGTTGATCAACTGTTTGGACGTCATCACGAAATGCGAGGGCAAAGTAGCTAACTACACCAGCTAATAAAATAACACCTCCTCCAATGATCATTGTTTTATATTGCTCAAAAAATATTCTCATCTCACTTGCCTCCTTTTTTATGAATCTAAACATTCTAAAAGCATATATTGTGATGTAGAACTCCATTTAAGAGAGGAGGAAAAAAAT
Source organism: uncultured Bacillaceae bacterium (assembly GCA_963748745.1). Lineage (GTDB taxonomy): Bacteria > Bacillota > Bacilli > Bacillales > Bacillaceae_C > CAVVKR01. The sequence goes on along the minus strand of CAVVKR010000023.1, from coordinate 13,781 downwards.
GAAATTTGGGATTATTGGAACCGGCAACATGGGAGGTCTTCTTATTGACGTCCTCATCGAAAGAAACATCGTTTCCCCTGAAAAAGTTTATATTCATAATCGAACAATTGAAAAGGCAGAGAAATATTTATTACATTATCCTGACATTCACGTCAAACATTCTGCACCTGAAGTAATAGAGAATACGGATATTATCTTTATTTGTGTCAAACCAAAAGAGTATTATCCACTTATAACAGAAAATCGCTCTTTATTTAAGCAAGATAAATGTCTTGTCACCATTACTAGTCCCATTTCTGTCCATCAAGTTGAGAAAGTAGTAGCATGTTCCTGTGCCCGTGTCATTCCGAGTATTACAAACAGAGCATTTTCCGGCGTATCCTTATTAACATTTGCTGAACAATGTAGTGAATATTGGAAAGAGATGATTCATCGTATTTTTTCTAACGTAAGTGTGCCATATGAAATAAAAGAAGATGTAACGAGAGTCACTTCAGATATTGTTAGTTGTGGACCGGCCTTTTTTACTTATATGACGCGAAGATTTATTAAAGCAGCGGAAAAAGAAACAACCATTGACGAAGAAACTGCAACTGTATTGGCGAGTCATATGCTAATCGGCCTCGGGGATTTGCTCAAGAAAGGGCACTATACACTACCGACACTACAACAAAAAGTATGTGTACAAGGCGGGGTAACAGGGGTAGGAATAAATGTGCTTGAAGAAGGACTTGAAGACATATTTGAAAAGCTGTTTCAGGCTACACATAAAAAGTTTGCAGATGATAAAGAATTAGTTGGTAAACAATTCGGGGAGTTATAAGTAGTATTCGTCATAAAGAGAAAAAAACCTTCTTCTTTTTCACCAAAAAATCGACCGTGGGGGCCCACGGTCGATCTCATTATTGGCAAACGAAAAAGATTCTCTCCGCATCATGAGCAACTTCTTCTTCATTAAAGTCAGCAATCGTTTCCTGAACAATAAATCCAGCTTTTGTTAACCAAGTGGAATATTGATCGATTGTAAATGTTCTTTGTCTATGGACTTCCTCAAAACGTTCATATTGGTTCGTATGATCGTCTAATACAAACAATGTAAGTTCATGGTCAACTGCATGTGGAGAATCTCCCCTATACGCTTTCCAAATATAAGATACTTTTTCTTCATTATCTGCATAAAGAAAATCCGTTACATACTGTTCTATTTTTTTAACAGAATGTACATCAAAAAGAAACAAACCTCCTGGGCGTAAATGTTCGCGAACACGCTGAAAAGTGGCGATCACTTCAGCTGGAGAAGTTAAGTAGTTGAGCGAATCACAAAAGATTGTTATTACATCATAAACCCCAAGCGATGAAAGCTCACTCATATCTTGTTGGAAAAATACGATCTCCTCGTTTTGTTGCTCTGCTTTTCTTTGTGCGATCGATAACATCTCCGCAGATAAATCAACACCAGTCACATCAAAACTTAAGCGCGAAAGTCGCAGAGATAATTCACCTGTTCCACATGCAATATCTAAAAGCTTATTCCCATCTACCTCATACTTTTTTTTATTTTGCAACACAAACTCCACCCACGCATCATATGGGGCGTGCATCATCAAATAATCATAGGCAATGGCGAACTCACGATAACTCATTGGATAACTCACTTCGAATATCTACTGTCGGTGCATCTCCCCAAAGGCGTTCTAAATTATAGTAGCTTCTTTCATCACGATGGAAAACATGGGCAATGACATCTCCAAGGTCGATTAACACCCACTTTCCTTCTGCAAAGCCTTCCATCCGTTTTACCTCATAACCAGCCTTTTCTGCTTCTTCCTTTAGTTCGCGTGCAATTGCTTGTACTTGCTTATTGGAATTACCATGACAAATAAGAAAATAGTCAGCGATGAGAGAAATACCTTTCATATTTAAAACGACTATATTTTCTGCTTTTTTTCCATCCGCTGCTTTTACTGCAGTTATTAGCATTTGATCCTCTTTCATCTATCATTAGCCCCCTCTTGATTTAATAAGTCATTATACATATCAAGCGTATCAGGAAAGATTAGCTGCTGTTTAGTTGCCAAAAATATCACTGTATTTGTAACAGCCTGAAGTAAAGCTTTGTTTAAATCAACTTTCGCTAAAGCCCTTACTTCATCTACACCAGGAAAGCTTCGTCCCGGCTCGATATAATCTGCGAGATATATGATTTTTTCAAGTAAAGACATGTTTCGCCGCCCTGTCGTATGGTAACGAATAGCATTTAATATATCCTCATCCGTTATGTAACCTTTTTTTAGCATGAGCCATGCACCTACAGGGGCATGCCAAAGCTCATAATGAAAAGATAACAGTCTTTGATCTAATTGTTCTGCCAAAATAATCGCTTTCATCTCTTCCACTGGGTAATATTTTGCATAATCATGCAAAAGTGCTGCTAGTGAAGCTTTCTCGACGTCTGCCCCATACATTTTGGCCAATTGTATTGCGGTAGCTTCTACACCGAGTGTATGTTCGTAGCGTTTTTTTGGTAATTGTTCTTTTACTATTTTTAACGCTTCCGTTCTATTCATACAAAGAATGCTCCTTTATATAGGATATAACATTATCCCTAATCAAGTATTTTACCGTTTCTTTGTTTTTCAGTTTAGAGCGAAGAAGTGTCGAAGAAAGGTTAATTTCAGGAATATCTACAAGTATAATAGGAATGTCACTCTTAGTTGAAAAATAAGGCCGTTTTACTCCTACAAATTGAACGAGCTTACTTAACTCATTAATTTTGTACCAATGGGGTAAATATTCAATCATATCTGCACCAATAATAAAATAAAAATCAGTATTTGGCTCTCTTTCCTTTAATAGGATAATGGTATCATATGTGTAAGATTCTCCTGTTCTTTCCATTTCAATTGTTTCTAATGAGAACCCGCTATGGTCTTCGATTGCTAACTCGGTCATCTTTGACCTATGTTTAGCACTGATTACATCTTTGCCTGTTTTATGTGGCGGTTGCTGATTGGGCATAAATAAAATTTGCTCTAGTCCTAAAGCATGCTGCACCTCATTGGCAATAATTAAGTGTCCGATATGTGGAGGATTAAACGTGCCTCCTAAAATACCTTTACGTCTTTTCATTTGTTTCCTACCTTCTTCATGCTTTCGGTAAATGTAGCTTCTTTTTTTCGGAAGACTCTCTATATAGAATAATGATGTTTCCTATCAATTGGACGAGCTCTGCATTCGTATTTTCAACCATTTTCTTCGCAACGTCTTCTTTCTCTTCTTCACAGTTTTGTAACACGTTTATTTTGATCAGCTCTCGCGCTTCTAGTGCTTCATTCACTTGCGTCAACATGTTCTCATTTACGCCACCTTTACCAACTTGAAAAATGGGGTCAAGATGATGTGCTTTCGAACGTAAAAAGCGCTTTTGTTTACCTGTTAACATGATTTCCTCCTAAATGTGTTATCACAATTTTTTTCATTCTTTCTGTTTGCGGTTTAAACCCGGTCCACTTTTCAAAGGCTAACGCAGCTTGGTAAACAAACATGTCTAATCCATTTTGCGTTTTTGCTCCTTTTTTCCTAGCTTCACGCAGGAACGCTGTTTCTAACGGATTATAGATGATGTCGGTGACAAATGTATTTCGTTGTAAATGCTTTAAAGATATTGGCATATTTTCTAAATAGGGACTCATACCGATCGATGTTGTTTGAATAATTAGCGTATAGTCTGCTAATTTATGTGCTGCTTCTTCCAATGTGAAAGCATTGCCTTGACAATCAAATGGACAATGATCAATTAACTTTTGTGCTTTCGTTACTGTCCGATTACATATGTCAATTTCTTTGACACCTTCTGCAGCCAATGAATAAAAAATAGCTTTTGCTGCACCACCTGCTCCAATCATCAATACCTTTTCATTATGCAGATTTTGTTTCCAGGCATTTTTTAAACCAATAATAAATCCAGGTCCATCTGTATTATGCCCAACCCACTTATCTTCTTTTCTTACAACTGTATTAACTGCACCAATCGCAGTGGCAAGTTTATCCACTTCATCTAAATAAGGAATGATGGCTGTTTTATGAGGGATCGTCACATTAAAACCCATGATGCCTATTACTTTCATACCCTCTACAGCTACTTTTAAATCTTCTGGAGCAATGTTAAATGCATGATAATAACTATCTATTGATAGAGCTTCAAACGCATCATTGTGAATAGCTGGTGACATGGAATGTGCAATCGGATTTCCAATAACACCATATAACTTTTTCACATAAATCACCTTTATTCGTATATTTTTTAAATGAGTGAACTTCTTACTAACACTTTTACACCTTTAGGTGCATAAGCAACTATTTTCGCACCAGGCTCATTCAGTGTTACCCAACCTAAACCTGAAAAGACAATGTCCATTTTCGGTTGGTCGATTGTAAATTCGTGCCGAATCAACGGAGGAAACTCCTCTAAGTAATCCTTTTTTCGGAGGTTGTAGCAACTCGCCGACCTGTTTTTCATATAGCTCATTAGCCTTTTCAGTCTTCGTTCGATGAGTATGTATTTCATTCGCGATATAACAAATAATCGATCTTCGTCCACCATGTAAATAGTCAAGCCGTGCCAGCCCACCAAAAAATAATGTCTGTTGTTCATTTAATTGAAAAACAACCGGCTTTATTTCTTTCTTAGGCGTAATTACCTTTAAATCTTTCTTACTAACAAAATGGGCCATTTGATGATCATTAATAATTCCCGGTGTATCGATTAATGCTTGTCCATCATCTAATGGAATTTTGATCATGTTTAATGTTGTTCCCGGAAATTGGGAAGTAGTAATTACTTCGTCTTTTTCACCTGTTACTTTTTGAATGATCGCATTTATAAATGTTGACTTCCCAACATTTGTACACCCAATGACATACACATCATTACCAGCCCGATAATGATCTATTGCTTGCATCGCCTTTGTCATATTTTTTCCTTTCGTTGCACTAACGAGGAGGACATCTAGAGGCTTTAAACCAAGTTCTTTCGCTTGTTTTTTCATCCAGTGAATAAGCTTCGTTTCTTTGACTGCTTTTGGCAGAAGGTCTTGTTTATTACCGATGAGTAAGACAGGATTATTGCCGACAAATCGATGGATGCCAGGTAGCCAGCTACCATTAAAATCAAATATGTCTATAATTGTTACGACCAACCCTTTTTTCGTGCCTATCTCATTTAATATTTTTAAAAAATCATCATCACTTAAAGAAACGTCCTGCACTTCATTATAATGCTTTAAGCGAAAACAACGTTGGCATACTGCTTCTTCTTTCTTTAATGCAGAGGGGGGAGCATAGCCAATTTGTTCAACATTCTCTGTTTGGATTTTTACACCGCATCCTCCGCAATATAATGCATCTTCTTTATTCACATTTCATCCTCCCATTTAATTAATCCTTTTCTTTTAAACGAAGCCATAATTCTTCTTTCGATTATGCGATTAAACTTCGTCTTAAAACCGTCTGTTTTCGCAACAGGGATGACAAGAATCGTATGGAAACCTGCTCGATTGCCTCCAAAAACATCTGTTAATAACTGATCGCCGATCACGACCGTTTCTTCTTTTTTTAATTTCATCATTTTCATTCCCATTAGAAAAGCTCTCATCAACGGTTTTCTTGCCTTATATATGAAAGGAATACCGATTGGCTTAGCAAAATCTCTTACCCGCTCATAATTATTGTTAGAGACTATGATTACTTTTATATTGTTTTGCTTCATGTTTGCAAACCATTCCTGAATTTCAGCTGTTGCTTCAGCTCTATCCCATTCAACTAATGTGTTATCCAAATCGGTAATAATCCCTTTTATCCCTTTGTCTTTTAAAACTTCCGGTTTGATATGGAAAACACTTTTTACAAACTCATCTGGCAAAAATGATTTTAACACAAAGGACACCTCATTATCAGTCATCATTAACACTACTTTTACATCATATCTAACTTTTCTACATGTATCAAAAATATGTATATGATTATGCACGAAAGAAAGAAAATATACTCTAAACTTTTCGACATTTTTTTAGCATCTTTTTTTGTGGATAACTTTATGCACATTTACACATATGATTTATATGATGTTTTTCCATTTATCAACAAAATAATCACAGGTTATCCACTTGATCCTGTGGATAACAGAACGCTTGTTCCAAAGGAATATTTTTGCTAAAGTGATAGTAGCAGTAATTGAACGTATTTATTTTTTTAATAGAGGCATTCTATAAACTATTTCGGAGGTGGATGGCTGATGAAAAAGCTCTCTAATAAGTTATTGATTGAATCATATGACAAAGCCAAAAAGTTACAATTAAGCCCGGAGTTTATTCGCCTCATTGAAACAGAAATTCATCGACGTGATCTTTCTCAAAATATCAAAATTTCAAGTTAATCGACTGGTTGGTTGTTAACATCTGTTTAATTGTAGCTATACGATAAATGTAAAGGTGAAATGAGAACCGGTTAAGACTCGTCAAGCACGATGAGGTTAACCGGTCTTTCATTCTTATTACAAAGTCTGTCGTATATTCTTCGATTTTCCACTCGATAAAATTCGTGACACATTTTCATAAATGTCTTTTTTTCGAGGCTAGTGACAAAACTTGTGATAACCTCGATCCTTTCGCTAATTCTCGCTACATCTCTTTTTTTAAAAATAACATCCAAGTTATTTACGTTCACAGCCTATTCCTACTTATTAAATGCTAATATATTTTTCTCATTTTTCCAATAAAATCTTTTATCTATAGATAATGTCAAGAGCCTTTTCTCGAGCGATTACGAGAAAAGGCTTTTCTTAAGATGCTTTCTTTCATTTTTAACTATAAATATAGTATGTTCATTTTCTTATACCTATTTACAGAAACACCTCAATATTCTTTCAATTTAAAGCGTTGGATCTTTCCGGAAGCTGTTTTTGGTAATTCGTCTACAAATTCGATTGCTCGAGGATATTTGTATGGAGCTAAATTGGCCTTTACATAAGCTTTTATTTCATCTTTCAGTTCCTCTGAAGGAGTAATCCCTTCTTTTAAAACAATCCATGCTTTTGGATATTCAAGATTATCTACCGTTTTCTGGCCAACGACCGCTACTTCTAGTATATCTTGACGCTTCAGTAAGGTTGTCTCAATTTCGATCGGTGGTACCCAAATGCCTCCAACTTTTAACATGTCGTCAGAACGTCCCGAATACCAAAAATATCCTTCATCATCTTGGTAATACTTATCTCCTGTGTACATCCATTCTCCATAAAATTTTCGTTGGTTTTCTTCAATATTACACCAATATCCGCCTGTTAAGCTGTCCCCTTTTATTACTAAATCCCCGACTTCATTCTGTCCGACTTCTTGAGCTTCTTCGTTAAAAATTTTAGCCTCATATCCCGGTACTATTTTTCCTGTGCTTCCAGGTTTAATATCATCAATTTTATTCGAAAGATAAATGTGTAATGCTTCTGTTGATCCAATTCCGTCTAAAATATCTAAATCAAGCAGTTTTCTCCATTTATAAATGAAAGTGTCTGGAAGGGCTTCTCCTGCCGATACACAAATTCTTATCGACGATAGATCTGGTATTACACCAGTCTTTTCAATGTAATTAATCATACTGCCGTAGAGTGTTGGTACACCAAAAAAAATCGTTGGCTTAGTTTTAACAATTGTTTCAAATACTTTATCAGGTTTTGGTCGCTCTTTTAAAAGGACAGTAGTTCCGCCGATACCAAATGGAAAGTACATACCATTCCCTAACCCATATGCAAAGAAAAGTTTCGAAGCGGAGAAAGTAATGTCATTTTCGGTCAAATTTAAGATGTGTCTTGCATAATTATTAAAAGCTACTTCCATGCTTTTTTGATGGTGTATGACTCCTTTAGGGTTACCGGTACTACCTGAACTATATAACCAAAAAGCAGGATCATCTTCTACTGTTAAAAATGTTTCTAATTCTTCTGAGGCACTTTTTATTAAACTGTTATAGTCAAGCGCATTTCTACTTACAGTTGCATTTTCCGAGATGACAATCACATGCTGAAGGTAAGCGAAACGATCTCTATTTTCTTTTATTTTATTCCATAAGTCTTCGTGCACAACGAGTACTTTTGCACGACTATTATTTAAAATATATTCATAGTCTTGACTTGAGAGCATCGTGTTAGTTGGTATCGGGATAGCGCCAATTTTTATCGCGCCGAAAAAAGTAACGATAAATTCTGGAGTATCATACAGTAATAATAAGAGGCGGTTTTCATTTTCAACACCTATGCTTTTAAGCGCGTTTCCACATTGATTTACTTGACGAAGAAGTTGTTGATAAGTGATTTGCTCTTCTCCACAAATAATGGCTATTTTATTCCCAAGCCCTTTACGCACATTTTGTTCAATAAACCGATCTGCTGCATTATATTGTTTCGTTACCCCTCTCAAATTTGTTACTACTTTGACCATTCTTTTCCCCCCAACGAAAGATTTAAAAATGAAAACATCATTTAGCAAGGGCCAGTAATATCTTTGGCATTTATGTCAGACTGAAAGGGGGCAGTTGCTTCCAACCTAGCTTTCCTGACATTTAACATTTTAGGTGGAAATATAACTGCCCCTAGCATGGGATAATGCATAATCAATAAAGGAGTCGCCTCATCTAAACTCCCCATCCTCCATTCAGATAAGAAGAGACGTCTAATCTATTGCTGTTTTTTCTTTGAGTCTATTATTCACAGTCCTGATTATTTTCTTACTGACCGGACCAGTTTGGTTTACGCTTTTCGATGAATGCGCTTAATCCTTCTTGGGCATCTTGTGAGCGGAATAGTAAGTTTTGTAATTCTCCTTCATAGCGAATCGCTACATTTAATGGCATTTCTTTTCCATTCATAATAGATAATTTAATATTTGATGTGGCATATGTTGCACTATTCGCAATATTACGAGCGTACTCTAATGTTTTCGCACGCATTTCTTCTTGTGGGAAGACACGATCGACTAACTTAATGTCAAGTGCTTCTTGGGGAGTGAGTGTTTCCCCAGTTAAGTTCAAGTCCAATGCTTTGGAATGACCCACTTGACGAGCAAGACGTTGGGTTCCACCTGTACCTGCTAATACGCCTAGCGAAACTTCTGGTAAACCGATTTTGCCGGCACTGTCACCCATAAAACGTAAGTCACAGGCTAATGCCATTTCTAAACCCCCACCAACTGTGTGACCTTCTAAACAAGCAATCCATATTTGTGGTGAACGAGCAATTTTGTCTAATGTTTCGTTACAAAATAAGCAAAATTGGGTTTTAAAACGAGGCTCTGCTGCCTTCAAGAAGTTAATGTTTGCACCTGCTGAGAAAAATTTCGGCATATCACTCATCAGCACAACCACTTTTATTTCATTATCAAAACGAATGTCATCAATCACCGCATTTAATTCCTTATAATATTCAAGGTCATAGGCGTTTGTTTTATTCACATGCATATGAATTTCCGCAACTCCATCTACCTTCTTTACTGTCAATGTTTTCGTTTCACTTTGAACTGTACTCATTTTTACATTCCTCCATTTTAAAGTTATTTATTTTAATATTAATATTATTGCCTATATTCTGAAAAGATTTAGCGGACGTTCTCCCACATATGAAACAACACTTTTTGTTTCTGTATATAAATCAAGTGTTTCGATACTCAATTCTCTCCCAAAGCCTGATTGCTTATAACCACCAAACGGAGTGCCTGGAAAAGCTGAAATTGGGTTATTGACCATGACAATCCCAGCTCTTAACCCTTGAGCAATTCGATGTGCTTTACCATGATCTTTCGTCCAAACCGCTGAACCAAGCCCAAAAATGGAATTGTTTGCTTGTTCTAAAACCTCTGTCTCATCACGAAACTTCATAATGACAACAACTGGACCAAAGACCTCTTCTTGAGCAATTCTCATCTCATTGGTTACATTTCCAATAATTGTTGGTAAGTACCAATGGCCTTTTTCAAATGGTGGACCCTCTGGACGTTTTCCTCCGTAAAGGATTTCGCCACCTTCTTCAACAGCAAGTTGTACATAACTGTCAACCACTGCTTCATGACTTTTTGAAATTAAGGCCCCCATATGTGTTTCCTTATGGAAAGGATCACCAACTTTAATTTTTTTGGCTTTTTCAATAAATTTCTCTACAAACTCATCATAAATTCTTTCATGCACAAATAGTCTTGAACGAGCTTCACATGATTGGCCTGTATTATAGAAAATACCGTATATTGAACCTACGACTGCACCATCGAGATCACAATCATCAAATACAATATTTGGTGATTTACCACCTAATTCTAGTGTTACACGTTTTAATGTATCAGATGCTCTTGCCATAATATCTTTTCCTGTTGCTGTTTCACCAGTAAACGCAACTTTGTCGATGCCGGGATGCTCCGTCAAATATGGACCAATTTCGGATCCACTACCGGTCACAACATTAATGACTCCCGCAGGAACACCTGCTTCCTGACAAATATCAGCAAGCATAAAAGCAGTAATAGGTGTATAGGATGCTGGCTTTAAAATAACGGTACATCCAGCTGCAATGGCCGGAGCAATTTTCCAAGCTGCCATCATGAATGGATAGTTCCAAGGAATAATTTGTGCACAAACACCAACTGGCTCTTTTAATGTATAATTAAAAAATCCATTAGGAACTGGGTTTGTTCGACCACCGAAAGTCGTAATGGCTCCTGCATAAAATTCAAAGTCCTCAATTGCTTGTGAAATTTGTCCTTTGGCAGCATCAACTGTTTTTCCGCTATTTAATACTTCTGCTGTAACGAGATCATTGAAGCGTTCTCTCATTATTGCGGCAATATTATTTAATACTCTTGCACGTCTTGCTTGGGATAGCTTGGGCCATTTCCCTTTTTCGAATGCTATTCTTGCTGCTTTAACAGCTCGATCCACATCCTCTTTTGTCGCTTTCGCTACGCTTGCTAATACCTCACCAGTAGCAGGATTATGTGTTTCAAAAAAGGCATTATTGCTACTGTTGGAGTATTCACCATTAATGAATAATTGATACGTGTCTCTTAACTCTATCATTTCTCTTCACTCACCCCTTAAATTTTCTCGATAATAGTTGCAATGCCTTGCCCCACACCGATACACATTGTCGCTAATCCGTATTGAGCGTCTCGCTTTTGCATTTCATGAACAAGTGTCGTTAAAATTCGGGAACCACTACATCCGAGTGGATGTCCTAATGCAATCGCTCCACCATTCACATTTACTTTCTCCATATGAAAACCAAGTTCTTTTATACAAGCAACCGCTTGAGCAGCAAATGCTTCATTGATTTCTATTAAATCTAGATCTTTTCAGTAAGTCCGGCCCTTTGTAATGCTTTTTTCGTCGCTGGGATCGGACCAATCCCCATATAAGAAGGATCAACACCGCTGACTGCTGACGTCACCACTCTCGCCATCGGTTTTACGTCCAATCTGTCCGCTAATTCTTTTTCCATCAGAAGGATAGCGCTAGCTCCATCATTGATACCAGAGGAATTTCCAGCCGTTACCGTCCCATTTTTTCGAAAAACGGGCTGTAACTTTGACAATGCTGCCATCGTTGTTTCTGGTCGTACATGTTCATCTGTCCTAAAAGTAACATGATGTCCTTTCTTTTGGGGGATTTTTATTGGAACGATCTCCTCATCGAACCTCCTACTTTTAATCGCATCGGTTGCTTTTCGTTGACTAGATAATGCGAATTCATCCTGCTGTTCTCGCGAAATTCCATATTCATCAGCAACATTTTCGGCTGTTTCGCCAAGACTAATCGGTGGGGATACACTTGACTTAATTTTGAATTAATTAGGCTCCAACCAATCGTTGTATCATGCAATGTTTGATTCCATGTAGCGTTTGACATGTGGTTTCATCATGACATATGGAGCCCTCGTCATACTTTCTGTACCACCTGCAATAAACACATCTCCCAGACCAGCTTTAATAGCAGCTGTTGCTTGATTCACGGCATCTAAACCGGATCCGCATAAACGGTTTATCGTCACCCCAGGCACACTTTTAGGAAGACCCGCTAAAAGCAAGCCCATTCTGGCAACATTTCGATTATCTTCCCCAGCTTGGTTTGCACAACCAAAGTACACATCCTCTATGAATGATTTGTCAATATGTACTCTAGCCAACAATTCTTTCATCACATGGCCAGCTAAATCATCAGGTCGCACATTTGCTAAAGCGCCATTCATTTTGCCTATAGGTGTACGAACAGCATCAATAATGACCGCTTCTCTCATTTTGAAAACTCCTTACTTTACGATTTTGATAGTGATAAAAACATTTATCTGTTTCACCGCCGACCCAACCTGCATAGACTAGCTTTTTAATTAGTGGAGCTGGTCGATAACGTCTCTTCACCAATTTCACGATGTAAACCAGTTAACACAGCGTATACATCGTCCAAACCAATTTTTTCCGCCCATTCAAAGGGACCGAGTGGATAATTGGTTCCCTTTTTCATCGCCTCATCAATGTCTTCGCCGCTGCTGTTTGCTTCTATCAATGCAAAGGCTGCCTCATTGATAATCATTGATAAAATTCGCGGGAAGACAAGCCCACCTCATCTTCCACCAGTTCAATTTCCTGACCGATTGAAGAAAATACTTCTTCGCACCTGGAAATAATAGAATCTGCTTGTAATGGCAGGGCAACTTCGATAAGATCCCTTCCTTAAAATTTGCGAATGTGCCAAATCCTATTAATCTATTAGGATGTTGTAACCAAGAGGCTGTCTCAGTTGCTGTTATTTGCAGCGTAGTTGATAAAATCAAAGTCGAAGGATGAACACTGCTTCAATTTCTTCTAAATTTCGTTTCTTTTCTTTCTAAGTCGAGATTTGTTGTTTCAATGACGACATCATATCTTCGATCGTTTGTAAAGTAATGTGAAACACTTGATATAACCCATTATCTTGAAAAGAATTGAAGAGTTCTTTAGCTAATAAATTTTCACCTACGATGACAATCGTTTTAGTTGTCATAACGAAAGAACCCTCCTTTTGTTTTTCTACCTAAACTTCCTGATTGAACCATTCTTTCTTGATAGTAATGTGGTCGAAATCTACTTTCATGATAAAAGCTCTCATAAACTGATTTTGTTGTCGCAAAGTTAATATCGATCCCTATGAGATCTTGAAGTTCAAACGGTCCCATCTTAAAGTTCCCACATCGTTTCATAATATTGTCAATTTGCTCGACAGTTGCCACTTGATCATTCATTATTCGTAAAGCTTCATTATAAAATGGTCGAGCGACGCGATTAACGATGAAACCTGGTGTATCCCTACAAACGACTGGGCTTTTATTTACCGTTTTAGCAACTTGAACAAGCGCCTCAACCGTTTGGTGCCGTTTTTAATCCTTTGACTACTTCTACTAATGGCATGATAGGTGCAGGATTAAAAAAATGAAATCCAGCTACTCGCTTTGGATGTAGAAATTTGCCCAGAGATTTCTGTTATTGATAAGGAAGAAGTATTACTTGCTAAAATTGCTTTCTGACAAATTTTTTCTAGTTGTTGAAAGATAGAACGTTTTACTTCAAACTTTTCAGAAGCTGCTTCTATCACTAGTTGACAATGAGAGAACGAGCGTAAGTCTGTCGTTACTTTGAGCCGTCTTTTCGCTAAAGCCCCCGTATCCCTTTTTAGTTTTTTTTTTCTACTAATCTGTCTAACCTTGATTCTATTGTTAC
>CAVVKR010000022.1:0-13869 GCA_963748745.1 uncultured Bacillaceae bacterium | reverse complement strand
GAGGATATCTGTTAAACGATTTCATATTTTCGCGCGAACGAAAAGCCAGATTCTGTCTGACTTGTGCATCTCACAAAATCTGCTTGCTCTACTTTTGGCAGTTTCGATTTAAGTTGTTAGATAACAGGATACAGTTTATCTAACGTAATCACTACCTTTACGTCACCATTATCCCAACATATATCAATTCATCAGGCGTATAAATGGGGTTAATTGGTATCACTGTTGCACCAGCACGCAATGCACCGTAAAGCCCGATGATAAAATGGGGGGTATTTCCTAGAATAAGACCGACATGATCCCCTTTTCGGATGCCAATCCTTTCAAGTCCACTAGCAAACTTCGTCACAGCACTTATCAAACTGTGAATATGTAGTGGCTTCATCCATGAAATAGTAAGCAATCTTATCTGCGTTTTCTAATGCCGTCTGTTTCAATCTAGATGACAAATTCACTTCTCTATCCCTCCCTAAATTGAATGAATAATCATTCATTTTCATGCGTCTGATTACAAAAACATTATATAGTAGAGTGATCGTTATTTCAAGAACATTTTTCTTTTCTATATACATATAAGAGAATATTAGAAACATAAAAGCTATTTTTCGGCTTTAAAACTATATTTTCTATTGTTCGGAATATTTTTATATTAGATCCATGTATAAGTGGCAGCCGTGCCCTACTTCTATGTAAACAAAAGATAAGAGTGAAAAGCATGTACCCTTCATACAGTACATGCTTCTATACTTTATTTATTGTTCTGCCATATTTGTTTCGACTTCTACTGATGTTGTTCGTGGATTCTCGTCTTTATATGGATCTATATATGCCTCTCGTAACTCATGTCTCATCCACCCCATCAGACCAAGAACGAGAACAAAGGATGTGAGTGACATGATAAAATATTTTCTCTTATCATGCTTCATGAGTAATACTAAGAAAAAGATCAGCAAGATTGTAATTAAGATAGACCCAATTAATAAGCCTGTTAACAAGAGGATCGTCCCCCATATAAAGAAGTCTTATATCGCGATCAAAGCTCATTAAAAGCCATGTTCCTGACAATAATTGCAATGCTGTCGTCCAAATCATTGTTTGTAGCCCTAACTTTTTCCCTTGATTCTGCACGCGTACATTTAGCTGATCTTCTTTATTTTCTCTTTTCGCTTTTTTGTGAAGACGATTATTCCAAAAGTATAAATAAATACCTGCTATAGCAAAGCTTGCTAAAATAAAATGAAAATATCGTTGCCATATTTGTGGGTAGTAAACAAGACCATGAAAGAATCCTTTGGAATGCTTCCCACATGTCCGGATAGAGCATCGATACGACATTGACGATAAAAATCAATGGAACAAATAATAATAGCAAACTCCCAACTGCTCCGATGAATAACATGAGCAATTTTTTTACCACCTGTTTGCATCTTCTCCCATAAAAATTTATACGCATAGAAAATAAGAAACGCGACTATTAAAATAAGAATAACGACAACCATGCTTTTCCTATTAAAATCGTCGATGGATAGAAAAATTGCGTATAAATAACACTAATAATTAGTAATGGTGCGACACCTAAAACAACAGCAATACTTTTCAAAATGGACGTATGATTAGCTAATTGAGCTGCTAATGCATCATGTTCAGGTTTTTTTGTTCTTATGCCCTTTATTTCTTGAAACACTGCCATTGCTGACGAACCGACAGTAATATTTACAAATAGAATGTGGAGTAAAAAGCTAATAACTATTAATACTTCAAAAAAACCAACATTTCCAGGTATAACTAACTCAATATCTGGCGGGATAATAGAGCCTAGGAAGAAACATTATTCATTTCCCCTCCTTTGCTGTTGTTGCTTTGCTTCCTTCTTCATTAACGACAACTGATAAGTAATGAGCTAATGCTTCTCTCTTCTTCTGTTCCAACAAACGGAGGCATAAATGGTCTTGCTTCATGAAGTGTACTAATATACGTGTCGATGGACTCCTCTGACCAGCCATCAACTCTGTTTGCGAATGCTCTTTTTTCTCGCCAGCCATCAACAGTATGACATACGAGACATTGGCCTTTATAAAGCGTCCGCTCCAGCTTCATAACGTATTATCTTCAGTCACTTCTTTCATTGGTGCAAAAGTAGAGTTAGCCAAATAACCTTCTTCATTATAACATTCTGTATCTTTTTCAAGTACACCATTGGCAAACATGTAATCATAAATGATATAAGGTTTTACGGACAGATTCCCGTACCGCTTCAAACTCAGCGATAAAGCCCATCGAAGCACCAAAAACGGCAAGCGATAAAATAAGTGGTACTTTTTTTGGACTTCTGGCCATCCAGAACGCAAAAATAATAAAAACAGCTAAACCGAGGAGATTGATCCAATTAAACATATTTTTGCTCATACCAGTAGACCAAACGATTAAATCATATGCTTCTTGCGGAATGTGTATAAATACCAAAGTCCAGTAACTAAAATACCGGGTAAAGAGATTGCGTTCCAAAAACCAAATACTTTAAAAATATCCTTCTGTAATTGTTTATCTTTCACAAATATCTTAATTGGTAGCGAAACAAGTGCAATTGCTAATACGATAGCGATAAATGTTCGAAAAGCTAAGGAAGGTAAGTACGTTGGATTAAAGAATGCATTCCAAAATGACAATGTTTCTGTCCATTTTCCTGGTGTTAATTTTGCAGATAAAATACCTGTAATAATTGCTGCAGTTATCCATGAGAAAATTGCAAGTGCGATACCAATCCGATTATGGATCACCCGCTTTGCTCCTTGCCACTTATCCCATGTGTAATAGTAGATAATCAAAAGCACGACTTCAGTTACGAATACGATCCATTCTGCAAACCATGCCCAAAAGAATATACGTAGCAAAGATCCGATTGAGTCAGGTTGAATGACAGTGGTCGTAAACCAAATACCAACACCAGTAATTGCCCCTACTGTTGTCGTCAAAATAAGAATCCATTTACTAAACTTTCGTGCAACTAATTCAAGGTTTTCATTATTCGTCTTAATTCCCATGTACTCTAATGAAACCATTAAAGTAGTAGCACCGATGGCAACCCCATGACTAATAATGACATGGATTATAGCAATAATTGCAATCACTGTTCCATTTCCAAGCCAAGGAAAGTCTACAACTGGAAAATTCATCATTTTCCCCTCCAAGTTGAGTATTATTTTGCACTAGGTGCAGCTACTTTTATTGTAGAAAATAATTGTGAAATGTTTATAAAATTGAATCGTCATATTTAGAACATTGTAACGATAAAAAGCCTAAAAAAGGCCATTTCAAGTGCTTTTTTGAACAATTTATGACAGCCATTACCTAAACAATAGATGTGAAAAATCAAATAAAAAAAGCCTCCTTTTTAGGAGGCCAAAGTGTTTTTCAACTCATTTAATATATTAAATTAATCACTTCTTCTTTTGATACATTTCCGAAATAATGTTTGACATCTATCTCTTTTAATGCTTTCGTAATTTCAGCTCTGTCATATCTAATCCCAATTAATCTGTTTTCAATCTCACTCACATCACCAACACCGAAAAAGTCCCCATAAATTTTACAATTCATAATCTTTCCTTTGTCTACATGTAAACGGATATCGATTTGGCCAATAGGAAAACGATGTGAATGTTGGATATTACTCTTTGGCGATTTACCGAAGTTCCAATCCCAATTTTTGTATCTTTTTTCCGCTATTTTATTAATTTCTTCCCAATCCTTAACTGTTAATTTGTATTCTGCGATTTTATCTGAACGACCAAATATATGATGTAGTAATAAGGAACGAAACTCTTCAATGGTCATTTCTTCCTCTAAAAATTCAGAGATATTAGCAACTCTGCTTCTAATTGATTTTATCCCTTTCGATTCTATTTTATCTTTACGCACTTTTAAAGCAGACACAACATGTTCAATTTCGGAATCGAACATTAGTGTACCATGGCTAAACATGCGACCACGTGTTGCAAACTGTGCATTTCCAGAAATCTTTCTATTCCCTACAACAATATCATTACGCCCTTTTAACTCTGCTTTCACACCGAGCTGTTCCAAAGCCTTTATGACCGGCTGTGTAAACTTCATGAAATTATGAAAACTTTCTCCATCATCTTTTGTAATAAAGCTAAAGTTTAAGTTGCCTAAATCATGATAAACAGCCCCGCCGCCGGATAAACGTCGAACCACTTTTATGTCATTTTTATCAACATATTCCGTATTTATTTCTTCAATTGTATTTTGATTTTTTCCGATAATAATTGATGGTTCATTAATATAAAATAGTAAATACGTTTGATTGATATCCAAGTTTTTTAACGCGTATTCTTCTATTGCTAAATTAATACGAGGGTCTGTAATTCCTTGGTTGTCAATAAATAGCATATGTTGTTACCTCCAATAATTCACTTTAAATACAAGTCTATCCTGTTCTTTTCAATCAAAATCATATATCAATAGTGAGTCCTTCTTTAGCTAATTCAATATCACCAGAAAATTGCTTTGCAGCTTCCGTCTTTAATTGCTTGATATCGCCAAAGTGTGGTAAATGTGTGAGGATTAGCCCTTGCACTGCTGCTTTTTGTGCTAATTGTCCAGCATCAGCACTTGTCATATGGCCGCTAGCTTGCGCACTCATTTGTTCGTAAAAACTAGCTTCACATAATAAAACATTTGCATGTTGAGAAAAAGTGACTAGTGAGTCACTATAACTCGTATCTGCTGTATAGACAATCGTTTTGTCATCGGCCATACATTTCATTGCATAGCAAGGTACAGGGTGGATTGTTTTTGAAAATGTCATTTTAAATGGACCAATGACAAATTCCTCATTTTCATGGTATGCGATTCCGGTTGTTATATCTTTATACGTTAACTGTTGGAAGCTAGCTATATCTTGCTTATGACCATAAATAGGCATATTTCCTTTACTTTCTCCCATATATTTTGCCACTAAAAGGGCATGCTGTAACACCCCAATATCTGCTATATGATCTGCATGATAATGAGACAGAACAACCGCATCAAGTTCAGTAGGGTGAATATACTGTTGAAGCTTTGATAAAACACCACTTCCACAATCTATTAACAATTGAAAGCCGTCATGTTCTAACAGGTAGCCTGCACTAGCACCATTGGTTTTAGGATAGCTCCCCCACGGCCCGATAATTGTTAGCTTCATTCATCTTCTCTCCTAGAAAATATTTATGCCATTTTCACTATACGCTATTTTCGTTTATTTTTCATGTTTTCATTCTTGACATCTATAAAACTGTTATAGTACAATGAGATAAATAGTAAATCAGTTGTATAACAAATCAAAAAACGAGGGGTGCTCCGCGTGGTTGAAAATGTTGTTGAATTTTTTAAAAATTTACCTGATAAACACTGTTCACAATGTGGCGAAAAAATCGAAGAACAACATGAGTGCTATGGTAACAAATGTAATGAATGCTTAGATGTCCGCTAATAAAACTGTTGAATACTAGTTTTCCATTTTCTTTTTACGTAAAAAAATCGACTACAACTTAATGTAGTCGATTTTTTTATTTGACTTCTAGTTTATGAGTTTCTTTCTCTTCTACGTCATCATCATTTTCCACGTGAATCTCCAGTTCATATGTCCCAGCTTCTGTAAATTCATATGAACTAACATATTCACCTGGTTTGGTCTCTTCTGCTTCTACAGAATCCTCTTCATCTTCTTTTTCAATGTTTTTAATTTCAAATGTCACCTTTGCTTTTTCTAATGGATCATCACCATCTTGGACGTGAACCATTAATTCTGTGTTCTCACCTGTTTTTACATCTTTTGGTTCCATCCAGTGCATGCTGACCCCATCTTCTCCCTCTGTTTCATGATCATTATGAGTCTCTCCATCACCAACTGTAATCGTTTCCTTCGGCATATTGTGCTGTCCTCGTGCTGTCACATGAACTTGGACAACATAGACACCTTCATCATCAAAGGTCTTTTCTGCTGTATAGACCCCGTCTCCCTCATTCTCCGCTTCAATCATTTCGCTGTCTTCTTTTTTATTCTCTTCCCACACTTCATATTCTACTTCATCCGCATCGCTTACCTTTTCATCCCCTTGTGTAACGATTGCTTTCAAAGGAACAGTTTCACCCGGCTTCACCTCTGTCTCTACTTCTAATTCAACCTCTAACATTTCCGGCGTTTCTGTTTCTTTGTCATTTGCCCCCTCATTATCATCGCTATTCCCACAAGCTACTAATAAAAGGACCAATGTAAAAGCAAAAAAAGTGAATAACCTTTTCCTCAAGCAACTCTCCTCCTACTCGTATTTCGATTACTATCCATCATTGGGATTATAATAAAAAAATGTGTGTTAAGTATGAAATAATTATTACTATTTTAGGTCAGACAATCACACTACCCATTTGTAAAAGTGATCTTTTATCACTCTACATCCATTTTCTCTTCATTTATGATTGGTAGTTTAATCGTGACGCTCGTTCCTTTTCCTAATTCACTATCAATTTGTAACTGTCCACCATGGAGTCTCGTCAATTTCTCAACAATCGCTAAACCTAACCCTGTTCCACCTTCTTTACGAGTCCGTGCCTTATTGACTCGATAAAGACGTTGTGTAATTTTTGAGAGATCCTCTTTTGGAATTCCTCTTCCTGTATCTTTTACTGTTATAGCACAAAAGTCTTCGCTCGTTTTTCTTAATAAAATAGATATTCGACCACCTGTATCTGTATAGCGGATAGCATTATCCAAAAGATTGAACAATATTTGCTCAAGTCTCCCTTCGTCCACTTCCGCAATGATCTCATAGTCTAATTCGGTCACGATATTGAGCTTTTTTTCCTTCGCTTTCGGTTTGACATAATCAATTGCATCCTCAATAGTTTGTGCCAGCGACAAAGGGGTTTTCTGAAGTGAAAATTCATTCTCATCGATATTTGTCAGGTCTAATAGATCACCGACAAGTCTCTCCATTAAAATGACTTCCCTTAAAATAATTTGATTATATTTTTCTTTCTCTTCTTCAGGGATCATGCCTAAATGAATGGCTTCTGTATATCCTTTAATATAACTAATAGGTGTTCTTAGCTCATGTGATACATTTGCTAAAAAAGCTCTCCGCTCTTCATCTTCTTTTTGAATGGCCTCGGCCATTTCATTAAACGTTTTCGCTAACTGGCCTACCTCATCATTGCTTTCAACTTTTACACGCACACCTACATTCCCAGACGAAAGAGCTTTCGCAGCATCTTCCATTTCGGACAAAGGTTTTGTTATATATTGGAGCCATTTCGTTCCAACCGCTAGTGCAATCACTAAAAACAAACCTGTACCTATTAACCAATACATCGTATACCGAAAAGTCAATTCCGCTAAATTGGCTAACGGATAGTATAAATAAACAATTCCTTCCAATCGTTGTTTATCTAGTAAAGGAACAATAACGGAAACGATATCGCGATCAAACCGCTCTTCATAACCCTTTTTTTGGATAATTTCACCATTCAACAGACGCTCTCTTTCTTCTTCACCTATTAAAGCGTCATAATCAATTTCAAATGGAATACACATGCTTAGTTCGCGGGGATTTTTCACTGCAAATACTTCAAACTTTGACTTTTCATTAAACCAAGCGACTTTTTCCACAAACTCTTCGGAAATAGGCCCGCCTTCATAATCCTCCGCTAAAACTTTTCCAGTTTCATTCATTTCTTTTTTCATGCTTTGTACATAAAGACGTTCATATAATGTATGTGAAAAAAAATACGTAAATACGATTGCACCTAAAAAAGCGATAAAAAGAGCAAACCATAACTTTTTTCCTAAACTTAACTTCATGTCGGCACCTCGAATTTATAACCGTACCCCCAAACCGTTTGAATATATTTCCCCGCTTCCTTACCAAGTTTCATTCTCAATGTTTTGATATGTGTATCGACGGTGCGAGTTCCCCCATGATAATCGATCCCCCACACTTTATCCAATAAACTTTCTCGCGAAAAAGCTTTGGCATGATTTGTCATCATGATTTTTAACATTTCAAATTCTTTATATGTCACATCGATACTTTTCTCACCGACCATGACACTTCGTGAAGATGGATTGATCTTCACTATTCCAGCCTCAATAACACCACTAGTCACTTTATTTTTTGATGATCTTCTTAAAACTGCTTCAATGCGCGCAACTAACTCCCCGGGAGAAAAAGGCTTTACAATATAGTCATCTCCTCCTAATTGCAATCCTTTCACTTTATCCCATTCATGACCTTTTGCAGTCAAAAAAATAATAGGGATTGAACTCTTCCCTCTAATTTCCTTACACATCTCAAACCCATCTTTCCCAGGAAGCATAATGTCTAATAAAATTAAATCTATTTTTTCTTCTGCAAGAAGAGCATCTGTTTCAAGGCTATTTTCCGCCTCAAAAGTTTTATATCCAGCATTTTGCAAATACATCGAAATGAGTTCTCTCATATCTTCTTCGTCATCTACTATTAAAATTGTCGTCATCATCTCACCTATTCCCTTTTTAAAATTGTAAATGGACCTTTGCCAACTTTTATTTGTTTTTCGATCGTCAGATTATGAGGATTGACCAAGTAAAGATGATTACTGTCAAAACCAGCAACAACAATTTTTCCAGCGAAAAAATCGAGCGCAAATGGATTTGCACCGATATCTTTGCTTTGTATATGTTCTTTCTGATCATTAAAATGATACAACTTATTCGTCCCATGACTTAATACATAAATTCCGAGTTCATTTTCTAAAAAATTTATAGGCATAAGCGGTGCAGATAACTTTTCTTTTAACGTATAGTCACTCAATGAATAAATCGCAACGTTTTTCCTCGGCTTCGTTCCCTTTCCGTGCCCCCCGACCCAAATCTCATGATCTTCTGAACGAACAAGCAAACCGGTCGAATCAGACGGTATATCGATTACACCTTCTATTTGAAAGCGTGTGAAGTCTATAATATATAATTTAGTGTCTTGATAAGTGCTTACATATAAATTTTCACCTGCAGTTGCCATTGTCATCGGATATTTACCTACCTCTATGCTATCCGTTTCTTTTCCCTCTTGATCGATAAAACGGATGGCATTCTCGTCTTTATCTGTAAAAACAAAACGAGAAATTTCCTCTATGTACATGCCATTTGTGATCCCATTGCCAAGTTTCCACGATTTTTCTAATTCACCTTTTGCTAAAGAATAGAAATCGACAGTATGATGTTCAGGTCCATATAAAACCAATGTTTGGTCATCAGCTTGGATCCACCCACCGGTATAAAGCTTTCCTAAATCCCAAGTTGTCATTTTTTCTCCATTTTCATCGACAAAAGTGATGCTTTTTTCCTGTATATTTAATGTTGCGACAAATGATTGCTGATTAGGAATTGGTTGGTAAGTATGTTGTTGACAACCGGCTAACAAAAAGAAAAGCAGCATTAGATATGACGAGTAAAATCTCATTGCTTTATTCACCTTCAATTATATACTATGATAATCATACCGTATTTTTAAACATAACCATTCATTGTGATGAAATGATGAAATCTTTTTGTCTTTTTAGAGACATCATTGATTATAAGTAAAAATGTAAATGTGTTCGTCTATAATGATAAAAGAACTGCTTTATATATATAATAATGAGGAGGTACCTTTCTTGAAAATATCTCGACTTTTTTTTATAGTTATTTTTTCTACCCTGCTGATCATTTTTAGTGGATGTTCTAGTGAAAAAAGTGGTCGTCCAATTGAAGACTTTGAATTCACGAATCAAAACGGTGAGAAAGTGAGTCTTAATGATTTAAAAGGGGATGTGTTAGTTGCTGATTTTGTTTTTACAAACTGTACAACTGTATGTCCGCCGATGACTTCTAACATGACTGAATTACAAAAACGAGTAGAGGAAGCTGGTTATGATGATGTAACCTTCGTATCATTTAGTGTTGATCCAGAATTAGATACTCCTGAAGTATTAAAAGAATATGCTAAAGATTATGGTATAAATTTAGATAATTGGGAGTTTCTGACTGGTTATTCACAGGAAGAAATAGAAAAGTTTGCTGAAAAAAATTTTAAAACAATTGTTAAAAAGCCAGAAAATGATGATCAAGTCATCCATGGTACATCTTTTTATGTCATCAATAAAGATGGTGAAATAGTCGAGGAATTCCAAGGTAATACAGATGTTCCTTTCGATGAAATTATGAGTGAAGTAAAATCATTAAGATAAAAAAAGTTAGGGAAATGAATCCCTAACTTTTTTCTTATTGGTCTGCTGTCGCTTCTTCCGTTTTTACATAAAATTGGCGTTTATGCTTGAACATAAAATAGCCAAGCGTTAATACCATACATACAACAGCGAACAATGTTAGTATACCTAAGTTTTCCCACATGAAGGCATAGTCACCACTAGAAATTACTGCTTTATATGCTTGAACAGTATATGTCATTGGTAGCAATGCATTCAATGGCTGTAATACTTTCGGAATAAGCTCAAGTGGGAATGTTCCAGCACTTGTTGTTAATTGCAATATTAAGAAGGATGATCGCAATAAAGCGACCTGGATCTGCTAATAACGTCACTAAAAATTGAATTAATGTCATAAAAGTTAAACTAGTCACGATTGATGTCAAGATAAACAATGGCACACTTTGTACTTCTATACCTAAACCAAATAACATGATTGCCACAGCTAGAAGTGCTTGAATAATACCAACAATTGCAATAACACCAAACTTACTCATAAACCATGTAAAACCATTTTTCGGACGGATGACAGGGTCGTGGAAATGAAAAACGATAGAGAGCAAGAGTGCCCCGACGAATAAACCTAATGATAAAAAGTAAGGTGCAAATCCAGTACCATAGTTAGGTACTTTATTAATTCCTTTATTATCTACTTTTACAGGTTCACCCATCATATCATACGTATCGTCATTTGTATCCACTTCGCTAGCTTTCTCAGCAGCATCAGTAAGCTTCTCTTTCATTTCTGATGTTCCATCTTTTAATTCGCCTGTTCCTTTTGATAAATCTTTGGAACCATCAGCTAACTTATTTGTACCATCACTTAGTTTTCCAGAGCCATCGGATAACTGTCCCATTCCTCCCGTTAACTTATCCGCACCTGCTGACAATCGATAGGCTCCATCTACTGCACTCGTTAATTTATGATCAAAAACTTGCATACCTTCCAATAGTTTATTTTGTCCAGAAGCAAGTTCTTTTGCGCCTTTACTTAATTCACCGGAACCTTTTTGAAGCTCGCCAAGTCCTGCTTGTAATTCTCGTTGACCTTTATTCAGCTCTTCAATACTATTAGAAAGAGTCGTTGCTCCTCCTTGGAGTTCACCTGTAGCTGATTGTAATTGCTTCGTTCCTCCTGCTACTTTCCCGCTACCATCTGCTAATTGTTGCAAGTTAGGCTCTAATTCAGCGAGCTTCGCATTTAGCTGAGCTTTCATTTCATCTGGTAGAGGTAGTTGTGATAATAGTGGACGCACCTGCTCTAATTCTTGTTGTAATTGTCTAACACCAGCATGAACACTTTCAGCACCAGCTGCAACCTCAGCAACCCCCGCTTGATATTCTCCTAATTTTCCAGATAAAGTGTTTGCACCAGAATGAATTTGTTTTGTTCCATCAATTAATTCATTCGCTCCACCACTTGCTTTATCTAGACCTGCCTTCAATTGATCAGCACCATTCGCAATTTCATGTGAACCATTTTGTACTTTTCCTGCACCATCTAAAAGCTGACCATGTCCGTCTGCCAAAAGTCCAAGCCCTTTTGAAAGCTCACTTGATCCTTTTGCCAGCTCTTTCGCGCCTGATTGTGCTTCAGAAATACCTCCACTAAATTCTAACGATTTTTCGGCAATCAACTCGAGGTTTTCTTTTAATGTACCAGATCCATCTTTTAGTTTTTTAGCACCATCATCCAGCTTCTCTGCCCCTTCACTTGCTTCTCCAAAGCCATCTGCCATTTCTTCTACCTTTTCAAAAACGGCTTCAGCATATGTGGATGTTACTTCTTTGGAAATAGCCGCTTTAATTTCTTTTATTGCTGTTTCACCAATTTGCGCAGACAGAAAGTTAAAGCTTTCGTTCGGTATATATCGAAGTTCTAGCTTCTTCGGTTGCTCATCCATTAGTGTCGTTGCATTTTCGGGAAAGTCTTTTGGGATTTCTACAAGAATATAATACTTCTGTTTCTTACATTTTCATGGCCCGTTTTTTTATCAACAAAATGAAAATCAAATTCATCATTTTCTTTTAACTTATCAACAAGATCATTTCCTAACGTTAATTTTTCTCCTTCAAATTCGGCACCTATGTCTTCATTGACAACGGCGACAGGCATATCCTCAAGATGTTCATATGGATCCCAAAACGCCCATAAAAACATACCGCTATAGAGTATTGGGACAAACATAACGGCAATGATTGCGATAAGTATTTTTCGGTTTTGAAAAATCGATTTCCATTCAGCAAAAAACAATGATTTTTTCATTTAAGTCCCTCCATGAAACTTATTGACCATTTTAGCCGATTGGTCAATTAATTGAAAAATTGAAGGATTATCTACTTAGACAATCCTGTAAACAAATATAACTCAAATAACTTAGATATTTCTTCCTTATCTAAAGGTTTACGAGTCTTTTCCCAATCAAAAATTAATGCTACATAAAGCTTCAACATAATGAAAGCGGTAATTTCTGGATCACATTTTCTAATCTCACCTTTGTCTATCGCTTCTTGCACTTTTTTGCGAATAAATTGGACAATAGCATCTTCTATTTGTTGCATCACTTCTTGTACCGCAGGAGTGCCAATATCTCGTTTCTCTTGGGCGAGCTTAATAGTGAGTTGATGATGCGTTCGAAATTCTAATAAACGGTATAACGCACGGTTTGCATTTTCGTAAAATGAAAGGTTTTCATCCATCGCATCTTCAGCAGTTGCTTTCATCTCTTTAATAAGAGATATGGCAATTTCATTAAATAATTCCTCTTTATTTTTAAAAAAAGTGTAAATTGTTCCTTTCCCGACATTAGCTAATTTTGCTACCTGTTCCATCGTTGTTGCTTTATAGCCAAATAATGAAAAGACTTCGTTGCCCGCATCGATAACTAGCTGCCTTCGATCAATTGACAATTACTTCACCTCAACCCCTCTGACCAAATGAACATTATGGTCAATTTGTGCACTAACAAAGTGTATCATATCTTTTTTATCATCACAACAATAATCATTTCATTAGATAGACATATTATATCCCTACCAAGAGCCAAATCCAATTGTTGATATCTTTTTACATTACACTGTTCTAATTTTAACGATTTCATTAGTAAAATGACAATTGATTTTCCAAATAAAAAAACCGTCAGATGACGGTTTCTGTTGTTAGCTATATTGTAAATAATGTAGTACTTGTTTGAGAGCTCCTCTCTTGTTCAATACAAGCAGGAATACTAAGGCCTTCAAATTAACTACCAGCGATAAAAACGCCTGGAAGTTCTTCCACCACTTTCATTTTTAATTTGTTAATTCGATCTTTGTGGCCTACTTTATATTGGGGAATTGCCTTTTCCCAACGCGAAATAACCGTGAAATCTGGTCTTTCGGAAATACGCAGCAATCGCTGTAAATCTTCAAAAACGATCTGTTCAATTTCTTCATCAGACAAACTAACAACCGCTTCATCACCAACTCGACCAATGTAACTACGAAGTAATACCTTTCCTTCAGGTGTCGTATGAGGCCATTTTTTATTGGTCCACGTACATGAGGTAATTGTAAAGTCTGTATTTCTTGGTATGACGAAACCAG
>CAVVKR010000021.1:0-57590 GCA_963748745.1 uncultured Bacillaceae bacterium | reverse complement strand
CAGTGAGAAATTTTGTTGATAAAGAAATTATTCCTTATATAGACGAATGGGATGAAAAAGGCGAATTTAATCTTGGATTATGAAGAGATTAGGTGAACTTGATTTGATGGGAGTATGTATTCCGGAAGAATATGGCGGTTCAGGGATGGATTACAATTCGCTAGCGATCGTTTGTGAAGAGTTGGAACGCGGCGATACGGCATTTCGCACGGCGGTTTCCGTTCATACCGGTTTGAACAGTATGACGCTTTTGCAATGGGGATCGGAAGAACAGAAACAGAAATACTTAGTTCCGCAAGCGAAAGGGGAAAAAATCGGCGCTTTTGCCTTGACAGAGCCGAACGCAGGATCTGACGTTGCGGCGATGCAGACGACAGCGCGGAAAAGAAGGAGACTATTACATTTTAAACGGGCAAAAAACGTGGATTTCTCTTATGTGACGTTGCCGATCATTTCATCGTGTTCGCATATACGGACAAAAGCAAAAAGCATCGTGGCATTTCCGCATTTATCGTCGAGCGGACGTGGGAAGGTTTTTCATCAAAAGCAATTCATGGAAAACTCGGCATTCGTGCTGGAAACACCGGACAAATCTTCTTGATAACGTCAAAGTGCCGAAAGAAAATTTGCTCGGTGAAGAAGGAGAAGGATTTAAAATGCGATGTCCGCGCTTGACAATGGCCGTTTTACTGTTGCAGCCGGTGCGTGCGGCATCATTTCAGGATGCCTTGAAGCGAGCGTCAAATATTGTAAAGAACGTAAAACGTTCGGTGTTGAAATCGGCCAGCATCAGCTTGTGAAACAAATGATTGCAAATATGGAAGCGAAACTTGTGATGAGTCGCCTTCTCGTTTATCGTGGCGAATTGAAAAATCAAGGAAAACGAAATACGCGCGAAACATCTCTTGCAAAATGGCAAGCGTGCAATTTTGCAAATGAATCAGCGCATGATGCAGTCCAAATTCACGG
Organism: uncultured Bacillaceae bacterium; assembly: GCA_963748745.1. Lineage (GTDB taxonomy): Bacteria > Bacillota > Bacilli > Bacillales > Bacillaceae_C > CAVVKR01. The sequence goes on along the minus strand of CAVVKR010000021.1, from coordinate 56,621 downwards.
CGCGTACGGCTATTCGAACGAATATCCTGTCGAACGATATTTGCGCAATTCAAAAGCGCTCGTCATTTATGAAGGAACACGGGAAATTCATACAATTATGCAAGCAGATTATGATCTTGGATACCGGACAGATAAAAAATTAAATAAAATGTTACCATCATGGCCATTTGAAGTAGATAAAGCCTAGAAAATCATATTCATCTTTGTAGTCAGAGACTTCTTTCCAGAAGGGGGAGTCTTTGACTAATAATTGGAGTGTCCTTTGATAAGTTAATTTTTTTAAAAAATAGCAAGTCATGTGAAATGTGCTAAGCTGATGAGACGATAATAGGGCATGCAATTTTTTACTTTCAATGAATATTTCGTAAGGAAAACAAAGAAAGGAATGGAGCAGGTTTGTAACAGCAAAAAACAATATTGCGCTATAAAGAGACAAAGGTAGGGGAAAAGGCGAAATGTAGGAGAAACAATGTCCCCGTTGATTTTGGTGTGGAGAGGAATAACGGCTGCCGCTGTAACAATTAACGTGCATTCGGAGAACCTGGAGTTTGTTGTTTATATATTGTGGCTTCTCTCGAGTTAGTGAACGGAAAACATTTGAGAAGAATGTGCTGCTTCCACATTCTTGAGTGTCTATAGATAAGGGAGATTTAGGCGATAGCCACTAGGGAGACAGACCCCATCTCCCTCTTATTGATCTTTTTCTTTGCAGTAGCTGGTGATCGCTTATAACACTCTTTTAAAGCATATGCGATAACGTTCTATGCTTTTCCACAGAAACCCGATTCTAAATCCTTTAACGGTTGATCAATCCCATTGCGATAAACTGTGGCCTTGTAATAACTTAGAAATATATCCTCTACCATGTTCTGTAGCTAATGTACAGTTAACATCGACAACGACTCTCATAATTTTTATCAATTTCAGCAGTAATCGTCAACGTTCATAAATGCTTTTTGCTGCCATTCCTGCAGGTAATTTCAGCGTGACCAGCGATAAAAATGGTATTCATCTTTGTTCCTCTCTTTTACAATGACGTAGTTTGGAGCTGTGTTTTTTTATTTTTGCACAGTCATCCTCTTTATTGGAAAGCCCTTCCTCGACCTGATTATATGATAACTGAGAGAATTTTTGTATTTATATTAATATTAAGATGAGGGATATTTTTCACATTGGTTCGTCTATCAAGCAAAGGTGCTTTACAAACAACAACCTGTTGAGTAAAAGGATGGATAAATGAAAGTTGACGAGCATGAAGTGCTTGTCGTTTATATCTTTTTTTTCCACCGTATAAACTATCCCCAGCAATTGGATGGCCAAAAGCTGCCATATGGACTCGAATTTGATGGGTCCTTCCGGTTTTTAATTCACATTCTACAAGTGTTACATTTTCTTTCGGAAACCTATCTAGTACTCCATAAATCGTAACAGCATGTTGACCAGTACGTGATATTCTTCTTCTTGTTGGATGATGTCTATCCTGACCGATTGGTTGGTCGATGATTCCTTCGTCTTTTTTAACTATTCCGATAGATGATTGCCCAATACGTCCTTTTAATTGCTTTTTCAGCAAGCATTCGATCTAAAATGGCTTGGCTTAATGCATGTTTTGCAAAAAGAAGAGCACCTGTAGTATGCTGATCGAGACGATGAATAGGGCGAATTTTTCGGTTATCCTCTTTTGTTAAAAAATAGTTGGCAACAATGTTTGCTAATGTATTCACTTGTGCCGATTCATTTGGATGTGTCACCATACCAGCTGGTTTATTCACTATGTATAAATGATCATCCTCATATAATATTTGAAGCGGATGATTGTTTGGTAAAAGATTGTTTGTTTCCCTTTTAATGAGTAGTTGCAATTGATCTCCATGCTGTACTTCTTTTTTCCAATGTACGATTTCTTCGTTCACTTGTACCGCTTTTTTCATTCGCCACTCATGTAGCATTTTTTTAGGGACTTTCCATTTATGACGTAATAACTGTTCAACTGAAGATGAGCAAATGATTCTGGAACAGTGATAGTAATCACTTCTTCGTTCTTCATTTGTGTCATGATCTCCTTTCCTTTTAATCAATTTGAAGGGCACCTGGATCAAAAGAGGTGCCCTTTTTTCCTTATTTCACATGTTCACTGAACCAATCTTTAAAGACATCTTCTTCATTATATCCTTCAATACGTTCCTTTTCTTCGCCATTTTCAAAATGAATGATCGTTGGGGTGGCTTCTAAATGATAATCTTCCCAACCTTCTTCAAACTCTAATACATTATATTGAACAAGATCAATATCCATCTCTTTAGCAAGTGGTGCAACGATCGGAGTTGTTTCTACACAATAGGAACAGGTGGGACTGAAAAAATAGACCGTTACATCTTCTTTATTCTCTAATTTTTTCTCTAGCTCTTCAGGCAAAATAATATTTTGATATAAGGGGTCATCGAGCTGGGAAATAGTTTCCCTATGTAAATCATTTTTTTTATAAATATTCTCTTCCATTTTTTCATTATCGTTCATTTTCGTAATCATCACAATTCCAGCAAAAATGGCGGATATAGCGATTAAAAAAATAATTACTTTTTTCATGTCATATCCCTCCTTCATAATTGATAGACAAAGATACTAGATAGAAAAATGAGGAAAAAAGCTACCAATGCTAAAAATGGGATGGTGATAAAGCCAGCCCAATTAATATATTCACCTGTGCATGGAACAACACCACATGAAGGGGCATTTTTATTGAAAAAGGAAATTTTTTGAATGGAATAGTGATATAAAGAAATAAACATTCCTATCCCGGAAAGTACTGCACTATATATTGAAAGATGATAATCTTTTTTGACAAATGCGATTCCGATTATCACCGTAAGAGGATACATGAGAATACGTTGATACCAACAAAGTTCACATGGTTCATATTGGAGAACTTCGGAAAAATATAAACTACCGAACAACGCAATCACAGAGATAGCCCAGGCAAAAAACCATATATTATCTTTTAATGTTTGCTTGTTAGTCATAGAGAATACCCCTTCTTATCATCTTTTTTCCTATAAGCAAATTATAGTATTAATTCATTTGAAATGTAAAATAGAAACTCCTCCATGATCAATTATCGAATAGGTTAAAAATAGTAAAACATAAGTCATACACATGTCTTTATCTTAACATACGAACGTTGGGATGTTTTTTTGAAGTTCATTTATTCTTTCTTTTTATATGATAAGAGGGATAAGTGAAGGAGATAATAAAGAGTAGAAAAATCGAAGAAGCCTGTATTTGCAGCCAACCACCACATGTTAGTGGTTAAGGAATAAGTGAACTTTAATTGAAGCAATAAATATCATTGCATGTAAAACGGATTGAAAAGGCAATTCGAGTAGGTAGGGGCAACAAATAAAAATTTGAATGGAATTGAAGCGACTAACCAATTGTAACCAATCATGGTATGCTAGCGATGATGAAACAGGTTACTGACTTTTACGCTGCAAGTTAGTGAGAGGAAAAAGCATCTTCAGTTGAAAGCAACGAATTTTTTTACAGAAGTACAATTAACAAACTGAGCAAAAGAAGAATAATTGAAATGCGAAGGAAAAAGCAACAATTTTATTAGAAAAAACATTGCACAATTATACTAAACTTAAGCTGGTCGCATCGAATGAGTTAGTCTTAAATAAATGATACGGGGTAAGTATTGTCCCCGCATCATTTCCATATTAAATGAGTACACCTTCCGTTCTGCGATTACGTCGGTTGCATGCTCAATATAGCAGAACAAGGAATGGAGGCTCCTTTCAATAAGATGAAGATCGCTTGAAAAATGGTAAGCATACAAAAATGCTTCGATATATTTGGAAAGAAAATCATCCTCGGTTCTCAACATCAAAATAAGCAAGTTATCCCATTGTGATCGATGAGCATAGTATAAAGCTCGATCATAATCAAATTTTTCCATTATAACCCCCCTTAAAAGGAGTTACAATTATTTTGATCGTCAAGCAAATTTATTTACGCAGTAAAAGTTGGTCTTGCAATCATAGCAAGGATGTCTTGTTTTACATGTATATTTTTTACCCAACAAAGGATAATAAGTAATCATTAAATTAGATTTCCTTTATTAAAAGTCGAAAAATAAAGCCGACGGGTTAATTAATCCTCGTCGGCTTTTATAAACGATGAAAGAAAAGATGTAAAGAAAATGATTCCTGCTGAAAAATACAAACCCATCGCTAAAATTAACCAAGAAATGACTAAGTCGATATTTTCACTATATCGCTTTGCCCCAAAGACGTAACCAGCCGATAAAGCTATTGCTGTTGAGATGATGAGTGTAATCGGCACATATTTTTTCTTATCGTCTTCTTTTTGATATTTTTTAGTGAAATAAATTCCTAATATGGTTGAGACAATGATGATTATAAAAGCAACAATAATCATCCAAATACCATTTGTCATTTAATGTATTCCCCATTAATCCGTATTTTTTATTTCTGTTTTTACTCTTTATTTTTGAAAAACTCTTTTGCTTTTTCAAGATATATCATATCTTCTTCAAGCAGTTCATCCTCAATATAAATTGCTTCAACAGGACAAGCCGCTTCACAAGCACCACAGTCAATACAAACTTCAGGGTCTATATAATACTGGTCCTCCCCTTGGTGAATACAATCAACAGGGCAAACCTCTACACAGTCTGCTGCTAATTCATCTTGACATGGAGATGTAATAACAAAAGCCATTAAAAATACCACCTTTTTATAAAAATATTATATGATGAGGAGAAATCTTTCAATTTCCCCTCGACGTTAACCTTAAACATTCTAACAGTTAATGTTACTCTATTTCCACTATAAAATACAAGCTCTCGCCATTAAATTTACATATACGTTTAAATATGTCTACCATTTTACCATAAATTAATTTTCTTGTATAAAGTTTTGTTTAAAGCCTTCATGATTGTATTGCTTTTTACATACGATGAGATAACAAAGCAATCAAATCCACCGTTCGACATACATTTAAAAAAGGAGAGACATGAGATGGAGGCTGAACAAAAAAAGCAACTAGAATACGCTATTAAAGAAATTACAGAAGTTGCCAGTGATTTTGGCCTTGACTTTTATCCAATGCGTTATGAGGTATGCCCTGCTGAAATCATTTATACGTTCGGAGCGTACGGAATGCCGACACGCTTTTCCCATTGGAGCTTTGGGAAACAATTTTTCAAAATGAAACTTCATTATGACCTCGGCCTAAGTAAAATTTACGAACTCGTTATTAATTCAGATCCTTGTTATGCATTTTTACTTGATTCAAATTCATTAATTCAAAATAAATTAATTGTAGCGCATGTTTTGGCACATAGTGATTTTTTTAAAAATAATGTTCGCTTTAAAAATACGAATCGCGATATGGTGGAAAGCATGGCTGCAACAGCAGAAAGAATGAGAGTATATGAAATGAAATACGGGAAAAAAGAGGTCGAACAGTTCTTAGATGCTGTGCTCGCCATTGAAGAACATATTGACCCATCATTAATGAGGCCGATGTTTCATTGGAAGGTGGAAGAAGATGAAGAGGAGGAAGATAGTCGTCGGACACCTACTCCATATGATGATCTGTGGGATTTAGACGGTAAAGAGTCTTTACAAAGAAAAAAGCGAAAGATAAAAAAGAAATTCCCGCCAAAGCCTGAAAAAGATTTGATGTTATTTATAGAGCAGTATAGTCGTGAACTAACGGATTGGCAACGAGATATGATGACGATGGTAAGGGAAGAAATGCTTTACTTTTGGCCCCAACTAGAAACAAAAGTGATGAATGAGGGATGGGCTTCCTATTGGCATCAGCGGATATTACGCGAATTACCTTTAACGAGTGATGAGGCAATTGAATTCGCGAAATTAAATGCGGAGGTTGTACAGCCATCACGTATGAATATGAATCCATATTATTTAGGGGTGAAATTGTTTGAAGATATAGAAGAGCGTTGGAACAAACCAACAACTGAAATGAAAAAACGAGGGATAAAGCCAAATTCTGGTCTGGAGAAAATTTTTGAAGTAAGAGAACTCGAATCTGATATTTCCTTTTTGCGTAACTATTTGACGAAAGAATTCATTACCCGAGAAGATATGTTCTTATTTCAAAAGAAAGGTCGCAACTATCAAATTGTTGAAAACGAGTGGAAAGAGGTTCGTGATCAATTAGTGAATCAACGAGTAAATGGTGGTTTTCCTTATATAACAGTTCATGATGGAGATTATTTAAAAAATGGTGAGTTGTATTTAAAACATTCGTATGAAGGGATCGAACTTGATTTGGAATATTTAGAAAAAGTCTTACCTTATATCCATCAATTATGGGGAAGAACCGTTCATTTAGAAACAATTGTTGATCAAAAAGCGGTCCTTTTTACAAGTGATGGGATTAGCGTACAGAGAAAGTACTTATAAAAAAACAGCCGTGTCAGCTGATACGGCTCCTCCTCATCTTCATATATGAAAAAGATAATTGTTAAGTACGGAATTTCGGTTATAATATAAATATACATAATTATAATAATATTTTGATAAGTAGATAAATAAACGCAGAATAATATTCGTATCGAGACGCTTTTTAACGATCAGATGCAAAGGAAAACGGAACGAACGGCTCGTTTAGGTGTTGAAAAATGAGCAGGATAATGAGTGGAGGAATAGAATTGGAAATCATTGATTTACATTGTGATGCACTTTATAAGATTTGGCAATCAAATGGTCGTTTAGATTTTAAGGATGCAAAAGAATTAGATACGAATTTGAAACGACTTCAGCAAGGTAATGTAAAAGTGCAATGCTTTGCCATTTTTATTGAACCTGACTTGAAAACAGAAGAAAAATTTCAAGCGGTTCTTGATCAAATAACTATTTTTTACAATCTATTACACCAATATCCTCAAATAAAGCAGATGAAAAGTTGGGAGGATTTTGATGATCTTACGGATGGTGAGATCGGTGCAATGCTAACGCTTGAAGGAGTTGATGCGATTGGAAATGATTTAAATAAGTTGATGATTTTATATGAACTCGGTGTAAGATCTGTAGGATTAACATGGAATGAGACAAATTTAGCGGCAGATGGTGTCGGTGAACCGCGTGGAGCCGGTTTAACCTCTTTTGGCCGTGACATTGTTCAATGGAATAATAAAAATCATGTATTAACAGATGTATCTCATTTAAGTGAACAAGCCTTTTGGGATGTCATCGAGCTAGCAGATTATCCGCTAGCAAGTCACTCGAATGCGAAAGCCGTTCATGATCATCGTCGTAATCTTACAGACAAGCAAATACAAGCACTTTTTATGAAAAATGGAATGATTCATGTTGTTTTTTATCCACCATTTATCGCCAATAAAAGAGAAGTGACAATAGCTGATGTAATTAAACATATCGACCATCTTTGTTCTTTAGGTGGGGAAAAGCAGATTGGTTTCGGTTCTGATTTCGATGGGATCGATGAACATGTCATGGGACTTGAAAATGCAATGAAGTTTCCTCACTTAATAAATGAACTATTAAAGTACTATTCAGAAGAACAAGTGAAAGGGTTTGCATTTCAAAATTTCCTAAACAATCGACCGCTTACACGAGGAAAAAAGAAAAAATAAAACTAACGAGGCAGTAACAACTTCCAACCATGAGACAAGGGAGGGGAGATGGATATTGTTTATGGAATGTTCTTCTCTCAAGCTCACTATTTTCAACTGTACGAATAAAGTGCTCTCTTTTACTAATCAGCGCAAAAAAGCGTTTCACACTATAATGAAAAGCAGAAAAAAACTGTCCAGCAAGAACAAAAAAAATAGCTGCACTCGTCATAAGGATGAGCCCAATGTAAAAAATAACCTCATTCCAGTTATATAAACTCCATTCTCTAAATGAAACAAAAACTAATATGATCGAAAGTAAAAAAGAAGAGAGAAATACATAGATCACTTTATTCACTGCTGATCCCTCCAACATATTTTTCACGGTAACTATATTTTAACATTTTAAAATTGTTTAAAAAGTAAGTAAATTATTTTTAAAGGGGGAAAAATAATGAAAAGGCTATTTACTCTGTTTATGTTGATCATCACAAGCACAATGTTAATTGCGGGCTGTAACTTTGATTCGTCTAGTTCTAAGTCTAGCGGCGAAAAAAAAGCTGGGGAGAAAGCAGAAGCAAAACAAGTATTAAATGTCACAGCAACATCTGAAATTGCAACAGTTGATCCTGCCCAAGTACATGATATTTTAGGTTTTACTGTTTTGAATAATGTAAACGAAGGATTATACAGACAGGATGAAAATAATCAGCCACAACCTGCACTAGCTGAAGATCACCAAGTAAGTGCGGATGAGACTGTCCACTCATTTACGATTAGAGATGCAAAATGGAGTAATGGTGATCCCGTTACTGCACACGATTTTGAATATGGGTGGAAGCGAGTTTTTAAGGAAACGGGACATTATATGTCTATGTTTGAAACAGCAGGTATTAAAAATGCCGTACCGATTATGAATGAAGAAATGGATGTAGAAGAATTAGGCGTAAAAGCACTCGACGAAAAGACATTAGAGGTGACATTAGAAAAGCCGAATCCATTGATAGAAACACTATTAACTTTTGGTACATTCGTTCCGCAAAATGAAAAATTTATCAAAGAGGCTGGGGAAAAATTCGGATTAGAAGCAGATAAAGTGCTAGCAAATGGACCATTCAAACTCGCAGAATGGAAACATGATCAAAGTTTTAAATATGTAAAAAATCCAGAATATTGGGACGCTGATGCTGTGAAACTTGAGGAAATAAATGTATTTATTGTGAAGGATGCATCAACGGGCGTAAATCTTTGGGACACTGGTAAAATCGATCGTGTTGAACTAACTGCCGCATATGTAGATCAATATAAAGATAAAAAGGAATTCAAAGATAACGCGTTAGCCCTTACTGGTTTTCTCAGATTTAATCATCATCATGATGTCTTAAAAAATAAAAATATTCGAAAAGCAATTAGCTTAGGAATTGATAAGGAAGGTTTAACAAATGTCATTATGAAAAATGGGGCATCACCTTTATATGGAATTGTTCCAGCAGGTTACTTTTTCTCTCCAGACAAAAAAGATTTCCGTGAATTAAACGGAAACATTAATAAAGGAACGGCAGAAGAAGCAAAACAATATTGGGATAAAGGGCTGGAGGAGATCGGAAAATCGGAAGTAAAAATATCTTTACATTTAGCTGATGTAGATCTCTCGAAAAAAGTGGCTGAATATTTACAAGGAGAACTGGAAAAAAACTTACCAGGACTGACATTAGAGCTTAAGCCTGTGCCATTTGAACAACGTTTAGAGCTTGAAAAAGCAGTGGACTATGACATTTCATTATCAACTTGGGGACCAGATTATAGTGATCCGATGACATACATTGATATGTGGACAACTGGAAATGCTGCAAATAGAATGGATTATTCCAACCCTGATTATGATCAGTTAGTGGAAAAAGCAATGGCGGAAACCGATATGGAGAAGCGCTTTGATATGCTATTGCAATTAGAAAAAATCTTTTTAGAAGAAGATGTAGCTATTACGCCTCTCTACCAAGATGGGGAAGCAATAATGATCCATTCAAAAGTAAAAAATTTAGTTAGACATCCTAGTGGTCCAGAATTCACTTATAAATGGGCATATATTGAGTAAATGAATGTTATTCAATAAAGAGGATGTATCGGATCGAGAAGACTACATCCTCTTTATTTTTCACATCAGTAATAAAAAATAAAAGAGATGTAAGTCACGTAAATTTTAGCGATTGGGACGAACAAGGAGTGTTTATATGACAAGCTATTTTATGCAAAGAGTATTTTATATGATTGTCACGCTCTTTATCATTGTTACCATTACTTTCTTTCTAATGAAATTACTCCCTGGTACACCTTTTAATAATACGGAAAAAATGTCTGACCAACAGCTAGCATTATTAAATGCGAAGTATGGATTGGATCAACCGGTTTCTATTCAATATTTACAATACATTGGTAATTTATTAAAAGGAGATCTTGGTTTCTCATTTCAATTTGAAGGAAGAACAGTGAATGAAATGATTAGTGAGCGCATTGGACCATCAGCATTCATCGGTTCCCAAGCGTTGCTAATAGGTGTCATATTTGGATTAATGTTAGGTATTATCTCGGCTTTATTCCATAATACAGTTTGGGATTATAGTGCTGTCGTTATCGCTGTCCTAGGAATGTCTATTCCATCATTTGTATTTGCCGCACTATTACAGTATTTTATCGGCGTAAAGCTAGAATGGTTGCCAGTTGCTTTATGGGAAAGCTATCAATCTACGATTCTACCTTCGATTGCTCTTTCCGTTACTGTCACTGCAACAGTAGCAAGGTTTATTAGAAGTGAAATGTTAGAAGTATTTGGTCATGATTATATCATCACTGCACGTGCAAAAGGGATTAGCGAGACAGGTGTGGTCGTAAAGCATGTATTAAGGAATGCATTTATTCCAGTTGTGACGATGCTTGGTCCATTAGCAGTTTCCATTGTCACAGGTACACTTGTTATCGAAAAAATTTTTTCCGTTCCAGGTCTTGGCGAACAGTTTACTTTATCTATTTTAGTGAATGATTACAGTGTAATTATGGGAATTACATTATTTTATAGTGCCTTATTTATTATTGTTATTTTTATTGTAGATATATTATATGGATTATTGGACCCGCGTATTAGTTTTAAACGGGAGGTACAATAATGAAACAAGTGATACAAAAAGTTCAAGAGCAGAAAGGATTAAAACAGGGGCAACAAATCGAAATAACAGATGATTTATTTACCCCTGACCCAAATCGAGAAACGGAAAACGATGTAATTATTGCGTCACCGACTTCGTTTGGAAAGGAAGCTTTTCAACGTTTATTAAAAAATAAAGGGGCAGTTGTCTCTATTATTGTCTTAATTGTTATCTCTATAGCGGCGTTAATTGGACCGAGCCTAAATGAACATTCTTATAAAGGGCAAAATATTGCACATTCTCATCTTCCACCGAAAGTAAATGGACTGGAATGGCTTGGGTTTAATGGAAAGGATAGTAATGGAATCGATCAATATAAAATAAGAAAGGTAGAAACGAATTATTGGTTTGGAACAGACGAGTTTGGCAGGGATCTGTGGACTCGTGTATGGAAAGGAACACAAATTTCATTATTTATTGCGATTGTTGCTGCATTTCTAGATTTAGTAATTGGCGTTCTATACGGTGGTATTTCGGCATTTTACGGGGGAAGAGTGGACCAAGTAATGCAGCGGATCATTGAAATTCTTATGGGTATTCCTAATTTAATCGTCATTATTTTATTTATACTTATTTTAAAACCAGGTATTACATCGATTATTTTAGCGATGATCATTACCGGTTGGGTTGGGATGGCCCGAATTGTTCGTGGACAAATTCTTCAACTAAAGGGACAAGAATTTATACTTGCATCACGAACGCTAGGAGCCTCTAATCGTCGAATAATAAGTAAGCATTTATTACCGAATATACTTGGCCCTGTCATTGTGACGGTTATGTTTACGATTCCGACAGCGATTTTTTTTGAAGCATTTTTGAGTTTTATTGGTCTTGGACTTACAGGCACCGCTTGCATCTTTAGGAGTTTTAATTGAAGATGGCTATATAAGCATGAGATTATTTCCCTATAAATTACTATTTCCCGCTGTTATCATTAGTTTGATTATGATTTCATTTAACTTGCTTGGGGATGGGCTGAGAGATGCACTTGATCCGAAATTGAGAAAATAGAAAGGAGTCACTTATGGAGGAGAAAATATTAGATGTTCATGATTTACATGTTTCATTTCATACAGATGATGGAGTTGTCCAAGCAGTTAGAGGAGTAGACTTTTCATTAAAAAGGGAAGAAACACTTGCAATTGTTGGAGAATCGGGATCTAGGAAATCTGTCACTGCAAAGGCGATCATGAAACTATTACCGAAAGATCATGTGAATATTCCCCGGGGGAGAGTATTGTATCGTCAAAAAGATATATTACACATTCCTCTACAAGAGATGCAGAAGATACGTGGTTCGGAGATTTCAATGGTTTTTCAAGATCCGATGACTTCTTTAAATCCAACGATGAAAATCGGAAAGCAAATAATGGAAGGTATTATAAAACATGAGAAACTGACGAGATCCGAAGCAAAAAAAAGAGCCATTCATATGTTAGCATTAGTCGGAATTCCGGATGCAGAACGAAGAGTACATATGTATCCACACCAATTTTCTGGAGGAATGAGACAGCGGGTAGTCATCGCGATGGCTTTGGCATGTCATCCAAAGGTGTTAATCGCTGATGAGCCGACAACAGCATTAGATGTAACAATACAAGCACAAATATTAGAATTAATGAAAACATTGCAGAAAAAAACAGGTACAGCTATTATGATGATTACGCATGACTTAGGTGTCGTTGCAAAGTTGGCACATCGAGTAGCTGTTATGTATGCAGGAGAAATTGTTGAATTAGGGAATGTTCGATGACATTTTTTATGAACCAAAACATCCATATACGTGGGGATTATTACAATCAATGCCAAAGCTACATGCCCCAAAATCGTTCCTCCATTAATTCCTATTCCAGGTTCTCCTCCGAACCTTGCTCACATTGGGAATGGATGCCCCTTTGCGGATAGATGCCGTCATGTAATGAAAGTATGCCGTCTTTTTTCCCCGCCAGAAACAGTTGTTTCTTCTAATCATACGGTGAGATGTTGGTTGCAAGATGAACGGGCACCAAAGCAAAGTAAATCTCCTAGAGTACATCTATCACCTCTGTAAATGAAGGGGTTTTTATCCCTTTTATTTAAGCGCGAAAATTTCAATAGTAAATGCCATATGAAAGATTCATTTGTAGAAACTCTTATTATCGGGGAAGATAAGTAAAATGAAATTTGCGCCCATCGTTATTTTTTCCACCCAAAATAGAAGAAAGAACATTCAAAGTGAGATAAGATGATGGATACAGAAGTTGACAGCACAATATCGTTACATTTGTAAAAGTGAAGGTGATAATGGTTGGACTCAAATGCTTTCATATCCTTTTTTCCCGAAGAAGTGCAACAAAATTGGTTTCAAAAAAAACGTATCCATTATAAAAAAGGTGAATGTATGAAGTCCCCTGATGAGAAAAATGTTTATATTATCGTAGAAGGGACAGCACAAATTTTTCACCTACACCCAGATGGAAAAGAATGTGTCATTGGGCTGATAATGCCAGGTGATTGCATCGGTTTATTGGATATTTTTTCAGATGGAGAGCAAAGTCGCTTTGCGAGGGCGATGACCGATGTCCAAGCGATTTTATTATCTGTTTCAGAAGTAGAAAAGGTGATACGTTCAACACCGAAACTTGCAATCCAACTCATCCGTTATTTGGCTGAACGAATTACGAAGAAACATACGACATATTGGAACAAGTAGCTTACGGAAAAGTTGAGGAACGGTTGCTCTTTTTGCTAAAAAAACTAGCAAATAAGCAAGGGGAGGAGGGAGAATTAGCCCCATTACCAGCATTTCTTACACATCGCGATTTAGCAGGCATGATAGGCTCTACACGGGAAACAGTTACCTTTCTCTTAAATAAGTTTATTCATGATGGCGTTATATTAGACAGAAATGACGGTTTATGGTTAAGAAAATAAAACAATCATGTAAGCCTCCTTACATACTTTCATTTTTCAGCTTGCTACAATGAAGTTAATGAATGTGAAGGAGGAAACAGTAAATGAATGGAATTAATTTTGCAGCTGTTCAGGAAACAATAAAAGCGATAAAAGAAAATCCTGAAAATAAAATGCGAAATTGGAAAGCGGAAATAGACTGGAAAGGTGGGGTAAAAAATAAGATTAAGATTCGTGACTTTGCCCCTTACTATACAGATGAGCCAGAAGCACTTGGTGGCACAGATGAAGCACCAAACCCTGTTGAGCAATTGATTGGTGCAGCGCTTGGATGTTTTACAATAACTTTTGAAGTAATGGCATCGCAAGAGGGTATTACACTTGAGGATGTAAAAGCAGAAATAGAAGCAGATTTAAATGCTGCCGTTTTTCTAGGATTAGAAGAAGGTGATGGAGGCATTTTAAATCCGATTCTCAAGCTTCAGGCAAAAACTTCCGCTTCTGATGAGGAAGTCAAACGGATTGCAAAAGTAGCATTAGCGAAATCACCAGTTATTTCTAGCTTAAATGTGAAGGTAAATTTAGTTTCATAAAGAAAGGGCAAGAGAGTGTCTGTCGATAAAGGCAGGCACTTTTTTATTAGGAAGCAGATAAAAAGCAGACAATTGCATGCCCATTTTTCGATTATTCTGTTCCCGATAGAAGAGCTGTGAATACATATATATATAGGATGAGTGTGTATGGGAGGTGTGTATATGAGAGGCCTTGCGATTGGAGATGGAATCTGTGCCGGAGCTGGAACTTCCCCTTTTTCTCCAAGTTTTGTCTATCGTTTTTCCAGATTAGTTGAAGAAACGTTGCAGAAAAGGGTATATGTAGAAACTATTGCACAGCACTCGTATGATACAAATGATATTTTGCAGTTATTAAAAACGGAATCCATTAAAAAACGAGTAGAAGAAAGTGAACTTATTATACTCTCTGTAGGACAAGAAGATTTTAAGAAAGCGATGAAGGAGTATAAAGAAACGAAAGATATTGAACAGTTTAAAAAAACATACAAAAAATGTAAAAGGAATATTGATCATATTTGTACGCATATACAGAAAATGCGTAAAGACATCCGTATTATTTTTCTCGGCATTCACCATTTGGAGGAGAAGGATAGAACAGTAGTAAAATGGGTTTATCATTTAAATAGGCATCTAGAACGAAAAGCACAGGACAATAATTTTAAAGTGATTTCAATGGTTGAGATATATAAATATGAGGAAAATAGTGTGATAATAAGAGAGCATGTTTTTCCCAATGATAAAGGACATGAAGAAATAGCTGGGAAATTACATGATTATTATAAACATTTCAAGTCTGATTAAAATATTTAAGTGTATGGCTAGTGTCTATACGAACCGTTTGAAATTGAATAGATTAATATTGTACTAGATATTTATTAGTGGAGGTGATTGTATCATGGGCTTCTACGGTGGCTTTGGTCCCTATAGATGTCGGGGATTTGGTTATGGTTATGGTTATGGTTATGGGTATGGTTCTGGAAGAGGCTTTGCCTTAATTGTTGTATTATTCATTCTTCTTATTATTGTTGGTGCAGCATACCTTTAATCATTAGTCATCAGGAAGGTCCTCTTTGATGGATCTTCCCATTTTTTGTTTTAAATAAGTCTCACTGAACGATTGTCCATTTCAGTTTTTTTACATAAACATACGATGAAATACGTGAACATTAGGAGGTGAACGATCGATTGTCAAGATATTATCATATTTGTAATAATAATATTGGGAGATCAGTGAAAATCAGGATGATCGATGGAAGAATTCATAGAGGAATTATTAGCAGAGTCTCACCGCATAAGGTCTATTTGCGTCCTTTCCCTCCTCGTCGATATGGTGGATTCGCCTATGGATGGTATTATCCTTCTGGATTTGGAAGCGGTTTTGTATTTGGCTTAGCGTTTGGAGCCATTGCTAGCTTAGCATTTATTCCATTTTAAGCGCTAATTTTTATTGTTTACTTCCGCCTCTCTTCATCATTTCTTGTCTATGGAAGGGGGCGGAAGTACCATACTGTGGGTTTACTTGCTCCTGGATAGATTTCTAGTGGAGTTCAAAATAATCATGTTTAACATATACATACTATGATTTCTTTAGAACCATTTATAGTTAGCTATTTTTCTTTCCTTATGAAAGGAAAAGATGAGAAGTGATGTGAACACAATCATCCCAATCACTTATTATATTTACGATGAACATCTAATAAATATTTTTAATTTTCGCTTTTTTCTGTTTCTATGTCGGCATCTTCAGGCAAAAGAATGGAAAAAGTAGTCCACTTTTCGTTAGAAGTACAAGTAAGTGTTCCTTCATGTTTTTCAATGATTTCTTTACAAACAAACAATCCAAGGCCCGTTCCAGGTTTTTTTACTTGAAACAAAAGGTTTAAACAATGTTTTTAACAAACGATCCGGTATTTTTGGTCCATTATTAGATATGTTTATTTTTATCGTATTATCTTCTTCTTTGTTGGCAGTAATTTGAATGTCCCGTTTTTCGTCCTTAGCTGATAGGGCATCAAAGGCGTTGAAAAAAATATTAACAATCACTTGTCTCAATTCTTCTTCAGATCCACTAACATATAAATTCTTTTCAATCTCTTTATGAATGTCTACTTTTATTTCTAATATATGGGGATACAAAAAGGATAATACTTGTTCCAATAGTTTATTTAACGAAATACGAGATACTTCTCGTTCTATAAGTTCTTTTTTTGATAAGACAAGAAATTGTGATATTCTAAAATTTAATTCATCGAGCTCACCAGAAATAATATCTAAATATGGTAGATTAGGATGGTCAGCTTTTAATAATTGAATAAAACCACGAATAGATGTTAATGGATTACGAAACTCGTGTACAAAGGTTGAGGTCATCCTTCCGAGTAATGTGAGTCGATCTTTATGATCCGACACAAATGGCTCAGCATTCTTTTCCTCGGTTTCGAAAATAGTTATAACATGATATAAAAAGGTATCGAATGCATGGTTTATTTTATCGACGATGGAATAACGATCAGGCCAATTTTCACTTAAGCGACATAACCAACTGATTATTTGTGAACGGGCATTATTAACATTGTAAACGTATTCAGAAACACTGTCCTCTACTTCTAACTTATCATCTACAATTCGTTCCGCTAAGTCCTTGAGAAGATCGTCAATTACTGTAGTGGGTATTGTTAATGCTTTTTCAACAATATCTAAAACCGCTTGATCTTTATGTAATTTCTGGTGCATATTTTTGTATAATTCACTTCCTTCTTTAATTAGTCCAAATAGGTCCAATTTATCTTTATCAAGAGAAGCAAGTATTTTATCTTTTAACAGTTCCAATGAGTATCCCCCTTTTCTCAACATGGATTGTATCGGTTGCCGGTTTACATTTTCAATTGTTAAAATTTATTAGACATGCCATTATATGATTACTTTGCTTATTTGATGACGAATTTTAGTGAAGATTAGCAAAGTAAAGATGTGACAGTTTTAAAAAACAAAAGAAAGTAGATAATTGTGGAGAAAGCAGAGGGTTTATAGACAGTATGCCGAACACTACGATACGAACACCCTATTATTCGACAAATATTTTCTAATTTAATATATTAGCGTTTCAGATGAATCATCCTTCCTCCATTTTAAAATTTATTACGAAAAGTCATGCATATTTACAACTTTCCACAGCTGTTTCGGAACTTCTTTGAATATTAATATTTTACCATATATTTTAATTTATTGTATAGCGCTAAAATATTACGATTGTTTATATTTTACCTCCATCAAGCAAACTTTTTTAAAAATATAAAAGAATGATTACTAAAAAGTGCAACAATGAAAGGAAATTAAATATTTGTCCATACATTATTAACATTTGTCTATTTTCATAAAAAATGGAATGGAGAACCACTCGAAATTATGGAAAAAAAGCTTTATATTATAAATAAGAATCTAAAAGAAAGTAAGTGAACACATGGAAAAAATGACAGATTTTTTTCAAATGTTTAAGCGCTTTTGGAGAAAAATGCATATTAATCAGTTTCTTTTATTAGGGATTTCGCTTTTTATTTTAATTACTTTAATATATTTTGGGTATATGGCTAGCACAGCCAATGTTCAATCTTTAAAAGATGGGTTAGCACAATCAACACAAATCATCGATAAGGATGGAGCAGTGGCAAGTAAGGTTTCTGCAAATAGAACGGAAGGTGTCTCCATATCCGAAGTACCTGAGCATATGAAAAATGCCGTCATTGCAATTGAAGATAAACGTTTTTATAAACATAATGGTTTTGATATAAAAGGCATTATGAGAGCTTTTTTCAAAAATATTGTATCGGGAAGAATTGCAGCTGGAGGTAGTACAATTACACAGCAATTAACAAAAAACGCACTTTTATCTCCAGAAAAAACGTATAAAAGAAAAATGGAGGAAGTTTTCTTAGCTGTCGAGATAGAAAAGCAATATGAAAAAGAAGAGATTTTGCAAATGTACTTGAATCAAGTTTATTTTGGCAGTGGTGCGTGGGGAGTACAAAAAGCAGCGAAAAAGTACTTTGCTAAAGATATTCATGAGATTACACTAAGCGAAGCTGCGCTACTTGCAGGTATGTTAAAATCTCCATCGGCCTTAGATCCATATAAAAACTATGATGGAGCTATCGAGCGGAGAAATGTTGTGCTTGCTCAAATGAAAAAATTGGATATGATCTCAGAAAAACAATATCAGGATGCAATTGCTGAAGAAATAGTTTTGCAAGATGGGGGCGGTGATCCATTACAAGGGAAATATCCATCCTATGTTGATGCGGTCTTAGAAGAAGCGATCTCCATATATGGCCTTACACAAGACGAAATATTAACGCGGGGTTATAAAATTTATACAGAATTGGATCAAGCAGTTCAGTCCTCATTAGAAAATGTGTATGAAAGAGATTATTTATTTCCAAAGGGGATGGGTGACGAGCTTGTACAGAGCAGTGCGGTTTTAACAGATCCGGCAACTGGTGGGGTAAGAGCAATTGTTGGTGGTCGTGGTGAACATGTTTTTCGGGGTTACAATCGGGCAACACAACTAAGAAGACAGCCAGGTTCAACGATGAAGCCAATCACTGTGTATGCTCCAGCTCTAGAAGAAGGCTACAAGCCGACTTCACTTTTAATCGATGAACCGATGACATTTGGGGATTATACTCCGGATAACGCAAGTAAAACATATCAAGGTAAGGTTCCAATGTATAAAGCAATCGAAGATTCTATCAATATTCCTGCTGTTTGGCTATTAAATGAAATAGGCGTAGAAAAAGGAGTGGAAGCAACGAAGAAATTTGGTATTCCATTAGAAAAAGAGGATGAATACTTAGGTTTAGCTCTAGGAGGAATGCACAAAGGTGTTTCGCCGTTGCGCATTGTAGAAGCTTATTCTGCTTTCGCCAATGATGGAAAAAGAAACAAAAGTCACTTTATTACTAAAATTGTTGGACCAACTGGAAATGTGATTGCAGAACATAAACAAGACGAAGTAAAAGTTACTTCTAAAAAAGTTGCTGACCAAATGACATCTATGCTGTTAAATGTCGTTGAAACAGGAACAGGTAAAAGAGCCCAAGTTCCCGGTTATGAAATAGCTGGTAAAACCGGATCTACACAACTACCATATTCCGATATAAATGGAACGAGTGACCAATGGTTCGTCGGCTATACGCCTAATATCGTTGGTGCTGTTTGGTTAGGATATGATAAAACAGATCGGGATCACTATTTACAAGGAAGTAGTTCAGATGTCGTTGTTCCTATTTTTCAAGCGGTAATGAAGGAAGTACTCCCACATATTGAACAATCAGCATTTCATGTAGAATCAATAAACACAAAGCTAAATAAGGACAAAGAACGTGAAGAAGAGACAGAAAAGAAAAAGGAATGGTTTAATGAAAAGGTGAAAAAAGAAGCAGAAAGATGGAAAAAGGAACTTCAAGAAGGGAAAGAAATATTAGAACAAGAAAAAGAAAAAGGTACTTTTAAAGAAATGAAAGAAAAGTTAAAGCGTAAATTAAAGCAACTAACGAATTAATCTTATCTTCTTTTTGTTGCTCTTTACTACAAATAATACCTGTGCCTCGTTGGAGGTACAGGTATTATTTGTAGTTTCTGCATTGCTAGCAAATGAGTGGAAAATAGTGGGATAAATTATGTGAGAATAGCTAACAATACTTGACTAAGTAATTAAAAACGCTACTGATCTTCATTTGGAGGTAAGCATTATATGTGCACGTCAAAAAAAAGTATTAGATAATAGCATATAGATAGTATAAATAGGGAATGAAATGACTAAGAAATGAAGGAGGCTAAAAAAGTGGATTATCGGGTAGAAAAAGATACTTTAGGCGAGGTTAAAGTTCCAGCAAATAAATATTGGGGTGCGCAAACACAAAGAAGTTTGGAAAATTTTAAAATAGGAACGGAAAAAATGCCATTGGAAATAATTATGGCCTTTGCCCATTTAAAAAAGGCAACAGCAATTGTTAATCATACATTTGGTAAGCTTTCGAAAGAAAAGATGGAGGCAATCACAGCAGCTTGTGACGAAATACTAGACGGGAAATGGGACAAGCATTTTCCGCTTGCCGTTTGGCAAACTGGAAGTGGTACGCAAACGAATATGAACGTGAATGAAGTAATAGCGAGACGAGGGAATGAGCTATTACGAGCAAAGAACAGTGAAGAGACAATTCATCCGAATGATGACGTGAATATGTCGCAAAGTTCGAATGATACTTTCCCAACGGCAATGCATATTGCAGCCTATACGGAACTTCAGAAGCGTTTAAAGCCTGCATTAGATCAATTTAAACGTACATTGTTAGAAAAAGAAACAAAGTTTATGGATGTCTTGAAAATCGGTCGTACGCATTTACAAGATGCAACACCAGTGACACTTGGTCAAGAAATTAGCGGCTGGAGAGCAATGATCGAAAAAAGTGAAAAAATGATTTCAGAAAGTGCGCAGCATATTCTTCATTTAGCTATTGGTGGAACAGCTGTTGGAACAGGAATAAATGCTGAACCGGATTTTGGAGACAAGGTAGCAACTCAATTAAGCAAACAGACAGGCTTTTCTTTTACTTCATCAGACAATAAGTTTCATGCTTTAACAAGTCATGATGAACTTACTCATGTTCACGGTAGTTTAAAAGCGTTGGCTGCTGATTTAATGAAAATTGCAAATGATGTGAGATGGTTAGCTAGCGGGCCAAGAAGCGGTATCGCTGAGATTAAAATTCCTGCTAATGAACCAGGAAGCTCCATTATGCCAGGAAAGGTAAACCCAACACAAAGTGAAGCATTGACGATGGTAGTTGTCCAAGTATTTGGTAATGATGCGGCAATAGGTTTTGCAGCTAGTCAAGGTAACTTTGAATTGAATGTATTCAAACCAGTGATTATTTATCATTTCTTACAGACTGTTCGTTTGCTTGCTGATGGTATGAACTCATTTAATGAAAAATGCTTAGTAGGACTTGAAGCAAATGAAAAAGTGCTTGCTGAAAACGTCAACCGCTCCCTCATGCTTGTTACAGCCTTAAATCCACATATTGGTTATGAAAAAGCAGCGGAAATAGCAAACCTTGCTTATAAAGAAGATAGTACCCTGAAAGAAGCTGCGATCAAAACTGGTTATGTAACAGAGGAGCAATTTGATGAATGGGTAGATCCAATGAAAATGGTTCATTTTAAATAAGGATAAAAGAGCCCCTAAGTGAATACTTAGGGGCTCTAGCCAAAATTATTTAATTGTTTATTGTTGGTTGAATCCGCCTAATTGTTGTTCAGCCATTTGAACAAGGCGCTTCGTAATTTCTCCACCAACAGAACCGTTTGCACGAGAAGTTGTGTCAGCACCAAGTTGTACACCAAACTCTTGTGCAATCTCTGTCTTCATTTGATTAATAGCTTGCTCAGCACCAGGAGCAACTAATTGATTAGAATTTCGATTGTTGTTTGCCATGTGTTGTCATCTCCTTGTTGAATTATTTGTTGGTTGGGTTAGCTGGAGTTGCACCAGCGCACAAATTTGTTGTTTGTGACCACTTTGGTTTAACCCATCAATATTGCTGGTTTATGTGTATTATGTTTTTTTAGCGGTGAAATATACGAAAATTAGTGTGGGAATTTATTCCCTCTCTTTATTTTTAATGAAGAATATTTACATCAAAATGTTGCATCCTAAAAATATTATGGATTTTTTGGGATAGGGGATGATGACCGATGGATATTTGTCCACTGTGCAATGGGATTGCTGAAAAATATCTTACTTGCCCTCGATGTGAAGCAGAGATGGTCGATAAGGGGAGAATATATGATTATTTCGATGATTACAGTCCATATATGGACATCGAGATCAATAAATTAGAGGATGGAATAGAAGGGAGTGCAGGTACACCGCAATGCTTGCATTTATTTTATTGTTTACGTTGTGGTTATGATAAAAGTCAGCATATAGATTTTGAATAGTCAAAATTTACATGCTGACTTTTTCCTTAAATACTAAATATGTTATTTATTCATCTTCTATTCTTAGCTCAGAATCTGGATCAAAAAAAAGTGCATAGTTTAGATCAAACGCAAGATCTAATTGTTGGCCAGCTTGAACATGATGGTGAGGGTCAATTTTTGCAATGAATGTTTGTCCTTCAATTTGAGAGTAGAGCATTATTTCCGCTCCTGTTAGTTCAGCGACATCTATTTTTGCCGAAAAAGTGGTCGTGGCAGAAAGATGATGGTTAAAAGACTGTGCATGATGAATATGTTCAGGGCGGATACCGAGGACAACCTGGCGATTGTCATACCCTCGTTTGGCAAGAACAGTCATTTTATTTCTAGGAATGTCCATTTTTACTTTTTCAGCTATAACAAACTGTCCATTTTCTACTTTTCCTTTAAAAAAGTTCATCGCTGGTGCTCCGATAAATCCACCCACAAAAATATTCGCAGGATAACGATAAACTTCCTGCGGTGTACCTATTTGCTGTATGACACCGTCTTTCATAATGACAATTCTAGTTGCCATTGTCATTGCTTCTGTTTGGTCATGTGTCACATAGATCGTTGTTGTTTGCAAACGTTGATGGAGCTTTGAAATTTCCGCTCGCATTTGAACACGGAGTTTTGCATCAAGATTAGACAAAGGTTCATCCATTAAAAATACTTTTGCATCGCGAACGATCGCGCGTCCAAGTGCAACCCGTTGGCGTTGACCACCGGAAAGGGCCTTCGGTTTTCTATCTAAATATGGTTCAAGTCCAAGGATGTTAGCAGCATCATATACACGCTTTTTGATTTCTTTTTTCGGGAGTTTTCTTAACTTTAAGCCAAATGCCATATTATCATACACGCTCATATGTGGATATAAAGCATAATTTTGAAAAACCATCGCAATGTCACGATCTTTTGGTGGTACATGATTCATACATTTCCCATCAATATAGAGACTACCTCCTGTTATTTCTTCTAATCCCGCAATCATTCGCAATGTCGTCGACTTTCCGCAACCAGAAGGACCGACAAGAACGATAAAGTCTTTATCTTTTACATGCAAATGAAAATTTTTTACAACAGTCACTTTTTTATCGTACGTTTTACTGACATTCTCTAAGCGTAATTCTGCCATTGTATTCGCCCCTTTTTTCTGGGATCGAAACCCCAATTACTTCTATGGTAAAAGAAGGCCAATGTATTTGGCTATTGGTAATATGCATAAAAATAATTGATTTTTTTAGTCATTCTGCTCCTTATTTTTTGCATTTAACTCATAATGAAGACATGCAAGGTAAGTGATGAGAGCTCCAGAAAAAGATTTCAAATTGATGTTCGTTTTCTCCATAAATTTACCAATACGATATTGTAAACTATTTCGGTGCATAAAAAGCTCTTTAGCGGTTAAGCTTGTATTTGAATGATTTTCTAAATATTTTTTCATTGTATACCATAATTCTTTATTATTTTCAAAAGTGGACTCTATATTCCAGAATAGTGAAGAAAGGGAGCTTTCCGGTAATTGATCAATTAAATAGAGTGGGATCGCATTTTCTAGTGTGAAAAACTTCTTATGTGGTATTTTTGTGCGCACATATTGAAAAAGTTTTCGTTCATTGGAAAATAAATTTTTTAATCCATTATTTATAGAGCGAAATTGGCCAACAAAAAAATGAATATGAAAGAAGAAATCACTTTCAAATGTTTCAATTGCATCGTGAAGCTCTTTTTTTGACATAATAAAATCACTGTACTTTTCTATGATCAAACCGTTCTGTTGGTTAATAAAAACAGTCGTCATGTCATTTGGAAAAAAACTTTTCATTGCCTCTTCCCAATCTTCCGTCTCATATTGATCATAGCGGGAGGATATCTCAAACTGAATTACTCTATAATCTTCCGCTTTATTAGCTGGGCAATATCGGTCATCTAAAAATAAAAAACGATACCATTTTTGAGCATGATTAGACTGATTAGGAAAAACATGCTGATCACTAATCGGATACATGATATGTAACAATTCGATTTCTTTTTGTGTTAAGTCTTTTTTATCAATCCCTAAATAAGTATCATTTATTTTTAACCATAAATATTTTGGATCTTTTGTTGGTAAAAAAGGTGTAACAATGGATCGAGGATAAAGCCTTGTTAATTTTTCTAACAATTGTCCTTTTCCTCCTCATTTTATGATTTTATTTGTATTGTATAAAATTTTAAAGCAATTTCATAGGTGGATGATTGAAATGTCTCGATATTTTATATACACTTTGGGATAGGAAATGAAAATGAGGTGTGAAAAAGTGGAATATTCTCAGGAAATAAAAAACCGATTGCGACGTTTAGAAGGACAAGTTCGTGGCGTTATCAAAATGATGGAAGATGAAAAGGAATGTAAAGATGTCATTACGCAACTTTCTGCAGTTCGATCAGCTGTTGATCGTGCAATCGGTGTCATCGTTGCAAAAAATTTAGAAGCATGTGTTCGTGCAGCAAATGAAAGTGGCAATAATGCTGAAGAAGCGATTCAAGAGGCCGTAAACATGTTGGTAAAAAGCCGTTAAGCAATGTAGATGCTTCTGTTCTTACTGTTGTCACATGAAATATATTTTGATCAATAGCGTTTTTAAAACTGGGTCATCTGCTTCGCTAGTCTAATTTTCATTAGGTTTGGCATAAATTTCAGCTATGAAGCATTGCCAAACTTACACAGTTATTAAATAGCGTATTTATATATATTAAAAAATGACTATTTTCATGTCATGATCCACTGCAAATGAAACAACTTTATTTTAACCCCGTTCCAACATCAGAACGGGGATTAAGTGTTAAACCTTCAAAGTTAGAGAGACTGAAGATAAACAATATATTTATTTATTAGGAGGATCCTCCTCATAGATGTCGATTACTTCATCAATGTTTGTACGCTCTTCCCGCATATGGACAGTTCCACCTGCCATTCCTTCATTGATCATTCTGTCTATATCCATATACATTTGATCTCTTCCTTCATAATCGACATCAGGTAGAAACTGATCTTCTTTTTCTTTCTGCTTCATATGACAAACCTCCTTAGCACTTATGATTTGCTAATGGAGGGTTATATCATACAATAATACTGATGGTATGTTTGCCAATATTTTCGGTTCCATAAAGTTAGTCATACACATGAAAAAGCATTAATTCATGAATTTGTTTTTCTATTAACTGTAAATCAGCTGCTGGTGGGAGTTCGGTGGTCCATTCAATTTTTCCATCTCGATGATATATCCCTTCAAATTTACACTTTTCAAAATAAAATGAAAAAGACCAGCCGGGAAGTTTATTATTTTTATACAATGATTGGTATTGAAAATGTTGGATCATCTTTCATTCACCTCATCTGTATTGTAAACTGCTGCTTTTTAATAAGCAACACCATCTAGTTAAAGGCTATTTAACAACCAACTTACGTATTGTTAAATATAGATAATGAGCGAAGAAGTGTATCGAGTGGATTGGAAATGCTATTTTAGAGGAAGGTTGAAGCAGATATGCCTACAATATTAACTATTATTTTCATGATCTTGATTGGTGCATTAATTGGTGGAATAACGAACTTTTTAGCAATAAAAATGCTTTTTCGTCCATACAAAGCTATTTATATTGGTAAGTGGAAGCTTCCTTTTACCCCTGGACTGATCCCCAAAAGGCAAAAGGAGCTTGCCGTTCAACTTGGAGACATGGTTGTGAATCATTTAATTACACCAGAAAATATAAAAGAAAAATTCAAGGATAAATCTTTTCAAAAAGAAATGACAGAATGGGCTGATAGACAGCTGACGGCTTGGATTTTAACGGATGTTACGCCACGGGATGTGTTACAAAATATACATATTCATGGTATAGAACACAAATTGACCACATATATAAAAAAACAAGTGGAAGCACAATATGATGTTGTAAAGAACGATTTACGTGAGAAAACAATAACTGACATACTAACGAATGAGAAATTACGTCAACTAGAGGAGAATATTCCTTCTATTGCTAATTCCATCATGTTGAAAATAGAGGAATTTATTGCGAGTGAGGAAGGAAAAAATAGCATTGCAAGTATGGTCGACCATTATCTCGATAAACGAGGAAAAATCGGTGGTCTTATTAAAATGATGATAGGAAATATGTCGCTTCCTGATAAAATTCAATCGGAGGCAGTGAAGATTTTAAAAAAAGATGAAGCAAAAAAGATACTGATTTCAGGTCTTGAAAGCGAATGGGAATAAGTTAAAAAAGAAAAAACTATCTACAATTATTTCTAAAATACAAGATGATCAAGTGCTTACTTTTATAAACGAAAGGATCGATCGTATCATTCAAATCGAGACACTTATGAACAAACCTATTCATGAATGGATTGCTCCTTATAAAAAGAGATGGAAGGAAAAAGCAATTCCACAGTTGATTAAGTTAGTTGGTGATTATCTTGCGGAACATGTAGATGAAGTATGATAAATTACAAGTAGCTGATGTGCGTATACACAGTGGAATCTTTCTCATTACAGCACCTTAGAAAAATGGTACTTGATATTGCAAGAAAAAAATTAAAAATGATTACTTTTTTAGGTGCCCTGTTAGGAGGAGTGATTGGCTTCATACAAGCAACCATCGTCATGTTTTTTCCATCTTAAAAAAATGATCTTTGTCAACATTTAATTTCTTTTCATTGCTTTCATAGTTTGTTATAGTGAAAAAGAATTAGGGGTAGTGCGGATCATCTTATATGCTTTCGTTTTATCCTCTTCATCAAAAAGGAGGAAAATCAATGAGTGAAAATGTGTATGATTATGCTTATGAACTGGAAAGAGCATTAAGAGAAAGTGATCAATTTATAAGGCTGAAAGAACTGTATGCGGATGTTAATAATGATGAGTCATCAAAGCGAATGTTTGATAATTTCAGAGCGCTGCAATTGAAATTACAAGAAAAACAAATGACAGGTCAAAATATTACAGAAGAAGAGGTAGCAAATGCACAAAAAAGTGCTGCATTGATCGAGCAAGATCCTAAAATTTCCCAACTTTTGCAAGCAGAACAAAATATGAGTATGACTATTAATGAATTAAATAAGATCATTATGAACCCCTTAGCAGAATTGTATCGTAATGAAGAACAATAATATATAACTATCATCCGACTTCTATATATGAGGTCGGATTTTATTTTTTAGTATGTTCTATCATTTCGAGTAGTGCATAAAAATAAAGTAAGACATCACAGACAAAGGGGGAGCATACATGCTACATAGATTATTAGCATTGAGTATGGATGGCACTTTTTTGCGAGGGAGCGGGCGTTTAAATAGAGTGACAAAGGAAGCAATTCAATATGCTAGTGAAAAAGGAGTTACGATCATTTTAATGACATCACAATCTTTTCCCATTAGCGAAGAGAATTGCTAAATTACTTGAGCTTGATTCATACATTATCTCTCACCAAGGCGCTTTTATAGCAAGTGAACTGGAAAAGCCTGTTTTCGTAAAAGAATACAGAGGACATTACGACTGAGCTAGTGCAATTTCTCAAGTAGTTCAATGTCAAATAAAGCTTTCACATGATCAATTTGCCTTCGCAAAATAAATAAAATTACGGATAACTTCCTTGGTAAGATTATTTTACAACAAACAAATCGTGCTGTTTATTCCGAACAATATGTAAATGAACTAAGTGAGAAATTAATGGATGATCCTATATCACCCCCGAACTTGCAAATATTATTCGAAAATAAAGATGATTTAATGGATGCAAAAACAGCGATTGATGGGATGTATGAGGAAGTTAGCTGTACGATAGCAGCGGATTATAAATTAATCATTGTTCCTAAAGGTGTTTCAAAATTACATGGTCTCATGTATGTGAGTGAGAAGCTTGGAATTTCCAAGGAAGATGTTGTGATGATTGGTGCGGCATTGGATGATATACCTGCAATAGAATGGGCAGGATTGGGAGTAGCACTTGGGGATGCACCAGCAAAAGTACAAAAATCAGCTGAATGGGTTACGAGATCGCAGGCGGAAAACGGTGTTGCATATATGGTTAAAGAACATTTTCGTAAACAACAGCCTATTCAATTTTTAAAGAAAATGAATGTGATAAAATAAAAGGCGATGGGATAAAAGAGAATCCCCGTACCATCTTGAAAATGGTACGGGGTATTTTTGGGAGATACTTCTGACTTAAAAAATCAAGCAGATTGTGGTTGTTGTTTTTCGTCATCTTTTCTTTTGATCACAAACTGTAATGTAAACAGTGTTGCAAACGAAACAAATCCGACCATATCGGTAATCATGTTAGGTTGAATTAACAATACGCCTGTAGCGATCGCTAATATTCTTTCTATCCAATGAACTTTTCTCATCCAGTAACCAATCATTCCGGCTCCGATTGCAATCATTCCGATAAATGAAGTGAAGACGATCCAAGCGGTTTGCCAAATAGTTGAATCAATCATCATTAATTCAGGGGATAGCACAAATATATACGGAATAATGAAAGCGGCTATCGCTAATTTAGCTGAATTGACCCCGGTTCGAAGTGGTTCGCCACCGGAAATACCAGAGGCAGCAAAAGCAGCTAATGCAACTGGTGGTGTGATATCAGCAACAATACCGAAGTAAAAAACGAACATATGAGCCGAAAGAGCAGGTACTCCTAGTAAAATGATTGCTGGTGCAGCAATTGTTGATGTAATGACATAGTTAGCTGTAGTTGGCGATCCCATTCCTAATATGAGGGAGGCAATCATAGTGAAAAATAAAGTTGAAAGGAGTACTCCACCCGATAAATCAAGTAAGCCATTCCCTAAGTTTAAGACCGAGGCCAGTTACTGTCACAACACCGACAATGATTCCTGCACATGCAGTTGCAGCAGCAACACCGAGGGCAGTTCTAGCTCCATTCACTAGTGCTTCTATCATATCTTTGGGACCCATCCGTGTTTCTTTTCTTACCATTCCGACTGCAATTGCTGAAACAATCGCCCATAAAGCTGCTTTCGTTACACTCATACCGATCATTAGTAAGAAAATAATAGCTAAAATCGGGAGTAAAAGATAAAGCTGCTTTAGAACTTCTTTTCGGTTCGGTAATTGCTCTTTACTCAACCCTTTTAATCCGACTCGTTTTGCTTCAAAATGGGTCATGACCCAAATACCAGTGAAGTATAGCAAGGCTGGGATAATAGCGGCTTTTGCAATTTCCCAATACGTAATTCCATCACCGATAAATTCAACCATGAGGAATGCTGCAGCCCCCATAATTGGAGGCATTAATTGTCCTCCTGTTGATGCAGCTGCTTCTACTGCACCTGCAAACTCCTTGCGATATCCTAATTTTTTCATCATTGGAATGGTATAAGAACCAGAAGTTACCACGTTTGCTACTGAGCTTCCGCTAATTGTTCCTTGTAATGCACTGGAAAATATAGCAACTTTCACAGGCCCATCGTTCGTCCAGCAATTGTTAATGCCAGATCATTAAAGTAATTACCTACGCCTGTTTTAACTAAAAATGCACCGAATAGTAAAAACAAGAAAATAAATGTAGACGAAACTGCTAAAGGTGTTCCTAAAATACCTTCGGTTGTGAAAAACATCGATCGAATAGTTCGTTCCAGATCGACCCCTCGATGTTCAAGAAATCCTGGCATATATGGTCCAAAATAAGCGTATAGTAAAAAGGTAATTGAAATCACCGTAATAGGGATGCCGACTACACGACGGGCAGCTTCTAATACGAGGATGATCGCTAACAGACCTACAAATAAGTCCAGCGATGTTAACCTACCTACTCTCATTACGAGTTCATCAAAGTGAAGTGGCCAATACGATCCAACCGAAAATACCTCCGATAGATAAGAGGACATCATACCATGCCACTTGAAATCGTGTCTTCCCCTTTTGTTGCTTAGCTAACCGTTTTTTAGATGCTGGGAACAAAAGAAATATGAGTGCTAGGGCAAACCCTAGATGAATGGAACGTTGTAATTGGGCTGTTAATACTCCAAATATGGCAGTGTATAGTTGGAATAAAGAGAATGCAAGCACCCAATGTTACAATCCAAAAAAATACTCCTTTTAATTTACGAAAACCAGATTCAGGGTCATACTTTTCCATGATTGCTCTACTTCTTTTTCTGACAATTGGTCTTCTATTATTTTTTTAT
This sequence comes from uncultured Bacillaceae bacterium, assembly GCA_963748745.1. Lineage (GTDB taxonomy): Bacteria > Bacillota > Bacilli > Bacillales > Bacillaceae_C > CAVVKR01. The sequence continues at coordinate 26,108 of CAVVKR010000021.1, read as the reverse complement.
CTGTCAACAATATGACCTCCTTTCAACATTTCCCATATATTCATTTTTCTGATTTTTACACGTACCCACGATCCTGGTTCAACAAACGATGAAAACGGGATTTCATTTTTATCAATAATAAACGTGTGATTTGCGATTACTTTTCCAACTCTAATATCTAAAAAAGAATGGACTCTATTCATATTTGTAATCGTATACTTTCCGTTTTTTTGGATGAATTTTTCCTTTCCAGTAGCGTTTTCTGGCATGCCAACTCCGAACTCTTCGTAAGTTATTTCCGTTTGGATAATGGTGTTGTTTTTCCCGATTTTATATGTTTCTAATACCCGGTGAATACTGAATGGAGTGAGTGTAACGGATAGAAAACTCATTTTCATGTTGAATTCGATAGTATGCCAGTATTTTTCCCGAGTTTTCATTTTCAAAAGCAATGACATGAAAAAAAGGTATGCACGAAATACCTACAATGAAAAGAGGGACAATTAAAAGATAAACGTATTTTTTAAACATATTAAAATGAGTATGGAAATAGATCAAATAGGTAATATTTATCTATTTGCCAATTTTCCTTTACTTTTATAGCACTACTCTTCCTTTGATACTCCTTTTTCTTCAAAATATTTTGCAGCCCCAGGGTGCAATTCAAGATCCAATCCTTGTAAAGCGTTTTCAACTTTAATCAATTTACCTTTTGCGTTTGTAATTTTATCCACATTCTCAAACAGTGCTTTTGTCACATTGTAAACAGTGTCTTCATCTATGTCTGCTCGTACAGCAAGCATAGCCATTACCGCAACTGTTTTTGTGTCTTCTTTTAATCCATAAGTTCCTTCTTTTACAGTATCTTCAATATAGAAGGGATACTTTTCCTGAAGTTCTTTAATTTTGTCATCAGCGATTGGGATGATAGTAACATCTTTGGTCGCTTGCAGTCCTTCGACAGCTCCCGTTGGTGTTCCGGCTTAATAAATGCCGCATCAATAGAGCCGTCTTGAATACCTTCTGTTGATTCATCGAAAGATAAATGTTGGGCTTTAATGTCTTTCATTGTAATTCCGTGAATCTCAAGAATTTGCTCCGCATTTGCATATGTTCCGCTACCTGGCGCACCGACAGAAACTGTTTTCCCTTTTAAATCTTCTACAGATTTAATTCCACTATTTGATAATGAAACGATTTGAACAGTCTCTGGGTATAGAGTACCAATTCCCTGAATATTTTCAATTTTATCACCATCAAACATTTCCGCACCTTCACTTGCATAGCTTGCAATGTCTGTTTGGGTAAATGCAATATCACCACCACCGTCTTCCAGCGTTGTCATATTTTCAACTGATGCACCTGATGATTGCGGTGTTGTATCTATATCTGTTTCTGAAGTAATAATGTTACCTATTTCCCCACCTAGCGGATAGTATGTGCCACCGGTCCACCGGTGAATACTAAGCTGACTTGGTGTTTCGGATTTTTTCTCATCTGTACTGCTTGACTTTTTGCCTTTTTCTCCACCACAGGCAGCAAGTAACATTGATAACGCCAAAACAATTGTCAATGATAATAAAAATTTTTTTGTACGCATTTTTATTTTTCCCCCCATAATAAAAATTCGTAATTATCATATCATAGATTCATAGAATTTTGTAAACGTTTTTATGTATTTTTATGGTTTTCATTGCCAAAAACAATAATTGTAATATATGCTGAAAACTTTCATAAATGATTGCGGAAGAAGATTTAAGACTAAGAGTATTGTTATCATATTATATTAATATAAATTTTTTAATACGTTAGTTGAGGAGTTGGTTAAAAGGGGCGAAATCTGGTTTTTTTTTCAAAAAGTGATTTTATATTTGTTTTTAATATGATTACGCTCATTAGTTGTACAAAGCTCATTTAGATGACAAATAAAAAACATGAACAATCTAATAGTAATATACGGTGATTATAGATTGTTCATGCTTATTTTTTCATTTGAAATGTATTTATTAAAAATTATTTTATACCGATGGAAGATCCTTCACGTGAAGAGTCTGCTGCTCCATAATATGATCCGTCATCCCGAATGATTAATGCGTTGACATTGCCAATTTCAACCGGGTTATTTTCCCATTTATGCCCCATTTGTTCTAGCTGTAAACGAGTTTCTTCTAGAATTCCTTTTTCCCACCTAATGGATGGATATTTGTTGCTATAAATTCGCGGTTCTTCAATTGCATCTTTTAGGTCCATATCGTAATGAATCACATTCAACAACACTTGAGCTACTGAAGCAATAATTGTTGCTCCACCAGGGGAACCAACCGTCATAAATGGCTTATCATCTTTAAATACAATTGTCGGGGTCATACTGCTCATTGGACGTTTATTAGGTTCTACTTCGTTTGGTCCGCCCGGGACTGCATCAAAATCCGTTAATTCATTATTTAGCATAATTCCGTAACCTGGAACCATAATCCCTGTTCCAAATAATTGTTCAATCGTTGTTGTAAAAGAAACGATATTGCCCCATTTATCCGCTACGGTATAGTGGGTCGTTTCTCCAATTACTTTATCTTCATCTTCATTTCCACTTTTATCCGAAGTAAAACTGTCTTCGTAATTCCAAGGTTCTCCAGGTTGAACATCTGTATTTACTTTAGAAATATCGATAAGGTCGCTTCTTTCTTCAATATATTCAGGATGTAGTAATCCTTTTTTAGGAACATCAACAAAGTCAGAATCACCGATATATTCCCCTCGGTCGGCATAGGCAAGGTGCATCGCCTCTGTAAGTAAATGGTATTTTTCTGGTGATCGTACTGTCATATTGACTAATATCGACTTTTTCAAGCATTTTTAGAATTTGTAATGCTGTTAATCCACCTGAACTTGGCGGTGGCATCGTAGCAATTTTATAGCCCTGATAGTCACTAAAAAGTGGTTTTCGTTCAACATAATGATAATTTTTCAGATCTTTCAGTGTCATACTTCCGCCATATTGTTGAACCGTCTCAGCAATTGCTCGTCCTATTTTTCCTCTATAAAATACTCCAGCACCATACTTTTGAATTAACCTAAATGTTTTCGCAAGATCTTTTTGGACTAATAAATCTCCTTCTTTTAAAGGCTCTTCATCTCGAAAAAATATATCTCTTTGCAGAGCTTCTTAGAAGTTTGTTTTGGTTGTTTTTAATTGCTCAGCAAGTACCCAATTCACCTTTACTCCATCTTCTGCTAATCTAATTGATGGACGAATGAGTCTATTGAAAGGTTTTGATCCCCATTTATCATGTGCTGCATATAGTCCTTTCAATGTTCCAGGAACACCTACTGCATTTCCATGTGTGGAACGTTGTGCAAAAGGGATCACATTCCCATTCTCGTCAAGAAACATATCGGATTTTGCACCTTGGGGGGCTTTTTCTCTGCTTTCTATTATTGATGTTTTCTTTGTTCTCGCATCGTAAACCATCATAAATCCACCGCCGCCAATTCCTGACATCATAGGTTCAAGAACAGACATTTCAAAGCAAATTGCATGGCAATTGCTGCATCTACGGCATTACCGCCATCTCTTAGGACTTTGGCACCAATTTTAGATGCATCAGGATGTGGACTAACAACCATTCCTTTTTTTCCGTTATGCGACCTCGCTGTTCTTTTTCGCTATACTGTCCCTAACAAAAAACGATAAGTAAACCAAATACTAGTAGAAAGGATACTAACCTTAATAGCCATTTTTTCATTTAACCCCTCCTTATTTAGATTATTTAGAATATTAACAAATACATAAGTTAATGTCAATAATTTCCTAGGGAAAAGTACTATATTGGGATCAAAATGACAAATATTTTCGATTAAGTTTATACATCATGTCATAAATGATGTGATAATATTCTTTCCTCTCTATTTTATATTGCATCATTTTACAGATAAATATTTGGTCTGCGATAAAAAAGGGATTGTTAATGAATAGGTATTCAGTTATTCTAAAAGAAGAACGAATTTTAAAGGGGGAAATAAAGAGGAGTGCATGAGAAATATGAAACCATTGATGTGGAAGTAAGGAACAAGGTAGCATATGTAAAGTTCAATCGACCACAAGCATTAAATGCACCAACTTAGTAATGCTTAAAGAGCTTGCACATAGTTTTCAAACGTTTAGTCAATCGGAAGAAGTAAGTATTATCTGTTATTAAAGGAAAATGGTACTGCTTTTTCCTTGCTGACGGCGATATTAAAGAAATGTTGCAAATGGCAGGGGAAGAACGGTTTTCTATTGCAATGGATCAAATAAATGAATTTATTACGACTCTTTATTGTATGCCAAAAATAACAATTGCAGCGATTGAAGGGCCGGCATTGGCTTAGGGTTTAGCTTCGCACTCGCAGCTGATTTTATTATTTGTGATCAATATAGTAAACTAGCGATGAATTTTATCGGTATTGGATTAGTTCCTGATGGGGGCGGACATTTTCTTTTACAAGAAAAAATTGGTGTACATGAAGCGAAAAAACTAATATGGGAAGGAAAAGTTTTAACTGCTCATGAGGCGTTGGAGCTAAAATTGGTTGATGAAGTGACCGCTAACCTTCAGGAGAAAATTGCTAATGTGATCGAGAAACTTCAGAAAAACCAGTGAAGGCAATGATGAAGACGAAGCAAATATATTCAAAAATAAATCAAGGAAACTAAAAGAAACATTGGCATTAGAAAAGCAGGGTCAATGGGAAATGCGTCAAACGAAGGACCATCAAGAAGGCATAAAAGCATTTGTAGAAAAGCGAACGCCTATATTTACCGGGGAATAATGAATAGAGATGCATCTTTTTTCCTCCCCCACGTTTGTCATACATGCCGTATCACTTAAAAAGTGATACGGTTTCTCTTCGGAATGCTTTAGGTAAGCAAAGTAGACTTCTGCTTACCTAATGGAGGATTATGATTGAAAAAGTATTAATTTTCCCTTGGAGGAAGTACAGCGGTAAGATTTTTCGCCTATTCCTTTTTCCTCAATAAGTGCTTCACCTTTCTTTTTTGCCTCATCATCATTTTGAGCTTCAAATGTCTCATCCAATATTTTTTCACCGTTTGGTTCAAAAGCAGTTAATTTGTATTCAGTCATCTAGCATCTCCCTTTCTAGTAATAAACGGATTATTATTATTTTGACATAAATTTTTTTATAAGAAAAGTAAAACTATCTCCTTTTTTAATAAAAGTAAGAACAATGCGAAAAAATCTTAACAAAAATAAACACAAACGAACAATTATTTACAAGAGACCCAGCTAGTTCACCTCAGCAAAAGGGGGGGTTGCTTCGTGGTCCGTTTAAAAACTAGCAAGGGACAGATAGTATATTTTTTTGAAAAGCCGTTCAAAAAAATCTTCACCTTAAACCCATGCTAGTTTTTGTATTGTCGTTGTAGTTTCGTGCCGAAAACAGACTTCGTTAGTGTAACGGACAAAACCACTCAAAATAAAAAAGATACAAGAGAAATCTCTCGTATCTTTTATGCCACAATTGCGCCCGTTAACGGAAAACGCTTTAATCATAAAATTCCATGTGCGAATTTTCTTGACTTTAATAAACCAATCGTTCTTGTAGCCTGTAACCGCTTCTGTTAAATCAAGCGCTTCCTTTCTCGCTTAGCTTACACTGTGGATGCAGTCGTAAACATATTATGTAACATTATGACGTAATCCATATCGTACGCACGGGGTACGATATGTGATATGTATCTCATACAGTTTAAAAGAATGATTGTCCAAAATTCGGGGGTTTATCCGCACCAACCACACATAGAACAAACAACAAAGAAGTAGACAAAATTGTCTCCTCCTTTATACCGACTTTATTAATTTAATAAATATATTACTCTCTTTTTTCATCTAATCGCCGACGAAATACTAAAGCTGAGACAGCGAATATAACAAAAGCTACTGCTGAAGCGGTGGTAACCATCTTCAACACATTTCCTATTGGAGATTTAAATAACAGAGCGATCGAGAAGGTTAAAACGGCACCAGTTAAACCCACTCCTAAAATCGCAATACGCAAAACCTTGTTCATCAAATCACCTCACAAATAATTGAAACAAGCTACCGCTCCAGCGATACTACCAGCACCAAGAACTGCATATGCACCAATACATGCAGCACATATCGGAGCAGTCACTGGTGTCGTTCACACAACCGCCACACGCAACCGCAATAATATAGGCCGTCGTACCACCAATACCAAGCACTGCTCCAAGACAAGATGCCACTGCGCCTACACCCATCGGTTGAATTCCAGAGTCAGACCGGCTCTTCTGCAAGTAATTCTTTATCTCTCATACAGAAATCCCAGTATCCTCAGAATCAACAATGATCCATCCAAATACCATCAACTTGGAAGTTTCCTACCTCATTCTTGGTCACTAACATTTCATTTGTCTGCAATACAGTATTATCCTCATCGAAGAATACCGTTACGTTACTAGGAAGGCTATAATCCCCATGCCGCAGGAACTGTAACAGCCGTTACTCCACCACCAACGGTATCCACACTCGATTCTTCCAAATCAAAAGCAGACAAAGGAGCGATATTCTCAACTTCATCTTCTATTTACCTAGTATAACATTCATCTACAAATGTCTTAGCTTCATCACCTGTAACTACAACAATATCTTGAGTATTATCAACTTGCGCAGTAACGTTCGAAGCTGGAGATAGCTTTAAACTGAAAGTAGCCAAAATCATTAATACTGGCAAAAAAAGCCTTTTCGCATTAGACATAATAAAATTTCCTCATTATTTTTCTCATAAATTTTTTGGTATGCATATCCCCCATACATAAAAAATAGTTCCCCCTTTTTATCCATATTATTTTAAATATTCTGACTTATTATGATGTGAATTACATTATACCAGAGGTATTTCCTTATTTATATTTGTATTGGGAGTTATATACTTTATCCTCCACAATATGGACCGTTTGCGGAAAAAACCTATTGATTGCCCAACCGCCTTAAAATTTCATGCTTTATAATCTTTGAGGCTTCATAATAATCAATATTTTCATCTGATTTTTTTGCATGGTCAATCAATGAATCTATCAAAGGAGCATTATCCAATTGTTCTACTTTCTCTATAATTCTTCAAATTTGTCGCTCATTTACTCCACGTCCTTTTCATCAATTAATTTTCCGTTGATTTTTTTCAGTTCATCATCGTTTAAATATCTTTTTTCCTTTTCTAAATATTTTTTTCCGCCCCAGTTGTACATGATAGTGTAAACATATGTCTGTTTTATCTTTATAATCGGCTAATTCGCCATCTTTAAATTTCGTCATAGCATCTTTAAAAATACGGTTTTCTTTTGAAACTTCGAACTTCCGGAATGATGCTGTCCACTTTGCATTGAAACAAATGGATATAAAGGAAGAGTAGTTTCACTTTAGATCAAAAAAGATTATAATGGAATGTCAGAACGTATATTCGCTAGATAAGGATGAAAGACAATGAGGAAAATTACTTTTATACATGCAGCTGATCTTCACTTGGACAGTCCGTTCACAGGAACACGTGATTTGCCAAGATCACTTTTTCAGCGAGTACAAGAGAGTACTTTTAGCGCCCTGGATACATTAATTACTGCAGCGCTTGAACATCAAGTAGACTTTGTACTCTTATGTGGAGATTTATTTGACGGTGAAGATCGAAGCATTAAAGCTCAAGCAAGATTAAGAAGACAGCTGGAACGTCTGATGGAGGCGAATATTAAAGTTTTTCTTTTACATGGAAATCATGATCATTTAAGTGGTACGTGGACAACGATAGAAATGCCTGATAATGTTCAACTGTTTTCATCAAAAGTTGAAAAAAAAGAATACATAAAGAAGGATGGTACTAAAGTCCATTTATACGGATTTAGTTATGAAGATCGCCATGTAATGGAACGAAAAATCGATGATTATGAAAAGATAGGGGACGCTCATTTTCATATTGGCATGCTTCACGGACATTGTGAAGGAGGAAGTGCACTACACCAACCATATGCGCCTTTTTCTCTTCGTGATTTATTAGGAAAAGAGATGGATTATTGGGCATTAGGCCATATACATAAATCTCAAATTTTACATAGAGATCCAGTTGTTGCTTATGCAGGTAACACGCAAGGAAGAAATAGTAAAGAAGCGGATGAAAAGGGCTGCTACATAGTGTCCCTCTCTGATTATGGTCATACGGATATCACGTTTATTGAAACAGCTGATATTATTTGGAAAAGTATCACTATTTCTTTACAAGATGTACGCAGTTTTTCACAATTATATTTGATTTGTGAGCAGATGCTTGATGAAGTTCGGCGTGAAGAGCAGGGGATATTTTTAAAAATAATTTTACATCATGGTGAACAATTATTCCCTGAAGCGGTGAATAAATATGAGAATGGCGAATTAAAAGAAGCTTTACAGGATGGAGAAGAGGAAGAAAGAGCTTTTGTATGGACATATGCTATTGAAATGAAAAATAATCATTCAGAAATAATGAATGATTTGCGTATGGATCGCTTTGGAATTGAACTTGAAAAATCAATTGTGGACTTAGCGGAGGATGCGGAGGTATTTGAAGAGGCAATAGCAAGCCTCTATACCCATATATACGGAAGCAGGTATCTTGATCCTTTAACAAATGAGGAAAAAGATGCATTACGAGAGAAAGCGAAATATTTGCTTTTTCAATATTTACAGGAGGAAAATCGATGAAGATAAAAAGCTTACATATATATGGTTATGGGCAATTTGTGCAAACTCAACTTCAACTTGCTCCAACATTACAAGTTATTTTTGGTGAAAATGAGGCGGGAAAATCAACCATCATGTCATTTATCCACAGTATTCTCTTCGGTTTTCCGACAAAACAACAAACCGAATTACGCTATGAGCCTAAAACGAATTCTTTTTATGGTGGACGTCTGATCATTGAGATGGAACGATATGGAGAAGTTTCCATTGAACGCGTAAAGGGGAAAGCGACCGGAGATGTGACCGTTCTTTTAGAAGATGGCCGCACTGGAAAGGAAAAATTACTGCAAAATATTTTAGGTGGGTTAGATAAAGAGATGTTTCAAGGTGTTTTTTCCTTTGATATGGATGGATTACAAGAGATTCAGCGACTAAAAGAAGAGGAGCTTACACATTATTTATTTGCAGCCGGAACAATCGGTACGGACACCTTAATGAAAGTGGAACAACGATTGCAAAAGGACTTAGATGGGCTTTTTAAGCCAAATGGAAGAAAGCCATTAATTAAATGAACATCTTCGTAACTTAAGAGAACGAGAGAAAGATTTGAAAAAAGCAAAACAACATAATGACCAATATCTTTCACTAGTAGATAAAAAAATGAAAGAAGAACAAACACTTCACCAGAAACAACAAGTACTTTATCAATGTCGTACCCAGTTGCAAAAATTCACCGAGTTAAAAAGAATGTGGCCATTATATAAAGAAAGAAATGAAATAACTTCGCAATTAGTATCATTTGGACGTATCCAATTTCCAATTGATGGTCAAGCTCGTTTAGAAAAACTAGAAGATCAACTTCACCATCTAAAAGTACAGCGCCAAACGATCAAAATGAAAAAACAACAGTTAGAAAAAAGAACAGAAAAAATGGAACCAAACACATATATCGAAAAAAATGAATCAAAAATTATCCAAATGATTGATAGTTGGCATCGCGTTTTACAATGGAAAGAAGATGTGATGCGCTTCAACTATGAAATCCAAGAGACGGTAAAGCAAATAATGATGTTAAAACAAGAATTGCATATTGAAGATCAGATGAAAAGAGAAATCGAGCAAATCGATATCAGTATAAATATGAAAGAGCAATTGCGGACTGTGTTACAAAATTATGATCGCCTGCTAGCGCAACAGAAGGAGGGAGAGGAACAACTTAAAAGAAAAAAAGATCATTTAGCTACTATAGAAGCAGAGTGTGCCATGATCGAAAAAGAACTTTTGTCAGAAGAAACATTTCGCCAACTTGAAGCAGATGTTCAACAAATGGAAACAGAAAATAAAATAGAAACAAATATTGCTATTTTACAAGGAAATATTCAGTTTTTAGAAAAACAACAAGAGGACAAGAAAAACCAAAAAAATAATCGTAAGGTCATTCTGCTCTTGTTCCTTATTGCTATTAGCGGAATCCTTTTTATGGGACATTGGCGTTTAATACTTCTCTTTGTTGTTTTCGGTATTGGACTAGCATCATTTCGTTACTTTCAAAACGGCCAATCGAACAAGATGATAAAAGACGAACTAGTGCAGTTATATAGAAAGGTAGATGAGTTGGAAGAACAGTCACAAACAGACATAGATAAAAAAAGGCAGTTGCTTCATTTATATGATAAGCAGCGAAAAAAGCGCAACCAGTGGAAAGAGGCGATTCTTCGTTTAGAAAACGAGGAAAGGATGATCCGTGATCTTTCTCTTCACTTATCGGAAATCAATTCCACGCTAGAAAATTGTGAAGCAAAATTAAACGCATTAAAGAAAAAATTAGGTCTATCAGTTCAGTTTCCGAATGAAAGGTTAGAAGATGCATTGGAACATTTACGAACACTTTTGCAACTTTCATATCAAAGTAAAAAAATAAAGAAGGAAAAAACCTCTCTAGAAAACAAGCAGAAAAAATGGGAGGAGGAAATAAAAGCGCTTGTCACTCCTTTTATTCCTGATTGGGAACCAACTGAAACAGGTATGATTCGACTCCGAGATACGATAAAAAAAGAACATGAAAAACGTATCATGTATAGAGAAGCGAATGATTCGTTTGCTGAAATAGAAGATGAATCCCTGCGATTACAATCAGCATATAAAGCAATAATGACGGAGATCAATACCCTGTTAAAAAAAGCGGAGGTGGACTCAGTCGAACAATTTCGGGTAAAAGGAAAGAAGTATGCAAAATATCTCGCATTGAAAGATCGTTTGACATTATTATCACATCAGTTAGATCAGGAGATATTGACCGAATTAAAAAAGATATCGTCTATTCACGAGCTTGATAAAGAGAAACATAAATTACGTGAAAAGGAGAAAAACCTCCTAACTGACATAGAAAATATGCAACATGATCTAGCAGCTCGTAATCATGAAATAAAATTATTAGAAGAAGGTGGAACTTACACGGAAAAATTACATCAATTTTATCAGCTACAATCAACTTACAATGACAAAGCAAAGGAATGGGCTACTTATGCATTAGCAAAGAAACTGTTAACGGAAACAATGAATCGGTTAAGAAAAGATCGGTTTCCGAAGGTAATAAATAGAGCCGAGAAATATATAGCGTTTTTAACGGATGGAAGGTATATTCGTCTCCATTTACAAACAGGAGGGGCATTTTTAGTGGAAAGGGCGGATCGAATGCTTTTTGAACCGAAGGAATTAAGCAAGGCGACGGCCGAGCAATTATATATATCTATTCGGTTTGCTCTCGCTCATACGATGAAAAAAGATTATCCTTTTCCGATTATCATTGATGAAGGTTTTGTCAGCTTTGACCACCAGCGGACAAAAAAGGTGATGCAATTATTAAAAACAATCGCTAACGAAACGCAAGTGTTATTTTTTACTTGTCATGAACATTTACTCTCTCATTTTTCTATTGAACAAATCATCGAATTAAAAACTGTTCAAGTATGATAATGAGAAAGATGAGAACAAATTGTTTAGATCATTATCGGTAAATAATAGCAAACTATTTTACACAAACAGTAAAAATAGGCTATGGTATACTCGTAATAAGAAGAGGGGAAAGCGAGGGATAAAGATGACAAAGCAACTTTTAGATTATGAAGTTGGCGAGCAAGTAGATTTGTATTTATTAATAAAGAGTAGCGTAAAAGGAATAGCTAGTAATGGAAAGCCATTTTTAACGTTAATATTCCAAGATCGCTCGGGGAATATTGAAGCGAAGTTATGGGATGCTTCCGAGGAAGATGAAAAAACGTATGCACCTGAGACGATTGTTAAAGTTGTTGGAGATGTCCAAAATTATCGAGGAAGACTTCAACTAAAATTGAGACAAATTCGCCCTGTTCGTCATACAGAAGGTTTTCACATATCTGATTTCCTTGAAACAGCCCCACTCAGTCCAGAAGAGATGGGGAGCAAGGTTACACAATATATTTTTGAAATGAAAAATCCTAAAATACAACGAATCACAAGATATCTTTTACAAAAATATAAAAAAGAATTTCTTGAATATCCAGCAGCAACTAAAAATCATCATGAATATGTTTCTGGACTGGCCTATCATGTTGTATCGATGTTAGATTTGGCAAAAGCAATTGCAGACCTTTATCCAACATTAGATCGCGACTTATTGTATGCGGGAGTGCTTCTTCATGACTTAGGGAAAGTCATTGAGCTATCAGGGCCGATTGCTACTTCCTATACAGTAGAGGGAAACTTACTTGGCCATATTACAATCATGGTGAATGAAATCGATAAGGCTGCTGATGAATTACATATTGATGGGGAAGAAGTGATTATTCTTCAACATTTAGTATTATCCCATCACGGGAAAGCGGAATGGGGAAGTCCTAAACCACCGTTGATTAAAGAGGCAGAAGTATTGCATTACATAGATAATTTAGATGCAAAAATAAATATGCTTGATCGGGCACTAAATCGAGTAAAGCCGGGAGAATATACAGAACGAATTTTTGCACTTGATCATCGTTCTTTCTATAAACCGACTTTTCATGAATAATAAGTGAAAATCGATGATTGATGTTCCGTGATGTCACCCTGTTATACAAGGATCACATCATTTAGCTAATAAAAAAGTATCGATAAGGATTCGAAGCAAGATAGCAATCACCTTCTCTACTGAGACTTTATGTACGAAAGTCATTTATTTTATTTGGGTAGCATAGAGTGATAGTAGGACAAACAGTAGAGAGGATGAGGATATATGTCTTTACCTTTTTGGGTATATATCGTTGTAGTAGGCATTTTATTTAGTGCGTTTATGGCTGTGAAAACTGCACGGGAAGAACAGCGAGAGGAAAAAGAATGGGCTGAACAAGAAGGGAAAGTATATTTAGAGAGGATTGAAGAAGAAAGAAAACGTCGTCAAAAAGCAGAAACAACTGGATAAATAAAAAAAGCACGTAGGCTATTTTTCCTACGTGCTTTTTTTTATGTGCTAATTACTTGTCTTTTTTATCATTGTCTTTTTCTTTATCGTCACCTAAAAGGGCCTCAAAGGACGCTTTTAAATCTTCATCTTTAACATCAACATCGGCTTTCTTTAATTCTTTCTTTAAAATTTCCTCTGTTTTTTCAGGAGTTAACTTTTCTTGTCTGATTTTGTCCGCTAGTTCGCCCTTCATTTTTTCAAAAGGCTCTTTTTTCTTTTTATCTGTCACCTGGATAATATGCCAACCGTTCTGTCCAGCAACCGGCTTACTAATCTCATCCTTTTCTAATTTAAATGCCGCTTCTTCAAATGCAGGATCCATTTCTCCTTGAGAAATCCATTCGAGGTCTCCGCCAGATTCAGCTGTTGCTGTATCTTGGGAATATTCTTTGGCAAGATCCTCAAACTTTTTCCCTTCATCAAGCTTTTTCTTTACTTCTTTTGCTGTTTTTTCATCGTTTACGAGAATGTGACGGGCTTTAATATCACCCTTCGTATTTTCATAACGTTCTTTTAGTTCTTTGTCAGTCACTTTAATCTCATTTTCAGCCGCTTTTTCCATAAGGAGGTTTAGTTTAATACCTTTTGTGTAATCTTCTTCATTTTGGTACCCACTGGATTGAAGGGCCATTTCAAAGTTTTCTCCTAATTCCTCTTTAGACTCTTTTACAACTTTCTTCACTTCTTCGTCTTTTACTTTGTAATGATCAGCAAGCACTTTTTCTAATACGAGTTGGTAAAGAACAGGTTCTCCCACTTGCTCTTTCATTGTTTCATAGAACTCGTCCTTCGTAACGTCGCCTGAATCAGTTTTTACAATAACATCACCGTTGTTTCCGCAGGCAGATAAAGCGAGAACTCCGGCTGAAAGCGAAAGGGCCATCACCCATTTTTTCATATAAAACAACTCCCTAAATGTAAAATATACTTCCAATACTATAACATAAGTTGATACTAAAAAAAAACAATAAATAAGGTGAACTTCCCAAAATTAGGCGTTTTTGTCAGGCAAAAATGTCTCGCTGACATAAGATAAAGAGAAAGAATGAAGAGGAGGTTATAAAAATGAGTTATGGATATGGTAGTGGTTTTGCATTAATAGTTGTTTTGTTTATTTTGCTGGTGATTATTGGAACAGCCTATGTATGGTAAGGTTTTGGCATAGTAGGCGAACACCCACCCATTTTAATACGAAGTGAATAAGATACAATAGCCGTTTTAAAGGAGGTGGGATGATTGGGCTATGCATATGGTGGAGGATTTGCATTAATCGTAGTTTTGTTCATTTTGCTTATCATCGTCGGAGCAGCATGGATATACTAAATGCGAAACAAAAAAGACCAATTCCCTCTGGAGTTGGTCTTTTCGTTTTCGTCTTTTTATGTAAAAAGCACCTCAATATAGGAAGAGACGAGTAAAATAGTAATAAGTATATTAATTGTTCTAAACACTTTAGGTTGCCTATCTTCTGGAATTTCTCGTTGAACACATAGGGAATTTGTCATATTATTTATAAGGTATAAAATAAATAAAGCAAATAAAATAAAAAACGTTACCATGCAACTACCTCCCCCTTGTCTCCTCTATGCTCTACAATATCAAAAATGGTTAAAAAAAGATAGATACTCTCCAGCTATATAACAGCTTATTCTTTTAATAGTATTTTATATGCTTGGTCGCTCTCTTCAATATATGAATTTTTTGGTGCAAGTAGTAAATGTTTCACATAGATAAAATCATTTGTGCATATACCAGTATGGTAAGCTATTAGTATTATAAAATAATGAATATAATATGGAAAAAGAAAACCACCTATAATAAGTAACATATTAATAAAAATAAATGGATATAACAATGAACGAACAAATGTCATTTTTTTAATAGGCTCTTCAATCTTCACTTGCATAACTGGCAAAATATAAAAATAGCGTGTGAGCTCAAAAGAAAGATGCTTGCGATGACGAAGCAAAGGAAAAATATGTGTCACTTTATGAACCGGATAAATTAGTAATATCCCAATCAACAATAAATAGAAATAATCGTCATGCAGTTGTTCTACATACATAAGGTTAATAGGTATATAAAGGAAGATGAATACAGATAAGGAAATGATTGCTGATATTAAAAATTTCCGATAAAATTCTCCATTTCGTATAATATCAATAGACTTCCAACAATGCATTTTTTTCACCTCTATATTGCAAATGAATATGAAACTAAATGATAGGAAATGATTTGTTCACTTAATGTACGACGAATCACTCTAAAATGCAATAGGTTTATGTCAATATTTACATAGTAGGTTGAAAGTGCAATTGATAAGCAGGAATTATCGGAAAAAAAGAGAAATTTTAAGAAAGTAGAAATGAGAGGGGAAACGGATGAAGAGATTAGAGGAGAAGATCAAACAGCTGGAGTTTCAACACCGACTTTTAATAAAGATGGTGAATGGAACAAAATATCCATTTTACCAACTTATCATTGAAAGAGGCTTAACGGAAGAGGAGTTAGATGATTTTTATCATCTATGTGAAGCTTTATATGATATTTATAAAGAAGATAAAGCGGAGAAGTATGTGTATTATTCACCGCTTTATAAAAAGTTTGCCGAAAATCTTCATCCTCGCTTACAACCGAAAGAGGTAATAGAAGCTTGTTTACAACAACATATTTATCCAAAACTGATGAGTATATTAAAGAAGAACTTATAATATTGCATTTACATGTTAGATTTTTCCACGGTAAGCTTTTTCCTTTTCTCATCTAGCTCCCCATAGGTGGATTCAGTATGAGAGAAAGAATGTTCAAAGATTTTTATAAAATGGTCACCATAAATGTGCTTTACGATCGTCATTAAATCTATCAGGTCAGGGAAATGTCCATAAAGATTTTTAATAGGGAGTGCACCTTTAAAAACTAGTTTTTCCTTCGGATTGTAACTTTCCATCAATTCTAGTAACATTTGCTCCCCTTTGTCAGTTAATTGCACATATGTATTTCTTTTATCACTTTCCTTTTTAGAAAATTCCAACAATCCCCTTTGTTCCAATTTTTTTGAAAAATTAAACGCTGTTGAAACATGCATCACGCCAAACTTAGCAATATCAGAAATGGAGGCGCCTTTTAATTGGTGGGAAATCCACAAAATGTGGTGTTCGTTAATATTTAAGTCGTATGGTTTTATCCATTCCTGCCAATCTTTTTCAATCGCCTTCCAAAGTGCTTTGCTTAATTGAGCGATGCGTTGGCTAAAGATTATCGCTTCCTTTTTGTTGTACCACTGATCATCCATTCACTCCACCCGCCTTCCTTACTTTCATATTATTATGCCAATAAAACAAAAATTAATAAAGTATGAAATAAATGAAATTTTCAACAAATAAAGTGAAAGTGTATTTAATGGGGATACATATATTCATAAATTACTTGTTTTAGGTTAAAATTAGCTGAGCTGTTTTTCTGAAAAAACCCATCATTATCAATGTGATAATGATGGGCCCATCACTTATTTCTGATTGGCTGACTCGTTATGGAACTTCTGTTCTAGATCTTCTAGTGTTTGTTGAATTTCTCGAAGTTCACTTTGTAATTGCCTTTTATTCGGTTCGATATTGTTACGCCATTGCTCTACTGTTGTTTTTATATCAGATGAAAGGTCGCGGACAATTTCTTTTCCTTCAATTGATAGATTGGTAAGGGAGTCTTTTAGTTCATTTGCATTTGTTTTTAATTCACTTAGTATCTCGATCCATTCATTAGTTGAATTTTTTAGTTCTTCACGAAGTTTTTTACCGGAAGAGGGAGCGGAGAGCAATGATGTGACTGCACCGATAGTACCACCAATGAATAGACCAATTGAAAATGCTTTTTTATTCAATTTCATCACCTCAGTAGTTCATCTTTATCATTCATTTTTTCTACATTTGTTTATAAATCCCTGCTATATGTTTTTTAACGATATACACATGACTACATTTATTGATGCATAGTTATATAAGGAGAGAGAGGAGTTTTCCGCTACTATTACTATTTCTCTTATTATACAAATGAAAACATGGATAGATCAATAATTTTCGCTTATGAGAGAGTATGATTGGGTGTGCGTATGCAAAGGAGGAATGGGAAATTGTCAATTGTGATCATTTTTCTTACCATCATAGGAATAGGATGTCTTATTGGTAGCATCTTTTTTATTTATCTTTTCGTCACACCCGTATTTATCCTCCGAAACGAATGATTAAACAACGGGTTATGTATTTACTAGGAGGAGCTGTTATTATTTTTCTACTTGTGGGTTTCTTACTATTTTTAAAAAATTAAAAAGGCCTGACAAAACACTCAGGCGCTTTTTTTATTTAGTTGTTGTTTCATAAAGCCAGTATGTTTTAAAACCGTCTTCATCACTGGATAAATAATTAGTATTGTTATCGTATTGATGAGTGTTGCAGGGAGAACGACAGTGCTAAACAATAATAAGATGGAAGCAGGTAAACCGACAATCACGAGAGCGCTAGTTAAGAAAATCGCTCCGGAAATGATCGTTCCGACACTAGTTAATAACGCTACTCCAGTGATTGTATTGAAGCGTTCTTTTATCATTAAAAATAAAGAGAAAAATATAAACGCCGTAAGCGGTTTGTCAATCATATTCGGTAGAAGTCCACCGGGGAAATTCGTCGTTAATCCTGATATAACTCCAGTTACTACACCTAATAACAATACGTTCTTCTTTGTTGGAAAAAAAACAATCCCTAAAAACATCATCGTTAGCATCATATCTGGTTTAATATTAAAGATTATGCCAGGAATAGCAAGGTGTAAAACAGCACCAATACCAACTAATAGGGATAAAGCGACAAGTGTTTTTGTTTGATTCATTTTTCTTCTCTCCTCATCTAATCTCTTCTCATCTTTTCCTGCTGTGTACTCATTACCAGCAGCGAAAGTTGTAGTTATTATATCATATGCTAATGCTTGATGGTTTGTTTTTTCTGATAATAGTGAAAAAATTATTTCGTTACGTATGAGAATAAGCAATGAGATTCCTTTATATTAGTTAAAAGAATCTCATGTTTCGTTTATTTTTCTAGCTGCCGAGCAATAGAAGTGGCTATTTGTTGTAAATCTTCAGGGGAATACTGATCTTTATGATCAATCCACTTCTTAGCGAAACCATCATCTTCTGTATAGCGCGGAATAAGATGCATATGGTAATGAAATACTTCCTGCCCCGCTAGAGCCCCATTGTTATTAAGGATGTTTAATCCTTTCAGTTGTAATTCTGCTTTCAGCGCATTGGCAATTGTCGGGACTGCTTCGAATAAGTGACGAGAAATCTCTGGAGTTAGCTCAAAGATATTCTCCTTATGTACTTTCGGGATCACTAGTGTATGCCCTTTTGTCACTTGACTAATATCTAAAAAAGCTAAGACATGGTCATTTTCAAAAACTTTAGCAGAGGGAAGTTCCCCTTGAACTATTTTACAAAAAATACAATCACTCATTTTGTCCGCCACCTTTCTTGATGATAATATGGTATATATCACTTTAACATAAGATAGTTAGTGTGGAAACGGGGTAGGCATGTGGTGGAGAAATATTAATTAGATAATAGATCAAATCTATTTATTTTTGTTAAAATGAACTTATATGGATAAAGTGGTGAAAGGAAGTGGGCGGATGTCCTTGCTTGAAGTCGAGCATGTCACTGGTGGATATACAAAAAAACCAGTTTTAAAAGATATTTCCTTTAATGTCAAAGCAAATGAGATGATTGGTTTAATCGGCTTAAATGGTGCTGGTAAGAGTACGACTATTAAACATATTATCGGTTTAATGGAGCAGAAGAAAGGTGTGATTAAAATAAATGGGAAGCAAATTCATGAAGAGCCAGAGCAGTATCGCAAGCAATTTGCTTTTATCCCGGAAACACCAGTCTTATATGAAGAGCTTACTTTAAAAGAACATTTGGAACTAACAGCCATGGCTTACGGGTTAGATAAGGAAACATTTCAAAAGAGAGTTTCTCCATTGTTAAAGGAGTTCCGTCTCGAAAATAAACTTCGCTGGTTCCCAGCTCATTTTTCAAAAGGAATGAAGCAAAAAGTAATGATTATGTGCGCATTCTTAGTGGAGCCTGCTTTATATATTATTGACGAGCCTTTTGTTGGATCTAGATCCATTAGGCATTCAGTCGTTATTAGAGTTAATGAATAACCGTAAACAAAATGGTGCAGGTATACTAATGTCTACACATATTTTAGCAACAGCAGAAAGATATTGTGATGGTTTTATCATTATTCATAATGGAGAGATTCGTGCAACAGGGACCATGCAATCGCTGAGAGAAACGTACGGCATGCCAGGTGCGACTTTAGATGATATTTATATTCAGTTGACAAAGGAAGATAACGATGAAGCGAATTGATCATTTATGGCGTGAGCGGTTGAAGACATATGGTCAAGAGCTTCGCCGATATACGAAATATATTTTTAATGACCATATTAAATTTGTCCTTATTTTTGCCGTTGGTGGTGGTGCGTTTTATTATACACAATGGTTGAAAACAGTTGATGCTAGTTTTCCAGCGACATGGATAATGGCAATTATTTTGGCGATATTTATGACGATAAGTCCAATTTATACACTTTTAAAGAAGCCAGATGCTGTTTTTTTAACACCGTTAGAAACAAAATTAACTTCATATTTTACAAAAGCTTTTTGGCTTAGCTTTTGGTTTCAAGCTTATGTGTTATTAATGGTGTTAGTTGCACTTATGCCACTTTATGCTGAAGTGACTGGCGAGGGCTTCAGATCCTTTTTTTATTTCTTTATCATGTTACTTATTTTAAAATACTGGAATATATCTTTTTATTGGAATGTACTGAAATTACAAGGGAAAAATAATCTCTTTGGGGAACAAACGTTGAGATTTGCAATGAATGTTGTGTTTCTCTTTCTGCTTTTTGAACAAGCATCTTTTTGGTTGCTAGCTATCATGGGGCTTATTTATGCAGGTGTATACTTTTACTTTAAAAAAGTTGTCAAAAATAAAACTTTAAACTGGGAACGATTAATAGAAAAAGAAGAACAACGTATGCTTCTTTTTTACCGAATAGCGAACTTATTTACTACTGTTCCACAGTTAAAAGGAAAAGTAAAACGAAGAAAATGGTTAGATCCATTATTTCAATTTGTACCGTATAAACAACAAAATACGTATGTATATTTATTTTCTAGAACATTGATTCGGACAAGTGAGTATTTTGGTCTTTATCTACGTTTAACGCTTATTGCGACTGTTGTTCTATATTTTAGCGAAAATATATATGTAATGATTGCTATTTCTCTGCTATTTATTTACTTAACCAGTTTCCAATTCGTTCCAATGGTACGTCATCATGATTTGAAAATATGGCCACAATTATATCCTGTCCCGGAAAAAGAAAAAAAACGATCCTTTTTAAGTTTGTTATCCAAATTGTTAATTGCCCAATCTTGCCTGTTCGGACTCATCGTCTTCATAAAAGGGATGTTCATAGAGGGTCTCGTTGCGCTTATCATTGTACTTGCTTTTTCTTACTTCCTTGTAAAATGGTATATACCGCGACGCTTAAAGAGGTTAGAGAAATCCTTTTTAGCATAATACTAATGGGGCTGTCCAAACACTCATTGCATCAAAGACTTTTTGAGACTGTCCCGTTTCGTTTCTTTCTGTTCTGAGGGAGCGCGCTTGCAACAACGGCTTTAAGCTCCTCGTTGCTGCTCTCCTGAAGATGCTCTGTCCGCAAGTCGACTCCTCGCTAAGTTTACGGACTAAAAAAGTCGAATCAGCATCACTTTCCGATTCCCGATTCGACTTTACATGTTGGCCTTATTGAACAGTCCTAATCGATTATTTAGATTGATAGTTGATCGCAGCCGCCCCCATTGTTTTGGCAGCTGATAGCATTGCTTTTTCATTAATATTGAAGCGTGGATGATGATGTGGATATGGTTTCTCAACACCATCTGGCATAGCACCTGTGAAAAAAAATGCATCCTTTTACATGTTGTAAATAATAAGCAAAGTCTTCTCCACTCATTTCGGGAACCATTTCAATAACCTGCTCATTTTCGGGCACTAATTTCGCATTATCCACTAAAAAATCTGTTTCTTCCTCATGGTTTACGACGGCTGGATACCCTCTATTGTAAGAGTATGTATAGTCACAACCCGAAGCTAAGCAAGTTCCTTTTACAATTTTACCGATTTCCTCTTCAATAAGTGTGCGGGTGCTTTCATGGAAGGTTCTGACGGTACCTGAAAGCTTGGCAGTATCAGCAATAATGTTAAAGGCATTTTCAGCAACAAAAGATCCGATGGACACGACAGCAGAGTGGATAGGATCGACTTTTCGACTAACAATTTGTTGTAAGTTAACGACAAGTTGTGAGGCAATGACGATAGCATCTTTTGTTTTATGCGGTTGGGCTCCATGTCCACCATATCCTTTTATTTCAATCTCAAAACGATCCGCAGCAGCCATCATCGGACCTTTGCGATATTGGATTGTTTTATATGGCATTGTCGCCCATAGGTGAGTACCGAATATAACATCAACACCATCTAAACAGTGATCCTCAATCATTGAAATGGCACCACCGGGAGCGATTTCTTCTGCATGTTGATGAATCATCACATATTGCCCACTTAATTCTTCCTTCATTTCATTTAGAGCTTTAGCAAGGATGAGTAAAGTTGCTGTATGAGCATCATGTCCACAGGCATGCATAATACCAGGAACAGTTGATTGATAAGGAACATCATTTTCTTCTTGGATAGGCAGTGCATCGAAATCCGCCCGCAATGCAACTGTTTTTCCGGGTTTAGCTCCTTTTATTGTTGCAACAACACCATTACCACCGACATTTTCTCTTACTTCTACATTGAGTTTTTTGTAAAAATTAGCTATGTATTTTGCTGTCTCATATTCTTCAAAAGATAATTCTGGATGCATATGCAAATACCTTCGAATTTCTACCATATCATCAAAATAATGATCAAGTTTTTGAAAAAGTTTTTGTAGCAATACGATTCTCTCCTCTCTCTCATGTTTAAACATTCAAATAATATATGACATGATTAAATTATAACATTTATCGATGCGAAATTACTTTGCAACACGAAATATTATTTATTTTTTGGCATTTGGTAATAGTGAGGTTAGATATGTGAAGAATAGCTAGAGGAGGAAAATAAAACGAACAAAGTCATCGTTCATGTTCATCGCATGACTTTGTTCATTTTAAAGATTATTTTGAGGTCTTTTCTTCATCTTCATCGGGAATAATATAGGTGGACAGATAGGAGGGACCTGAGAAAATATTTTTGTAAGCTTTTTTCTCAGCCGCAATGATATCTTCAAATGTCTTTGCATAGGATAGGGAATTTTTCCATTTTCGATAGTCTAACTCTTTCTTCCATACTGTCATCATAATATACGTATCATTTGAGAGTGGACGTAATAATCGATAAGCGAGAAAGCCCGGTTCTTTATTAATTAGTTGCGAACGATCTTGAAAGCGAAATTCAAAAAGAGGACGTCCTTCATCAGTTACGGGAATATGATTCAAGCTAATAAAGCCCACTTGATCGATATCTCCTGCATGATCTAACACTTCATATTTCCGTGGTTGTTGAAAAATCGTATCGCCTGTTGTTTCGTGCATCAATAAAGAAGAACTGTCTTCTGTACTTTGCATTAGGACGATACATTCACTAGGATGTCGAAATTTAATTTTTTCCAAAAATGAATATGTTCCAGTTGTAATGAAAATGTTCATTATTGTTCACTCCAGTAATGGTTGCTTTTTTCTAAATAAAGCACATCATTATCTTTCTTAGAATAACCTTGTATGCGCTTTTTTTCCATTAATTTGATTGAAAAAGGACGATTTTATGACATTTTAAAGCGTTTACTATACAATTAACATTAAAACGTCTATAGTAAAGCTGGTTCATACTGTATTTAGCTTGTTGATCAAACTTTTTTATTTTAATAATGAAATTAGCAGAATGGAAAGGTGGATAATGGAAGAAGATGACTAGAATGATTAACGATACATTTTTAAAAGCTGCAAGAGGAGAAAAGGTGAGTCACACACCTGTTTGGTATATGAGGCAGGCTGGGAGGTCTCAACCAGAATATCGGAAGCTCAAAGAGAAATATTCACTTTTTGAAATTACACATCAGCCGGAAATATGTGCTTATGTTACGCGTTTGCCGGTAGAACAATATGATGTGGATGCAGCTATTTTATATAAAGACATTATGTCTCCACTTCCACCAATTGGTGTAGATGTAGAAATTAAAGTCAGGTATCGGCCCTGTAATCGATAATCCCATTCGTTCAAAGGCAGATATTGAAAAGCTAGGTGAGATTCATCCGGAAGAAGATGTTCCATATATTTTAGAAACAATTAAAATTTTAACAAAAGAACAATTAACTGTACCGCTGATTGGATTTGCTGGTGCACCATTTACACTGGCGAGTTATATGATTGAAGGTGGTCCATCCAAGAACTATCATAAAACAAAATCGCTTATGCATTCTGACCCGAAAGCATGGTCCATGTTAATGGATAAATTGTCAAATATGACGATTGCGTATGTAAAAGCACAAATACAAGCTGGTGCTAGTGCAATTCAAATATTCGATTCATGGGTCGGCAATCTTAATGTGCCAGACTACCGTACGTATATAAAACCAACGATGGAACGAATCTTTACCGAATTAAGAGAAGAAAATGTACCTTTAATTTTATTTGGAGTAGGTGCAAGCCATTTAGTGCTTGAATGGCATGATCTACCTGTTGATGTAGTTGGTCTCGATTGGCGCTTATCAATCAAAGAAGCGCGGGAGTTAGGAATAACAAAAACAGTACAAGGAAATTTAGATCCGTCTTTACTCACTTCCAATTGGGATATCATTGAAAAACGAGCAAAAGCAATTATTGATCAAGGGGTAGAGACAGGGAAAAAGTAACCATATTTTTAATCTTGGACATGGTGTCTTCCCTGAAGTAGAACCTAAAACGTTAAAGAAACTTACGCAATTTGTACATGAATATAGTGCTAAAAAACGACAAGCAAAATTAAGCGGAAGTTGGGGTGTATAAAGATGAAAAAGAAAATGGGGTTGCTAGTGATGGCATATGGTACTCCATATAAAGAGGAAGATATTGAAAGATACTATACACATATTAGACACGGAAGAAAACCGACAAAAGAAGCGTTAGATGATTTGCGTGCACGATATCGAGCTATTGGTGGTATTTCTCCTTTTGCAAAGATTACGGAGGAGCAAGCATATAGCTTACAAGATCATTTAAATACGATTCAAGATGAGATTGAATTTAAAGCTTATATCGGTTTAAAACATATTGAGCCTTTTATTGAAGATGCAGTTACGAGCAATGGCCGAAGCGGGCATTAAAAGAGGCCGTTTCAATTGTTCTGGCTCCACATTTTTCTACCTTTAGTATAAAATCCTATAATAAGTCGAGCAAAAGAAACTGCCGAAAAAATAGGTGATCTAGACGATTATTTCGGTCGATAGTTGGTATGATGAGCCTAAGGGTTTATTAATTATTGGGCAGAGAGATTAAAGAAACTTATGATAGTATGTCAGCTGAAGAACGGAAACGCACATGTTTAATTGTTTCGGCGCATAGTCTACCAGGAAAAATATTACAGGATGATGATCCTTATGCTAAACAACTAGAGGAAAC
Organism: uncultured Bacillaceae bacterium; assembly: GCA_963748745.1. Taxonomy (GTDB): domain Bacteria; phylum Bacillota; class Bacilli; order Bacillales; family Bacillaceae_C; genus CAVVKR01. The sequence goes on along the minus strand of CAVVKR010000021.1, from coordinate 1,149 downwards.
TGCTAAACTAATTCAAAAAACGGGAATTAAACAATTTCAGTTGGTTGGCAAAGTGAAGGGAATACACCTGAACCTTGGCTTAGGTCCAGATGTACAAGACTTAACGCGTGATCTATCATCGTACGTGACGGTTATAAAGCCTTTGTTTACGCGCCTGTAGGCTTTGTTTCTGATCATTTGGAAGTCCTTTATGACAATGATTATGAATGTAAAGTCGTATGTGATGAGGTTGGTGCAAGTTATTACCGACCACCAATGCCAAATGCTCACCCAGCATTTATAGATGCGATGGCAACAGTTGTTTTAAAACATCTAAATGAGAAAACTGAGATTAAAAGAAGGCGATGAAAACGTGGCAACAGAAAAACATAACGTTGCCGTTATCGGCGGCGGTATGACAGGGTTAACGGCTACGTATTATTTAAAAAAAGCAATTGAAGAATACAATCTTCCTATCAATCTAAATCTTATTGAAGCGACTATACGTTTAGGTGGAAAAATTCATACAGTAAAAAAAGAAGGCTTTCTAATTGAAAAAGGTCCCGATTCTTTCCTTGCACGACACCAAAGTGCGATAAAGCTTGCTGAATCTTTAGGTCTTGGCGATGAACTCATTCATAATAGAGCTTGACCAAATATATGTACTCGTAAATGACCGATTATACCCCATTCCGGAAGGATCGGTCATGGGAGTACCAACAAAAATGAAGCCCTTTATGACAACAAATCTATTTTCTATTTCTGGTAGAATCAAGCCAACAGCTGATCTCATTATGCCCCGATAGAAATCGATGGTGATGAGTCACTAGGTCTTTTTTTTAGAAAACGTTTAGGTGATGAAGTGGTTGAAAATCTCATTGAGCCACTTTGGTCTGAGATATATGCGGAGGATATTGACCAATTAAGTTTTCTATCGACATTCCCATCCTTTTTAGAAATGGGAGAAAAGGATCGGAGTTTAATTGCTAGTTTGAAAAGATCAGCCACTATATCAGGTGAGGTAACAAAAGAAAAAAGCGGAAGATTTATCACTTTTAAAAACGGCCTGCAATCACTTGTCGATAATATGGAAGACAAGCTAGGATCCGAAATCGTCATGAAAGGTGTAAAAGTGGAACGAATTCAGAAGCAATCAGATAAATATCTTCT
>CAVVKR010000020.1:0-27648 GCA_963748745.1 uncultured Bacillaceae bacterium | reverse complement strand
TAAAGCTAATGACAGTGGTGCTGCTCCAACTAAAGAGAAAAAAATAATATTTCTTCTACCAAAGCGATCAGCTAATGGACCTCCCAAAAATGTTCCTAATACACCTGCAATCATAAAAATGAAAACATACAATTGCGCTTGTTTAACAGATAAACCGTAATCACCAATTAAATAAAATTGATAAAAATTAGCAATGCCGGCTGAATACCATGAACGAGCAAAAACGATAAAAACAAGTAATACTAACGCAACTTTAATTTTCGGATGTATTTTTTTCGATTGGCTATGTTTCTTTGCTTTCCTTGACTTAGTAATTGAAAAATAAGTCATTTGCTTACTATACCATTGTGAAACAAAAGTTAAAATCGTTATCCCTACTGCTGCCACGAGAGCAAACCAAACAGCTCCCCGCTGACCTAACGGAACAAAAATAAAAGCGGTAAAAAGTGGTGCTAATGATTGTCCAAAGTTTCCCCCTACTTGATAAATCGATTGTGCAAGTCCTCTTTTATTCCCTGCTGCCATATACGCTACCCGTGCTCCTTCTGGATGAAATACGGCCGAGCCTAAACCAATGAAAAAAACGGATATTAACACAATTAAAAAGTTTGGTGCAAAGGCAAAGCCTATCAAACCTATTAAACTTAAAAACATTCCAAATGGTAATAAAAAAGGTGTTGGTTTTGCATCAGCGTAGAGTCCAAACACTGGCTGCATCACCGATGAAGTCATATTGACTACAAAGGCAATCCAACCGATCTGTGCATAACTCAATTGCAACGAACGCTCTAAAATTGGAAACATTGCAACTACTACAGCTTGTAAAGAATCGTTCACTAAATGACCTGCACTAATCGCGAAAAGAACACTAAAAGTGGTCGTCATATACAGTTGATTTTGCTTTTCTTTCACAGCTTCCATTCGCTTTCCTCTCTTTCTAAACGATGAAAATAGAAAAAGGATTAGTAGCCACTGTTTTACTCATTATATGGCTCCTCTTTATATGTAAGGAACAATCCACGATATACTTGCAAATCATCCGCACATGATTCACAATATAGCTTTTTCATCCTCATTCCAAAAAGCGTACATAGTTGATGTTTTATTCTTTACATTTGCATATTTATTGGAAAAATCCTCGTATAATGTGTGGAGCTTTTCCAATGCTTGTTGTTTTTCTGCAAATGAATATATCGCAATAATATCTTTTTCCCAACCTGCAAAAAACCACCAAGGCTCATTAGGGCTGTTTGTAACGATGACCTTCCAATCTTTTTTCATGATGTTACCTCCTGCAGCTATAATTATATTGATTATACAATTTACTCCCATTATTCACAGGAAATTTGCTCTAATTCGTAAAAATAATATAGGAAAAGTATAATTTTTTGCATCTATTGGAAACATATGACTTATGAGGAGGTGGCTAGGTTATGGCAAGAATCGGTGTAGAACAATCATTAACGAATGTCCAAGAAGCTTTACGTGCAAAGGGGCACGAAGTAGTTCCTTTGCAAAATGCATCAGATGCAAAAGATTGCGATTATTATGTTGTAACAGGAATGGACTCCAACGTGATGGGAATGCAAAATGTCGTTACGGAAGCTTCTGTCATTGAAGCAAGTGGACTTTCCGCAGATGAGGTTTGTCAGGAAATAGAGAACAAAATGTAATAAACAAAAAGACTAAAGAATAATTGTTTCATTCTTTAGTCTTTTCCTATTCAATTATTCATTATTAAATGTAAGGATACTTAGAAATCAGTTACTTCCATCCATGGATCCTCACTTCCTGTCTGATCTTCAAGAAGAAGCACATCTACTAAATCGCCTTTTTTATAGCCACCCGTTCCTTTCGGTAAAACCATCAAACAATCTGCCCAAGCTAACGAGGAGACAACATTAGATTTATCTAAGCCTACAGGTAGCACCATTCGTTTACCATGATCATCATTTAGTTTAGAACGAACAAACCGATGATATGGATTTCGTTTTGGAAAGTCTTGCTGTAATGATGCTTTCCCTTTGCGTAAATATGGTCGGCTACTATAAAGCCAGTAGCGAATATACGGGCGCACAAACAGTTCAAAACCAACATAACAAGCAGATGGGTTGCCGGATAACCCAAAAAGTAGTTTACCGTTTATTTCAGCAGCACTTGTTACGCTTCCCGGGCGCATCGCAATTTTATTAAATAATAGTTGAGCACCTAAGCGTTCGTAAATGATCGGTAAATAATCAAAATCACCTACAGATACTCCCCCTGTCGTAATGACAAAGTCACATTCATGAATAGCAGTTTGAACGATTCGGAACAATGAGTCTATATCATCTTGACAATCATCATATGTTTTTACTTTTCCACCAGCGCGAAAGACCTGAGACTCAATCATATAACCATTACTATTACGAATTTTCCCTGGTTGTAAAGGCTCGTCCACCTTTAATAACTCACTACCAGTTGCTATCACGCCAACGAGAGGCTTTTTAACAACAGGCACTTGTGCATAGCCAAATGTTGCGAGCAACGCCTTGACACCTGGGTTTATGCGTGTGCCTGTTGCAATCAACACATCTCCCTTTTTGGTCTCTTCTCCTTGGAATGAAATATTATCATTCTTTTTCAATGGTCTATTCACAGTAATATATGTTTCTCCATTTTCTTTGACATGTTCAAGCATCATCACTGCATTGGCCCCGTTTGGGATCGCCGCTCCTGTCATAATCCGCACTGCTTCCTTTTCACCCACTTGCTTTGCACTCACTTGGCCAGCAGCAATTTCATCGATCACTTTTAATTTGACCGGCCGATTACTAGAAGCAAGAGCGATATCTTCCGCTCTCAAAGCAAATCCATCATAGGGAGAACGATCAAATCGTGGGACATCGTGATCTGCAATTAATGGCTCTCCTAAAAAACGCCAGTCACATTGTTCAATAGGAACAAACTCTACCTCCCCTCTGTTTTGATAGTTCATTACTTTTTGTATAGCTTCTTTCAGCAAAATTGGTTCCCTTCTTTCCACCAATTTCCATACTCCTTTCTGACTTTTATCCTCCTATATAGGACATTTCGATTTTCTTTCTTTTTATTTTTCCTGCTGTCCGTTCATCTGAATAGCGATCATTACGATGCTGCCAAATTCTTTTTATAAACGCTTTTAACTGTTTATCACTAACACCTGCGCGCAGTTTCGTTCGTAAATCAACCCCATCACTAGCAAATAAACACGTATATAATTTACCTTCAGCTGAAATTCGTGCGCGAGTACAGTTTGAACAAAATGACTCAGATACCGATGTAATAAATCCTACTTCCGCCTCCTGTCCAACATAGCGATATCTTTTTCGCCACTTCTCCATCATACGCCGGTGCAACCGCTTTCAATTTATATCGTTCAGAAAGTTTTTTCAATATTTCTTTCTTTGTGACTACTTGGGCCCAATCCCAACGATTGGAGTTACCAACGTCCATATATTCAATAAAACGTAATGTTACACCACGTCTACGAAAGTAATCAGCCATCGGGAGTAATTCATCTTCATTGACACCTTTTTGGACAACCATATTTACTTTTACATGAAAACCAGTATGAATAGCAGTTTCGATCCCTTCTAACACAAGCGAAGAACTAACACCTCTCCCATTTATCTTTTTAAAAACCGCATCATTCATCCCATCCAAAGAAATATTTATTCGCCGTAAACCAGCTTCATATAAACTTTTAGCATGTTTCGTAAGTAAGACTCCATTCGTTGTTAAACCAATGTCTTCTACACCAGAAATCGTATTTAACTCTTTAATTAATTGATTAATATTTTTTCGCAGAAGAGGTTCGCCACCAGTAATTCGTAGTTTTTTCACCCCTAATTCTACAAATATAGTTGCTAAACGAGCGATTTCCTCAAATGATAATATCTCCCTTTTTGACAAAAATGGAAAGTCAGGACCAAAAATATGAGCTGGCATGCAATATTGGCAACGAAAGTTACAACGATCCGTAACCGAAATTCTTAAATCTTGCAGTGGCCGCTTTAACTGATCGAGCGTGTACACTGGCATGCACATCACCTCCCTTTATGTAATGAAAAATGCCTCCTCCTACTTTTGTACTTATTGTAGCAGTTTTTTCTCTTAAACAATATTCTTTTACATGATTTCCAATAGAATATAAAATGAAGTTTTAAAATGTCTTGTCTAGTATGATAACGGAAAGTGTTATTAAGACAAGTAAAGTAAAAAATAGATGACATCCAAACAAATCAAGGTCGATATATTTTTATTTTTCTAGCTTCTCTTTTAATATAGCAGCAAAAGTTGCTCCTGTTGTAGCTGATATCATATTTTAAAGTGGATTTTATTAGTTGTAATGAAAGTATCTAAATGATAGCCAAAGCCAAATAGTAACTGTTTAATCAAGGCTTCCTAACAAATTAGTTATTCCTGTCTATCTATACACTTTTCACTTATAAAGTTGACAGATAATGAAAAAGACTCTATCGTTTGGTTTAATGTTTACATATGCATAGGAGGATAAATGATGAACGAACAGATGAAACTAAGAATGTTGATCATCACTGCATTATTTGCAGCTATTATCGGTGTGTTAGCTCAAGTGTCCATTCCGATTCCCCCTGTTCCAATCACAGGTCAAACATTTGCCATTGGACTTGCCGCAACAATATTAGGTGCTAAATATGGGACGATGTCAGTCCTTCTTTATTTAATGATCGGTGCCATCGGTGCACCTGTATTTGCACAAATGTCCGGAGGTTTTGCTGTGTTTGTTGGTCCTACCGGTGGATTTTTATTCGGCTTTATTCCTAGTGCTTTTATGATTGGTTATATATTAGAAAAAACCTCTTTTCAAGTCAAACAAGCAATCTTTGCCAATATTGTTGGGATGTTTATTGCATTATTTTTTGGAACGGTTTGGCTTAAATATGGCGGAAATCTTTCATGGTCTGCGGCCTTTACAGGTGGATTTACTCCGTTTATTTTTGTTGGACTCATAAAAGCATTGCTTGCTTCATGGTTAGGCATTCTCATTCGCAAGCGTCTGATCGCTGCAAATTTACTTTTTACAGAACGGAATATATCAGCATAAATAAGCATAGCTGTTTTTGCTTTCCTCATTATTTTGACAAACATACTTACATTTTTCACAAGTTAAATATGGTAAAATAAATGTAGAGGGAATATGTCTTATCCCTTTCTCCTCAATAACGCTTGAGAGTCAATTCTCAGTGGAAGGAGATGATTGAAATGATGCATGGTTATGACACACCCTTCATGATGCGTGGTTTTTGGACGGGGTATGGTGGCTTGTTTAACGGCATAGGAGGCCTGATACAATTGCTTCTGTTAGGCCTTGTAATTTATATTGCTGTTAGACTAGCAATTAAACATCAAAATAAATAAGATTATTCAAGTAATAATAGCGGATGAGCACATCATAAAGTGCTTGTTCGCTATTTTATTATCCATATATCAATTGTAAAAAAGTTAAAAAACAAACATTCATCCATGCTCACTAGTCAATGACCATTTAGACATGTACAGTATTTGTCGAATCTTATTAATTTATATCTGAACTTTTAGAATCATTTCTATTGATATAATATTCGATAAGCTTTATCATTATATTTGTAACTTTCATGAACCTTGGTTGAAAATCATTTTGGGAGGTTTTTTAATGACGCAAACAACTGTCAATATTAATGAAAATGTCCAAAAATTTTTACAAGGTAAAAAGAAACTTTTTATTAATGGTGAATTTGTCGAAAGCGTTTCTGGAAAAACATTTGATACACCAAACCCTGCAACTGGAGAGGTTCTTGCTACCGTATACGAAGCGCAAAAAGAAGATATTGATAAAGCCGTAAAAGCTGCAAGTAAAGCTTTTGAAGAAGGTCAATGGTCAAAAATGAGTGCTGCTGAAAGAAGCAGATGCATGTACAAATTAGCCGATTTGATGGAAGAACATAAGGAAGAACTTGCACAACTTGAAACATTAGATAATGGAAAACCAATTAAAGAAACGACATATGGAGATATTCCATTATCAATCGAACATATGAGATATTATGCTGGTTGGGCAACAAAAATAACTGGACAAACTATTCCAGTTTCAGGCCCATTCTTTAACTATACACGTCATGAACCTGTTGGTGTTGTCGGCCAAATTATCCCTTGGAATTTTCCTTTATTGATGGCAATGTGGAAAATGGGAGCTGCGTTAGCAACTGGTTGTACGATTATTTTAAAACCAGCGGAACAAACGCCTCTTTCTGCTTTATATTTAGCAAAGCTCGTTCAAGAAGCTGAATTTCCTCCTGGTGTGATTAATATTGTACCAGGATTTGGAGAAACAGCAGGTGACGCCTTAGTAGAGCATCCTATGGTCAATAAAGTGGCCTTTACAGGATCTACTGAAGTCGGTAAATTAATTATGTCAAAATCAGCAAAAACGTTAAAAAGAGTGACACTTGAATTAGGCGGTAAATCACCTAACATCATTTTGCCTGATGCGGATTTATCAAAAGCAGTGCCTGGTGCACTAAACGGTGTCATGTTTAACCAAGGGCAAGTTTGTTCGGCTGGTTCTCGCGTATATATTCAAAAGAAACATTTCGATAATATCGTTGCTGATATGGCAACACATGCGCAAAGCATTAAACAAGGGGCAGGAATTAATGAAGATACACAGATGGGTCCACTCGTTTCAGAAGAACAACAAAATCGTGTGCTGAACTATATTGATAAAGGACGAGATGAAGGTGCTGAACTTTTGTCTGGCGGTAAAAAGCCGACGAAGTGAAGGCTATTTTGTAGAGCCGACGATTTTTGCTGATGTACGAGATGAGATGACGATTGCAAAGGAAGAAATTTTTGGACCGGTCATCTCCGCCTTACCTTATGACGATATTGATGAATGTGATTGCACGCGCAAATAGTAGTGAATATGGTTTAGCTGCTGGGGTATGGACACGTGATGTAGCAAAAGCACATTATATTGCTAACAAGCTACGTGCTGGTACTGTCTGGATTAACTGCTATAATACCTTTGATGCTGCTTCACCATTTGGCGGCTACAAACAATCAGGCATAGGACGTGAAATGGGATCCTACGCATTAGAGAACTATACGGAAGTAAAAAGTGTTTGGGTCTCAATGAAATAAAGCGATAATCGTGTGCTAAGGTTTCAAGCCTAGTTTGGTAGGAAAGCAACGAACAAAAACATCCTCTCCACTTAGAAGTAGAGAGGATGTTTTATTAATAAGCTTCTTAGGCTGGGGCCTCTCTTACTTGATCCTATCGTAAAAAAGACTTTTATAGGTAATAAAGATAAACTCATTTGAAAAATTCAATAATCAGTGATAACACTTTTCCTCTTTTTCTTAATAATAATAGCTCCCTAAATAGAGCGTTGGTTGTTGAAACAAGCTTTCTGTAAATTGAATACCAACAGGTCTTTCTCCTCTCTTCTTTAAACATGTAGAGTAGATACTCTCTTCCAAAGGAGCCATAAAAATAAAATCGACTCCATCCAAAGTTAGCTTTTTTTGTTTCACCTTTAACTCCCTATTGAGCTCAATAGGGTGATCGATCATCTGGAAAGCTTTTTTCCATTTGTTTGCTTTCTCCTCGACATTTTTCACAATAAACTGGATTGCTTTTACATGAATATTCTCTTGGTTCTGTTTTAATATGTTCTGCTTCTTTAAATCGATGAGGCGCTGCGAATCATTCATTTCCCATTGGATAAAAAAAGGCCATGGTAAATCATTTTCGGCTGCTTGTTTCATAAAGAGCATTTTCCAGCGAAGAAGTGATCCATCTGCTCTTTTTCTACTAGCATGAATAATTTCACCCGTAACAAAACCGTTTTCATTTAAATGTCTTTTCAGCCATTCCAAATTTTCAGTTCGTAAACAGATCGTACCGAATCCTTGCGAACGTTTTACATCATGAGCAAGCAGTTTTATCAGTGGGTTTGTTGATTTTTTTACTTTTGAATGATCTTTTATTGCTAAAAATTCAATATAAGATAGTCCTGTATAAAATAGTGCATTAGATGTTCCCCAATTTTCATGGATACCTCCTTTGACTACATGGTGTTGGTTGCTTTGAAAAAAGCGGAGTGGTGCTTCGAGATCGTTGACGAAATGAACGATATGATCAAAAGTAAGCAATGACTTCATCCTTTCTCACTACATTTGCTATCATTTATTTTAGGAAAACACTTTAAAAAAGACAATGAAAGCGTTACAATGAAAAGAAAGATAGAATTATATCATTTCCCAAGGAGGGGTATTCTTGAAAATATGGAGCAATGAACAGCTGGTGGCTACTTATCGAGACGCTCACAAGAAAGGTCAAGATCCTGATTGGGTGAAATTATTAAAAACAGAAATGAAAAAACGAGGCTTAAATCCGCAAAAGTATTGATACCATTCGCTTCAAACAAAAGTTGTGCATCCTTTTGAATTTGGATGCACGCTTTTTTTACGTTTCTATTCGAGGTTTTATTGGATCACAATCCGATCCATTTGTTCCCTCAACTTCGGCAATCTTTTTTAAATAATAACACTCTTCTCTAAACATATGGTCTCCATCAATACTGGAAAAGTCCCTAAAACTTTAAGCGGAAATATGTAACGCTAATATTTCATGTAAAAATGTTGAAACATTTTCACTTCTCATTTTACGTCTTGATTCATCTGCTTTAATGCTGGGAATTGTCGTATATTACTATGTAAATACCCAGTAAATTCTACCGCTTTCAAATAAAACCGATAAAACACATTTCAAATTGATCGTTTTTTCTCGTAAGTTTTATCTTCTTCCCCGCTGTTTATTTGGATCATTGCTACGCATGTCATATAATGCATTGTAAATTTATTTAATTAATGGCCATCAAGCAAAGTGGAGAATATTTGATGGATCATGTTGAAAGATAATAATAGAGAAAAAATAAAACAGCCCGGTCAAAAATCGGACCGAGGCTGTTTTAGCGTATGATCAACCATTTAACAATAGGTCTTCAGGGTTTTCAAGTAGTTTTTTCACAGTGACGAGGAAACCAACAGCATCTTTACCATCAATCACACGGTGATCGTAGGATAGCGCAACATACATCATTGGACGGTTTTCCATACGTTCACCATCAACTGCTACAGGTCGTGTTTGAATAGTATGCATGCCGAGAATACCTACTTGGTTTCCATTTAGGATTGGTGTGGACATTAATGATCCGAAAACGCCTCCGTTTGTAATCGTAAATGTTCCACCTGTTAAGTCACTTAAAGTTAACTTGTTATCACGAGCTTTGCGCGCAACATTAGCGATATCTTCCTCAATTTCAGCAAAGTTTTTACGATCGCAATCTCTGATAACTGGGACAACGAGTCCTTCTTCTGTTGAAACAGCTACACCGATATCATAGTATTTTTTCAATTCAATTTCATCGCCAATGATTTCTGAATTGACATATGGATATTTTTTCAATGCTGCTACAACAGCTTTTGTAAAGAATGACATGAAGCCAAGTTTCACATCATTTTCCTCTAAAAATTGCTCTTTTTTACGTTTGCGAAGCTCCATAACTGCTGTCATATCAATTTCGTTAAAAGTGGTGAGCATTGCTGTGTTATGTTGTACTTCAACTAAACGTTTTGCAATTGTTTGACGACGGCGTGACATACGGATACGCTCTACAGGCTTTCCATCTTCAGGTGTAACTGCTGGAGATGGCGTCGGAGCTGCAGCTTGTTTTGGTTGTGTTGCATAAGATTCAACATCTTGTTTACGAACACGACCTAAAGGATCGACAGTAGGTACTTCACTTAAATCAATTCCTTTTTCACGTGCAAGTTTGCGAGCTGCTGGGGATGCAATTGGGCGATCTCCCGTTTCTGTAGCTGGTGCTTCTTCTTTTGCCGGTTCTTCCGCTTTAGGTGCTTCTTTCGGCTCCTCTTGTTTTGGCGCTTCTTGTTTTGGCTCTTCCGCTTTTGTTTCTGAAGTTGCTCCCGCTTCTGCATTCTCATCAACAATAGCGATTACTTGACCAACTTCAACGTCTTCTCCTTCTTCTGCTTTTATTTCTTTTAGCACACCAGCTTCTTCGGAGATAATTTCAACGTTTACTTTATCGGTTTCTAATTCAACGACATATTCACCTTTTTCAACATAATCTCCCGGTTGCTTCAACCACTCTGCAATCGTTCCTTCATTAATTGACTCTGCTAATTCTGGTACTTTTATTTCAGCCACGATGATGTCCTCCTCTAAAATTTACACTTTTTACTAGTTGCCTTTATTTTGTGAATGCTTCTTTTACAATACGTGTTTGTTCAACTTTGTGAACAGTTGGGTCTCCTTCAGATGGACTGGATCTTCTTGGGCGTCCAATATATTTTACATCTACTTTTCCAGGCGCAATTTCATGAAGAAGCGGATAAACAAATGTCCAAGCTCCCATATTTGCTGGTTCTTCTTGAACCCAAACTAGTTCCTTTAAGTTTTTATATTTTGCTAAAATTGCACTGATTTGTTCTTTAGGGAATGGATATATTTCTTCCACTCTTACAATGTGAAGCCAATCAGTATCTTCCTCTTTTTCCAGTTGTTCTTCTAAATCAATTGCTACTTTACCTGAGCAGAGAACAACTCTTTTTACTTTGGATACTTTCTGTCCTAATCCTTCTTGTTCGATAACTGGTTTAAATTCTCCTTTAGTTAAATCATCGCTAATAGCTCCAGCTAATGGATGTCGTAATAAACTTTTCGGAGTCATAATAACCAATGGTCTTACTTCATCTTTCTGTAATATAGCTGCCTGACGACGTAATATATGGAAATATTGACGCAGCATTAGATAAATTAGCAACAGTCCAGTTATTTTCAGCTGCTAATTGTAAAAATCTTTCAAGGCGAGCACTGGAATGCTCTGGTCCTTGTCCTTCATATCCATGAGGTAAGAGCATAACCAATCCGGATTTTTGCCCCCATTTTGCACGTCCAGAAGAAATAAACTGATCAAACATTACTTGTGCCATGTTAGCGAAATCACCGAATTGCGCTTCCCACAATACTAATGTCTCTGGTGCATAGACATTATAACCGTATTCATAGCCAAGCAACAGCACTCTCTGTAAGTGGACTATTATGGATAACAAAGGAAGCTTTACCATCTTCTAAATCATGAAGTGGGATATATTCTTCACCAGTCTTTATCATCATGTAACACTAAATGGCGATGGGCGAATGTTCCGCGTTCAGAATCCTGCCCTGTTAAACGAATAGGTGTCCCATCTCTAATAATTGATGCAAAAGCTAATGTTTCTGCATGTGCCCAATCGATATTCCCTTTGTTTTCAAATGCATCTGCTCTTCTTTCTAAAATTCTCTTCAGCTTTCTAAAGACATTGAATCCTTCTGGCCATTCTAACAGTTCTTCATTCATTTCTTTTAAAACATTTTCATCAACAGCGGTCTTGATTGCTGGAAATCCTTGAAGAAACAGGTTTTGGAGGATCCATTGCAACATCCGGATTATCGTCCTTTTTAGGCACTTTATTATAAGCGGATCTCAATTCCTCATTCGTTTCTTTTTCAAACTGTTTGACTTTGTCTTCAGTGACAATTCCTTTTTTGATTAATTGTTTTGCATAAATATCTTTTACAGTTGGATGTTTGCGTACAACTTGATATATCAATGGGTTTGTTACCATCGGTTCATCCATTTCATTATGTCCATAACGGCGGTAACCGACTAAGTCAATAACAAAATCTTTATTAAAACGGCGACGATATGCAGACGCTAAAAATGCTGCAGCTAAAACAGCTTCTGGATCATCCGCATTTACATGGACAATCGGAATTTCAAAACCTTTTGCTGTGTCCGAAGCATATTTAGTTGAACGTGAATCAAAAGTTTCTGTTGTAAAACCAATCATATTGTTAGCAATGATATGAATCGATCCACCAGTGTTATACCCGTTCAATTGGCTCATATTCATTGTTTCAGCTGTGATACCTTGACCAGGAAATGCAGCATCACCATGCACTAAAATAGCGAGTGATTTTGAAATATCCTGTTCAGGATAACCGTTTTTATTACGTTTCTCCTGCGCTGCTCTCGTATAACCAACAACTACAGGGCTTACCAACTTGTAAGTGACTTGGATTATTCGCTAATGTGATATGCGCTTGTGCTGTATCTTCCACTTTTAACTTTGCTGTCCGCACCTAAATGGTATTTCACATCACCAGTCCATCCATAAGTAATTCCGATTGAACCTTCAGAAGGAATTAATTCTTTGTTAGGTGCATGTTGAAACTCTGCAAAAATCATTTCATATGGTTTTTCTAATATATGTGCCAAACATTTAAGCGACCGCGATGAGCCATACCGATATTAATCGTATCGGTGCCTGATTCAACCGAATGATTGATCACATTTTCAATGAGTGGAACGAGTGTATCTAAACCTTCAATAGAGAAGCGTTTTTGTCCAACAAACGTGCGATGGATAAACTGTTCGAAACCTTCCACTTCAGTCAGTCGTTTTAGTAAATCACTCTTTGCTCTTTTGTAAATTTAGGATGAAAATTCGCTAGATTCCACCATTTTGTTCAGCCAATTTTTTTCTTCTAAGTTATGCACGTGATGGAATTCAAAAGCTAATTTATCTGTATAAACTTTCTTTAAATGATTAATAGCATCTAATCCATCTTTTACATGTGATGGCGCATCTGGACAGAGGAAAGATGGCGGAACTTGTTTCAAATCTTCTTCTGTTAGATTGAATTCACTTAGTTGTATACGTCGTGTTGATTTGTCCCTCTCTGCCAATGGATTAATATCTGCAGCTAAATGACCATATGCCCGAATATTGTCTGCTAGTTTAAACGGCGGCAACAATTTTACTAAATACTGTCGGTGTTGTAGGCAATTGAAAAGAAACATCTGCCTGCCCTTGTGTTGTTTCTTCTGCCATTTCTGCTGTAGGTTTTCCCAGTTGGTCAAAAATTTGTCTCATTTCTGGGTCAACACTTTCAGGATCATTTAAATACTGTTCATACAATTCCATTACATATCCGAGGTTTGGGCCGGAAAAATTTTCCCAAAAACGCTCTTGATATGCAGTCTGTTTTCTCATTGTGAAAACCTCCACTATCTCACCCTAATAATATTTTTTCTATTGTCTATTCACATCATGCTATTTCATCCAATAACTGAATGTAATAGGTCTATGTAAATAATCGCGCAATGAAAGGCGGTCAGCTCTTATATTATCACTGTAAAGCAATAAGTTAAAGGCTTTGATACGAGTTTTTCGCAAAAATATATGAGCGACCATTCATGTGGCAAAAAACATGCTTTAAGCATGAAAAAGCTTGCAATTGTCTTTGCTTTGTTTACGATTATTTTCCATTTATATTATTGAAGTTTCTTCACCTCTAACCTGCATCATTAATATACTATTGATCATGTCCATATCCATATTACTATTATTCACTGCTAAATCAAATTTTTTAACTTTTAGCTCATAGTCAGCCTTCTCACAATATTTTCAACCACTTTTTTTGTCTCTATAATTTGGTTATAGTTGACCGTTTTAACTGGTTAAGCTTATCGAGCATATAATATAAAACATTTCTAGTTTTATTTTATTGTGGGAGGGGGAGTATATGTTTCCTTGGAATTTTTCGCCATTTGGTAATGATTTTAAAAAAATGATGGAAAAAATGAATCCATATCAAACGGAAGATTTCGTCAAAAATATGATGGAGCAGTACATGCCTACATTTGGGAAAAACGAACAAGGAAACAGTACACATCAGGGAAATCCATTTTCCCAACAAGGTCATGCACAGGAGCAGCAAACGAAGGATAATAGTGAAAGCTCTTCGGTCGAGGCAAAGGTGTTCGAAACATTTGATCATGTATATGTAAGAGTGATGATCAATGATGAGAATTGGCTAAAGGAGCTACGGATCTTTCATACATCGAATCAAGTCATTTTAGAAAACATTCCAGAAGAAGGGGAACGTCAGATTATCACATTGCCTTGCATCGTTAAAAAGAAAGGAGCGGTTGCGCAATATAAAGACCATATTTTAGAACTAAAAATTCCTAACAATATTGATTATCAATTTACTGAAGTTGATTTTTCTGAGCGAAAGTAATTTACAAACATCACAAAAACATTGTTTCATTTTACGGCTAGTTTCGTTTAGGAATAAGTGCTATCACGTATAATTTTTATTTTGATATGTTGATCTTGGATAAAAGCCTTTATTATTTAAAATCGACTCTGCTTCATTAACAGCTGAATGAATATCGTTACTATTAATTGTCGGTGCTTTTTGCATAAATTTTTCTTCTTTATAAAGATAGCGTGGATCATAATAATAGATCATTAATTTTTCAATGAACTTATCATAATTTTTTT
The DNA here is from genome assembly GCA_963748745.1 of uncultured Bacillaceae bacterium. Taxonomy (GTDB): domain Bacteria; phylum Bacillota; class Bacilli; order Bacillales; family Bacillaceae_C; genus CAVVKR01. The sequence goes on along the minus strand of CAVVKR010000020.1, from coordinate 13,186 downwards.
CATATAAAGCTTGTTCTATTTCGTACTTTACGCTTTCTGGTTTAAGGCGTTTTTTTACGTATCGAAAAGCTTCCGTCACACGAGAATGAAAGTTCTTATCAGACAAATGTGGCTCAACATATTCTTTATAAATCCTTTGCTTTCGTTGAGAAAGTGTAGCAGAAACAAATAGATGTAAAGCTGTTTTTTGGTGATGTAATAATTCTTCCGGTTGTACTGCATGTCCAATTCGTTTACTTTCCCCTTCAATGATAATGTATGGGGAATGTTGTAGCGCTAACAGTTGTAAAAATAACAAGCCATCAAATGTTTTTTGATTGTGAGGTACACGACCATCAATTGCTCCAAAAAGAGAGCCTCGATGATTAGCTAAAGCTTCTAAGTCAATAACTGGATATCCCTTTTCCTTTAGGGATAATAAAATATCTGTTTTTCCTGTTCCTGTCATCCCATGAAAAACAACTACTTTTGGAGGTAACAGTTGCGGAATCATTTGAAGGGCTTTTTGGCGAAATGCTCGATAACCACCGACTAAGCGAGCAACATTTAAACCAGCTAAGGTAGCAAACTGGGCAATCGATTTGCTCCGCATGCCACCTCGCCAACAGTAGATTAATGGTATTGTTCCATTTTGTCCAAGAGAATGAATTTCTCGCATAAGTGAAGGTATTTTGGGTGAAACGATTTCCATCGCTCTCCATTTCGCCGCTGCTTTTCCCCGTTGCTTGTACAATGTTCCAACTATTGCTCTTTCCTTATTATTAAAGATGGGAATGTTCACAGCGGTCGGGATTGCACTTTCCATAAATTCAATTGGAGAGCGCACATCGACGAGAGTAAATTTTTCGCGATGCTGTACCCAATCGTTAATTGTAATATCATGTGTCATGTTGATTCCTCCGTTGCCTATGCCATCTATTTTATCATACTGAAAAAAGCAAAGTAAAGCGGTGCATATTGTAACCATTTAGAAAGGATCTCACATAAATATTATTACTTCTGGTAAATCCAAAAGGTTACTCCATGTTTTTCATTAATCATTTTAAAGTTTGCTTTTTGTAACACGCGAATAGACGGTATGTTGTCAGGTAAACATTGTGCGGTAATCGTGTGTATCGTAGGCAAACTTATCAGCCAATCTGTAAATGTCTTCATCGCTTCAGTTGCCAGTCCATTGCTTCGGTAAGCAGGTACAATACTATAGCCTAATTCGATGATCCCTGTTTTATCCGGATCCCCTTTTCCTCCTATTTCACCGATAATTTTACGTTCTTTTTTATAAACGATTAACCTGCTCCACTGTGACATATTCGGATTGTCTTTCATCTGCTCTGCCACCCACGGTAATATGCCGATAAAGTCGTCACCAGGCCAATGAGGTGAAACTTTTAAACCGGATTGTTTCATTAGTTGATCGTGCCCATGAATGGTTGCGAGGACTAAGTTTAACGTATAGGGAATTAAAGAAAGACGCTCCGTTTCCAGTTGTACCATCTATTCATCCTCCTTTTTAAGACATTTACTTACAAAGTCCTTTTTGCAAAATAGGCCTTGTTACAATCTATTTATTTACTACTCCCCTGCTTTTTGTCATGATGCAGTATTGTCATTGTGTCGGCAAGGTAACCTTTCATCCATTGAGATCTTTTGTTGCATTACTAACATACTTGATCTTACCACTTTTTTTCATACGCCCAGCACTTATTTGAATTTCACCGATTTCATGGGATAATGTTTGTTAAAGGATATATATTTCGATCGCTCCATTTTGGAGTTGCTAATAAAAATAAAAAAGAAGGTGGATATATTAATGCAACAGATTTTTATAAAAACGGATAAACAACATGCATATTTGAAAAAAATTGAAGCCCTTCTCCCTTATTTTAAAGAACGAGAACCACAACTTGATAAAAAGGGATCTTTTCCTTTTCAAAATATAAAAGACTTAAAAGACATTGGTTATCATACTATCTCTTTACCAAAAGCATTTGGAGGCGAAGAAATTTCCCTATACGACTTTTTATTATTTCAAGAGAAAATTGCTGAAGGAGATGGCTCTACTGCTCTTTCTATTGGCTGGCATGTAAGCGCATTTATGCGTTTAACAGAAAATCGACCGTGGCCAGCAGATGTGTTTGCATACGTATGCAAAGAAGTCAAAAATGGAGCACTTCTTAATCGTGCTTTAACAGAACGAAACACAGGAAGCCCTACCCGTGGTGGAAAACCAGAAACAATGGCTAAAAAAACAGATGGTGGCTGGGTTGTTACTGGAAGGAAAACGTTTACTTCGATGGCACCCGCCCTTGACTACTTTGTTGTGACATCAAGTATAGATGGTGAGGATGACATCATTGGAGAGTTTCTCATTCCACGCGAAGCAGAGGGAGTGTCCATTGATGAAACATGGGATAGTGTTTCATTAAGAGGAACCGCCAGCCATGATTTAGTTTTGGAAAATGTCGCGATTCCACAGGAATACTTAGTAGAAAAAAGGAAAGTCGGGGCAAAAAAAGAAGGAGGAAATGGCTCCATTCTCCACATCCCAGCCTGTTATTTAGGGATAGCCCAAGCAGCGAGGAATGAGGCAGTCAAATTTGCAGCCAACTACCAGCCGAATAGTTTGGATAAGCCGATTGCAACATTGCCGAACATTCAGCATATGATCGGAAAAATGGAACTTGCTCTTACACAAGCACGACATTTATTATACAGTGTTGCGGAAAAATATGATCAAAAACACAACCGGAAATTATTACAAGCGGATCTCGCTGCTGTGAAATATACAGTAACGAACAATGCAGTTTCAGTTGTTGATTTAGCTATGCGGATTGTTGGAGCTAGAAGTTTATCAGAGAAAAATCCACTACACCGGTACTATTTAAATGTACGTGCAGGGCTTCATAATCCACCAATGGATGACTCAACACTAGTTACACTTGCCAATCGCGCTTTACAAGAAGCAAACGATTAAGTTACTAATGCGCTTTTTGAAAAGATAAGACTTAGATAAGTAGGAAACATGTTTTTTTCACTCGTATATATATTATCACAATAAGTTTAAATCCTTGTCATCTTCATAGTTAACTATCTTCTTTGAAAAAAGACGATTGTGGTCCCAAAATATGTTGCCCCCATATCTTTTAGCAAAAAGATATGGGGGCATAACTCCTGCTTCATTCATAAATTGGTATTTCGTTTGCTTGTTTTCCCTGCTTAGCTGCGTTTATTAACTGTTCCATTTCTCTATATTTTTTTTCATGAAACAATTGAACAATTTTACTGCCGACGACGACCCCATCACAATGACTACTTAATTCCTGTACATGCTTCGCAGTAGAAACACCGAAACCAGCTAGCACGGGAACATGAGACATGTCTTTTAGCCGTTGTAAATAATCACCTACTTGAGAATGGAAGGTTGAACGTGCTCCAGTTGTTCCGGTAACAGTCACAGCATATAAAAATCCTTCTGTTCGTATGGCAATTTCCTTCAGTCTTTGTTGCGGTGTTGTTAGAGAGACTAACTGAATGTGAGCGAGATCATACGCTTTTAACTGCGGCTTCATCATCGCTGCTTCTTCCAATGGTAGATCAGGAATAATGAGACCGGAAACCCCCGCTTGCTGACATGATTGAGCAAACGCCTCAATTCCAAAGGAAAAAATAGGATTCATATAAGTCATAAGTACAATTGGAATATGACGTGTTTGTTTCGTTCGCTTTAATTCCGCGATAATATTCGTTAATGTTGTTCCGTTAGCTAATGCTCTTTTTCCCGCTTCTTGAATGGTTGGCCCATCAGCAACCGGATCGGTAAAAGGAATACCTAATTCAATAACTGTAGCCCCGCTCTTTTCTAAAAAGTCGATTTGTGAAGATAAATTGGAAACACCCCCACCATCGCCTGCCATGATATATGGTACAAAAGCTTTGTCACCACGTTCGTGTACCTTATTAAATGCTTCTGCTAATTGCTGTTTACTCATGAATCTCACCCCCAACAAGCGCTTTTACTGTTTCCACATCTTTATCTCCTCGTCCAGATAAACAGACGAGCATCGTTTCCTTTTTTTCCATACTCTTTGCACGCTTAATACATTCTGCAATCGCATGCGCACTTTCCAATGCAGGGATAATCCCCTCTTTTTTAGAAAGAAACTGAAAAGCTGCTAGTGCTTTTTCATCAGTAACCGAAGTATACTGCACCCGGCCGTTATCCTTTAAGTAACTATGTTCCGGCCCAACACCTGGATAATCAAGACCAGCTGAGATAGAATGGGCCTCCTGAATTTGACCATGGTCATCTTGAAGTAAATACATCATTGCACCATGTAAAATACCGACTTTTCCTTTAGTTAATGATGCTGCATGTTTTGACGTTTGTACTCCTGATCCAGCTGCTTCAACACCGATAAGAGTGACATCTCGATCTTCGATAAAAGGATAGAACATTCCCATTGCATTACTTCCTCCACCAATACAAGCAATGATTGTATCAGGTAGCTTCCCCTCTGCAGCTAATATTTGTTGCTTTGACTCCTTTCCAATAACACTTTGAAAATCACGCACAATGGTTGGAAATGGATGTGGACCTAAAACAGAGCCCATTAAATAATGAGTATCTTCCACCTCACTTACCCAATACCGCAATGCCTCATTCACTGCATCTTTTAATGTTCCACTACCTTGTTTTACACTTTTTACTTTTGCTCCTAATAGCTCCATGCGAAAAACATTTAATTGTTGACGGCGAACATCTTCTGCCCCCATAAAAATAACGCATTCGAGTCCTAACAATGCACAAACAGTAGCTGTTGCAACACCGTGCTGTCCTGCTCCTGTTTCTGCAACTATTTTCTTTTTGCCCATACGGACAGCGAGTAACGCCTGACCGATCGTATTATTAATTTTATGTGCACCAGTGTGATTTAAATCTTCCCTCTTTAAGTAAATCTTTGGACCACCTAATGCTTTTGTTAAGTTTTCTGCAAAATAAAGCGGTGTTTCTCTACCGATGTACTGGCGGAGGTAATAGTCCATTTGCTTATGAAAATCAGGATCATTGCTTGCCTCTTTATATGCAGCTTCTAATTCAATTACAGCCTGGATTAGGGATTCCGGAATAAATCGGCCACCATAAGGACCGAAATGTCCATTTTTATCAGGTAAATGATAAGTAGTTGTCATCTATGTCTCTCTCCTTCAATTGAAAATTGGTCAGCTATTTCTTTTGCTTTTTGAACAAATCTTTTTATTTTTCCGATATCTTTTTTGCCATCTGTTTCTACACCACTCGATACATCAATTACTGCCGGTTGAACGATGCGAATGGCGTCTTCGACATTTTGTTCTGTCAACCCACCTGCTAAAATTAACTTTTCTTTACGAATGTCTTCATGGTTTGTAATGTACCAATTAAATGTCGTACCATTTCCTCCACGGTAAGGCCCTGCTGCACTATCTAATAAATAATAATCACAATGATATGCAGCTAATTTATATACACTTTGTTTATCTATTACTCGGAACGCTTTAATGACAGGTAGTTGCATTTTTGTACAAAATGTAGGTGATTCATCCCCATGTAACTGCACATAATCAAGTCCTACTTTTGATGCGATTTTATTAATGTTTTGTGGAGATTCGTTCACAAAGACGCCGACTTTCTTTACGTTATCTGGAATGTAATTAGCAATTATTTTTGCAGCCGATGGAGTGATACGTCGTCGACTGTTTGCGAAAACAAAGCCGATAAAGTCAGCACCAGCCTTACTTGCTGTAATGGCTGCTTCCATTGTTGTAATACCGCATATTTTCACCTTCACTTCACTCACCACCATTAAATCGGAATGTTAAATTCTTCAAACGCTGCTTGTAAATTTGGTGCTCTCATCAACGTTTCACCGACTAAAATTCCTTCTACACCGACTTTCTTCACTCTGTTTACTTCCTCTCTCGTTCGTAGACCACTTTCACTAATCATTAGTATCTTGTCATTAGTTATATTGGCTGCAAGCCGTTCAGTGACAGCTAAATCGACTTCAAACGTTTTTAAGTTTCGGTTGTTTACACCAATGATTTCAGCCCCGATTTCTAAGGCAATTGCTAATTCTTCCTCATCATGAACTTCTACTAATATATCTAACTCTCTTTCTGATGCATACTGATATAAGTATTGTAATTTTTCTTTAGATAAGGCGGCGACAATTAATAAGATAATTGTTGCCCCATGATCTTTTGCTCGCTCAATTTGAATCGGATCAATGATGAAATCTTTACAAAGAATAGGTAGTGACACAGCTTTACTAACAGCTTGCAAATCAGATATGGAGCCTTTGAAAAATGCTTCATCTGTCAAAACAGAAATGGCTGCTGCACCAAGTTGTTCATAACGTTTCGCTTGCTTCACTGGATCAATTGTTAAGTCTATATTCCCTTTCGAAGGGGAGGCCCGTTTGATTTCGGCAATAATATTCAGTGTAGATGACTGCCGAAAACTTTCAGTAATCGATGGTACAGATTGGGATGAAAGTTGATCAGGTGAGCGGTAATTCTGTTGTAAAAAAAGCACTTCTCGTTCTTTTTCTTTTAAAATTTTATCCAAAATCGTTGTCATTTCATCATGACTCCTTTCGTAGAGCGTGAACGTTTACTATAATTAATGAGATATATAAGTTTTTCTAAGGCAGAACCAGAATCAATACTTTCCTCGGCCATCTCTATCCCCTTTTCAATGGATGTTGCTAAACCGTTGGCAAAAATAGCAATACCCGCATTAAAGAGAACAGTATCGCGGTAAGCACCTTTTTCTCCTTTGAGGACCCGCAGTGTAATGTCTGCATTGTCCTTTGCATGACCACCTTTTATTTCATTATTACCATATAATGGAAGTCCTATCTCTTCAGGATGAATAGTAAAGGATGAAATTTTACCATTATTTAAAAATGCTAGGTGATTTTCACCTGCTAAAGACGCTTCATCCATATAACCAGCACCATTAATCACAACCGCTCTTTTTCTGCCAAGCTTATTTAACACATTAGCCATTGTTTCAAGCATATCGCGGCGATATGTGCCGAGCATTTGCGTTTCGATGTCGAGCGGATTTGTTAATGGACCAATTAAATTAAAAATAGTCGGTATCTTTAATGTTTTCCGTACATTCAGAATTCTCTTTAACTGTGGGTGAACAGTCGGAGCAAATAAAAACGCAATGCCATTTTCAATTAATAACTCCTTTATCTCTTCTTGTTGTAGATTGAGTGACACACCGAGATGTTCGAGCACATCCGCACTACCTGTTTGACTCGAAACACTACGATTTCCATGTTTTGCAATGGGAATGCCCGCACCTGCAATAACAAATGCAGCTGTTGTACTAATATTAAAACTTTGCGATCCATCACCACCTGTTCCACAATTATCCATAACAGGGAATGGAAGGGTGGTAAATGTTGTAGCATGCTGACGCACTGCTTGAACTAATCCAGCAATTTCGTCCACACTTTCTCCTTTCGCCTTTAAGGCAATTAACAAACTAGCGATCTCAATCTCCGTCGTTTCGTTTACAAAAAGCTTGTTAGCAACATGAATGGACTCCTCTAAGGATAAACCTTTCCCTTCAGTTAGTTTTTGTAGTGCTTCTTTCATTTTGATTTCCCCTTTCAATATGTTGTAGAAAGTGTTGAATGATTTCATTTCCGACTTTCGTTCCGATTGAATCAGGATGAAATTGCAAGCCATAAACCGGATATTTTTGATGTTTGATTGCCATAATTTCCTCATCTTCCATTGACTTTGCTAAAACCGTTATTTTTTGCGGAAGATTTTTTTTCTCAAGGACAAACGAATGATAGCGCATAGCCTGAAATGGTTGTTGGATATATGCAAAGATTGATTCACCAGTATGAAGAATCATCGATGTTTTTCCATGCATCATTGTTTTTGCTTTCACTACTTTTCCACCAAAAGCAAAGCCGATTGCTTGATGTCCGCGACAAATTCCTAATATCGGTAACTGTTGGTAAAAAGTTTGAACAATTCTCACTCCTATGTCCTCTCTGTCTGGAAGCCCTGGGCCTGAGGAGAGAATAATTGCGCTTGGCTTTCGTTTCTCGATGGTATCGATGGTCACTTGCCGATGATTGATCACCTCTATTTCATATCCTTTAGCCGATATAAATTGATATATGTTATAGGTAAATGAATCATCATGATCAATAAGTAAAATCATTCATTATTCACCTCCAGTAAAGCTTTTGCCTTAAACATCGTTTCGGCAAATTCCTCTTCTGGTTTTGAATCATAAACAATGCCCGCACCAGCCTGTACATAGGCGGTATTGTCTTTCAATACAAGCGTTCGGATTGCTAGCACAAAGTTCACATCACCATTGACATTGACATATCCAACTACTCCACCATATACACCTCTCTTTTTCTTTTCTAACTGATGCAAAATTTGCATTGCGCGGATTTTAGGTGCACCGGAAATCGTTCCTGCTGGCAAACAAGCTAATAATGCATCCGTCCATGTCACATCTTCCTTTAATGTTCCATGCACTTCGGTAACGATATGCATGACATGTTTATAACGTTCAATGGTCATGTATGTTGGAACGGTTATACTACCTGCAATACATATGCTGCCGAGATCATTACGACTAAGATCTACGAGCATGTTATGTTCGGCTATTTCTTTTTCATCTGTCAACAAGTCGTTTTCTAGTTGCTTATCTTCCGTCTTTGTCTTTCCGCGTGACCGAGTACCCGCTATCGGGTTCGTTACAATTTCCCTATTGTTAATTGTGATCAGACTTTCCGGTGAAGCTCCTAGAACGATATAATCTTCAAAGTCGATATAAAACATGTAAGGAGAAGGATTTGCTCGACGGAGACAGCGATAAAAACTAAATGGATCTGCTTCAAAACTCGTCTGCATCCGTTGTGATAAAACAATTTGATAAATATCACCGTTTTCGATATATGCCTTAGCTTTTTCTACCATGTGAAGAAACGTCTGTTTTCCAGTTGCTGAATGAAATGTCATATCATTTATTGCTTCTATTTTTTCCTCTTCTTTTACAGGTGTAAAGATGTGATGTTTTATATTTGCTATCGATTGTTGGAGCGCTTGTTCATTTCTTGTTCCATCTAGATCAAGCGCACAAAATAATGAATGTTTGCTTTTCATGATCAAAGATGACAGTATCTTGGAAAACCATGAGATGAGTGTCAGGCATCTGAATATCATCCTCATTTTCCAGCCCTATGTCCTTATATTGGTGAATAAGATCATAGCTAATATAACCGACTGCTCCTCCATAAAATGGAGAAGAGACTGGGAGCTGAACAGATGGAAGCTCGTTTTTAATGATTTGTAAAACATCCCCTGTCAATGTTTCTACCTGTTTTTCCCTCTCATGAGCAATGATTGTCACTTTATTCCATTCGTCACAAGTTCTTTATATGGATTCATTCCGACAAATGAATATTTACCTTTTTCTTCATGTTTTAATGAACTTTCCATTAGAAATTTCTTTCTCCCGTTCAAGCGGGTGAATACAGTAATCGGTGTTAAACTATCTCCATTTAATTCTTCTATTTTATATTGACATGTTAAATTTCTTATAAGCGGTTCCATGTTGGTACTCCTCCTTGTTTCCAAAATAAAAGTCCTCTATAAACACAAGTTGTGTTTATAGAGGACGAATAAGCCGCAGTACCACCTCGTTTGGAAGGTATATTGAACCTCTCCCTCTCAATCAAGCAAACGGAATTACATTCCGATGCTCTCCCCTTCATAACGGTGGGGGTTCCGTGCTTCCATACTTTCATATGTTCAAGAAGCCTTTCGTAAGTCCATTCCATCTTTGTTATCGTACTAGATTTCCACCAAATATCTAGCTCTCTGGAACGATTAGTAAAGATGTACTCTTCTTACTCGACAATTTGCAATATTCAAAAAAATATTCCTATGAGTAATGACACTTTTGTTACTACCACCTCTTTTTGTAAAAAACAAACGGGGTTTCTCATCCATGAAGGACGAGAAACCCCGTGGTACCACCTTTATTAGCTGTCTATACACAGCTCACTTTCATCGTATAAAGCATCAGTCGACGCTCAATACGTATCTCTTCTAACGTTCGAGTCTGCACGCCAATGTCTACTACTGTGAGCAACAGATAGCTCATCAGGTTCAAATTGGAGCTCGGAAGTCCATTCATCGTGAGTGTCACACTGGTTCACACCAACCACCAGCTCTCTTTCGTGCCACTATCGACTACTTCTCTTCTTCATCGCCATTCATTTCGTTGTTTACTTGTTCTCTATCTTAAAACTGAAATATTCATTTGTCAACACCTTATTTTACTTTATTTGAAAATAGACATATTTTTTATTAGATTGAACTTTCGTAAGGATGGCTCTTTTTCCATTTGTTCATAAAATTTTCACACATCACAGGTGCCAATTCTTTTACTGCTAGTACACGTTCTAAAGCGCGCCGCTCATGTGAACGATGAAAAAAAACTTGATTTGCAAATAGAACGTCTACTTCTAAAGGATGGCGCTCTTTTAGTACGATCTGAGAATCAAGCGTGATCGTGCCTTCTTTTAAAACACGGGCGAAATATCCAGTGAAACAAGAATCAATGACCTTTTTTAGAAAGAGATCTTCTTTATTATATTGGAAATCGTTGCACATGGAATTCTTCCTTGTGAAATTTGAACAACTGCATGACCAATCTCATATATATCACCGATACAAACATCTTTTTCAAGCATTCCTGCAACTGTGATATTTTCTCCAAATGCTGGAATGGATATCTCACGATTGAATTCTTTTTTCCACATCGCATAATGTTCGTATGGGTAAAAACAAAGGGCTCGATCAGCACCACCATGATGTTTCGTATCTGTTATTTCATCCCCGATAATTTTTTCAGTTGTTAATTCGAGCTTAGGAACAGGTTGTTTCCCTATTGCGGATCGATATTCTTTCTGTTGATATGTATAATTTTTCGTTTTTCCAATATGAAGACTGATCATTTGCATTTCAATCACCTCATTTTTCTATACTTTCATAAAAAAGCAACTTCTATGAATATAATGATTATATCATCCGTGTTTAATTATGAGATAGGAGCAGAAACAAACAAAGGGAAGTTATCATACATTAAGTGATACACTTCCCTTTTGTAATACTAAAGCGTCGTACATTGTTTCTTTCTCGTAAGCAAGGAAACGATGACGAATGTAATGAAAGATAAAACAATTGGTAGTATAACGGTATGCATGCCGAACGCATTCGGATAATAGAGATGAAAAATAATATAAGATCCAAGTCCAACTATCATTGAGCTCATTGCTCCATACTTGTTTCCACCTGACCAATATAATCCAAGCACAATTGGCCGAAACAAATACAGCTTCTAGTCCACCAAACGAAAATAAGTTTAACCAAATAAGAAGATTTGGCGGATTCATTGCTAAAAGAAACACTGTAATACCTAACAAACCCGTTATGACTAAGCTCATTCTCTTCACTTTATTTTCATCTGCTTTCGGATTCACATAACCTATATATAAATCTTTAACGATCGCTGATGAAACAAGTAACAAAATTGAGTCAACCGTGGACATAATAGCTGCCATCGGTGCTGCTAAGACAATTCCAGCCAGCCATGGTGGCAGTACTTCAAGGGCTATCGACGGCATAACAGTATCTGCAATTTCGATGCCAGGAATAACCGCACGTGCGAATACACCGATCAAATGCATTCCTAGCATTATGACTCCGATAACAACTGTGCCAATAATAATCGCTCGGTGCATCGCTTTCGCATTTTTATAAGACATTGCTCGTACAGTCACTTGGGGTAACCCAACGACTCCAACACCAACTAAAACCCAAAAAGAAGATATGTATAATGGTGTGAGACTACGATCAGCTCCATAAGGACTTAACAGGTTAGGATTTTCATTTTTTAGATCAGTCATAATTGTTTCGACTCCTCCACCAGCAATAATCGTGGCAATGAGCAAGATAATCGTCCCTATCAACATGATCATGCCCTGGATAGAGTCTGTAATAGCAACTGCCCTAAATCCACCGATAATTACGTATACTAATACAGAAGCTGCAAAGATGACTAAAGCACTTTTATATGAAACTTGTGTAACCGATTCTATTAAACGAGCACCACCAATCCACTGAGCTGTCATCGCTGCGAATAAAAAGATAATAATACTTAGCGCTGCGATAATACCAACCGAGTCAGATTGATACCTCACCTTTAAAAAGTCCGTTAATGTGACTGCATGATATTTTCTAGACATAATTGCAAATTTTTTACCAAGCACCATTAGAACAAAGTAACCAGTAACGACCTGACTCATCGCAAGCAATACCCAAGCTAAACCATAATGATATGCAGCGCCAGGGCCGCCGATAAAACTGCTAGCACTTCCGAACGTTGCGATCATCGTCATCGCTAAAATGAAACCTCCGAGCTGTCTACTACCGAGAAAATACTCCTGTAAAAAAGAATTGGAAGCTTTCACATAGCGAGCTGCATATAAACCGACAACAAAAATAATAATGACAAAGATTAGTAGGGGGACAATTACTTGCATATTCATGATTCCTCCCCTCACTATCTTCAAAAGGAACTTCTTTAAAAAATAGTTTCACTGCTGCAATGACAATAATCACCATGACGATAAAACCGACAATACAACTATAAAAAAACCAAGCTGGCATCCCTAAAACATATTGATAGTTTTCTATCTTTTCCTTTCCTAATCCATAAGCAAAACCAAACCACCATAAAAAGTGAATAAGAGCAAGTATTACCCCAATGATTGCTTCTTTATTCGCAACTTGAAAGCGCCAATCTTGAGGATGTTTTTTTTCCAAACTTGTATCCCCCTCTCCCAATTAAAACAACTTAGTTATCTTCCTACAAATTGATGAATGATTCGGTTTACTTCATCCGCATGACGAGTTGGGAGCTGATGGCCTGCTTTGTTAATAAAGTGAACTTTTTTATTTTTTACTGGTTCGTACAAACGAACATGTTGATTTACTACATCTGCCTTTTTACCATACAAAAGCAATAATGGAGTGTGAAGCTGTGATAATTTGTGTAAACAGTCATATTCCATTGATAGTTTATAAA
>CAVVKR010000019.1:0-23791 GCA_963748745.1 uncultured Bacillaceae bacterium | reverse complement strand
AGCCAACATTTATGACAAATCATCTGTCACGTAAAAAAGATATCGAACAAGCTCATCTATGTATCGGTTATGAAGGATTGCCAATTGGCGATGAACGGATTTATGATTTGATTGTGTTTAACAATATTTTTGGTGGGAGTATGTCATCACGACTCTTTTAGCAAGAAGTACGTGAGCAAAAAGGATTAGCTTACACCGTTTTTTCCTTCCACTTCTTATCAAGATAGTGCATGTTAACTATTTATGGCGGAACTGGTGCGAACAAACGGATTATGAGCTAGCACGACATATAATCCAAATACATTCACGCTTTTTAGCTGAAGGTATCATAGAGAAAGATTTGGCGAATAGCAAAGAAAATTTAAAGGTAATTTGATGCTGAAAATTTAGAAATACGAATAGTCGATGAGCAGAAATGGTAAAAATGAATTATTACTGAGGAAAAATCATCGAACATTAGATCAAGTCGTTGAAGAGATTGATATAAGTAATGGTCGAAAATATCAAGTCAACTTGCAAAATACATTTTTTTAAATCGATTTTGCATCTATCTGTCATTAGTCCATTTGGAAAACTACCGTCTTCATTACTTACAAATTAATAAAAGTGTAAATGCACTCATCTTTCATGATATCTGCGCATAGCATTATTGATGGCACTTAATTATTCAAACAAATAGGAGCTTCATTGCTCCTTTTTTTATGAAAATAAAATAGCAAATAGAGCTAAAAAACGGGTAAAATCGGCCGTGAATTTACCCTTTAAAAAATAAACATGCTTATATATATATGAATAGAAGAGGATAAAGGAGGAGAAAATGCGCTTAAGTGAGCCGAAGTGCAAGGAAATAGTTAATTACAAACGAGCAGAACGTTTAGGAGTACTTGGAGAAAACAAATACCTTGTAATATGACAACACATAGGTTAGCAAATGAAAACATTAATTATCCCAAATGATAAGTTGTTTAGCTTTCGTAAACAATCCGGCGGAAAAAAGGGAGCGAGGGTGTCGTGGGATTATATATTGGACAATTGGTACCGATATGATTATTCTTGATGTTCCGGAAGAAATGAATTATTACGAAATCACAATGTCGGCTGGATAAAATTTATAAAAGGGAATAGTAGCATATGAAAGATGTATGCACCTTTATAAATAAACGCGACTTTATGATATTTATGTAAAATTCGTGTTTTGAATTTCTCCTAAACCTAGTCTATTTCTTCACAGAAATTGATAGCAATTGTTTCTATCAATGATGATTTGAATATTCATTAATTATCTCTGAATAATCTCTTCTTCCATAGATTTCTACAAACATCACTTTAATAATTTCTCTGTTTTCCTAAATTTTTATATCATTTCTTTTTTACTTCATATATAGCTGCAGCTCTCCTATAGTCAAAAAAATTAAGATCAATAATTTTGTCATTTAAGAGCTTTTAGGAAAATAACAGTATTTATTTTATTGTAAACTTTCTTTGCATTGTTCTTCTATTTTATTCAATATCAATAAGTAAATGAAAAAACATATTTAAAATGGTAAATAATACAAAAATTTAATATACATATTTGTCCATTTATGGTAATATGAAGTTGCATCTTAGGGGTAAAACATATATTTATCATTTATAAAAAGGAGGTGTACCTTATGAATCTGAGCAGCCAGACTCGGAATTAGTACTGCAGCAGCAAGCGGTATTCTTGCAGCAGTAGTTGCAGGAGCGGCTATTGCTTTAGGACCTATTTGGGCAGCAAGAATTCTACAGCATTTCCTACGCAATGGATGGAGTGCTACAGTAATTTGGTAATGATATGTAAAAAAGAGGAAAGCAATGCAATCGAATATTAGCAAAGGGAAAATACATTGCAATGCTTTCCTCTCTTATTTACGTTAATTGTTATTATCTATGTTATGTCGATTATACAATAATTATACAATAAGTTTCCTTTTATGCTACATTTATTCAAATGATGAGAGCCTGGTAAATAATATTTAGAAAAAATAAACATTGATGCAAGCAAAATTTATCGGGGTTAAAATCTATTTGTGAAAAAAGTAGCTTCCTATTTAAATGCTTAAGCATCAAGGTTGAGGAGGGATAAAGATGAATAAAAACAATATTTCACCGGAAAGTCCTAAAAGACCAGAAGATTTAGAATTAAATCCTTTTATTCATTTTGCGAATCATAAACCTAAAAGAGCAATCATTATCAGATGGGTTACATTTTCTGTAGTTACTTACAATACTAACAGTCCTTGTTGCGAATAAGGTTCCTGTTAATTTTGATCAGTTAAATGCAGCGGCGGGAGAAGAAAACCTATTACCAGATATCAATAAGATGATAGAAGAGAATCCTTCAGCAAAAAACTTTTTAATTGTTGTTCAAGGTATAACAGCATTCTTTTCGCCGATCGTTTTTATTTTAATCACTACAGTAGCCTTAAAGATTCTTACAAGTATTATCAAACCAATATTTAAAGAAAAAGTAAGTATGGAAAAACTTTTTTTAACTTCAACAATAGCTTATACCGCTTATTTTATTTCATCAGTATTAAGACTTGTCTTTTCTTTAATAAAAGGTGAATTTATCTATTATTCTTTAGGATATTTACATATTACACAGAGGATATTTCTAATAAAGGGGTCTTTACGAACATTTTAAATACAATAGACGTATTTTCTATTTTGTGTACTGATTGCTTTTGGTTTATTCAGTTATTCTAAAGCAAAAATTACACATACATTTGCACTGATATTCGGTCTATACCTCCTATTTATTGTAGGTCAAGCAATATTTTTTCCTGTTGTCTAACTTACCGATCCTAGTCGCTCTTTATGTTACAGAGGGTATCATCACGAGAAATAAGCAAAGGATCACTTTAAATCATTTATATTATTTTCATATGATGCTCGTCATTAGTATTAGTTATGCTTAAAAAATTCTGTTATCGATACATAAGAATGTAGGCAAACGGGGGATACATTTTGAAGTTTAAGAGGCTATGGTGGATAAGTGGTGGGATCATTTTTCTGATTGTTTTGATTGCTGCTATAAATCTTAAAAATGAAAATGAAAAACTTGAAGTGCAAGTTTCGACAGTGATGAAAAAAAGATTAGATATGACAATTTTAGGCTCAGGTAAAATCGCTCCATTACAACAAAGTGAAATATATTTAGACTAAACTAAAGGGGAACTAGGTCCAGTAAAGGTAAATGAAGGACAAGTTGTACAAAAAGGAGAAGAGCTATTTCGTGTACCAAAATGATGAATTAACTTTGCAAGCACAGCAATATGAAATTGAAAAACAACGCATACTACTCCATTTAGAGAAACAAAAAAAGAGGATTGATCAACTTAACGAAAAAATGAAGAAACAAAAAGGGAAAATGCCTAAAGAAATGGTGAATCAGTTAAAAGAGGAGATAAATGATCTTGAGTTTCAAAATAGGGAGAGTAATCTTAATTATAGAGACACAGTAATACAAATGGAAAACAATAAAATACAACAAGAAAAAATGATTGAGAGAAGTCCTATAGATGGAGTAGTGAAACAAATTAATGAAAATGCGGGTTTTCGTGATAGTCCTCAACCTTTTATTTATATCATTTCTGAAGACGCTTACTCTATTGAAGGGACTGTTACGGAATATGATCTTCACTTTTTAAAAGAGGGTCAGCACATAAAAGTAATACCGAAAGCACTTCCTAATAAAGTGTTTCATGGTAGAATTGAAAAAATTGGTGATACCCCAATAAAGGAAATAGAAGATACTAATGCTAATAGTGAAGGCGTTACTTCTTATCCTTTTACTGCAACTTTAGACGAAGAAGTAAATGATCTTCATAATGGTTATCATGTTTCCATTGAAATAGATGTCAAAGCAAAAGAGAAATCCTTAGTAGTTCCTGCTGAAAGTATAAAAACAGAGGAGGGTAAAACATTTGTTTACACTGTAAACGATGGGATCGTAAAAAAGAAAGAAGTTGTAATCGGTGGAACAGATGGGGAATGGAAAGTAATTATGAATGGTCTAAAAGAGGGAGATATCGTTGTAATCGATCATTTGGAAGAATTATCAAATAACATGGAAGTGAAAGTAAATAAAAATAGCTAGACAATGTATAGGGAATTGATCATACGTTTTATTTTTATCAAAATGATTTCTTCCTTTTCGATATTACATATGGATAATAGATTGATTTAATAGTAGAGAACTGACAATTTTATATCGATAAATAATCATTTGAATGTGAGGGATAGTCAATTGTCTTTAATGGACAGTATTAAAATGGCAATATTGTCTATTTACACTAATAAACTTCGTTCATTGCTAACGATGATCGGTATCGTCATTGGAGTAGGATCTGTTATTACCGTGGTATCCATTGGCCAAGGTGGAGAAGCAGCTCTGAAGACACAATTTGCAGGATCTGGGAATAATACATTAGATATTACTTATCATCCTGGAGAAGATGCTCTCTATTCATTGGAAATGTTGGATGACCAACCAAGTTTTACCGAAGAAGATATGCATCAATTGAAAAAAATTGCTCATATTTCACAGATTATTCCCTCAAACAATCAATCCAGTCAAGTTCATCATATGAAAGATAGTGTAGATAGTGAAATTGTCGGAATTACGCAAGGGTATTATGAGGTATATTCGGTCAATGTCATTCAAGGAAAACTAATTGAGGAATTAGATATCCTCCGTGCACAAAAAGTGGCAATAATCAATCAAGATGTATCTAATGAACTTTTTGAAAATGCAGACCCAATTGGAAAGATAATTGAAATAGAAGGGAATTCATTAAAAGTAATAGGAGTGATCGATGAATCCTCAAATATGATCAACCTCAAAATGCCAAAGGTAATGATCCCTATCACTGTATGGCCTTTTTTATTTGGAACAGATGAGGTTCAATCAATCACTATTCAATCTACCAGTGCAGATACATTAGAATCCGCAGGTAAACAAGCAGTAGATATTTTAAATAGTACAAAAGAAGTACAAGGTACATATGAAGTCTTTAATTCAGAAGAAATACAGGACGGTATTGCTTCCATTACGCGAATCATGACAGCTATTATTGGTGGGATAGCTAGTATTTCTCTTTTAGTAGGTGGAGTTGGCGTGATGAATATTATGCTTGTATCCGTAACAGAAAGAACAAAAGAAATTGGAATCAGGAAAGCTTTAGGAGCTACTCGCGGACAGATTTTATTACAATTTTTAATTGAATCCGTTACTTTGACATTGTTCGGGGGAATGATCGGAATCATCCTAGGATTAATAGTGGCGAATATAGTATCGTATATTGCTGATTGGCCGTCACTCATTTCTGTTCCGATTATTGTAATAGGAGTTTTGTTCTCTATGTTCATTGGCATCATTTTTGGTTTAATACCAGCGAATAAAGCGGCTAAATTGAATCCTATTGAAGCGTTACGTTATGAATAGTATAGAGTGAATTTTATTTATTAAGTTAAGATGTTCGTCTTTTCATCACCTACACATTGAAGACGAATTCATCGATAGTCTATACATGTAGTAATCTCTGATTAATAGAAAATTCAGAAGTGTTATAATTGACATGATAGTATGAATAGAGTCATTATCTGTATGGATAGTTAGTGATTAAGATGCAGAAATGAAATATAAAGGAGTTAGTGATGCTTATATTCAATCAGTTAAAAACATGGATGTATTGGAAAGCAATTGTCCGTTGGCGACAAACTTGGGGAAACTTTAAATTATTTCACTTAAAAAATAAATTAGTCGTTCCTCTCACTGTAATTGGTTTCAAAATGATTGGCATCCTATTAATGTTTTTTCTCGGATTTGGAGTGGCCTTTGGGTTTGAAAAATTTATTTCTTCCGATTCATATGCTTTTTGGCAAGTGGTTATCTTTCTATTTATTTTTGTTGATGGTGTCTTCAATGGGATTGCAACAGGGCGCTGGCTATCAAGTACGAAGGAGGAAAGTTGGTTATTAGCTTCAACACCGATAGGTTCTATCAAATATTTGCTTTTTCTATGGTTGGACGAGTCTCTTTGGACACTAAGAAACACTTTTCTTTCAAACATAGCTGGATTAATTGGCGTTTTATTAGTTTTTCCAATTACTCTTCCGTATTTAGTAGTTGCCTTTTTCTTTGCAGCTATTTTACAATCGATTATTTCCTTATTAACAACTCTTTTACAGTATTACATTATCAAAAAAAGTGTTTACTTAAAAGGGAAAGGGATATTCGCTCATGTCATCATCCCTTTATTGTCAATACCGATTATTTTCATTCTGACAAAAACATTTACACCTTGGCTTATTCGTTTTCCAGTCTTTCCTAAAGCCGAGAGTCTTCTTTTCGATGATTATATGAAATGGTTAGAGGAAGGGAAAACCCTCATTTTAAGCTTAGGAGGAGAATTGCTTGCAGTTTTTGACCAATGGTATTACCCTTACAGCTTATTAGCAGAATTAATGGTTCACGGTGATGTGGTTGTACCAGTTATTGGCTTAGGAATATATATAATCCTGCTACTATTAGCAATGATATTTTTATTCCGAGTCATTTCAAGAAAAGATCATGTGACAATCACGAAAAACTCCCAACTAGACGATGTCATCGCTCGTTTTTTCTTATTCATTGGAAGGTGTCTCCCATATCGAGAAATCAAGGAGAAGCATGTGGAATATTATCTTCGCTCCGTATTGCAACATTATTTAACGAAAAGATCACTATTTGTTACTTTAGGAAGTGCCACTTGGCCTGTCATCGCTTTTGCTATTACATTTATTTCGTACGTCCCTGAAAATCTTTCTACTACGTTTGCGTTTGCATTTTCTTTTATGCTTGCAGCTTATATACCATATTTAATCATCCATTCAGTTTACCATAAACTAAAAATAAAGTTAGCGTTTGATAGTGAAGGGAAGCATTTACAAGTATTAATGGCATATGGGGCTTCACCGGAATATATGTATCAATTAAAAACAAAAATTGTTCGGATTCTGTCTTTACCAGCATTTTCAATACTTACATTGGGGACTTTTTTATGGATGCCGATTCCGTTCATTATCAAATTAATCGTTATTATACTTGCAATCGCCATGTATGTATTTATCTCTCAATATACTATTTTATCGTCGTTATTAGTTCCGCATTATGACTTTTATAACTATGAACAAATTGGAAATTATCCAGATCAAAAAAGGATGCAACAAAGCTTGAATACGTTTATCGCTTTGCTTATATCCCCTCTTATCCCAGTAACGATGTATATATTAGGGGATATTAATCAAAGTGTTTTCGTTCTGTTTAGTGTCGTATGGATAATAGGCGGATCTATTTTCGGAAGGTTATTTTTAAATAAAATCATGCGAGATCGATTCCATCATTTTCAGATTGAAGAAATTAGTATTGACCGGTTAAATACAGTCGATTCCTCGTTTTGGAAAGAGAAATCACTATTACTTACTTTCACTGTTAGTAGTTATGTTATAGGAATTATCTTAAGTTTGTTTAGGCAATTTGTCTTAGCTGAGTTATTAGTTATCTTTCCGCTTATAGTGATCCAATTCATCTTAATTTCTTCATACAATCAAAGAAGAAAAGATTACGGCCTTAATGCCATGAGTAGCTACTAGTTTAGGTGAGGAATTAAAGGTGTTTTATGAGGATATAAGAATCTATGGAACAGGAATAGAACAACAAAGGTGCGTTCAAATTTGTTTTCACTCGCTTTCTTTACAAGGAAGGAAAATGCTTTCCGCCCTGCTATTTCCATCGATTGGTTTGAGATCGTTTGAGGGTCATACAATCACTCTTACATGAGAAAGGAAAAGTCGCTCTTATTTGAAACAATAACGAAAAGACGGTCGTTTCTTCACCTTATGGTATGTTTTACTAAGAAGGTCGTCTGAAAAAAGATTTTAAACGTTACGACACTTATTATAAGGAGGCAAACCGATGCCTTTTTTGCTTCGTGAAAAAAAGCTACTATTATATTCCAGTTGTATTTTAATAATAGCAACATTAGGTGGAGGAATACTACAGCACTTTTTTTTAAGTGATATTTTTGATTCAGCAGTAATTGATCCGAATAAAAATAATCATTGGTGGATTTATTTTAAAAATAATGCAATTACTTGCGTTATTATCATGTTAGGCATTTTTATTTATGCGATAACTACCATTTATTTGCTTCTTTTCAACGGTTTTGTTATCGGTGTATCCATAGTAAGTGCAATGGATCGCGGTGCGAGTATACCGGATTTGATAGTAGCGCTTTTGCCACATGGTGTATTTGAAATCCCAGCATTAATTATTGCTGGGATGATCGGATTAAAAGGTTTTACTTTTTACCATCAAAAAAAAGATAAGTACTACTATTACCGACTGCTTCAAACAGTTTTGTTTGTTCTTATTTGTCTGTTATTTGCTAGTTTCATTGAAGCATATATTACTGTGCCGTTACAAATGAAATAGGGGGGATATAGGATGTTAGAAGTGAAGAATATAAGCAAACAGATTGAAGGGAAAAATATTATTAAATCTTTACATTTTACTATTCAACCTGGACAGATTGTCGGTTTACTCGGACCGAACGGAGCTGGGAAGACGACAACGATTAAACTTTTATTAGGTTTATTAAGCCCGACTTCGGGGGATATCATTGCCGATTCCGTCTCATTATTAACAAATAAAAAGCAATATTTAAAGAAAATGGGTTATGTGCCGGATGAACCATTTTTTTATGAAGAATTAAAAGGAATTGAGTTTCTTCGGTTTACAATCGATTTATGGGGAAAGGGACTTTATGATCGAGACTATAGTGAAAAATTAATGCAACATCTTAAAGTAGATTCATTTATTGATCAACCAATCCATACATACTCTTTCGGTATGAAAAAGAAATTAGCTTTACTTATTTCTTTGATTCATCAACCCAAATATTTAATGATGGACGAACCTTTTAATGGATTAGATCCTTTTACTACACATAATATAAAGAACTTCCTTCAAGCATATGCTACTTGGGGAAATGGCGTCCTCCTATCCACTCATATGTTGGATGTTGCAGAGAAGTTTTGTACACATATTGCCATTATTAACAGCGGAAATCTCATTATTTTTGATGAAATAAAGAACATCCGCTCTCATGATGGTGACGTTTCTTTAGAAAAATATTTTATCGATACGATTATTGAAGAGGAAAACAGGGAAGAAGAAAGCAAAATAAATGAATGAATATTAGTTTTTTTCGAAACAGGAAATGAAGAAACAGAATGGTAAAACTGGATCGTCATGATGACCTTCCAATCAGCCATTCTTTTTTACTTTCTCAAGGATCTTTCACTTTTTTTAACACTATTCATACTTTAATAAAGTAGTGGGTAGTTAGGCGTTTATCTTTATTATTCATCTTTTGATTGGAAGCATGTTGGAAAATAATCTCTGCTGAAATAATGTGAAAAAGAAGGTGAGAAGTATGATGTTAACAGGACTGCAAGTAGCAGTGCTTGGGGGAGACGCGAGGCAATTAGAAATTATTCACAAACTTATTGAAATGGATGCAAAGATATATGTGATTGGATTTGAACAATTAGATAATAACTTCACGAGTGTTGAAAAAGAAAAAATGGCTGATATGGACTTTTCACTTATTGATGCAATTATTTTGCCGGTTTCAGGTACAAATGTCGATGGGGAAGTGGAAGCGGTCTTTTCAAAAGAAACGGTGAAGATTACAGAAGAGATGCTTCTGCAAACCCCTGAACATTGTGTCGTTTACACAGGAATTAGTAATAGTTATCTTGATCGTATTTCAAATAAGTCCGATCGACGATTAGTAAAATTATTTGAAAGAGATGATGTTGCTATTTACAATTCCATTCCGACCGTAGAGGGAACAATCATGATGGCTATTCAGCATACTGATATTACGATTCACCAATCAAATGTGATTATTTTAGGGTTGGGACGCGTTGGAATGAGTTTAGCTCGAGCGTTTCATCATTTAGGGGCTCGGGTCAAGGTTGGAGCCCGTAAAAGTGCAGATCTTGCTCGAATTACTGAAATGGGTTTAAAACCATTTCATATCGATGATCTCGTTCAGGAAGTAGGCGATGTTGATATTTGTATTAATACGATTCCATCTTTAGTTGTAACTGCAAGTGTGATTGCTAAAATGCCTGCTAATACATTGATTCTTGATATCGCTTCCAAACCGGGCGGAACTGACTTTCGTTATGCAGAAAAACGAGGAATTAAAGCTTTATTAGCTCCTGGACTTCCAGGGATTGTTGCCCCAAAGACAGCAGGGAAAATTTTGGCGAATGTGCTGACGAAGCTATTGATTGCTGAAATATCAAAATAGGAGGGAACGATCATGTTGTTAGAAGGAAAAAAAATTGGATTTGGCTTAACAGGTTCACACTGCACATATGATGCGGTTTATCCGGAGATTGTAAAATTGGTGGAGGCAGGTGCCGATGTCACTCCAATTGTCACATACACCGTCCAAAGTACAGAAACACGCTTTGGAAAAGGGGAGGATTGGGTTCAAAAAATTGAAGAGGCTGCTGGCAAGAAAGTTATTTCATCGATCGTTGATGCTGAACCATTAGGTCCAAAAAATCCGCTAGATTGCATGGTGATTGCACCACTAACTGGAAATTCAATGAGTAAACTTGCAAATGCTTTAACTGATTCACCAGTGTTAATGGCTGCAAAAGCGACATTGCGAAATCACGGCCCTGTTGTAGTAGGGATTTCTACGAACGATGCGCTTGGACTGAACGGGATGAACCTAATGAAATTAATGGCAACTAAAAATATTTTTTTTATCCCATTCGGTCAAGATCACCCTGAAAAAAAACCGAATTCATTAGTAGCGCGAATGGGTGAACTACAAAATACAGTCATCGCTGCTCTGGCAGGAAAACAATATCAGCCAGTCATCGTTGAACGCTTTAGAGATAACACATAAAATAACTGAATATTGGAAAAATATAAAAATATAAATCTCCCTCTTTTTTCAGATGAAAAGGATATGTATTGTCATTGTTTGTGCTAAAATATATGATTATATATAAGTGTGCAAATAGAGACAAAAGAGTTTTGGGAAGGAGATCAAAGAATGACAAATAAAGGATTTCATATTGCAGTTACTGGAGCAACTGGAGCTGTTGGCCAACAAATTGTGCGTTTATTAGCAGATGCAAACATTCCAATAAAAAAATTAACATTATTATCTTCGAAGCGTTCAGCTGGATCTGTCGTATCATTTAAAGGTGAAGATGTTGTAGTACAAGAAGCAGAGCCTAATAGTTTTATAGGTGTTGATATTGCCTTTTTCAGTGCTGGTGGGAGCGTATCGAAGAAACTCGCCCATGAAGCAGTAAAGCATGGTGCGATTGTTATTGATAATACGAGTGCATTCCGCATGGATAAAGATGTTCCTTTAATCGTTCCGGAAGTCAATGAGGAAGCCCTTCATCAACATAAGGGAATTATTTCGAATCCTAACTGTTCTACGATTCAAATGGTTGCTGCATTAGAGCCGATTCGTCAAGCGTTTGGATTGAAAAAGTAATCGCTTCTACGTATCAAGCAGTTTCTGGTGCAGGAGCGGCAGCTGTAAAAGAAATGAAAGAAGAAGCGGCGGCCGTTTTAAAAAAGAATTGTTCACTCCTTCTATATTGCCTGTAGGAAGTGCGAAAAAACATTATCAATTTTCCTTCAATGCGATTCCACAAATAGACGAATTTGCTGATAATGGGTATACTTTAGAAGAGATGAAAATGATTAATGAAACGAAAAAAATTATGAATATGCCTCATCTGAAGGTAGCTGCAACTTGTGTTGCGTCTGCCAGTAGAAACGGGTCATTCTGAATCGGTTTACTTTGAAGTTGAAAAGGAAAATGTGACAGTAGCGGACATTCATGAAGTTTTACAGAAAGCACCAGGAATTGTTGTCAAAGATAATCCTGAAGAACAGCTTTATCCAATGCCGATTGATGCAGTTGGTCAAGAAAGAAGTATTTCGTCGGAAGAATCCGTAAAGATCTTGATGAAAATAAGGGATTCCACAGTTGGATCGTATCCGACAACCTCTTAAAAGGAGCTGCTTGGAATACAGTACAAATTGCAGAAAGTCTCATAAAACTTCATTTAGTCCAAGCGAAATAATAGTTTGTCAACTATAATAAACATTGAAAGCTTCAGATGTGTAAACAGAAATAAGAGGTGTTAACATGAAACTAATCGTACAAAAATTCGGCGGAACTTCTGTGCGGGACGAACGGGGACGTCAATTAGCTAAAAACATATAGCACACACATTAGAACAGGGTTATAAAGTAGTCGTGGTCGTTTCCGCGATGGGGAGAAAAGGCGATCCGTACGCTACGGATACGTTGCTTGAACTTGGCGGTGGGGAAACACTGCTCTTAGTAAACGTGAGCAAGATTTATTATTATCATGTGGCGAAATAATATCAAGTGTTGTCTTTACAAATATGCTGCTTAAAAATGACATCAAAGCAGCTGCCCTCTCTGGAGAACAAGCTGGGTTTCGTACGAATGCGGATCATACAAATGCAAAAATAATTGAAATGAACTGCTCTCGCATCAGACATGAGCTAAAAAATCATGACGTAATAGTAGTAGCTGGATTCCAAGGAGTTCAAAAAAATGGTGATGTGACGACAATCGGGCGAGGTGGAAGTGATACTTCAGCAGCTGCTTTAGGTGCAGCTTTAGGTGCGGAGCGCATCGATATATTTACTGATGTTGAGGGAATTATGACCGCTGATCCACGAATTGTGGAGAAAGCGCGCCCCTTACAAGTCGTTACATACAATGAAGTATGTAATTTGGCCTATCAAGGGGCAAAGGTTATTCATCCACGCGCTGTTGAAATTGCTATGCAAGCGAAAGTCCCAATCCGTATAAGATCTGTTTATACAGATGGCTTAGGGACATTGGTTACGGCAGTACATCAACAGAATAAAGGATCAGATATAAAAGAACGTCTTGTGACTGGTATTGCTCATGTAGCAAATATTACACAAATTAAAGTACAGTCGAAGGAAGGGCAATATAATTTACAAGCAGAAGTGTTTAAAGCAATGGCAAAGGAAAATATTAGTGTCGACTTCATAAATATTTCGCCTACTGATGCCGTTTATACAGTGCCTGAAGATGTAGCAGATAGGGCGATTTCTATTTTAAAAAAATTAGGTTATGAACCAATTATCGAACGTGATTGTGCGAAAGTATCCGTTGTCGGTGGTGGGATTACAGGTGTGCCAGGAGTGGCTTCAAAAATCGTTTCAGCATTATCTGAACGAGAGATTCGCATTTTACAATCAGCTGATAGCCATACAACTATTTGGGTATTGATTAAAGAAAGGAATCTAGCAGAAGCTGTAAATGCCTTACATGACGCTTTTCATTTGCAGGAAGATACATTTGGGAGAAGTGTATCAGATTTCATAATTGTCTATCTGTTAGCCCATTCCATTGATATTCGTGTCGCAACATCGTTATATATGATAAAGGAGGAAGACAATGGCGTTTTTTGGTCGGGTATCAACCGCGATGGTTACACCATTTGATAATAAAAATAATATTGATCTCAAAAAAACAACGCAACTTGTTAACCATTTAATTGAAAATGGGACTGATTCGATCGTAGTTGGAGGTACGACGGGAGAATCTCCAACACTAACAACTGAAGAGAAGCTAGCTCTATTCGAACATGTAATAGAAGCTGTTCATGGACGTGTACCAGTTGTTGCAGGAACAGGAAGCAATGACACATATGCTTCTATCGAGTTAACGAAAAAAGCTACGGAAATGGGTGTTGATGGCATTATGCTTGTCGCACCTTATTACAATAAACCTTCTCAAGAAGGACTGTACGCACATTTTAAAGCAATTGCAGAAACGACAACCTTACCAGTAATGATTTACAATATTCCAAGCCGTTCCGTAGTGAATATTGATGTCGATACAACTGTGCGGTTATCAAAAATCGATAATATTGTTGCAGTCAAAGAAGCAAGTGGAGACCTCGGTGCAATGACAGAAATTATCGCGAAAACTGACGATGATTTCATGGTATATAGTGGTGACGATGGATTATTTCTTCCATTGCTAGCTATTGGTGGAACGGGCGTTGTCTCCGTTGCATCACACATCATTGGTAATGAAATGCAGGAAATGGCCAAAGCTTTTTTAGATGGAAAACCTCAAGAAGCTGCGAAGTTACATCAAAAACTTCTTCCTATTATGAAGGGCTTGTTTAAAGCTCCAAGTCCTTCCCCGGTAAAAACGGCTTTACAAATAAAAGGATTAGATGTAGGCTCCGTTCGCCTTCCGTCTGCTACCACTAACAGAAAATGAACGGAAAAATTTATTCAATCTAATAGAGAAAATTAAAATGAATGCATGAAAAAAGATCCGAGAATTCGATCCTTTCATGTAGAATGAAGAGCTGATTTCACTAAATCAGCTCTTTTCTCTTTCCGGGATGAATTGCTTGGAAATGTTTAGTATAATATATAATAACTGATTTAGATCGGAAATTTGAAATGATCAACATGGGAGGATACAAAATTGACAAAAGACAAAAGTAATCATGATTCAATTAAAATTATTCCGCTCGGCGGTGTTGGAGAAGTCGGAAAAAATATGTACGTTGTAGAAATAGAAGGGGATATTTTCGTCTTAGACGCGGGTTTTATGTTCCCAGAGGACGAGATGTTAGGAATTGATATCGTTATTCCCGACTTTTCCTATTTAGAAGAAAATAAAGAGCGGATCAAAGGTATTTTTTTAACGCATGGACATCTTGATGCAATTGGAGCACTTCCTTATTTGCTTAGAACGATTCATGCTCCTGTGTACGGAACGAAGCTCACGATTGCCTTAGTAAAAGAGGCATTGAAAAAGCATAAAAATAAATTTAAAAATGAATTTTATGTGATTCAGTCCACGTCTCGTCTCACATTCGGAAAAAGAATCGTTACTTTTTTTAGAACAACACACAGTTTTCCAGATTCTGTCGGAATATGTATCGATACTTCGGAAGGAAAGATCGTATATACTGGCGACTTTAAATTTGATCAAACAGCAACAGGTCTTTACAGAACCGATATCGGAAAGATTGCGAGCATTGGTGAAAGTGGTGTACTATGCCTTTTATCTGATAGTACAGAGGCAGAGCGGCCGGGATATACTTCATCAGAAGCACATATAGCAAATGAAATATCGAATGCTTTTCATAAGGCAGAAGGAAGAATTATCGTAGCATGTTTTGCAGCGAACTTAATTCGAATTCAACAAGTGTTTGATGCAGCATATGAAAATAAGCGTAAAGTGGCAGTCATGGGTAAAAATTTAGAACGTGTGTATGAAATCGCACTTGATCTAGGTTATTTAACGGTGAAAGATGAACATCTCATTATTCCAATGAAGGATATTCATCGTTATCCAGATGATAAAGTAATTATCATTACGACAGGTAATATGGGTGAACCAATTCAAATTTTGCAAAAAATGGCCAAGCAGCAATTGCATAAGGATATTAATATCCAAAAAGGTGATACCGTTCTGATTACAGCGACTCCATCACCTGCATTGGAAACTTTTTTATTTAGAACAATCGATCTTCTTTATCGTGCCGGTGCCAAGGTCATCACCTTTAATCAAACGATCCATGTTTCATCTCACGGTACACAAGAAGACTTAAAATTAATGTTAAATTTAATCAAGCCGAAATACTTTATTCCTATTCAAGGAGAATATCGCATGTTATATGCGCATGCAAAATTAGCCCAAGAAGTTGCAATGCCAAAAAAGCATATTTTCATTCCTGGAAAAGGGGAAATAATTGAGTATAAAAATGGTCACATGTCAACAGGAGATCGTGTAAGTGCTGGGAATGTACTTATTGACGGATTAGGAGTCGGAGATGTTGGAAATATTGTTCTCCGGGACAGGAGACTATTATCAGAAGACGGTATTTTTATTGTAGTTGTACATTAAACAGGAAAGAAAAAGGCGATTGCTTCCGGTCCAGAAATTATTTCAAGAGGATTCGTCTATGTTCGTGAATCTGAAAAGTTAATAGAAAAGTCAACACAGCTTACAAAGCAGATTGTTGAGAAAAATTTAGCCAGTGAAACATTCGACTGGTCCACTATTAAACAAGATATTCGTGAACAATTAAATACTTTTTTGTATGACAAAACGAAAAGAAAACCGATGATCCTCCCAATTATTATGGAAATTTAAAATAGGAATTTCATCGTTGCCTTTTTGCAGCATAGCTAACCTCTTTCCATTTTATAAAGGACTGATTATGATGGGTTTATGATTATAAGGATCGTATTCTTTCCTGGCTTAGGGAGCATCCCGATATGTCAGCAGCTTTTTTGGATATAAATATGAAAGTGTTTATAATAATAAGAGTGAATTACATTAAGACTTCGTAATTCACTCTTCAAGAATAAGCAAAGGAGCTTTTCTATCTAATGTTTTTTAAACATAGTGAATCAATAATAAGGTTGTTAATAATGCGTGCTGGATTACTTTTACATTTTGATTTGTAGTGTTGTTTCTTATTCAATATTTGAATTCTTTTTTAATAAACATTTAATTCCTAGTTCCTTTGTGATTCTTGTATTAGTCTGGTTAGATTTTTTTAAGTAATTATATTTTCATTTTAAGGTATAAAAAGTTATGATACTTACTGTGATTTGCATGAAAATGAATGCATAGTGCCATAACTTGTTCTAGTAATGATTACACCTTTCCCTTTCCTGTTACATGCTGCAAGTGTTGCTCCACCAAGTGTTTCCAATTATTATCTTTTAAGGTGATGGTCATTATAATTAGTAGAAATAACCTAACTCTTTGAAAAAAGAGGAGGAGTGATCATTATAAGTAAAGGAAGATTATTTTACCAAATATTTATTTCTATAATAGCAATCATCATCGCTATCTGGCAGTATCCGTCAGAGCTTTCCACTATACTATTCATTTTGCTCATATCATCCATATTAGTATGGACGATAAGTAAAGGGAGATTGGTATATCACATTCCCGTTTTTATATTAGCTATGATGATTGCAATATGGCGACACCCTTCGGAAATATCAACTATATCCATTCTTATAGCGGCAACCGCATTATTTTTTATTGATATCAATGGTCTAGCGAAAAATAACAAATAATTCTAAAACGTTTCACCCGTATGAAGATTCAGGTCAACGGGTTTTCTCTTTGTTTTATGCCAAAAAGGATCAAATAATAGATTGCTAATAATAAAAATATTTTTTCTATTCTAAATGGTTGAAAAAATGAAAGCGCCATCATATAATGTAGTGGAAATATAAATGAAACGTTATTTCAAATATTGAAATAAGGGGAGGGGAGAGATGGAATTTGTATCGAAAAAAATAGAGGATCTACCACCATACTTATTTTCGACTATGCACAAAAAGAAACAAAAATTACTTGCCGATGGTGTAGATATCATTGATTTAGGTATTGGTGCTCCCGACTTGCCGCCACCAACATTTATCGTCGAAAAGCTCAAAGAAGAATTACAACATCCTAATAATCACGTATATTCACCTTATGCTGGTTGTAGTGAGTTTCGAAAAGCAGTTGCTGTCTTTTATGAACAACAGTATGGAGTAACACTTGATCCCGAAACAGAAGTGTTAGCATTAATCGGTTCGAAAGAAGGAATTGCACATCTTATTCCGGCAATGACCAATCCAGGTGATATTGTCCTCATTCCCAATCCTGGATATCCAGTTTACCGCCATGCAGCTTATCTTGCAGGTGCAACATGTATCAATCTCCCACTTGATCCAGATAATGATTACCGCCCAAATTTTACAAAATTACCCAATGACGTATATAACAAAGCAAAAATGATGTATTTAAACTATCCAGGAAACCCCACAGCTGCCACAGTAGAACTTGATGTCTTTGAAGAAGCCATTGCATTTGCGACTAAGAAACAAATACCAATCATTCACGATTCTGCATATTCTTTGGTTACGTTTAATGACTATACCGCTCCAAGTATTTTACAAATCCCCAAGGCAAAAGAGATTGCTGTCGAAGTCGGTTCCTTGTCCAAAAGCTATAATATGACGGGTTGGAGAATCGGTTACGCGGTTGGAAATAAGGAAATCATTCGAGCATTAACGGTGATGAAAAGTAACATTGATTCTAGTCAGTTTATCGCAATCCAAAAAGCAGCAGCACATGCTCTCATGAGTGATCAATCAACGGTTATCGACAATAATCACATTTATTATAGAAGAATGAAAAAAATGCTGGAAAGTTTACGAAAAGTTGGCATAAAAGCGAAAGAGCCAAAAGGGACATTTTTTATTTGGGCACAAGTTCCGAAACAATACTCTTCTACCCAATTTGCTGAAAAGTTAC
Organism: uncultured Bacillaceae bacterium; assembly: GCA_963748745.1. Taxonomy (GTDB): domain Bacteria; phylum Bacillota; class Bacilli; order Bacillales; family Bacillaceae_C; genus CAVVKR01. The sequence goes on along the minus strand of CAVVKR010000019.1, from coordinate 5,301 downwards.
TCAATGATGCTGGTGTCATTATTACTCCAGGTAATGCATTTGGAACTGCAGGTGAAGGATACTTCCGCATTTCATTATCCGTTCCATCAGAACGATTAAATGAGGCTGTCAAGCGAATGAAAAGTTTGCGTTGGGGGGAGAAGGGAGGATGACAAAAATGTCGATGGGGTGCGCCAAAGCAATCGTCTCTTGTATGAAATTGGAGCAAGTAGAAAAAGTTTTCTGTGTGCCTGGGGAAAGTTATTTGCCATTAATGGATGCAATCTATGATGAACCGACAATTGATTTAATTTCTACTCGTCATGAAGGTGGCGCCGCTTTTATGGCTGAAGGTTACGCAAAAGCTACAGGCAAACCAGGTGTAGTTATGGCAACACGTGCGGTTGGCGGTGCAAATGCAGCCATTGGTGTTCATACTGCCTTTCAAGATTCAACACCGATGATTGTTTTTTTAGGGCAAGTACACAGCAAATTCCGTGGACGTGAAGGTTTTCAAGAGGTAGATTTAGACCGATTCTTCGCTCCGATTGCAAAGTGGACAGTCGAATTAAATGATGCGGAACGTGCTGTCGAAATTGTCCAGCGAGCTTTTCGCATCGCTCAATCAGGTAGACCAGGGCCAGTCATTATTTCATTACCTGAAGATATGTTAAAGCAAACGGCAACATATGTTTTAGGTCCACCAGTTAAAAAACCAGCTCCAGCACCTAACAGTTATGAAATAGCGATGATTGAATCATATTTACAAACAGCAAAAAAGCCACTTATTATAGCAGGTGGTGGTGTGATTAGTGCGAATGGAGAAGAGGAACTGATCGCATTTGCAGAGCAAAATGATCTTCCAGTTGTTGCTGCCTTTCGACGCCATGATGTTTTTCCAAATCATCATCCGCTATACTGTGGACACCTTGGCTTAGGAACTGATAAACAAATATTAGCAACAGTAAAATTAGCGGATGTCATGGTCAGCGATTGGCACAAGATTATCTGAAGCAACGACACAGGACATTCTCTCTTATCCACTAACCAAACATTGATTCATATTGATATTGATGAAGATATTCTCGGGAAAACATACCCTCCAACTGTTGGGGTTATTGCTGATGCAAAAGAAGCATTAAATGCATTGCGACAAATCGATGTAAACGGTAATTGGCAAAATTGGATAACAACGAGAAGAGTAGTGTATGAAGCGAGTTGTAAACAATCAATTGAGTCGATAAGGAGACACTTACAAATGATGATGTGATATTCGTTTTACGTCGTTGTTTACCAGCAAATGCAATCATGACGAATGACACCGGCAACTTTGCTGGTTGGGTGCATACTTATTACCAGTTTCAACAGAAAAGAACATATATTGGTCCTACTTCTGGAGCAATGGGATATGGGTTACCAGCCGCGATCGGTGCGAAATTACCGCCGCCCTTGATCGAATCGTTGTTTCATTGTCAGGTGATGGTGGTATGCTCATGACGATCCAAGAAAAGTTAGAAACGGCTGTTCGCTATCAAGTTCCAATCATCGCTATCGTTTTTAATAATTGCATGTATGGAACCATTCGGATGCATCAAGAAATGCATTTTCCTCATAAAGTGATCGGTACACAATTAAGCGATATTGATTTTGTCGGCTTAGCAAAGTCATTAGGAGCAAGCGGTGTACTCGTAAACAGTCCAAAACATTTAGAAGAAGCTTTGCTCGATGCAATGAAGAGTAATGTCCCTACTCTTATTGAAATAAGTATGGAACAAGAACAAATATCTGTGGCCCATACAATCACACAACTTCGAAAACAATCTCTATGACATGAGAAAAAGGTTATGACAATAGTATGCACTAATAATAGCAAATGAACTTGTTGGAGAAAAGAAAAGATGAAAGGGGTTGGCAAAAATGGTTAGTAGTGTTGTAAGTGATGAAAAGGTAATGAATTATATAAATGGGGAATGGGTTGGTTCAGAAAGTGAAGAGTATACGGATATTATCAATCCAGCCAACGGAGATATTTTAGGAAAAGTATTATTATCAACGGAAAATGATGTGCAAAAGGCTGTAAATACGCCAAAGCAGCACAAAAAAAATGGAGGCTCGTTCCTGCGCCACAGCGTGCTGAAATATTTATATACATTGGATCCTTGTTGAAAGAAAGAAAAGAACATTATCACAAGTCTTAACATCGGAAATGGGGAAGGTCATCGAGGAAGCACGCGGGAAGTGCAAGAAGGAATCGATATGGCCTTTTATATGGCAGGAGAAGGAAGAACGACTATTTGGGGAAACGACCCCATCAGAATTACAAGATAAATTTGCAATGAGTGTTCGAGCGCCGATTGGGATTGTGGGACTTATTACACCGTGGAACTTTCCAATTGCGATCGCGACATGGAAGTCGTTTCCAGCTATCGTTGCGGGAAATACAGTCATTTGGAAACCAGCGACAGAAACACCATTTATGGCATATGAAATCACTAAAATTTTTGAAGAAGTTGGGTTCCAGCGGTGTAGCAAACATAGTATTAGGTTCTGGTTCCACAGTCGGAACGGCAATAGTTGAACATCCTGATGTTCATGTTATTTCTTTTACAGGTTCAAATGAGGTTGGAAGGCATATTGCGGAAAAAGGTGGAAGCAATTTAAAGAAAGTTTCCTTGAAATGGGTGGGAAAAATGCCGTCATCGTAATGGATGACGCTGATCTACAATTTGCGGTAGAAGGTATTATATGGAGTGCATTTGGAACAGCGGGCAACGTTGTACGGCATGTAGCCGTATTATCGTTCATGAAGAGGTCAAAAAGAACTTGAAAATCGTTTATTGAAGAAATGAAGTCCTTAACAATTGGAGACGGCCGCGATGAAAGAAATAAATAGGACCTGTGATTAATAAAGATGCGCTTGGAAAAAATTCATCAGTTATGTGGAGATAGGGAAACAGGAAGGAGCTAAACTTCTAGCTGGCGGTTATATATTAAGATGGAGAGTAGCAAAGGTATTATTATGCACCAACATTATTTACGGATGTACATTCTATAGCGAATCGCTCAAGAAGAAATTTTCGGACCGTGTTTCACTGATTCCTGTCAAAAGTTTTGAAGAAGCAATTGAAGTAATAATAGTGTCATATTATGGTCTATCAAGTTCCATATTCTCAAGGGATGTTAATCGTGTTTTTACCGCAGCGTGATCTTAGATACAGGCATTGTTTATGTGAATGCAGGAACGACTGGTGCTGAAATCCATTTACCATTCGGTGGAACGAAAGGAACTGGAAATGGACATCGTGATTCTGGAATAGCCGCACTTGATGTCTTTACAGAGTGGAAGAGTGTTTACATCGATTATAGTGGTAAGCTTCAACGGGCCCAAATTGATATGGATTAATTTCCACCTCGAGTGTTCGTTTCAACTTATGAGGGGGGAAAGCGATGAAGGTAGCTGTTTTAGGAGCAGGTTTGATGGGAAAAAACTGCGAGAGATTTAGTCGATAGTACAGGAGTAATCATATCGGTTTAGCAGATATAGATATCAAGCGAGCGGAAAGTATTGTGAAACAATTTCATTCAATGAAAATAAATGCCTTTCATGTTGATGTGGACACATAACTCACAGTTGGTTTCTTTTTTGCGTCATTACGATGTTGTAATTAATGCGGTTTTTTACACTTTCAATGAAGCGGTAGCAAAAGCAGCCATTGAAGCAGGCATTCATGCGGTTGATTTAGGCGGGCATATCGGTCATGCTACTGATCGGGTCCTCATGCTAGATGAAGTAGCAAAAGAGGCCAATGTGACGATTATCCCTGACTTAGGTGTTGCACCGGGAATGATTAATATACTCTCAGGCTTTGGGGCAAGTAAGCTTGATAAAGTGGAATCGATCAAACTATATGTTGGTGGCATTCCACTCGAACCTGAACCACCATTAGGGTATAATCATGTCTTTTCCATGGAAGGTGTGTTTGATCATTATACAGACCCATCCTTCATTATTAGAAATGGTGTAAAACAAGAATTTCCATCATTGTCTAAAGTAGAAACAGTCTATTTTGAAAATTTGGTCCAACTCGAGCTTTTCATACAGCTGGTGGCACGTCCACCTTAGCATATTCCTATCCGGATCCGGATCGCTTGGAGTATAAAACCATTCGCTATCAAGGACATGCGGAAAAATTCCGCTTATTGGTGGATTTAAATTTAACGCGACAGGATTATGAAGTAAAAGTAAATGATGTGAACATTAACCCTCGCGAAGTACTATTAATAGTTTTCAGCCCCTTGTAGATTTAAAAGATAAAGATGATGTAGTTCTTTTAAGAGTGATTGTCCAAGGAAGAAAGGACAACAAAAAAGACAACATATCAATATGAAATGACAACATTCAAAGATCGGAAGCGAAACGTCACGGCAATGGCGAGGGCGACCGCCAATACCATTTCAGTTGTTGCGCAAATGATTGGAAATGGCACTATTTTTACAAAGGGTGTATTTCCTCCTGAAAAAATTGTTCCAGGAAAGGCATATATTGAAGAAATGAAAAAACGACAAGTTCACATTACGGAAAAATCAATCGTGCAAAGCAGTTGATGAAAAAATTTAGAATTGATCATATCCCTCGTTTACTAACAATAGAGGGATCTGTTTTAGCCAAAGGAGTATATCGATGAACAAGAGTGTCATCAAAGCATTAAAGCTGTTGATTATTTTACAGATGAAACACCAACAACGGACTTTAAAAAGATAACCAAGGTAGCAAAATACCGAAACCAACCGTTTATAGGATGATGAAATCATTAGAATACTGCGGATATATTATTAAAACAAAGAAGTCAGAACACAATACAACATATAGACTCGGGTTAAAACTATTAGAGCTAGGACATCGTGTTTCTGAGCAACTTGAAATTAGAAAGGTTGCCCTACCATATATGAAAAAACTCAACTATTATTAAATGAGGTTGTTCACCTCGTCGTAGAACATAACAATGAGGCTGTTTATATCGAGAAAGTAGAAAGTAATCGAGTATTAAGATTATACACAAAAATTGGAAACGATTCTCCACTATATCTCGGTTCTGGTCCTAAGTTATTATTGGCTTTTTCAGATGAAAAAAAGCAGCGTTGAAAATCCTCCATCATCAACCTCTCTCACAACTTACAAATGATTTACCTGTCGATAAAAATGTATTATATCAACAATTAAAGATGATTCGTCAAAATGGATATGCGATGAGCGTTGGGGAACAAGATAAAGAAAAGCAACACCAACTGACGAAGTAAAAGAAAAAAATAACAATAAAAAAA
>CAVVKR010000018.1:0-91401 GCA_963748745.1 uncultured Bacillaceae bacterium | reverse complement strand
TTAATGTTATTACAGTTCTTGGTTCGGTTGCGTATTGCTATCCGTAAAGGAAAGGGAATCGGAACTGTTAATGTCTCAGAAACAAGTGAGAATGAATTGGCAGATTTAATGGTCGGACGCAATGTTGTTTTGAAAGTCGATAAAAAGAAGCGAAGCCTAAGGAAGAATTCTTATCGATTAATGATTTGATCGTTGAAGACAACCGTGGAATAAAAATGGTTAATGGACTGAATTTGTCTGTTCGTGCAGAGAAATTGTTGGTATCGCAGGAATTGATGGTAATGGTCAATCAGAGTTAATTGAGGGAATTACCGGCTTACGTAAAGTGCAAGGTGGAACAGTGAAAATAAATAATGTGGATATTACGAATCTGCGTCCCCGTAAAGTAACAGAAGCTGGTGTTGGTCATATTCCTCAAGACCGTCATAAGCATGGGTTAGTATTGGATTTTCCCATCGGAGAAAATATTGCCTTACAGACTTATTATAAAGAGCCTCTATCGCGCAAAGGGATCTTAAATAAACATGCGATATATGAAAAAGCACGTAAAATCATCGCTGAATATGATGTTCGGACACAGAGTGAGTATGAACCTGCGCGCTCCTTGTCCGGCGGTAACGGACGGAAAAGCTATCATTGGTCGCGAAGTTGACCGTGATCCAGACTTATTAATTGCGGCTCAACCGACAAGAGGTTTTGATGTCGGTGCAATTGAATTTATTCGTAAACGTTTAATAGACGAAGATGGCGGAAGGCCGTGTTATTCGTTTCATTTGAACTAGATGAAGTGATCAGTGTAAGTGATCGTATTGCTGTTATTACTGAAGGTCAGATTGTTGATATCGTTGACCCGAAGAAGACTACAGAGCAGGAGTTAGGATTGTTAATGGCAGGACATGAAGGGAAGAAAGTAGGTGACGGGTCTTATGTCAAAAAAAATGATTGATATTCTTGTTCCGATCATTGCTGTTATTCTTGGCCTTTTCGTTGGAGCGATCATGATGGTAATAACGAGTCGATCCAATTCTCGGCTATCAAGCGTTATGGGAAGGTATTTTTGGAGATTTATATAATTTCGGGGAGACGATCCGACAAATTACCCCATATATTTTAGCAGGACTAGCTGTTGCTTTTGCATTTCGAACCGGATTATTCAATATCGGAGTAGAAGGACAATTTATCGTTGGTTGGTTCGTAGCTTCGTGGGTTGGCGTTGCTTTTCAATTGCCAAAGCTATTCATTTACCCGTTGCGATTATAGCGGCAGCATTAGCGGGAGCCTTTATGGGCATTTATCCCGGGTCTTTTAAAAGCGCGCTTTCGAGTGCATGAAGTTATTGTGACAATTATGATGAATTATATTGCACTTTATACAACTAATTCAATTATCCGTTCGCTTTCAGGTATGGAGGAGATCGTTTAGAAAAAATAGCTCCAACAGCGTCATTACGCTCACCATTTTTTAGAATCAATAACTGATTTTTCACGAATGCATAATGGAATTTTCCTGGCATTAATTAGTGTTATTATCTTTTGGTTTATTTTAGAGAAAACAACGGTGGGCTTTGAATTACGTTCCGTTGGTTTTAATCAGCATGCTTCTGAGTATGCAGGAATGAATGTACAACGAAATATTATTATGTCTATGCTTATTTCTGGAGCATTTGCTGGTTTAGCTGGTGCGATGGAAGGTTTAGGTACATTTGAATATGTCTCTGTTAAAAGCGGCTTTACTGGTGTTGGCTTTGATGGGATTGCTGTACGCTTTTTGGTGCAAATACTCCTTTGGAGTAATTTTAGGAGCAGTGCTTTTCGGTTCGCTTAAATACGGATCATTAAATATGCCTTCAGCTGCCGATGTACCGACCCGAGCTCGTATCTGTTGTCATTGCAGTTATTATTTTCTTTGTTGCTTCAGGATATGTGTTCCGCTCTTCTTAAATCGCTTAACAAAAGGAGGGGAAGTAAAGTGAATTTTTTCGAAATTTTAACGTTTATTGTCCTTCGGCGATTTTCTATGCAGCTCCATTGATTTTCACTGCGATCTGGTGGGGTATTTAGTGAACGATCTGGTGTGGTAAATATCGGACTTAGAAGGTTTAATGGTAATTGGTGCTTTCGTTGCTATCGTTTTCAATTTAGCAGTTCGTCGACACATTCGGAAGTATGACACCTTGGATTGCGCTATTGTTGCAATGTTTATATCGATGATTTTTTCATTGTTTCATGCTGTTGCATCTATTTCATTTCGGGCTGATCAATGTAATTTTGGGGTTGCCTTGAATTTATTAGCTGTTGGTCTCACGCTTTTCCTCGTAAAAAAACTTTTTGATGGGCATGGACAAACAGAGATGATTCAAGAAAGGTTTTCGCGAATAAATGTGCCAATCTTATCAGATATTCCGATAATCGGACCTATTTTCTTTAAAAACGAATATTTAACTTCATTTTTAGCGATAGCCGTGGCGATTATTGCTTGGTTTGTTATCTATAAAACACCATTTGGCCTTCGTTTACGTGCAGTCGGTGAACATCCGATGGCAACAGACACGATGGGAATTAGCGTTAATAAATTACGCTACATAGCCGTGATGATTTCGGGTGCATTAGCTGGGCTAGGAGGAGCTGTCTATTCACAATCAATCTCATTAGATTTTAGTCATGCGACAATTAATGGTCAAGGCTTTATGGCATTAGCAGCAATGATTTTTGGAAAGTGGCATCCGATAGGTGCATTAGGTGCAGCACTTTTCTTTGGTTTTGCGCAAAGTTTAAGCGTTGTTAGTGGAGATTTACCATTAATCAAAGAAGTTCCATCCGTATTTCTTACTGATTTTGCCATACGTTCTTACCATTTTAGCATTAGCTGGCTTTGTCGGTCGTGCGGATGCTCCAAAAGCGTTAGGTACACCTTATATTAAAGGAAAACGTTAAATAACAAGTCTGTCTTTCATTCGTGAAGGGCAGACTTTTTTTATTACATATCTTTGCTTCGTGATTGTATAGCCTCTTCTTCTCTCCATATACATACAAGGTTTTCTCACGATGTAAGGTTGAAAGTTGAAGGAATGTATGTGAAAGATGTATAGTTAAAATGACTTTACAGTACAATAATCATAGGTTTCGTGTTAAAAAGGAGGAGTTTGCTGATGACGATCATAAATGAGAAATCCATAAAAAAAGATGGATATACTTTACATATTGTAAAGACAGATAAATTTAAAACAAATATGCTCGTTTGGAAAATGCGAGCACCGCTGACAGAAGATACGGTAACATTAAGAGCTTTATTGCCAAACGTTTTGGAAAGTAGCACGAAACAATACCCGACAACAACCGCTTTACGCTCTCATCTTGATGAATTGTATGGTGCAAATTTTTTTGTTGATTTAAGTAAAAAAGGTGAAAATCACATTATGTCTTTTACTGTAGAAATCGCAAATGAGAAATTTTTAAAGGATACAACACCATTGTTACAAAAAGGAATTGACTTTTTAACAGATGTCATCTTACATCCAAATGTTGAAAATGACGCTTTTCATGCGGACACAGTGGAAAAAGAGAAAAGAAATTTAAAACAACGAATACAATCGATCTATAATAATAAAATGAGGTTCGCAAATAAACGTCTCATCGCAGAAATGTGTAAGGAAGAACCTTACGCATTAGATGTCAATGGGAAAATAGAAAAAGTCGATGAAATTACTGCAAAAACGCTCTTTGACTATTATCGAAAGGCGCTTGCTGAAGATGAATTAGATTTATATGTCATAGGTGATGTTGATGAACAGCAAGTGAGTGAACTTTGTGAAGAACAACTCTCTTTTGATGAAAGGGAGCCGATCTCCAGGACTACAATAAATAGTGTGTCTGTGAATAAGGTAAAAGAGATAAAAGATAACCAGGATGTGAAACAAGGGAAATTAAATATTGGCTATCGGACCAATATTAGATATGGAGATGACGACTACTTCGCTTTGCAAGTATTCAATGGGATATTTGGTGGTTTCTCTCACTCTAAGCTATTTATCAATGTACGTGAAAAAGCTAGCCTTGCCTACTATGCGAGCAGTCAAATTGAGAGTCATAAAGGGTTGTTAATCGTTATGTCCGGAATTGAGTTTGAAAATTACGAAAAAACGACAGGTATCATTCATAAGCAAATGGAAGCGATGAAAAAAGGGGATTTTTCAGAAATAGAAATAGAGCAAACGAAAGCTGTTATAAAAAATCAGCTGCTAGAAACAATCGATACTGCACGCGGTTCCGTAGAGGTCCTTTATCACAATGTGATAGCAAATGAAACAATTTCGGTTGATGATTGGCTCCAGCGTATAGATGAAGTGAAACAAGAAGATATTATCGCGGTTGCAGAAAAAATAAATCTTGATACAGTGTATTTCTTAACAGGGTTGGAGGAGGATAAAGCATGAGAGCAGTGGAATTCCAACAATTAAAAGAAACTTTATATCATGAAAAAATGGATAATGGCCTTGAGGTGTTTATCCTACCAAAAGCAGGCTTCCATAAGACATATGCGACATTTACAACGAAATATGGTTCAATCGATAATCATTTTATTCCGCTTGATAATGATGAATTTATCAAGGTTCCGGATGGGATCGCCCACTTTCTTGAACATAAACTATTTGAAAAAGAAGATGGTGATGTTTTTCAACAGTTTAGCAAACAAGGAGCATCTGCTAATGCATTTACTACTTTTGGAAGAACCGCCTACTTATTTTCAAGCACTTCCAATGTTGCTGAAAACTTAACCACTCTGATTGATTTTGTGCAAGAACCTTATTTTACTGAAAAAACGGTTGAAAAAGAAAAAGGTATTATCGGGCAAGAAATTACGATGTATGATGATAATCCTGATTGGCGTTTATATTTTGGCGTTATTGAAAATATGTACCATCATCACCCGGTTAAAATAGATATTGCGGGCACAATCGATTCCATTTCACAAATAACGAAAGATCTTTTATACACTTGCTATAACACATTTTACCATCCAAGTAATATGTTGCTCTTTGTCGTAGGACCAGTCGATCCGGAAAAAACGATGACATTAGTAAGAGAAAATCAAGCGAAAAAAGATTTTGCAGAACAAGAAGAAATCAAGCGTCGTTTTGAAGATGAACCAATAGAAGTAGCTGAAAAGAAACAAGAAGTGAGAATGAATGTCCAAACTCCGAAATGTCTAATAGGGATAAAGGCAAAAGATGTTGAAATGAGTGGAAAAGAAATGCTAAAACATGAGTTGACAATCCAAATACTATTAGACATGTTGTTCAGCAAAAGCTCAAACAATTACTACACTCTCTACAATGAAGGTTTAATTGATGAAACATTTTCTTATGACTACACGCAGGAATATGGTTTCGGTTTTGGAATGGTTGGAAGCGATACAAATCAACCTGATAAAATGGCAGAAAGATTGCAAAGGATGATGTTAGAAGCTGCTGAGGGAAAACACCTTACAGAAAAAGCGCTTGAGCGAACGAAGAAAAAGAAAATTGGTAGTTTCTTAAGAGCAATTAACTCTCCTGAGTATATAGCAAATCAATTTACTCGTTATGCATTTAATGATATGCACCTCTTTGATGTTGTTCCAGTATTAGAACAGATTACATTTTCAGATGTCAAAAAAATCGCCAATGCGTTTTTTGCTACAGAGCGACTAACGGTTTGTCAAGTGTTACCGCCGAAGTAACATGAATAGCGACACATTCCATCTTGGTGGTGAATGTGTCGTTGCTCTTTTTATGAGAGAAATAAATACAGGGAGGGAATCACGTGCAAAAGTATGCACTTATTACTGGTGCAAGTGGTGGGATCGGCCAAGCAACTGCATTAGAACTTGCAAAAAATGGTTGGAATTTATATTTGCATTATCATCAAAATGAAAAGGAAATAAAAAAGCTACTCGCAAAAGTAGTGAAATATAAAGTGGAAGCGATTCTGATTCAAGCAGACCTTTCCAAAGATGCCGATGTTCAAAAAGTCATCGATCATATTTTCCATATTGATGCGATTGTTTATTCGAGTGGTATTGCACCATACCATTTGTTTGTCGATGTTGATGATGAAACGATCGAGACAATGTTGCAGCTACATATTAAAAGCCCAATGAAATTGGTGAGAACATTACTTCCTAAGCTGATGCGCAACCAAACATCCCATATCATTCTTATTAGTTCTATTTGGGGTCAAACAGGAGCGGCTTGTGAAGTACTATACTCCACCGTAAAAGGGGCACAAATAGCACTTGTCAAAGCTTTAAGTAAGGAAGTAGCAAGAAATGGTGTGTTTGTTAATGCCGTTGCACCTGGGGCGGTAAAAACAAATATGCTTGCTTCCTTTAGTGATGAAGATCTCAAAGACTTAGAAGAAGACATTCCAATTGGCAGGCTGGCAAAACCGGAGGAGATTGCACAGACAATTTCATTTTTACTATCAAATAAAGCCTCTTATATAACGGGTCAAGTCTTAGCTGTAAACGGAGGATGGTATACGTAATATTTTGCCTCACTTTTTGTTTGTCATGATCGTCATATGATTGAATTTTGCACAAAAAATAGAGTATTCATATAAAAAATGGCTAAACGCTTTTAGGCTCGAGCTATCTTAGTAATGATAAAATTTCCAGTATAAATATATACATGAGGCACAAAATAAAGACGAACTTAAATAAAGGAGGTTCGAAAAATGTCTGTATTAGACAACTGGCAAGATTGGAAGAACTTCTTAGGTGACCGTCTTAGCCAAGCACAACAAGAAGGAATGTCTCAACAAGTCATTGAACAGTTAGCTCATCAAGTGGGTGACTATTTGGCAGAACAGGTCGAGCCTAAAAATGAACAGGAAAGAGTGTTATCTGACCTTTGGTCTGTAGCAACTCCTGAAGAGCAACAAGCAATCGCTACGATGATGGTAAAACTTGTAGAGAATAATGCTACAAAATAACAAATAATCAATGAATGAATATGATGATAGAAATGAGTGAGAAAAGAGAGGAGTTTTATCCTCTCTTTTCTGATTTAATCAGATCAATGGCATAAAAATATGCCTTTTTTGTATGAAACAAATATTTTTCTTTCATATTACTTGGAAATCATTTAATATAGAAACTAGATACGTCTTTCACTAAACAAAATTAACTTCATATGAATGAAGAGGAAGGAATTTGTCCAGAAATGAAAACGGGCGGTCATCTTTCTTTGTAAATTAGCTTTGTATGATGGAGGATGTAAATGGAAAAAAAGGAATGGTATTTAGAATACAAAATTAAAAAAAATCGCCCAGGCCTTCTTGGTGATATTTCCTCTTTACTCGGAATGTTATCCATCAATATTATTAGTATTAGCGGTGTTGATAAAGGGAAGCGAGGCTTACTTATTCTTGCCAAGGAACAGGCCCAAATTATTAGGTTAGAGGCTATCCTTCAAACGGTGGAAACAATTGAGTTAATCAAATTGCGAAAGCCAAAACTTCGGGATAAATTGGCTGTTCGTCATGGGCGTTATATTCAAAGAGATATTGATGATAAAAAAATATTTCGATTTGTCAGAGAAGATCTCGGTATACTCGTTGATTTTATGGCTGAAATTTTTAAGCAAAAAGGCCATAAGCTAATCGGAATCCGGGGGATGCCCCGAGTTGGAAAAACAGAGTCTGTTGTAGCTGGTAGTGTATGTGCAAATAAAAAATGGTTATTTGTTTCATCTACCCTCTTAAAGCAAACGATTCGCAAACGATTGATAGCGGATGAGTATAGTGATAACAATATCTTTATTATTGATGGAATTGTCTCTAGACAACGAGCAGATGAAGAACATTTGGCATTGGTTCGGGAAATTATGCAACTACCCGCTGTAAAAGTAATTGAACACCCAGATATCTTTGTCCAGCATTCAGAATACTCTATAGACGATTTTGATTATATCATCGAATTAAGAAATAATCCTGAAGAAGAAATAACATATGATCTTGTGCAAAAAAATAACTTATTTGAGAGTTCAGACTTTGGAGGTTTCGACTTTTAGATTGGCAGGTGTTATTGTTGAGTGAATTAGGAGCCCGATTAAAAGAAGCACGGCAAAAGAAAGGTCTTTCATTAGATGATTTGGAAAAGGTAACAAAAATTCAAAAACGATATTTACGTGGTATTGAAAAAGGTGATTATGACATCATGCCGGGCAAATTTTATGTCCGAGCATTTATTAAGCAATATGCGGAAGCAGTAGATATCCCTCCTGAGCAATTATTTGAAGAATATCGACAAGAGATCCCATTAGCTCCAGAAGAGGATATACCGAAACAAATTTCTCGGGTACAAGAGCGTCGCCAGAAAAATAAAAATTCACCAAAGTTTTTAGAGCATTTACCTAAAATACTTGTTGCTTTGGTTGTTATTGCTGCTATTTGGCTTTTATGGTTTTTAAAAGGTTCAAATGAACCTACACAAGTTTCGGATCCAGATGAAAATAATAAAGGTATTCAAATTGAAACAGATGAATCGGTTTCTGACTCAGATAAAAAGGAAGAACAAAAAAAGACAAAAGAAGAGAAAGATAACAAAGAAGATGATGCTTCAGATAAACAAGCGTTAGAAGTGGTTGATAGCAGCGGTAAAAAGACAGTGTATGAATTAACGAATACGGACAAGTTTGAATTAAAGGTAAGTTCCGTTGGCGAAACATGGATTGAAATTAAAAATAATCAAGGTAAAGTGTTTTTCAGCGGTATTTTATCAGCAAATGGTGAATCAGCAGGAAATGAAGTGGTTGATTTCACAAATGAAGATGAGGCATTCATCGTTGTCGGAAATGCAGCAGACACGGAAATATTTATTAATGATGAAAAATTAGAATATGAGATTTCTCCGACAGATGTTGTCCGTCAAGACATTGTCATTCAATTTGACAAAACAACAGAATAGTCATCTTTTGATGGCTATTTTTCCGTTGTACATAAAACTTAATCTATAGTAGAAGGTGGCACCGTAATGAACTTACCGAACAAGATCACGATCTCACGAATTTTTTTAATTCCATTTTTTATTGTTTTTATGCTTTATCCTTTTGAATGGGGAGATGTGAATGTCTTTGATACAGACATTCCAGTCTCGCATTTGATTGGTGCGCTTATTTTTATTTTAGCTTCTGTTACAGATTGGATTGACGGTTATATTGCTCGTAAACATCAATTGATTACAAACCTTGGGAAATTCCTCGATCCATTAGCTGATAAATTATTAGTATCAGCAGCATTAATTGTTTTAGTTGAATTAGGGTCTGCCCCTTCTTGGATGGTTATTATCATTATCAGCAGAGAGTTTGCTGTTACTGGCTTACGTCTAGTGTTAATAGAAGCAGGCAAAGTTGTTGCTGCTAGCAACCTAGGGAAAATAAAAACAGTGACACAAATATTAGCCATCATCCTGCTGCTACTTCACAATATTCCATTTACAGCTATATCAGTTCCACTTGCAGACATTATGCTTTGGATTGCAGTCTTCTTTACCATTTGGTCCGGCTGGGATTATTTTTATAAAAATAGAGCGATTTTTCAACACTCAAAATAAAGGAAGCTATTTTTATCTACTCTGCAAGAGAGGCAGGAAGGTCTCAACCTTAAAAATTAGGATGGGATCGACTGTCTCTAATTTCATTTCAAGGCCAGTTGAAACGAACAATTAGTATGGAAGGTAGCATTATGTATAAAGGAGAATTGTTATGGATGCGGAAATCATTGCGGTTGGATCAGAACTTTTGCTCGGACAAATCGCTAATACAAATGCCCAATCATTATCTTCTGCATTAGCTGAGCAAGGTGTGAATGTATATCATCATACAGTTGTTGGTGATAATCCATTGCGATTGAAACGAGCGATTAAAATGGCAGAAAAACGTGCCCAATTAATTATTATTACTGGTGGGCTCGGACCGACGAAAGATGATCTCACAAAAGAGGTTATTGCCGAGCATTTAGGAAAAGAACTCTATCTTGACGAGAATGCTTTTGATAAAATAAAGACATATTTTATCAAAATAAATAAACAGATGACACCTAATAATAAAAAACAAGCAATGGTGATAAGAGATTCCCATATACTTCCGAATGAACATGGCATGGCTCCTGGAATGGTCATAAATGATAACGAAAAGATGTATATGTTACTTCCAGGTCCACCTAAAGAATTGGGTCCAATGTTCAAAAAATATGGTCAACCAGCTATCGAAAAAAATTTAAGGGTAAAAGAGAAAATAGCCTCACGTGTTTTACGTTTCTTTGGCATTGGGGAAGCACAATTAGAAACAGAAATTGCTGATTTAATTGAGCAACAATCAAACCCCACGATTGCTCCTCTTGCAGGTGATGGTGATGTTACGATTAGAATAACGGCCAAAATGCGAACGGAGCAACAAGCCGAAAAAGAGATAGAAAAAGTAGAAAAAGAAATACTACATAGGGTTGGTCAATACTTTTATGGTTATGACAATACGACACTCGTCAATGAATTGTTAAAACAACTTAAAAGTAAAAATTTAACAATTGCTTGTGCAGAGAGTTTGACTGGTGGCATGTTCCAAGCGGAAATGACTGCTGTTCAAGGAGTCAGCTCTGTTTTTTTAGGTGGTATCGTTTGTTATGCAAATGAAATAAAGAAAAACTTGTTACATGTACGGGAAGAGACAATTGCGAAGTATGGTGCTGTTAGTGAGCAATGTGCGATTGAATTAGCTGAAAATGTGCGACATTTGCTAGATACTGATATCGGGATTAGCTTTACGGGAGTTGCTGGTCCTGATTCTTTAGAAGGACATCTTCCAGGGACGATTTGGATCGGACTTTCATGCAAAGAGAGACCTACGAAGGGCCGTCTTATCCAATTATCAGGTTCAAGAAATGTAAATAGAGAACAGGCGGTCTTGTATGGTTGTTATTACTTATTAAAAGAATTAAAGAGGCTGGGACATTAGCTTCAAATAATAAAAAAGGATTGAATCAGCAAATTTTGTTGATCCAATCCTTTTTTGTTCTGTCCGATTCCGTGTTTTTATCATGATCATCGTTAATGGCAGTGTATTTCCTTCAGTTTATTGCCATTAACGCAAATCCTCTTTCATTTTTGTTTACTTAAAATTATACGAAATAACGATAAGTTTGACTGAAAGAAAGACAGTTGACTCCTGCGGGAATAGCACGAGTCTGAAAATCTCCGTAGCGACGCGGACGAGGAGCTACAGAAGCTGAGGCCGTGCCCGCGGAAAGCAACTGTCTGAAGTGAACGTCAACATCACTCAATAACCAGTTTTATCAACAACTGAACTCCTTTTTCTTATTTAGATGGGTTTTGCTCCAGCCTCTTTTTGAATTAACTGATTATTTAAATAACAGTGTAAAAAATTTTTTTCGCTTTATGCATTTTTTAAAAAAGTTCATTTCTCTTAGCCAAAATAAGTAAATAGGTAAATGGGATAGAAAAAAAGACGAATAAATGTTCGGTTTTATACTTGGCAAAGCACAAAAAAACGTTTATAGTAAAGATAGGTTTTTGTTCAGTTATTATTATCAATGTGAACGACAGACCGTCAAAAAAGGAAGAAAATATCCTTCCATCGATGGGAGATTCATTTTAGAGTATAGGAGGAAATATGAGTGAGTGATCGTCAAGCAGCGCTTGATATGGCGCTAAAACAAATAGAAAAGCAATTTGGCAAAGGCTCAGTGATGAAATTGGGAGAGCAAACAGACCGACAAGTTTCTGTAATTCCTAGCGGTTCAATAGCGATAGACGTTGCTCTAGGAGTTGGTGGTTATCCCCGCGGCCGAGTGGTTGAAATTTATGGACCAGAAAGTTCAGGAAAGACAACAGTCGCACTTCATGCTATTGCGGAAGTGCAAGCAAGAGGCGGACAAGCTGCATTTATCGATGCTGAACATGCACTCGACCCTGTCTATGCCCAAAAATTAGGAGTTAATATTGATGAGTTACTATTGTCACAACCTGATACAGGCGAGCAAGCACTGGAGATTGCTGAGGCACTAGTACGTAGTGGAGCAATAGATATTATTGTCGTTGACTCAGTTGCTGCTCTCGTTCCAAAAGCAGAGATTGAGGGAGAGATGGGCGATTCACACGTTGGTCTCCAAGCGCGTTTAATGTCACAAGCTCTTCGGAAATTATCTGGAGCGATTAATAAATCGCAAACAATTGCCGTTTTCATTAACCAAATTCGTGAAAAAGTTGGTGTTATGTTCGGTAATCCAGAGACAACTCCAGGTGGTCGTGCGCTAAAATTCTACTCATCTGTTAGACTAGAAGTACGACGTGCAGAGCAGTTAAAGCAAGGAAATGATATCGTTGGAAATAAAACGAGAGTGAAAATTGTGAAGAATAAGGTTGCTCCACCGTTTAAAACAGCCGAGGTGGACATTATGTACGGCGAAGGCATTTCGAAAGAAGGCGAACTCATCGATATGGGGGCAGATCTTGATATTGTCCAAAAAAGCGGTTCTTGGTATTCATATAATGAAGAGCGTTTAGGACAAGGACGAGAAAATGCAAAACAATTTTTAAAAGAGAACCCAGAAGTACGCAATGACATATTAATGAAGATTCGTGAATATTATGGTATGGAAACAGATGAAAACGCTGGGGAAGAAGTAGCAGAACAAGGAGAATGAGATATATAATGAATGAAGGTGCCAGAATGCTGGCATCTTTTTTTCGTGTGAAGGGAAGCAAAGTCGGAGGAGGGCTTTCATCAGCGAGAGGCGGACAGTCGCTTTTCGAGAAAATAGAGTAGGAGTGCTTCTTATCCGTTTTTGATAAATTATAAAATGAAAAACCAATCTTCCTGTTAGGTAAACATACAATTAACCTAACATTATTCTTCTTCCTTACCTCATTTTACCTAGTATTTTCTACCAAGTATGATGTTTTTATTTTCCCATATGAAACTATAGACTTGACAATGGATTTTTACAGCTTTAAAATTAATATGTATATTTTACATTATTTTCGTATGAAATTCTTTAAAACCCAACCTATACTTTGGGTTTTAAGTAAGAATGTACCTGCCGACATGTTTTAGACAAGTTCATAGCAAGAGGAGGTGAAAACGATGGATCCATTGTTAATCATCGTCCTCATTTTGCTTGGCCTAATCGTCTGTGTAGTTGTTGGCTATTTCATCCATAAAATTGTTCATCAAAATAAATTAACAGGAGCAAGGCTTACGGCAGAGCGTATATTGGAAGATGCAAAGCGAGAAGCAGAAGCGTTGAAAAAAGAAGCCCTGTTAGAAGCAAAGGATGAAAATCATCGACTTCGTATTGAAACGGAAAAAGAACTTCGTGAACGAAGAAATGAATTGCAAATCCTTGAAAAAAGACTATTGCAAAAGGAGGAGAACCTCGATCGAAAAGATGAAACTTTAGACAAGCGTGAAAGTGTGCTTGAAAAGAAAGAGGACTCTCTAAGTCAAAGACAACAACATATTGAAGAGATGGAAAGCAAAGTGGACGAGATGGCACGTAAACAGCAATTAGAGTTAGAGCGGATCTCAGGCCTCACTCGTGAAGAAGCAAGAAGAGTGATCCTTGACCGAGTGGAAAAGGAGCTTACTCACGATATTGCTGTAATGGTAAAAGAGAGTGAGACCCGTATGAAAGAAGAGGCGGATAAAAAAGCTAAAAACATCCTGTCCCTTGCGATACAACGTTGTGCAGCCGACCATGTAGCTGAAACGACAGTCTCCGTTGTCAACCTTCCAAATGATGAAATGAAAGGTCGAATTATCGGGCGTGAAGGAAGGAACATACGTACACTCGAAACCTTAACTGGCATCGATTTAATTATTGATGATACACCAGAAGCAGTGATATTATCAGGTTTCGATCCAATTCGACGTGAAACCGCCCGCCTTGCACTTGAAAAATTAGTTCAAGACGGTCGAATTCATCCAGCACGCATCGAAGAAATGGTTGATAAAGCAAGACGTGAAGTGGATGATCATATACGTGAAGTTGGTGAACAGACAACTTTCGATGTTGGCGTTCACGGCCTCCACCCCGATTTAATTAAGATTTTAGGACGTTTAAAATACCGTACAAGTTACGGACAAAACGTATTGAATCACTCAATGGAGGTTGCTTATCTCACTGGGCTGTTAGCTGCAGAATTAGGTGAAGATGAAATGCTTGCGCGTCGCTCAGGATTGCTTCACGATATCGGTAAAGCAATTGACCATGAAGTGGAAGGTAGCCATGTTGAAATCGGTGTTGAATTAGCTACTAAGTATAAAGAACATCCGGTTGTCATCAATAGTATTGCATCACATCATGGAGATACAGAAGCAACGTCCATCATTGCTGTATTAGTGGCTGCTGCAGATGCTATTTCCGCAGCAAGACCAGGTGCTCGTAGTGAGACACTTGAAAATTATATTCGCCGCTTGGAAAAGCTAGAAGATATTTCAGAATCCTTTAATGGAGTCGAAAAATCATTTGCAATTCAAGCTGGGCGTGAAATTAGAATTATGGTGAAACCTGAACAAATTGATGATCTAGAATCGCATCGATTAGCTCGGGATATTCGTAAAAGAATTGAAGAAGAGTTAGATTACCCTGGCCATATTAAAGTTACGGTCATCCGTGAAACGAGGGCCATTGAATACGCAAAATAGAGCGGTGTGATTTTCACACTGCTTTATTTTTTTAGAAAAAAGAAAAGTATAAAACCGACTGATGAGAAAGGAAATGAAAATGAAAATATTGTTTATTGGCGATGTCGTTGGATCACCTGGAAGGGAAATGGTAAAAGAATATTTACCAAAACTAAAAACAAAGTACGATGCCGATCTAATCATTGTAAACGGAGAAAATGCAGCGGGTGGAAGAGGAATAACCGAGCCGATTTATCGAAGTTTTTTAGAGGCAGGAGCTCATGTTATTACATTAGGGAACCATTCTTGGGACAATAAAGATATTTTTGAATTCATCGATGAATCAAATTATTTAGTACGACCCGCAAATTTTCCAGAAGGAACACCGGGAAAAGGGATTACCTATGTTTCCATTAATAACGTAGATACAGCTATTATTAGTGTCCAAGGGAGAACATTTATGCAACCGCTCGATTGCCCATTTGAAAAAGTAGAAAAATTAGTTAAAGAAGCAAAGAAAAAAGCAAAAGTGATTTTTGTAGATTTTCATGCGGAAGCTACGAGTGAAAAACAAGCAATGGGTTGGCATTTAGATGGAAAAGTAGCTGCTGTTATTGGCACTCATACACATGTTCAAACTGCAGATCAACGTATCTTACCGAATGGGACAGCATATTTAACAGATGTCGGTATGACGGGACCATACGATGGGATTCTCGGCATGGAGAGAGGAGCAATTTTAAAGCGCTTTCGCACAAATATGCCTGTCCGCTTCGAAGTTCCGAAAAAAGGTAGAAAACAATTAAATGGTTGTATTATTGACGTAGATAAAAAAACGGGGTTAGCCACTAACATAGAACGAGTGATTATTAATGAAGATCACCCGTTTATTGTTGATTATTAAGCCTTGCTGGCATAGTTTCACCACTTCTCGAATATAGTAGCATTGGGAACATCATACTAAGTTGTTCAATTTGACATCAATATTCGATGTATAGGGAAATTCGAGGAGGGGAAGGAATGGAAATATTAAAAGTTTCAGCAAAATCTAATCCTAATTCTGTAGCTGGTGCACTTGCCGGTGTGCTTCGAGAAAGAGGAGGAGCAGAAATTCAAGCTATTGGTGCTGGTGCACTCAATCAAGCAGTAAAAGCGGTAGCGATCGCAAGGGGTTTCGTAGCTCCTAGTGGTGTCGATCTCATCTGCATTCCAGCATTTACTGACATTCAAATCGATGGGGAAGAAAGAACAGCAATAAAACTAATCATTGAACCGAGATAATTATTTTCTGTCATATTGATGAAAAAGCATGCCTGTTTGCAATTAAGCAAACAGGTTTTTTTACATGCTCTTTTAAAAAATGTTCATCCAATCCTTTAAAAATGAAAGTATCCTTATCACGGTAACAGATCAATGAAAGGGAGAAAGATTCCTCAATAAATTATCTCAGTTCTATCAACAGGAGTATTTCAGAATCGACGTGGAAATGAACTTTTTGAAACAAATATTGCTGCCTATTGTGTTCAAAAATGAAAGGCATTATACTTAATAGATGTGTGTGTCATTGTATTATTATAAATAGCTCATTTATAATAGAAAATAAATACCTGTCTCTAGTGTGAAAATAGAAAGGAGATTTTTATGAACGAAAAACAACGGTTAGATAGTCAACAGGTACAAACCGATCATCCAACGGACAAAAAATCCGTAAAGGATTACAGTAAATATTTTCAAACGGTTTACTCTCCACCATCCCTAAAAAAAGCCAAGAAGCGTGGAAAAGAAGAAGTGGAATATCTTGATAATTTTCATATTCCTGAAAAGCTTCGCGGGTTAGGAAAAGATCGTAAATTTTATATTCGTACGTACGGTTGTCAAATGAATGAACACGATACAGAAGTAATGGCGGGTATTTTTATGGAACTCGGCTATCAGCCGACAGAAACAGTTGAAGATGCGGACGTCATTTTATTGAATACATGTGCTATTCGTGAAAATGCCGAAAATAAAGTGTTTGGCGAATTAGGTCATTTAAAAGCATTGAAAACAGAAAAACCAGATCTTCTTTTAGGTGTATGCGGCTGTATGTCACAAGAGGAATCTGTTGTGAATAAAATTTTACAGTCATACCAATATGTCGATATGATTTTTGGTACCCATAATATTCATAGGCTACCGCAAATATTGAATGAAGCCTATATGTCGAAAGAAATGGTTGTTGAAGTTTGGTCGAAAGAAGGAGATGTCATTGAAAACCTTCCCAAAGTACGAAAAGGGAATACGAAAGCATGGGTAAACATTATCTATGGCTGTGACAAATTTTGTACCTATTGCATCGTTCCATATACACGCGGAAAGGAACGGAGTCGACGACCGGAAGACATTATTCAAGAAGTGCGTCAGCTTGCAGCAAAAGGGTATCAAGAAGTTACTTTACTAGGTCAAAATGTAAATGCTTATGGTAAAGACTTTGAAGATATGGAATATACTTTAGGGGACTTAATGGATGAATTACGTAAAATCGATATTCCGCGCATTCGCTTTACAACGAGTCATCCACGCGATTTCGATGATCGTTTAATCGAGGTGCTCGCCAAAAAAGGCAATCTTGTGGAACATATTCATCTACCTGTACAATCTGGATCGAACGATATGTTAAAAATTATGGCGCGAAAATACACAAGAGAGCAATTCCTAGAACTAGTTGCAAAAATTAAAAAGGCGATCCCTGATGTAGCACTAACGACCGATATCATTGTTGGCTTTCCAAATGAGACAGAAGAGCAGTTTGAAGAAACACTCTCACTCTATCGTGAAGTTGGCTTTGAATCAGCCTATACATTCATTTACTCTCCTCGGGAAGGAACACCTGCTGCTAAAATGAAAGATAACATCCCGATGGAAGTAAAGAAAGAACGTCTTTCAACGATTAAATGCACTAGTTAATGAACTTTCACAGGAAGCAATGGAAAAATATAAAGGACAAGTCGTTGAAGTACTTGTTGAAGGAAAAAGTAAAAACGATCCAAATGTTCTTTGCAGGATATACGCGAAGAAATAAATTAGTAAACTTTGTCGGTCCCAGAATCAGCGATCGGTAAAATTGTTCATGTAAAAGTGACAGAAACGAAAACGTGGACATTAAACGGAGTAATGGTTGAGGAACATCAAGCAGTTGAGGTGAACTAAAAATGGAAAAGTTTACGAAGGACGATATCGTTGCGCAGGCAAGAGAGCTTGCGAAAATGATTTCTAAAACAGATGAAGTCGATTTTTTTAAACGTGCAGAAGCACAAATCAATGAAAATCAAAAGGTTCGCGAAATGATTGCCAGCTTGAAAAGCTTGCAAAAACAAGCGGTTAATTTCCAACACTATGGAAAAGAAGAAGCGCTCACACTCGTCGAGGAAAAAATTAAAAAAATCGAAAAAGAAATTGATGAAATTCCTATTGTGCAGGAGTTTAAACAATCACAAATGGATGTAAATGATTTATTACAACTCGTTTCTCATACGATTTCCAACACTGTAACGAAAGAAATCATTATCTCTACAGGTGGAGATGTTTTAAAAGGAGAAACGGGCGCACAAGTAAAAAATAGCCCATTTAATAGCTGTTCATCATAACTATTTGACCATCGATCCCACATCGATGGTCTTTTTTTAAAATAAAAACCATTCGATGCCTCAATAACATTCACTTTTCTTTGCAAGTGCCTAACACAATTCACATCGGTGACATACATTAATAGAAAGTCTTTATAAAAAATGGGCTAATCATCTAAGAGTGATAATCGGCACACTAGTCTATTTAAACGCATAAGATGAAGTGTAATATAAGTGAGGAGGTTTAGCTCGAATGGAATACAGAGAGATAATTACAAAAGCGGTTGTTGCGAAAGGAAGGAAGTTTACAAAGTCCAATCATACAATTAAACCGCCGCACCACCCATCGAGCATTTTAGGCTGCTGGCTTATCAACCATAAATACGAAGCTCGGAAAAAAGGGAAGAAGGTCGAGGTAATCGGCTCATTCGATATGAATGTTTGGTACTCACATAACGACAATACAAAAACATCTGTTGTTACTGAAAGAGTGGAGTATAAAGATATAATCAAACTGAAATATCGTGATCCCGACTGTTTTAATGACAAAGAAGTGTCTGCCCGCGTATTACAGCAGCCTAATTGCATCGAAGCGGTAATTGCGAAGTCAAACAAAGTATCTGTTAGTTGTGAGAGAGAGTTTCTTATCGAAGTTATCGGTGAGACGAAGGTATGCGTCTCAATTTCAGAAGATAGCAATATCGATGACGATTGGGATGATGATTGGGATGATGAGGAATTAGACGAAGAATTGGATGACGAAGAATTAAAGGATATCGACACCAATTTTATCGCAGAGTCGTCACGTAAAGACAAATAAACTAGGGAGTGGTTTCTTCCTAGTTTTTTCTCTTTTCTTAGCGCTTATATACATAATGAAAAGAACCATATTAAGATAAGTTACAAAGGTTATTTGGAAGTTGGTGTCCCCCTCATTATGTTAGGATAACGAAAGGATTTCATTTATGAAAAGTAGAAAAAGAGTATGCTATAATATAAGTCCATAATATCAAAAAGTAATGATTAAAAGGATTTGATAAAGTGAAAGCGAAATATACACCGATGATACGGCAATATTTACGGATTAAGGCAGATTATAAAGATGCCTTTTTGTTTTTTCCGTCTAGGTGATTTTTATGAAATGTTTATGGATGATGCAGTAAAGGCTGCGCAAGAATTAGAAATCACATTAACGAGCCGTGATGCTGGAGCAAAAGAACGGATTCCGATGTGTGGTGTGCCTTATCATTCAGCTTCTACTTATATAGAACAACTAATTAATAAAGGCTATAAAGTTGCCATTTGTGAACAAACGGAGGATCCGAAGCAAGCTAAAGGTGTTGTTAAGCGTGAAGTTGTACAGCTGATTACCCCTGGTACCGTGATGGAAGGGAAAGGATTAGCTGAAAAGGAAAACAACTACATCGCTTCTGTCAGCGCATTTGCTGATCATACATATGGTCTTGTCTATAGTGATTTATCGACAGGAGAAACAAGAGCTACCCTTTTAACCAATGATTTTGATAGTTTATTTAATGAACTATCGATTTTAAATGTAAAGGAAATAGTGATAGACACTACATTTGATCAACAGATTCAAAAAATATACAAAAACGTCTACAAGTAATTATTTCATTTGAAAATGAAACAGAAATAAAAACGGATTTTTCACCACTATTAGCTGATATAAAAGACGAAGAATTACGCATCACAGCAGCTAGGTTACTTCACTATCTCTATCGGACACAAAAGCGTAATTTAGATCACTTACAAGCGGTAAAAAGATATGAAGTAAATCAATATATGAAAATGGATTACTATTCTAAACGTAATCTTGAATTAACCGAATCAATTCGTGAAAAAAGTAAACGAGGCACCCTTCTTTGGTTACTAGATGAGACGATGACAGCAATGGGGGAAGACTTTTAAAACAATGGATTGATCGTCCACTTATCCACGCAAATGCAATTAAAGAAAGACAAGCGATTGTAGAGGCATTTTTACAACGATATTTTGAGCGGCAAGATATTCGTGAAAGTTTGAAAGGTGTCTATGATTTAGAACGCCTTGCCGGACGAGTTGCATATGGAAATGTAAACGCACGTGACTTAATTCAACTGAAAAACTCCCTGCAGCAAATACCATCTATTCGGGAATTAGTAGAAAAACTAGGTAATGAAAAAGCTGACAAGCTTGCAAAAAGGCTAGATCCATGTGAAGAGCTTACTCATTTGCTCGAACGTGCCATTGTTGAGAGTCCGCCGATTTCTATAAAAGAAGGTGGCATCATCAAAGATGGATTTGACGATACGCTTGATCGTTATCGCGATGCTAGTAGGAATGGAAAGAGTTGGCTTGCTCAGCTAGAACAAAAAGAGAGAAAACGGGTATTAAATCATTAAAAGTAGGGTATAACCGCGTATTTGGCTATTACATTGAAATAACGAAGGCGAATCTGCATTTATTAAAAGATGATCGCTATGAACGAAAGCAGACACTTGCGAATGCTGAACGCTATATTACACCTGAATTAAAAGAAAAAGAAGCACTCATTCTCGATGCAGATGAAAAGAGTATCGAATTAGAATATGATATTTTTATTCGATTGCGCGATTATGTGAAAACATTTATTCCAAGACTTCAGCAATTAGCAAAAATTGTGAGTGAGCTAGATGTATTGCAATGTTTTGCAACTGTTAGTGAAACAAATCATTACGTTAAACCACGCTTTACTGATGATCAAATGCTTTATATTCAAGAGGGGCGTCATCCAGTAGTGGAAAAAGTAATGGCTAGTCAGGAGTATGTTCCGAATGATTGCCTGATGGATCACCAGCGAAACATCCTTTTAATTACTGGCCCAAATATGTCAGGAAAAAGTACGTATATGAGACAAGTTGCATTGATTGCTATACTAGCCCAAATTGGTTGCTATGTACCTGCAAAAAAAGCGACATTACCAATCTTTGACCAAGTGTTTACGAGAATTGGTGCAGCCGATGATCTTATTTCAGGTCAAAGTACATTTATGGTTGAAATGCTTGAAGCTAAAAATGCTATTGCGAATGCTACGAAAAATAGTCTCATTTTATTTGATGAAATTGGTCGTGGGACATCTACATATGATGGAATGGCGCTTGCTCAAGCGATTATAGAATATATTCATCATCATATTGGCGCAAAGACATTATTCTCTACACATTACCATGAATTAACGGTTTTAGAAGAGGAACTTGATCATTTAAAAAATATTCATGTACAAACAATTGAGCAAAATGGAAAGGTCGTCTTTCTTCATAAAATGAAAGATGGTGCAGCTGATAAAAGTTACGGAATTCATGTTGCAGAACTAGCTGAATTACCGAAGGAGTTAATTGACCGTGCTCATGAAATCTTAGCGACATTGGAGAAAAAGCAAGAAACAGAAGAACAAATGTCCGATAAGGAAACAAATGTAACTACCTCACCCAACGATAAAAATGATATGCCACAACAAGAAACAGGAAAACAACTATCATTTTTTGCAGAACCATTGCAACCGAAAAAAACAAATCTTTCGAGCAAAGAAAAAAAGGTTATTGACCGTTTAAGTAAGTATAATATTTTAGAAATGACACCGCTAGATGCTATGAATGCGTTATATGAATTACAAAGAAAATTAAAAGGTTAATATTTTTCGTTCACGATAGGAGAGGAGGGTAATGATGAACAAAATAGTCGAGCTTGATCATGCATTAGCGAATAAAATTGCTGCTGGTGAAGTAGTAGAAAGGCCGGCTTCAGTCGTCAAAGAGCTTGTCGAGAATGCAATCGATGCAAAGAGCACAGTGATTGAAATTGGCTTAGAGGAAGCTGGTCTGCAAAAGATTCGCGTCATTGATAATGGGAACGGTATAGAGGAAGACGATGTTCTTACAGCATTTAAGCGACATGCAACAAGTAAAATAAAGGATGAAAATGATCTCTTTCGCATTCGAACGCTCGGATTCCGTGGCGAAGCATTACCAAGTATTGCTGCGGTGTCGATGATCGAAATGATTACCTCAACAGGTGAATCTGCAGGGACAAGGATCGTCATTGATGGTGGAGAAGTAATAGAGACGGGGAAAGCAGCAAGTAGAAAGGGAACAGACATAACTGTATCAGGCTTATTTTATAATACACCGGCACGTTTAAAACATATGAAGACGATCCATACGGAACTTGGGAATGTTACTAATGTCGTCAATCGTCTTGCGTTAGCACACCCAGATATATCCATTCGTTTGCGTCATCATGACCGAATACTGCTACAAACAAACGGAAATGGCAGTATACATCAAGTGTTAGCAGCCATTTATGGAACGAATGTGGCAAAAAAAATGATCCCAATCTCAGCCACCTCACTTGACTTTCAGATTGATGGATATATCGCATTGCCTGAAGTAACAAGAGCATCGCGAAATTATATTTCTACAATGATCAATAGCCGATTTATAAAAAATTACAATTTAGCGCAGGCGATTCAAGCTGGTTATCATACTCTACTACCAATTGGTCGGTATCCGATTGCTTTACTCATGATTGAAATGGATCCAATTTTAGTAGATGTGAATGTGCACCCATCCAAACTAGAAGTCCGTCTCAGCAAAGAAAAAGAATTGAACAGACTCATAACGGAGACGATACGTTCAGCATTTAAAAAAGAAACACTAATTCCTGCAGGGGATACTGTGAGACATAAAAAAGGAAAAACAGAGCAAACTGCATTACAATTGGATCATCTTCCGACTAAAAAACATGATCATGCGAAGAGAATAGAAAAAAACAGACAAAATAAGAAAAGAGCAACATTCATGGCAACGAGAAAGACAATTACCATCCGAACAAATGAACATATTGTCTGAAAATATTGGCCATCAAGCATCTTCAGTGAGTAATGTTCAAAAAGCACATGCTGTTTTTCCAGAGGTCGTAAAAGAACGCCAGGAATATGAAAATCAAATCGAAGACAGATCGACGACAAAGGAAATGGAAGAGAATGCCTCACGCGTGCCCGTGATGTATCCAATCGGACAAATGCATGGAACATATATTTTTGCTCAGAATGATAATGGTCTATATATCATTGACCAGCATGCAGCACAAGAGCGGATTAAATATGAGTATTATAAGAAAAAAGTAGGCGAAGTAGAGCGGGAACTTCAAGAACTACTCATTCCTTTAACTTTGGAGTTTTCTACCGATGAATTCATCAAAATTGAGGAAAACAGAGAGCAATTGGAGAAGGTTGGAGTTTTTTTAGAACCTTTTGGTCATAATAGCTTTATCGTTCGTTCTCATCCAACATGGTTTCCAAAAGGAGAAGAGCAAGAACTGATAAAAGACATGATTGATCAATTGCTTTCAATGAAAAGGGTAGACATCAATCAATTACGAGAAGAAGCGGCAATTATGATGAGTTGTAAAAGATCAATAAAAACGAACGAATATTTGCGTAATGATGAAATTCAAGCACTATTAGATAAATTACGGATGACGAGTGATCCTTTCACATGTCCGCATGGAAGACCTATTATTATTCATTTTTCCACATATGAAATGGAAAAGATGTTTAAACGCGTGATGTAAAAAAGGCGCAAAGCTGCTTTTCGTTCCCAACTTAAAAGCTTACATCCTAATGAACTGCTGTTTAGGAGAGTCGGGAGCTAATCACTCCCTCCTACGCAATTTTCTATTTTATCCGTGTTTGTCCGTCTACTTCATTATTAAATTTCGGCTAAAAATAGCTTCTTGCCATTTCACCTCCTAAGGATGTTACAGTGTGTTCCTACAACATGGATAGAGTCACGACCGAAAAGATGACACTTCGTATAAAATAATCATACATATATCACCGTTTTCTTGTGCTCCCTCACTAATAAATCTCTGAAGAATTTGCAACATATTTCGTTTTACTATACAGTCTAGTGTAGGCATAAAAAAGGATATAGGTGTTATTATTACTGTTCGTATAATAAAAATAATAATGAATATAATAAGGCTAAAAGCCGAATGCCCTATATATAATGAAAAAATGTAGTCAATCTGTTATAATAAAGTTACAAGTCCATTATGGGTTGGTTAGAGACGTAGGAGAGACCACAATTACCTAACATATATCTTATGTTAGGTAGTTTGGTCTCTTTTTTTTATATTTAAACGGAGGTAGTAACACAATGAATAATCAATTTTCAACACTTAACCGAAATAACATATTAGATACTATGGGAAAAGAACATTACGATCTTATTATTATTGGCGGAGGGATAACCGGTGCTGGGATAGCTTATGATGCTGTTACACGTGGTTTAAAAGTCGCACTAGTTGAGATGCAAGATTTTGCAGCTGGGACATCAAGCCGCTCTACAAAGTTGGTACACGGTGGTTTGCGCTACTTGAAACAATTCGAAATAAAAGAAGTGGCTGACCTAGGGAAAGAACGAGCAATTGTTTATGAAAATGGTCCGCACGTAACGACTCCTGAATGGATGTTACTTCCCTTTCATAAAGGTGGGACGTTCGGAAAGTTCACTACTTCAATTGGACTATGGATGTATGATCATTTAGCAAAAGTGAAAAGATCAGAGCGACGTACAATGCTATCTGCAGAAGAAACGTTAGAAAAAGAGCCATTAATTAAAAAGGAAGGGTTAAAAGGCGGAGGATACTATGTGGAATACCGTACTGATGATGCCAGACTAACAATCGAAGTGATGAAAGCAGCCGTAGCGAAAGGTGCCCACGCGCTTAACTATGTAAAAGCAACCTCCTTTTTATATAATGAGCATAAAAAAGTTATCGGTATAAAAGCGAAAGACATGCTAACGAATAAGGAAATCAATATATATGCTAACAAAACAGTCAACGCTACTGGTCCTTGGGTGGATGAAGTAAGAATGAAAGACTATTCGCGAAATGATAAACAATTACGTCTAACAAAAGGGATTCATCTTATTATTGATCAGAAACACTTTCCTCTTCAGCAAGCCGTGTATTTTGACACACCGGATGGGCGAATGATCTTTGCAATTCCGCGTGATGGAAAAGCGTATGTAGGAACAACAGATACTTTTTACGATGGGGATACTGCTTCACCTAGACCAACCACTGAAGATCGCGATTATTTATTACGTGCCATCGACTATATGTTTCCTGATGCAGGAGTTAAGAAGGAACATATTGAGTCTAGTTATGCTGGGGTACGACCATTGATATATGAAGAAGGAAAGGATCCATCTGAAATATCTAGAAAAGATGAGATTTGGGAAGGTGAAAGTGGGCTAATTACGATAGCAGGTGGAAAGTTAACAGGTTACCGAAAAATGGCTGAAACCGTTGTTGACTTAGTTGTAAAAGAATTAAGTGCCAAAGAAGGAAAATCATTTGGCCCGTGTCTAACGAAACAACTACCTATTTCAGGTGGAGATGTGGGGGGGTCTGATCAGTTTCCATCATTCGTAGAGACGAAAGTGCAAGAAATGGTTGCGGCCGGATTTTCAGAGGAAATGGCCGATATCCTCGTAAGGCGCTACGGTTCGAATATTGATCAATTAATCGCTTATAGTAAATCTTATCATGAAGAAAAAGAAGCCTTACCACTTAGTGTCTACTCCGAATTAATGTATACTATTAATGAAGAAATGGTAGTTAAACCGGTTGATTTCTTTATTCGTCGTACCGGTGTCTTACTTTTTGAGATCTCAGAAGTAAGGAAGTGGGAAGATATGGTTATCAGTAAAATGGCTACCATTTTTGAATGGACGGATAGTGAAACAGAAAAATATAAACATGAATTAGAAAAAGAAATGAATCTGGCCGCTTTTTCGTATGATAATTGATAAAAAATGTATATTAGACTGTAAATATAAATGTAAACCGAACGATTTTATTATTTTTTATAAAGTCGTTCGGTTTTTCTCTTGATCTTGAATAAAAATAGCGTTATGATAGTTAATAAGAAAGCAATTATCAGTTATATTCAAAAAATAAGTTTATTTAAAAATCATTAGTTATAGGAAATAGGGGTACAAACAGGGGTAATGACAATTGTCAACATTTTATATATTGACCCTGTAAAGGAAAATAGGTTACAATTTATAAAATATACTCATAGCCTTTCACAAGGTTGAGGAGGATTAAAATGGAGCGTGTTTATAACTTTTCATCTGGACCTGCAACCTTACCGTTACAGGTATTAAAAAAAGCACAGAAAGAACTGACTGCATATGAAAATGCGGGTATGTCAGTAATGGAAATGAGCCATCGTTCTGAGGAGTTCGAACAAATTATTGACGAGGCCGAGATGTTGTTAAGGGAATTAATGGATATCCCTAACAACTATAAAGTATTGTTTTTACAAGGTGGGGCATCTTTACAATTTTCCATGGTTCCACTTAATTTACTTACAAAAAATAAAAAGGCGGACTATATTCACACAGGATCATGGTCCAAAAAAGCCATTACAGAAGCAAAAAAACTGGGCAATGTTCGGATTGCAGCCACTTCTGAACATGAAGACTTTAGGATGGTACCGAGTTTAAGTGATAAAACATTTGATCAAGAGGCAGATTATATTCATATAACTGTTAACAATACTATAGAGGGAACTTGTTTCCATGAAATACCTAATACTGGTACCGTTCCACTTGTTGCAGATATGTCATCTAATATTTTATCAGTACAACACGATGTCTCAGCATTTGATCTTATCTATGCTGGTGCCCAAAAAAATCTTGGTACTGCAGGAGTAACCATTGTCATTATTCGTGAAGATTTAATTGGGAAGGCATCAGAATCGTGCCCAACGATGCTCAATTACGAAACGCACGCAAATAAAGGTTCACTTTTTAACACACCACCTACGTTTAGTATCTATATAACGAAGCTGGTACTAGAATGGCTAAAAGAACTCGGGGGAGTTAATGAAATTGAAAAAATAAATCGTCAAAAAGCTACCATGCTCTATGATTTTTTGGATGAATCGCAATTATTTATTTCACCAGTTCATAGGGAAAGTAGATCATTAATGAATATTCCTTTCTTTACGAAATCAGCTGATTTAAATGAAAAATTTATTAAAGAAGCGAAAAATGAAGGGTTAGAAACATTAAAAGGGCATCGCTCAGTTGGTGGGATGAGGGCAAGTATTTATAATGCCATGCCGATAGAAGGCGTTGAAAAATTAGTAGCATTTATGAAAACATTCGAAATGAAAAATCGATAAGGGAGATATCAAATGAATAAGGTAAGAACAAAAATAAGTGAAATAAAATTGTTTAATGCAATCGCGCCTGTTAGCTTAAAGATTTTTCCTGAGGAAGACTATAAGGTTTCACCAGAAGTAAAAGATCCTGAAGCAATTATTCTTAGAAGTTATAATTTACATCATATGGAAATATCACCGAAGTTAAATGCCATTGCACGTGCAGGAGCTGGTGTCAACAATATTCCTGTTGAAAAATGTACAGATCATGGAGTAGTAGTTTTTAACACTCCAGGTGCAAATGCTAATGCTGTAAAAGAGGCAGTCATTGCATCGATGCTCATGTCTACTAGAAACTTACTTGATGGTGTTCAATGGACGAAAACACTCACTGGAAATGAAGAGCTTGTTCCACAATTGGTTGAAGCAGGTAAAAAGAAATTTGTTGGAATGGAAATAGCTGGTAAAAAAGTTGGTATTGTTGGTCTCGGAGCTGTTGGTGCATTGGTTGCGAACGGTCTACAAGCATTAGGTATGGAAGTGATCGGTTATGATCCATATATATCTGTAGATACCGCTTGGGGTTTATCAACAGATGTAAAACGTGCTCACGATATTGATGAAGTATTAACTGAATGTGACTTCATTACGCTACATGTTCCATTAACAGATGAAACAGAAGGATTTATGAATGAAGATGTATTTCAAAAGTTGAAAAAAGGTGTACAAATTCTCAATTTCTCTAGAGGAGAGCTTGTCAATGATGCTGATTTAAAAGTTGCCATTGACAATGGAATTGTTGGTCGCTATATCACTGATTTTCCTAATGATCAAGTGTTACAAATGAACAATGTCATAGCTGTTCCACATTTAGGAGCTTCCACAAAAGAAGCAGAAGAAAATTGTGCAATCATGGCTGCGAAACAAGTAAAGGATTTTCTTGAAACAGGAAATATAAAAAATTCTGTTAACTTTCCTAACGTTTATCTACCATATACAAATAAACCACGGATTACAGTTGTTCATCGTAACATTCCTAATATGGTCGGCCAAATCGCAACGATTTTAGCAGAGCAAAGTGTTAACATCGCTGATATGATTAATAGTGGTAGAGAATCAATTGCTTATACAATGATTGATATGGACCATGCTGTTGCTTCATATGATATGCAAAAAATAGAAGATCAAATTAAGCAAATTCCAGGAGTTATAAAACTACGTATTATTCAACATTAAAAATAATATGAACAAAAAAGCGGGCAAATGTGTCCCGCTTTTTTGTTATGCTGCTTGAGGAACTAAAATTCTAGCCCAGCAAATATATCAATGTCTTTATCATGCCTCTCATTCGCACGACAAATTGAATCATCGTTTTTTTTATAGTGAATAGAGGGTATAATAAAGATAAAATAAGACAATAATTAAAGGCTGTGAAAGATTTGACAAAGAAACCAAAGATCGTTGTATTAATTGGACCTACTGCAGTCGGAAAAACAAAAACAAGTATTACATTAGCGAAGAGATTTAATGGTGAGATTATAAGTGGTGACTCAATGCAAGTTTATCGGCACTTAGATATTGGAACAGCGAAAATTACTGAAGAAGAAATGGATGGAATTCCACATCATTTAATAGATATGAAGGATCCCACCGAACCTTTTACAGTTGCTGAATTTCAAAAGCTCGTAAGAAAGAAAATTGTACATATAACAGAAAAAAACGCTTTACCGATGATTGTCGGTGGTACAGGATTATACATACAATCAGTTTTATATGATTACCAGTTTAGTCATGCAGTTGAAAATATCGAGTTGCGTAAGGAATTAGAACAAAAAGTACAGGAGAAAGGAAATAACTTCCTCCACCAAAAATTAATGAGTATCGATCCAGATAGTGCAAAACGCATCCATCCAAATAATGTACGCAGGGTGATTCGAGCATTAGAAATTTATCATTGCACGGGAAAAACAATGAATGATTATAAAGCACAACAGCAAAAAGAAATGGTTTATGATGCAGTGATCATCGGATTAACAATGGAAAGAGAAAAACTTTACGAAAGAATTAACGAGCGCGTTGAGATGATGATGGAAAAAGGTTTATTAGAAGAAGTGAAGTGGTTGTATGACCAAAATATCCGCAATGTTCAATCAATCCAAGCTATCGGTTATAAGGAACTCTACGAATACTTAGATGGCAAGAAAACTTTAGATGAGGCAGTATCACTATTAAAAAGAAATTCGCGACGATTTGCCAAGCGACAATTAACATGGTTTAGAAATAAACTGAATGTAAACTGGTTCGATATGTCAAATACTTGTGAAGAAAGTGAAAAAGTTCAGGAAATTTCTGATTTTATTGCAGGAAAGCTGTCATTAAAATAGAATAAGTAAAAATATAGATAAAAGAGGAGGACAATCATAAATGAAGCAATCTGTGAATATTCAAGATCAGTTTTTAAACCAATTGCGTAAAGAAGGATCTCCTGTGACAGTATTTTTATTAAATGGATTTCAACTTCGGGGACAAGTAAAAGGCTTTGATAATTTTACCGTATTATTTGAATCAGAAGGGAAGCAACAACTCGTGTATAAACATGCCATCTCCACTTTTTCACCACAAAAAAATGTTCAAATTAATACTGATCCGACTGCTGAGTAAGGTAGAAACTGAGCAGTATAAAATAAAAAAACTCCCGAAAGAGCTACGTAAGCACGCGTGTAGAAATAACTTTCTGCACGCGTGCTTTAATTTTTTGTGAAACGATGAAGTGATGAAAAAACAAAAAAAACAATATAATGAAAGAGATAGAAAAATACCGAAGTAAAACAGAATGATAAAGGAAATTATTTCTCGGGAAAGCGCAGGAATAGACAACATTCAACTGAAAAATGGAGAATGAGAAGAAAAACTGTCGACTGACGATAATGATTGTACATAGGCGTTTGTCACGATTCATCTTTCTTGTGCATATACTGTTTTAGAATGCGAGGTGAACGCTTTTGGAACAACCGATTCGAATGAAAAATAATGGACAAATAAACATTGTTTTAAATAAGCAGAAAAGAGAGCAAGCAAAGCTTCAAATGCAAAAGGCAGCCGCTCCCAAGAAAATACCGAAGGAGCATCTTGCATTAAAAGAAATAGAGGAAGAATTAAGTTCGCTTGTCGGTATGGAAGATATGAAAAAAGCAATTAAAGAAATTTATGCGTGGATTTATGTTAATAAAAAGCGCCAGGAGCAAGGTTTAAAAGCGGGAAAACAAGTGCTGCATATGATGTTCAAAGGAAATCCAGGTACCGGAAAAACGACTTTTGCCCGGCTTATTGGGAAGCTGTTTTATAAAATGAACGTTTTATCAAAAGGACACCTTATAGAAGCAGAACGTGCAGACTTAGTCGGAGAGTATATCGGTCACACTGCGCAAAAAACACGTGACCTAATTAAAAAAGCGCTCGGAGGGATATTATTCATTGACGAAGCATATTCGCTTGCACGTGGCGGTGAAAAGGATTTCGGAAAAGAAGCGATCGATACATTAGTAAAACATATGGAAGACAAACAGCACGAATTTATCCTCATTCTCGCTGGATATTCGCAGGAAATGGATCATTTTCTCCGCTTAAATCCTGGACTTTATTCGCGCTTTCCACTTGTATTTCATTTTCCGGATTATTCCGTAAACGAACTTATGGAAATTGGTAAACAAATGTTAGAAGAAAAAGAATATACATTGAGTCATGAAGCGGAAAGGGTGTTAAAAGAGCATTTAAAATATGTAAAGCTAACAGTAAATTCAACTAATTTTTCTAATGGTCGCTACGTAAGAAATGTCATCGAACAAACAATTCGCTCGCAAGCAATGCGCCTTTTATTAGAAAGTACGTTTGATAAATATGATTTAATGACATTACGCAGCAATGACCTTGTTTTCCCTAATATGAACAATACATGAATGTTATCCCTAGAGGTGAAATGATAGAGGAAGTGTATGTCTTTATTAAAAATACGAGACATACACTTTTTATCTCAAACTGTTTTAATGAATAAGAAAAAATATTCGTTTTTACATAAAGTCTTTGTTATGATAACAATAGATATTTTTGGAAAGTAGGGTGTGTGTTATTGTCTAAAAAGGAAAAGGCTATATTAGTTGGCTGTCAAATTGATGACAATGATCGGCGTTTCTATTATTCAATGGACGAGCTTGCATCATTGACTGAAACTGCCCAAGGAGTTGTCATTGGACAAGTCACTCAGAAAAGGGAAAAAATCCATACAGCTACTTATGTTGGAAAAGGGAAATTAGAGGAAATTGTACGTATGGAAGATGAACTTCAACCGAATTTAATTATCTTTAATGATGAGTTAACACCGAGTCAACTTCGTAACTTAGCTAGCGTTCTACAAGGACGGGTCCTTGACAGAACTCAATTAATTCTTGATATTTTTGCCCAAAGAGCACGTTCAAAAGAAGGGCAACTTCAAGTGGAATTAGCACAACTCCAATATTTACTTCCACGTCTTGCAGGAATTGGAACGGAACTATCTAGACTTGGAGGGGGAATTGGGACAAGAGGACCAGGTGAAACAAAACTTGAGTCTGATCGTCGTCATATCCGTAGGAAAATTGATGAGATAAAGAATCAATTAAAAGTGGTTGTTGAACATAGAGAACGTTATCGTTCAAGAAGAAAGCGGAATAACGCCTTTCAAATCGCTCTCGTTGGCTATACGAATGCGGGTAAATCAACATTATTTAATAAACTCTCAACTGCTGATTCTTATGAAGAAGATCAATTGTTTGCTACGTTAGATCCGCTGACAAGGAAGCTTGTTTTCCCGTCACGATATACGGCACTTTTGACTGATACTGTCGGTTTTATACAAGACTTGCCTACCACATTAATTGCTTCGTTTCGCTCTACATTAGAGGAAGTAAGGGAGGCAGATTTACTATTGCATATCGTTGATGCTAGTAATCCCGATTATGATAACCACGAAGAAACGGTACAAAACTTATTGCATGAACTCGGTATGCAAACATTGCCGCAATTGACCGTATATAATAAAATGGATAAAGTTCATCCGCATTTTATTCCCAATAGTAGAGCTGGCACTGAAAAAATAGAAATAAGTGCACTCCATGAACATGATATAGAAAAACTAATTCAAAAAATAGAGGATATAGCTATTTCTTTAATGGAACCATATAACGTCCTCATCCCACAAAATCAAGGAAAATTATTATCAACTTTAAAAGAGGAGACGATATTACAAACGCTCGTTTATGAGGAAGCAGATAAAGCATATAAATGTACAGGCTATGTATTAGGAGATCATCCTGTGACCGGATCTTTAAAACAGTATCAACTTTAGAGGGAGAATGACAACATGTTTCATTATTTAAAAAACGCGCAACAACTACAAGCATTAGTGGAAAAAGTAGAAAAAAAGATTGCCCCGATCCATGCAAAGATTAACGAAAGGATGGATATGAATCAATTGCGGGTGTTGACAAGTTATCGGGAACATCAAGTAAGTGATTTTCATTTTTCACCATCCACTGGTTATGGATATGATGATAGTGGGCGGGATACGTTAGAAAGTATATATGCTGACGTATTCGGTGGTGAAGCTGGACTTGTCAGACCACAAATAATATCAGGAACACATGCTATTTCAACTGCTCTCTTTGGTGTATTAAGACCAGGCGATGAATTATTATACATAACTGGAAAGCCATATGATACCCTTGAAGAAATCGTCGGTATTCGTGGAGACAGTAGTGGTTCATTACAAGATTTTCAAATTGATTATGCAAGTATTCCGCTGACAGACAAAGGTTCAGTCGATTTTTCAGCAATACAACAAGCGATAAAACCGACAACGAAAGTAATTGGTATTCAGCGTTCAAAAGGGTATGAATCAAGGCCATCTTTTACAATAGACGAAATAGAAGAAATGATCCAATTTGTGAAGGAAATAAAACAGGATCTCATTGTGTTTGTTGATAATTGTTACGGTGAATTTGTTGAAGAGAGAGAACCTTGTCATGTCGGAGCTGATTTAATAGCTGGTTCTCTCATTAAAAATCCAGGTGGCGGGATTGTGAAAACAGGAGGTTACATCGTTGGAAAGGAAAAGCTTGTTGAAGCTTGTGCCAATCGCCTAACATCTCCTGGAATCGGTAAAGAAGCCGGTGCAAGTTTATATAGTCTGCTAGAAATGTATCAAGGCTTTTTCCTTGCTCCGCATATTGTAGCCGAAGCTTTAAAGGGAGCTGTCTTTACAGCAGCACTGCTTGAAGCGCTCAATCTAAAGACAACTCCTCGGTGGGATGAAAAGCGTACAGATCTCATTCAATCCGTACAATTCGATCAACCAGAAATGATGATTGCCTTTTGCCAAGCAATCCAATTTGCTTCCCCGGTAGACGCTCATGTTACCCCATTACCGAGCAATATGCCTGGTTATGAAGATGATGTCATTATGGCAGCAGGAACATTTATCCAGGGATCAAGTATCGAATTATCAGCTGACGGCCCGATTAGACCTCCATATGAGGCTTATGTACAAGGTGGTTTAACCTATTCTCATGTAAAAATAGCAGTTTGCTCGGCTGTAGATCAATTAATAGAAAAAGGTTTCATCTCTATGTAAAAAATAGTTCGTTCCATCATTTTGCTCAACCCGTATGTCTTAGGTACTACGGGTATTTTTATGTTTAAGGTGCTGAGAAAGGTAGCAGAAATAGCACCTACATTTAATGGTTTATTTTACAATAATATAGTATGATAGAACATATCTTTACATTCAGACATGAACACACAAGAGGAAGGTGAGCAAGGTAGAATGACATTAAAGGTTGCAGATATTAGCAAAAAATTTAATCATGTGACAGCGGTTGATCACCTTTCTTTCTCAATCGAGAAGGGAAAGGTTTTAGGTTTATTAGGAAGAAATGGAGCTGGAAAAACAACGACGATCAAAATGATTTTAGGATTATTACAACAAGATCATGGTGAGATATTATGGGAAGATCAGCAACTGAGGCAAACACAGATTAAAATCGGCTATCTTCCCGAAGAACGCGGATTATATTCGAAAACAAAAGTTAATGAACAACTCTTATATTTTGGTCAATTGGAAGGGATGAGAAAATCAGCAACACAAACTTCAATCAATGGTTAGAGAGATTAGAAATTTCCCATTATAAAGATAAAAGGGCGGTTGAACTATCAAAAGGAAATCAACAAAAAATTCAATTGATCGCCACTTTATTACATAACCCTGAACTTATCATATTGGACGAACCCTTTAGTGGATTGGATCCTGTCAATACTAAGATCATGTCAGAAATTATAGAGGAACAAATCCAAATGGGAAAAACAATCATTCTATCAAGCCACCGTATGGAACAAATTGAAATGTTTTGCCAAGATATTTGTATATTAAAAA
This sequence comes from uncultured Bacillaceae bacterium, assembly GCA_963748745.1. Lineage (GTDB taxonomy): Bacteria > Bacillota > Bacilli > Bacillales > Bacillaceae_C > CAVVKR01. Next base: position 56,431 of record CAVVKR010000018.1, on the reverse strand, counting down.
ATGGTAGAAAAGTATTGTCAGGCGATTTACAACAAATCAAACAAAATTATGGGTATCAAAATTTAACATTACCATATAGCAATGACATAGAAAGAAAAATGAGAAAATTAGAAATTTATTTTGAAAAGGATGGGAATGAACTTACGATGAAAGTCAACGATGAAAAGGAAGCGATATCTATATTAAGCAGTTTAAGTGCCCAAGATCTTTCATTCCGTTATTTTAAATTACTTGAACCGACCTTAAATGATATCTTTATCGAGAAGGTGAACGGATAGATGAATCTTTTTTTAAAAGTATTTCGATTTCATTTGATGGAAAACATTCGTTCAAAGGCTTATATTGTTTCTTCGCTTATTTTAGTTATTGGAATCATTGGAGTTTTCGGGATTGGTAAACTAATTGATACAGAAAAGCAAGAAACGTTTGTTCTTATCACAACGGATGATAGGTATCAATCAGTTATAGATGATGTGAACAATGAACAAATAAAAGTAATTTCGAAACATGTATCAGAAGAAAAATCAGTAAGAAAGCAAATTGAAAAAGGAGAGATTGCTGGTGCTTTCATTGTAACTGAAAAAGATGATCAGCCGCATATGATATATATTTATAAAAATATCGCGGATGATGTTACGTTAAATGGGTTTGCTGCTAGCGTACAAAATAATTATTTAAGCAACACAATGGAAGAAAATAATGTGGCAGAAACAACTGCTTCATTGTTATTAACACCGATTACAATTGATACGGAAGTATTAAAAGATACAAGTTCTACATTTGGTATTGTCTATATTTTTGTGATGTTAATGTATTTTTTCATCATTTTTTATGGCCAATCGATTGCAACAAATATCGCCTCAGAAAAATCTTCAAGGGTAATGGAAGTCATGCTCCCAAAGGTTAAGCCGATATATATGATGTATGGAAAAATATTTGCTACATTAACAACGGGGATCCTCCAATTATTGTTTGTTGTAGCTACTTTTGTCTTTTGTTATCTTCTCGGTTGGATTAATTTACAAGGGGAGTCATTGTTTGGATTGGAAATAGATTTCAGCAACCTTAGCTTTACGACTATTCTATTTTTCTTCGTCTATTTCATTCTTGGCTATACGTTGTATGCAATACTGTACGCCTCGACTGGAGCTGTTGTTAGTAGGATGGAAGATCTCCCATCTGTCACCATGCCAGTCATGATGTGTGTCATAGCGGCTCTATTTATCGGTATAAAATCAATGATTGATCCAACGAGTGTGCTTGTTACGATTAGCTCCTATATACCATTTTTTTCACCGATTGTTACTTATGCAAGAATGGTTGTAGGAGAGGCAAGTTGGATTGAGATCAGTGTCACCATTATACTCATCACTGCAACTATTTTCATTATAAATAAATTTGCCAGTCGCTTATATGTAAATGGAGTGATGAATTACAAAGGAAAAGTGACGTTTAAAGATCTTTTCAAGATGGTAAGCTCAACATAATTATTTAAGATTTACTTGCCATGTTTGACATGATTCACTAAGAGAAGTCATCTTTTTACATATGATTATTTTCATATAATCACTATGATAATGGTTATAACACTATTAAATAAGGCTTTCAGTATGACGTTCGTTGAATCATTTTGAAAATAAACATTTGACTAATAATAAAGGCTAGAATATAATGTTGCATAAGTTGCTTAAGATAATTGACCTTCACTTTAAGACAGTCGCCCTGTTTACTACCGTGAAGTCAAACCAACAGTAGCTATCGAGAATAACTGTGAATCTACTGAAATGAAGAGGTAGATCTTAGCCAGTTATATTGTTCAATGAAAGATGATTGAATAATGTAACTGGCTGTTTTTATTTGTCGGATAATAGTTGATAGAGGGGTGATCTAGTTTCATGAATAGACACAACATTTGCGAAAATCCGAATACATAAACAATATCTAATCAAATGATAGTAGGAAAATTAGAAGATTGTCTGGAATAAGAAAGATGAAGAGAGTACAAGTAATTTGTAAGCGTTTTTTTATTGATGCTATTTCTTACTAAGGGGAGAGGATGAAATGTCACAATATCGTGTTGCGGTTGATGTCGGGGGGACTTTTACAGATGTATTTGTTTTCAATGAAAAGGAAGATCATGTTTATATAGCGAAAACGGCTTCAACGCCTCAGCATCCTGAAAAGGGAATTATTAATGGTGTGAAAAAAGCACAAGTTGCTGGGGATCATATTTCACTATTTTCGCATGGAACAACGGTTGGAACGAATGCTTTAATTGAAAGAAAATTACCGAAAACGGCGCTAATTACGACGAAAGGCTTTCGCGATGTTCCTGAAATTCGTAGAGGAACAAGATTAAACTTATGGGATGCATATGATGATGTAGCACCACCATATATTAAGCGACGGGATCGCTTTGAAGTAGCAGAACGGATTGATTACGCTGGTAAGGTACTAGAAGAAATTGACAAAGACGAAGTAATTGCGTTAGGAAAAAAATTAAAGAAGCGTGGAGTACAATCAGTTGCGATTTGCTTTATGAATGCATATATGAATGGAAAAAATGAACGAATAGTAAAGGAAATTCTCCGAGAAATATTAGGTGAAGACGTGTATATTTGTACGTCTAGTGAAACACTTCCGGAGATATTCGAACATGAACGGATGAGCACAACAATTGTAAATGCAGTGCTTGGACCGACAATTAGTCACTATATTCAAAGATTAGAACATGAGATGAAAGACCTAGGATATGCCGGAGATATTTTAGTTCTCCATTCAGGTGGAGGAGTCATGACATCGGAAACAGTTCCAAACTATGCTGCCAGATTTGCGAGCTCAGGTATCGCTGCTGGGGCGATTGCTAGTAAATACATTGCCAATTTATGTGGCTATGACCATGCAATTGGCTTCGATATGGGTGGAACAAGTACAGATATATCTTTAATGTATGATGGAGATTTACGTGTAACAACCGATTGGTATATTGAATATGGATATCCGATTGGTTTTCCGAGTATTGAGATTTTAACAATCGGTGCTGGTGGAGGAAGTTTAGCTTGGATTGACCAAGGTGGATCACTGCGTAATGGGCCACAAAGTGCAGGCGCAGAACCAGGGCCTGTATGTTATGGCATTGGTGGCGAAGAACCGACAAATACCGATGCAAATTTAGTATTAGGACGGTTGAATACAAAGTTACTTGATGGGCAAATGCTTTTAGACAAAGAAGCATCTAAACAAGCAATTGCTAAATATATCGGTGAACCCTTTCATTTAGATATAGCGGATGCAGCAAATGCTATTTTAAAAGTTGCTAATGCAAATATGTGTGATGCACTTCGCTTAATCTCAGTTCGACGTGGCTATGATCCTCGCGAATTTGCACTCGTTGCTTTTGGAGGAGCAGGTGGGCTTCATGGCGCATATTTGGCAAAAGAAATGGAAATACCAACTGTCATTATTCCACCACATTCGGGGGTTGCGGCTGCAATGGGTTGCTTACTCGTTGATGTTCAGCATGATGTAACGAGAACTTATTTAGCGAAGACGGAAGATATTAGCGTCGAAGAATTAGAAGCTGCATTTTTAGAAATGGAAAAAGAAGCGCGTAGTCTGTTAGAAAAAGAAGGTTTAACCGAAGAGCAGATGCAATTCGTTCGTTATATCGATATGCGTTATGTTGGACAATGGCGTTCATTAGCTGTCACAGTCGGAAGAAATCTTCAATCAATGGATGCTGCGCTTGATAGTTTTCATTATGAGCATGAACGAGAGTTTGCATTTGCAAATCCTAAGCAGCAAGTAGAGATCTACGGGCTACGTGTTTCTGCAATTGGGACTGTTCCAAAACCCGAACTACCTAAAACAATAATAGATGGTACATTAGAAGATGCTATGAAGGAGAGACGAAATGTTTATTTTGAAGAGTCAGGTGGCTTTGTTGATACACCAATATATCAACGTGTGAAAGTACCTACTCATGTGAAAATCACAGGTCCAGCAATTATCGAACAACTAGACTCTACTGTTGTCATTCCACCGCATTTCTATGCCGAAGTAGATGAATATCAAAATATCATTTTAAAATATCAATAAATTTTAGACATTGATTAAGTGCAATGCAAGTGTAAGAAAGCTTGACAAGGGGAGTAAGAATAGGGAGATTTATTTTTAAAAAGGAGAGAGGTATCATATGTCGACAACGACTGTAGCATTTCAAAGTAAGTTAGATCCGGTTACATTTGAAGTGTTGAAAAATGCTTTTGAGAATCTTGTTGATCAAATGTCAGAGCAAGTATTACGAACGTGTTATTCTTTTGTTATTTACAATCGCGATTTTAGTTCAGCACTTTGTGATGCTGAGGGAAACACAGTAATGCAAGGGACACAAGATATTTCCGTTCATGTTGGCACACTTCATTTAACAGCCAAAGCGGTATTGGAAGATTTTCCAGATGATATTCATCCTGGAGATGTTTTTCTCGTGAATGATCCGTATAGAGGGGGAACACATTTTAATGATACGAGAGTGATTAAACCGGTATTTTTTCGTGAAAAACTGATCGCTTTCATGCAAGTGAATGGTCATTGGGCCGATATGGGTGGTTCTGTTCCTGGATCTTTCGATATTAACTCAAAGGATCATTATGGAGAAGGAGTAAGAATTCCACCAGTGAGGATTTATAGTAAAGGTGAATATTTAAAAGATGTTGCAAATTTACTCGTTTCTAACATGCGTGTTCCAGAAGAAAGATTAGGAGATTTACGTTCCCAAGTGGAAGCAACAAAAATAGGGGAGCATCAATTAATAACATTAATAGAAAAGTACGGTTTAGAAACAGTGTTAACGGCTTTTGAAGAGGTGCAAGACTATGTTGAACGATTGACTAGAGCGAAGCTAAAAGATCTCCCCAATGGTATTTGGGAAACGGAAGATTATATCGATATGGATCCAGAAGTAGGAGATGGTTTAATCCCGATTAGAGTAAAAATGGAAATTCGTGATGACGAAGTCTTTTATGATTTAAGTAAATCACATTCATATATAGGTTGCTTTTTAAATGCAGGCTTTGGAGCATCGTTATCAGCAGCATATGCCGGTACAAAAACATTTTTCCCTGACATCCCATTAAATTCAGGATTTTATCGCGCTGTTCATGTTCATTTGCCTGAGAATTCAGTGGTGAATGCTCCATGGCCAGTTGCAGTAACTGGGTTTTGTTCTGGTGCATATGAAAAGATTATGAATGCATGTTTTGAACTATGGTCTCATCTTTTACCTGAACGTGCGCTTGCCTGTTCGTTCAATCTTGAGTATCTCTTAATAGGAGGTTGGGATACGAGAGAAAATCAACAAGATTATTTCATGTGGTACGACTGGATGGCTGGTGGACATGGTGGAAGACATCAGCGTGATGGAGCAAATGCACTATCTCCTGTATTCGGTGTCGGTCTAAGTATCCAGCCATGTGAGGGACAAGAACGTTTATCACCAGTTGTAACATCAAAGCATGAGATTGTCACTGATTCTGGAGGACCTGGCGAATTTCGCGGTGGTTGTGGCGTTGAAAAAGGTGGCATCTTAACAAATATTGAAAATACAGTGATGTCTTACAGTTGTGATCGTGCACGATCTGTTACATGGGGGTTATTTGGTGGCTTACCATCCACTCCCCATGGTGCCTGGTTAAATCCTGAAAAAGAAACTAAACAATTTTTAGGAGCAATATTTTCAAACGTAGCAGTCAAAAGTGGTGACTCTTTTACACGTCCATCTGCTGGAGGAGGCGGAATAGGGGATCCATTAAAGCGAGATGTACAAGCAGTGCTTGAAGATGTTATTGATGAATATGTGTCTATTGAAAGAGCGGAAAAGGATTATGGTGTCGTCATTCGCGAAATGGATAGTGAACTTGATCTGTTTGAGGTTGATGAAGAAGCCACGAAAAAAACACGTGAATATATTCGCAACAATCGTAAAAAGTGGTTAACAGAGGATATTCATAAAGTAGAAGAAATGTATCGAAACAATGAGATCGATTCACTCGACTTGATAAGAAAATATGGTGTCATTTTTGATTTTGAAACAAATAAAGTATTGCCAAAATCAACGGAGCAATACCGAGAAATGCTGATGAGAAGAACAGTCCCTCACTGGGAATAATAAGGAACAGAAGGATAATAAAGTTACGGCTTCTATTATCCTTCTTTTTTTGTGCAAAAATGCACAGTGAGGGTTCATTGCATCGAATGAGTCAACGATAGCAAAGTTCTTTACAATGCTGCTCAATAGAATAAAGGGGCTTTATAACTATTTAAAAACAAGCGTTGAGTTTAAATTCATCCGAATGAGGTTGTGTATTTCAACTTGACCATGCGTTCCTTGCTGCATGTCTATTACTAGTCTATCTATTTTAAGTGTAGACAAATGAAGCAATGAGCATCTATTGTAAAGATGATCATTATGGACAAAAGAAAAGGCTGATAGAAGAGAAGGAGGGAAGAGGGGAAATGTTTTTTAATATTTATTGTAAATTACCTTCAGAATCACACCACCTTCCAATAGCACCGAAAGATAGATACCATTGAAAAGTGATCGGCACATTACTTTTAGACATTTACCTGATCTTTCTTAGTCAAAAAAAAGCACCTTTTGAGAAAGGTGCTAAAATAGTGGATATTTCACAAAGAGATTGTTACTTCCAACACTTCATTTTTAAAAGTTATTATTCAATAAAACGGCCACGTTGGCGCATTAATTCACGATTTAAATTTGGATTCTTTTCGAATGCTGCACGTCCATGGAGCCAGAAGGTATTATTGATTACAACAAGATCACCAACCGGTAGTTCTAATTCAATTACACTGTCATCATTCTCCATTGATTCAGACAGGTCATTCAAGTATTGTGCCTGTTCAATCGTTTCTGGGTAAACAAATTGGTCAATGAAACAAATGCAAGGTTTATCATTGTTTTTAAAGAAAGTAGCACGCTCCACTTCATCCTCCACATTCTTACTAGCAGGAGCTTTATAAGTAAATTTATAGCTGCCTAATGGATTAGAAGCAAATTTATCAAGCTCTTTCCAATCATCGAGATGTAGTAGTCTTGATTCTCCACCGACAGCATTTTCTTCTACCATTTTCATCATGAGCAACCAATCGGTCGCTTCGTTTACGAATGTACCATCTGTATGTAATGTGAATAGACGGTATGCTTGGCGAAGATAAGAGTCACTGTTGTCTGTATGTTTTACTGTAAAACGTGCATAATATTTGCCTGACATTGCATCATGGTTCGGTAAACCAATAAGATGAGTGATTGCTGTAGCAAAAATAACATATTCATCTGTATCTGTTGTAACATTTTCTAAACCAAGTGTGAATCCACCTGAATTACGATCATGTACGATGCTTCGAAGCAGTTGGCCAAAATCTTCACCAACTTGATCGAGCAGAAGAGAAGCGGCAATGAGACGTTGATAAGGCGTATATTCTAGGCTTTGGACTGAAATATTTTTTTCCTCTGCAGAAGCTAAAAACTTTGCAATCGCTTCCTTAGAAATTTCAATATGGTACAAGCGATCTGATTGTGGATGTCCTTTCACCTCGTATGCATCTGTTTTCCTATCGAATGTGCGTGTCGTTTTTTCCGCAATACTCATAAATCATTCCTCCAGTTTAAAATTGATTGAAAGAGGAACAGGAATATAAAAAGCCAGTCGCACAAGATTCATCTTTTAAAAAAGACTTATCCTGGCAACTGGCATATATTCACTTCACTGCTCTACGCGAATAGAGTCACAGTAAATATTGCAGTTATTGTTATTTACATTCTTATTCCTGTTTCCAAGTGATATATTATTCGCGATACTTTGAAAGGTAATTTCAAAAGGCGAATAAACTCTAAATATTAGATTAATTTCATTATATCAGACTATTACTTTATGTCAATATATTTATACAATATTTTTATTAGTTACATATTGTTTGTTCGTTTATCCGATGGCGACTTGTTTTTCTTTTTCTCTATTATGTCGGAAATGTAGGTTGAGATCTTTTAATGCAGCTACAAGGGCATTAGTTGCTTTGCCACTATAATGTTTTTGAATTTTTTCTATTTGTTCATCAACACCATCCATTAAACTCGTTCCTCTTAAAAGGCGACCGATAAATTCACTGCCATGATCTGTTGCTAATGTACAGGAAGCTTCCAAAATAACACCGTACTTGATATCCACTTCAGCTGTAATTGTTAAAGTTCCAAAGAGGCTTTTTGCAGCCATTCCTTGTGGAAGACGGGCGTGACCAGCAATAAACATTGTATTTTCATTCAATGTAAGAACCCTCCTATATATTATTTACATTATTTTTGTTGTTTCTTTCAGATGCGTTTGTTCTGGAACTCTATTCACCACTTCTTTGCCTATTTCTATAGATGCTGTTGCAGCGGGTGAGGGAGCGTTACACACATGAATGGTTCGTTTTCCCATTACAATAAAAAAATCGTCTACCATTGTACCATCATTTTTTAGTGCTTGAGCACGTACACCAGCAGGTGCAGGGATTAAATCGTCCTCTTGTACCTCAGGGATTAAAGCTTGAAGACTCTTTGTAAATTGGGCCTTGCTGAAGGAGCGAATATACTCCTCTATTCCTTCTTTCATAAATTTGCTCGCCAGCTTCCAAAAGCCACCGTAGGTAAGTGTTTCTGCTAAATCGCGGGCATTGAAATCACTTTTTTTATAACCTTCTCGTTTAAATCCAAGTACCGCATTTGGACCCGCTTCTACATCTCCACCAACCATACGTGTGAAGTGGACGCCAAGAAATGGAAATTTCGGATTAGGTACGGGATAGATCAAATGTTTTACAAGATGACGCTTTTCTGGCTTTAGTTTAAAATACTCACCGCGAAATGGTACAATTTTCATGTCTGTTTTATATCCAGTTGCTAAGGCAATACGATCACTATGAAGACCTCCACAGTTAATCGCTATTCGTGCCTTTAGCGTTGTACGATTTGTTTCGACTTGAACCATCTCAACTTCCTCATGCATGTTTTTAACTTCTGTATTGAAAAGAATGTCACCACCATGATGCTGGATTATTTCAGCAAACTTCTCACTCACTTGACGATAGTTGACAATGCCTGCTTGTGGGACACGAATGGCAGCTAGCCCAGCTACGTGTGGTTCAATTTCTTTTAATTCATCGGCATCAATTTTTTTAATCGCTAGTTTATTTTCTAAGCCACGTTCATATAAGTTGTGGAGAAGAGGTAATTCCTCCTCTTTAGTTGCAACGATCACTTTTCCACAAATATCGTGCTCAATACCATGCTTTTGGCAAAATGCTGTCAACGATTTACTACCTTGTTTGGCGAATCGAGCCTTAAAACTTCCGGGTTTATAATAGATACCTGAGTGGATTACACCGCTATTATGTCCTGTTTGGTGCATAGCAACTTCATTTTCTTTTTCGATAACAGCGATTTTTGCATTCGGAAAACGCTCGTATAAAGCGACTCCAGTAGATAGACCTACAATGCCCCCACCAACAATTGCAAAATCATACATTTTTCAGTCTCCTTTATGATGTTGGTCTTGTTTTTTTCAATCGTTCCATGTGTTCAATTAAATTATTTTTTGTTCGAAAAAGGTGATATTCGATTGCTGCTCTAAGTTCCGCTGGATCACCACGTAACACTGATTCATAAATAAGTCGATGTTCGCGCTGTGTTTCTTGATAATAATCAATTAATAAGTTAGGTGCTATCGGTGAAATGCCAAGCGTTTCCACCATTTTTAGTACGCGTGGCCACGGGCAACCGCTTCTAAGTGTTTGGTGGAATAGTGCGTTTAGCTGAATGTATTCATCATTTGTCTCATCTGATAGTTGAAGTGTTTCCATTTGGAGTAATATCTCTTCTAAATATTTTTTCTTTTCTGACGATAGAAAAGGAAGTGATTTTTCAACGGCTAATCCCTCTAGCATCGCACGGGTGTAATAAATTTCTTCAATATCATTCTGCGTGATTGGCGTGGCAACAGCTCCTTTATGTGGGATTATTTCTACTAAACCTTCCATTTGGAGTTGGGTGAGCGCCCCGCGAATTGGCATGCGACTAACATGTAAGCGATCAGCCCATTCTTCTTGAATGATTCGCTCTCCTTTTTTTAATGTCCCATCTAAAATAGCTTGTCTAAGATGTTTGGTTACTCTCTTGACGACCGTTGATTCGTTTGTATCTATCTTCTTTTTCAAAGAAATATCCACCTCTATTCACTTTGGATACAATTTAAAGTTTATCATACATAAAATAGCCATTCAACCGTAATTTTATGATATAAATAATTAAAATTGGATCCAATTCCTTATACATTGGATCCAAATCTGTTCAACTAATTATTTCCTCTCTTTTCTGATTGTTGTTTTTATTGTGATAAAGCATTTTCTCACTTGCATAGTATTTTCTCATTATAAACATGAGGATGAATCCGATGGCCCACCAACTTGCAAACATCATCCATTCATATGGCCAGACTAAGGCTGCCGGCATGTTAGGAAGGTATAATAAGACAAAGAAGATGCTGAGAATGATCGCAATCCACCCAATAATGTTTGATTGCCCTGCACGAAAAGGACGAATCATTTCAGGTTCTGCTTTTCGTAATTTTACAAAAGCATAGGCGACAAGCAAATAAGCGATGACAATCGCCAAACCGCCCGCATCCACAAGCCAGACGAGCATCGGCCGTCCTAGTAACGGACTGAGAGTTGATAATAGGCCAATGAAAAGAATAGCGTTGGTAGGGGTCCCATGAATTGGATGAATTTTACCAAACCAAGCTGGGATCATTTTTCGTTCTGCCATCGCATATAAAATACGACTGCCGCCAATTATGAAGGCATTCCAGCTTGTTATTATTCCGGCTATACCACCAAGAATTAAAATAATGGCAAAAATATCGTTACCAAATACTGCTGCCATTGCATCAGCGGTAGGAAGTATAGAATTGATTAACGTATTTTCATCTAATCCTAATCCGACAGCAAAAATAATTGCAATATACCAGATCACTGAAAATCCAACTGAAACGATTAAAATACGACCGATTGATTTCGGGGGAACATTCATTTCTTCCGCAGTTTGTGGTATCACATCGAAACCAACAAACATGAAAGGAGTCATGATTGCAATCGTAATAATCCCCGACCAGCCATTAACAAAAAATGGATCAGCATTTGTTATACTTCCATTAAAAGAAGCACCAAAAATGAGCAACAGACCGATGATCGTTATAATTATCGTAAGCACCATTTGTAAAAAGGCAGCAAATTTCACACCTTTATAGTTTACAACTGTCACAAAAATAGATCCGATCATCCCGACAAGTGCCCACGAGGCAAATATTTCATAATTATTCACTGTATACATATAGCCAATTTTATAATTTGGAAAAATATATTCAATAACAGTCGGGAGGGCGACTGCTTCAAATGCCACTACAGATATATACCCAAGGGCGAGCGCCCATGATGCGATAAAAGCTGTTCGCGGTCCTACACCTCTTAGTACATAGACGAGCGCACCGCCAGTTGTAGGCATAGCAGAAGCTAGCTCTGCATACGTTAATCCGACAAAAATAACGAGCACACCGCCAATGATAAAAGCGATCATTGCGCCTATTGTACCCGCTTCTATCACCCAAGTTCCGGATAAGACAACCCATCCCCAGCCGATCATCGCTCCGAATGCTAAAAATAATACATCTAATCGCGTTAATACTTTTTGCATGTTCTGATCTTGCTGCATGTAAATAAATCTCCCCTTTGTAACCGTTTTCTCTTTTTTACTTAAGAAGGCGGAAAGGGTATACATCTTTCCGCCGAATCAATTATTTTGCAAATGGATTAATCGTAATTGTTTTATAGTCGGTGAAAAACTCTGCCGCAGCTTGACCTTGTTCTTTTGGACCTGAACCTGATGCCTTTATTCCGCCAAATGGTGCTTGAGGTTCTGCTCCACCAGTCTCGCCATTTATTTGCACCATACCTACATCACTATGTTCCATAAAATGAAATGCTTTTTCGAGACTTTCCGTAAAAATAGCAGCACTTAGTCCATAGATCGTATCATTTGCTCTTGTCAGTGCTTCCTCATAGTCTGCTACTTTCATAATGGCAATGACAGGGCCAAAAATTTCTTCTTTTACAATCGCCATATTATGTGTTACATCGCCGAAGATTGTCGGTTCGATAAAGTATCCACCGTTTATACGATTGGTGTTTCCTCCATATAATAGAGTGGCTCCTTCATCTCTGCCTTTTTTTATATATTCTGTTACAGTGTTAAATTGTTTTTTAGATGCAACAGGACCCATCGTTACGTCATCGTTTAAACCGTCACCTACTTTTATTTGTTTTGCGTAATGTATCACTTTTTCAATAAATTTATCATAAACAGATGCCTCTACGTATGTTCGACTTGTAGCAGTACAACGTTGGCCTGTTTGTTTCATTGCTCCGTCAACTACTAAACGAGCAGCCAAGTCAAGATTAGCATCCGCTAACACAACTGCTGGGTTCTTTCCACCAAGTTCTAGTTGAAATTTCTTTCCGAATGCGGTTGCTTTTTGAGCGATTATTTGGCCGACAGCATTTGAGCCAGTAAATGTAATAGCATCCACATCATCATGAGTTGTTAGTGCATCACCGATGGCGGAACCGCTTCCATTCACGAGATTTAAAACACCTGCTGGTAGTCCTGCATCTGCAAATACTTGAGCTATTTTTGTTGCGGTAATTCCTGTTTCTTGTGAAGGCTTCCATACTACTGTGTTGCCATATAGTAGGGCTGGTGCCAACTTCCAAATTGGAATTGCAATCGGGAAGTTCCACGGTGTAATAGCAGCTACAACGCCAACTGGAACACGAACTGCCAACAACGTACTTCCTGTGTTTGCAGATGGAAGTACTTCACCTGTTTTACGATATCCTTCTTGTGCATAATATCTTAAAATGGTTGCACCACGTATTGCTTCCCCTTTTGTTTCAGCAAATCGTTTGCCCATTTCTTGTGTAGCTGTTTTAGCAATATCGTCTGCTCGCTGTTCTAAAATGTCCGCTGCTTTTTGTAAAAGCTCACCGCGTGCAATAGAAGAGGTTGCTTTCCAGGAGGCAGAAGCTGATACTGCTGCAGCCACTGCTTCATTTCCATCATCCTTTGTTGAATTTTCTGTCATACCAACACTTTCTGAAGGATTAGCTGGATTGAAGCGTTCATACTGCTGACCAGACATGGATTTTGTCCAGTTCCCGCCAATATAATTTAAATAGCTTTTACTCATGTCATACTCCTCCCAGTTTTATTACATTTTCTCTACTTCTTCTTTTATGACTCGTTCTAAGATAGCCAGCCCTTTATCAAGTGTTTCTTCATCCATCGTGACTGGTGGTAAGAAACGAAGTACGTTTGAATATAAACCGGCACTCAATGAAATTAGTCCTTGCTGCCAAGAGGCATGAACTATATTAGCTGTTAATGTTGTCGCTGGTTCTTTTGTTTCACGGTCAGTGACAAGTTCAATTGCACACATTGGGCCAAGACCACGGACATCGCCAATAACTTCATACTTATCTTTCCATTCGTGAAATTGCGATTGGATTTTCTCTCCCATCCATGCACTTCTTTCTACTAAATGCTCTTCTTTAATGATGTCTAAGACAGCCAGTCCTGCAGCACATGAAACAGGGCTTCCTGCGAATGTTCCACCTATTTGGCCAACTTCAGGTGCATCTACTATTTCTGCACGGCCTGTTACTGCGCTTAGTGGCATACCGCCTGCAAGTGATTTAGACATTGTGATCAAATCTGGTTCTATACCGAAATGCTCCACGGCAAACATTTTACCTGTACGACAAAATCCAGTTTGAATTTCATCTGCAATAAAGACAATATTATTTTCCTCACATATTTTTTTCAAACCTTGCATAAAGCGTGCGGATGGAACGACAAATCCTCCTTCACCTTGAACCGGTTCAATGACTACCGCGCCAATATCTTCAGGTGAAGCTTCAGAAATAAAGAAATCTTTTACTTTCTTTAAAATGAAATCATCTATTTCATCTTTGTTTAAATGAGATTCACTTCGGTAATAGTATGGGTAAGGGAGGCGATGAACTTCATTTGTAAACGGACCAAATCCCTTTTTATATGGCATTACTTTGCTCGTTAAATTCATTGTTAAAAGCGTTCTGCCATGGTAGGCGCGTTCAAAAACAATAATTCCAGACTTTCCCGTATATTTACGTGCCATCTTAATAGCGTTTTCAACCGCTTCCGAACCACTATTAACAAACATTGTTTTCTTATCAAACTCGCCCGGTGTGATTTCATTTAATCGTTCTGCCAATTCTACGTAACTCTCATAAGGAGCGACATGGAAGCATGTATGGATAAATTTCGACACTTGCTCCTGTACCGCTTTTACTAATTTAGGGTGATTATGACCAATGTTTTGAATACCTATTCCACCTGCAAAATCGATATATTCCTTTCCTTCAACATCTTTAATGATTGCTCCTTTTGCAGAATCGACATAAAGTCCAGTTACATGATAAGGACCTCTCGCAACTGCTTTCTCACGTCGCTCTTGAAGTTCTTCTGTTTTTGTTTTCTTTTTTGTTTGTAATGTTTCCATTTGAACCCCTCCTTAATGATGAAAATGCAACACAGACAAAAAAAGCCAGCTACTTTAAGGAAACGACATACCTTCATCAAGAGATATGGAAATTTCCTTCTAGTATACTGGCTCAAAATCTACGTGTTGCTCTGCTTCTTGAACAAAGTCTGATAGATTTGACAGTAGCAAATATGATTCTTTTTCACAGAAGCTTTAATGGCATTAACTATAGCAAACAGTTCACGAATATGTCAATATATTTTCAAAAATGACTTTTTTGGAAATATTATTTTATAGGTTTTTTTGACAAAAAGACCATCATTTTTCATTATTGGTGAAAAAATGATAGAAATGAAGAGCATTAAATATAAGTTAGTAGAGAAGTTGTGACAATCAACTGCTACCTATGCGAAAATAAAAAATGAAGAGTTCCTGTTGATGAACACTCTTCAAAAAGGTTTCTGTACATCTATTGATTTATTTCTTGTCGTCTATTTACAATGTTTTATTTGATTGTGGTTGATCATTCCAGACAGGGGTTCTTTTTTCAAAAAAAGCCTGAATACCTTCTATAGCATCAGGGTGTTTACTATTTAAAGAAATCACTTCTGTCGCATAATTTAAAGCTTGAAAATCTTGCATATTGATTTGTTGATAAAATTGTCTTTTCCCTAACCCAACAATATTTAAGCTTTGCTTTGCGACATCTCTTGCTAACTTGTCAGTCTCTTCCTCTAACTTTTCTGATGGGACAACTTTATTAATCAATCCGTATTGTAATGCTTCTTGTGCTGAAATTAAATTACCAGTGAATAATAATTCTACTGCCTTTTTTCTTCCAATATTGCGACTTAAAAACACACCAGGTGTACTACAGAACAACCCGCTGTTAATACCAGGGGTTCCGAATCGAGCTTCTTCACTTGCGATCGCCATATCACTAATTGCCACTAGTTGACATCCAGCAGCAACAGCTACGCCTTCCACTTTAGAAATAACTAGTTGAGGGATTTCTCTTATTGTTCTCATTAAATGTTGGCATGTTTGAAAGAGAGCTAATACTTCATGCTCTGTTTTCGTTTGTACTTCTTTTAAACTATGACCAGCACTAAATGATTTTTTAGAACCTTCAATAATAATTACTTTTTCACTTTCTCTTTCAGCAATATTTTGTAACAGCTGATCTAATTCTTGTATTAACTTTAATGATAATGCGTTCAGTTCTTTTGGATTTTTTAGCGTAATATATGCAATGCTTTCATCTTTTCTGTATGACACATATTCCATACAATCACTCCTCTGGATTTTACACAACCATTTTAAAATAGATAATATTTTAAATAGTATATCAATAGATCACTCATCATTCAATTATCAAGTGGGGCAAGTGGACAAATATTTAAATATTCATTCAGAAAGATAGTTCAGTAAATTCTGTCTATGGTATAATAGTATATGAAATAAAATGTAAAAAGGGGGAACGGAGGATGGAAGAAGTCCAAAAAGCTATTCAAGATGAGTATCCTGATGATTTTTCCTGGTGTTATGGCTGTGGGAGGTTACATAAAAGTGGGAATCATTTCCGTACTGGTTGGCAAGGGGAGCAAACGATAACGATCTATAAGCCAGAACCTAAATATACGGCATTACCTGGCTTTGTGTATGGCGGTTTAATCGCTTCGCTGATAGATTGTCATGGTACAGGATCTGCATCTTTAGCATTGCATCGAAAAAATGGACATGAACCAGGTGATGGTGTAACCCCACCGCGTTTTGTAACAGCATCGTTAAAGGTAGACTTTATTAAACCGACGCCACTTGATGTCTCATTAAAAGCTCTTGGCACTATTGAAGAGATTCATCCGAAAAGATGGAAAGTAAACACAGAAGTATTTGCGGGAAATACGCTTTGTGCCAAAGGGGAAGTGGTTGGAGTTGTTATGCCTGATACATTTATGCAAAAGTAGAATATGAACGTATCGTTCCATAAAAAAGCAGGGGTATAGATCTACCTGCTTTTTATGTTCATTTATTTCATATACCATTGAGGCATTTTGGAATGCTAATGGGAACTAGCTGCATAAGTAAAAAACATACACGTGGGCGGTCTTATGTCGATCGATGAAGGAATAAAGTTCAAACAGGTATTATATGATAATGAGAAAGAGAGGCAGATGCCTATAGAAGAGATGATAAGAATGGAAAATAATTTATAATAGTAGTGATAGATATTTGGAGGATACTATGAAAAGAATATTAAAAATAGGAAGCGCCTTCATCGGTGTTATCATCGGTGCAGGATTTGCTTCGGGACAAGAAGTTTTACAATACTTTACTAGTTTCGGTCACTTCGGAACTTTAGCAGCTATAATTGCAACGGCATTATTCGCTTATCTCGGTATGACACTTACAAAGCTAGGAAGTCAGATGCGGACAACTTCTCATAAAGAAGTTATTTATAAAATAAGTGGTCGCTATCTTGGTGTTGTCGTTGACTATGTAATTATTTTTACACTTTTTAGTGTAGGGGTTGTGATGATTGCTGGAGCCGGCTCCATTCTACATCAACAATTTGGCTTGCCACCGTTCATCGGAAGTTTGCTTATGTCCATTTTGATTATATTGACGGTGATGATGAATGTTCAAAGTGTAATTGCAGTTATAGGTAGCATCACCCCATTCCTTTTAATTGCGATCATTCTTATTAGTTTATATAGCTTGCTTACAATGGAAATGTCATTTGCAGAACTCCATCTTATTGCCCAAGAGCAGGATTCAGCCTTGCCTCATTGGTTTATTTCAGCGGTGAACTATGTCTCCTTTAATATTGCAGTTGGTGCTGCAATGGCGATCGTTATGGGTGGAGCGGAAGAAAATGAGAGAGTAGCAGCGCTCGGCGGTCTTTTCGGAGGACTAGGCATCGGTATTCTCATCGTTCTTAGTCACTTGGCTATCTTCGCAAAGGTTGACAAAGTTGCCACTTTTGATATGCCTATGTTGAAAATTGTG
This sequence comes from uncultured Bacillaceae bacterium, assembly GCA_963748745.1. Taxonomy (GTDB): domain Bacteria; phylum Bacillota; class Bacilli; order Bacillales; family Bacillaceae_C; genus CAVVKR01. Next base: position 38,732 of record CAVVKR010000018.1, on the reverse strand, counting down.
AATGATATTTCACCAGTACTTGCTATTTTTATGTCGATTATATTATTCGGAATGATTTTCAATACAGCAGTCAGTATGTTTTATGCTTTTGTCGCACGTTTTTTTGATCCGAAAACGAAGACATTCAATTTGTTTGTATTTGTCATAGTAACTGTTGCCTTTGTCGCAAGTTTTGCAGGGTTTACAAAGCTTGTAACATTCTTTTATCGACTCATTGGATACTTGGGATTATTCTTAATGGCAGCTCTCATTTTCTCCCCAATTACACTTTCGAGAAAAGCTGTTAAAAATACCGATAAAGCTTCCTGAGAAACTTATCATGCGTTGCCTGCTTAGAAATCTATTGATATATATCTATCTTATTTTTTAGTATATCTACCAAAAGAATACAAGTTTAGATGGAAAATAGGATGTAATAGTCTTGATCATATGAATAGAGAAGCATCTGAGGAAGTTCGTATACATATATAAGTGGTCATATCCCTTCTGTGTTTGGAACATAGGAGGGATTATTTTTTATGGGGTGAAAGGGCATTTACTACGTTAATTACAATAACTATCCTGTCGGCAGTGGCCGAGGAGCAATTACTTTTCATAAAACGATGAAAGGGAACATATGATAGATTATGATAGATAGGGAAGCTAGCAGATTGTGCCATATTGAGCTACTAATATTCAGTGTAGGGATTACAAAATCCCTACACTGAGTGAAATTGTATCGGAGTGTGTAGATGAACAAGTTATTCATGATACTAGTTCAATATGATTGAATATATCTGTAAACACCAATTACCTTTCCAAGAATAGTTACTTGATCAATGATAATAGGACTCATCGTTTCATTTTCGGGTTGTAAGCGGAAATAGTTTTTTTCTTTAAAAAAACGTTTACATGTTGCTTCTTCCTCTTCGGTCATTGCAACAACGATCTCTCCGTTATTGGCAGTTTGCTGTTGGCGAACAACGACATAATCGCCATCCAAAATTCCTGCATCGATCATACTATCTCCCATAATTTCGAGCATAAACAGATTACGCTCTTCGCCACTAGCCATTTGTTCTGGGATAGGGAGGTACTCTTCTATATTTTCGACTGCCGTAATGGGAACTCCAGCAGTTACTTTACCTACTAACGGAACATTAACAACAGCTTGTTTAGGTATTGAATTTTCGTGAATATCCAGTATTTCAATTGCTCTTGGTTTGGTAGGATCGCGTCTAATGAGGCCTTTTTTTTCAAGACGGGATAAGTGTCCATGGACAGTAGAACTAGAAGCTAACCCAACCGCTTCACCAATTTCACGTACGGATGGTGGATAGCCCTTTGTTTTCACTTCCATTTTAATGAAATCTAATATATCTTGTTGCCTTTTTGAAAGTTTCACTTATTTCACCTCTTTTTTTAAGCTCCAGTCATTTTTTTCATTATAGCATGCACAAAAAGGTTATACAAACATAAGTTCGAAAATGCATTGACAACAAACAAGTGTTCGTATATACTACTTTTAAAGAAATGCGAACAAATATTCGGTAGGAGGATTTTTTTATGGTTACTTTATGGAGAAAATATTCTTATGTTATTATTTTCATAGTCTTTACCTTTTTGCTTGGATTATATGTCATCCTTTATCTTGAAAAAAATTCTTCCGAGTCATTTCAACCTATTATATTAGAAGAAGGAGATAATCTTTGGACATTAGCAAATACGTATGCAGAAGAACATAAAATGTCAACAGATCATTTTATTTCATGGGTACAAAAGGAAAATGAATTACTTGATTTGAATGTGCAAGCAGGTCAGGAAATTATCATACCTATAAAAGAACAAAAAATTAAAACGAATGTAGACAAACAATTAGCAATAAAGTCAAAGTGAGTTGAACATCGATGAAAGCAATTGTTTATTGTCGTGTAAGTACAAAGAAGGATACGCAAGAAACATCCCTCATTCGACAAGAGGAAGAACTGATTGCGTATGCAAACCGATTGGGATTTACAGTGGAACAGGTTGTGAAAGATAAGGCAAGTGGTTATGATCTGGAACGCCCTGGCGTCTTAGACATGTTAGCTTTAATTAAAGAGAAATCAATCGATGCTGTTATCGTACAAGATGAAACGCGACTTGGTCGCGGAAATGCGAAAATGGCGCTATTACATTGTCTTTTAAAAGAAGATGTACAAGTATACACGATTGCAAATAATGGTGAAATACAACTGTCAGAAGCAGACTCAATGGTCTTGAATATCGTAAGTATTGTTGAAGAGTATCAACGAAAAATTCACAATTTAAAAATAAAAAGGGGAATGAAAAGAGCGATTGAAAAAGGATTTCGTCCTGAAAAAAATTTAAAAAATGCAGGTAATCGGCATGGAAGAGAAAGAAAGGAAGTTCCACTTGCCGACATCGTTCGTTTACGACAAAATAAATTGACATTTGAAGAAATCGCGGCGACTTTACGTGGATTTGGCTATGACATTTCAAAGGCAACTGTTCATCGAAGATATCAAGAGTATGTTTCTCAAAATAGAAAGAAGCAATAGAAAATATTTTTTTGAGTAATAGATTTTTTAAAAGCCTTCCGTTAAAATAATAAAATAATCCATTTTAAACGGAGGCTTTTATCCATGTTAAAAGAATTTAAAGATTTTATAGCACGCGGAAACGTACTTGAATTAGCTATAGGGATTATCATTGGGGCTGCTTTTACTGGGATTGTAAACTCTCTAGTAGAGGATATTATTATGCCTCCGATAGGGCTAATCATTGGAGATATGGACTTTAGTAATTTGTTTATTAATCTATCAAATAACAATCATTATGAAACATTGGCTGCTGCAAAAGAGTCGGGTGTAGCTACACTGAATTATGGCTTGTTTATTAACCAATTGCTCAACTTTTTCATTATCTCTTTTGTCATCTTTATTATTATTAAACAAGTAAATAAAATTGTACCGGAAAAAGAAGCAACTACGAAGGAATGTCCTTTTTGTCTATCAGAAATACCAATTGAGGCTACTAAATGCTCACAATGTACATCTGATATTCCTGAAATAAGCAAAAACTGAATGTAATCGTAAACAAAAGCGGAGGAATTCATAGGCCTCTGCTTTATTTTATATGAGTATAGAAAGATTATTTTATCTAAAACGATGTAGATAAAAGCTAGCAGTTAGTGATATAAACAAAATAAATACTACACCTGTTTCATTTTTCCTTTTCTGTATCCATGTATACATCTATAGCATCAGCTTATTTGCAAATGTAATTCAAAAATAAGTTCAACTAACTTTTTAGCATGTTTTTCTGCAATAACATACCTATCTGGACTATCTCCTACATATTTTAAGAAAAGTTCATTATCTTCATTTTTAGTTATGTGTCATATTCGTTCAGTTTGATCAACAAGAACGAATGCAATATTGTAATCGAACTTGTTAGTTTTGTATTTTTTTCTTTTTCCGTACTTGAAAGTTTCTTTGAAAATATCAACTTCCTCTTTTTGATCAAAGAATTGACTATTATCTTTATGGTCATAAACATCTATCTTTGTAAAATCCGCTATTTTTACTTTGTTCAGCTAATTTATTATTGATAGTTTGACATCCTCCGCTGAACAGTATGTTAGTAAAAATAAATATTTTTTCCATGTTATCATCCCATTCGAATGAATTCGGTTATTTATAAATGATAAAAAAGGAAGCTCGGTAGCCTTTATAAACTTTATAATAATATACGAAGAGCTTCTGAAGATATGACATATCACCTCTCTTCTTAATGTTTTTTCTACATGTTTATTCGTTTTTTGTTTTCGCGTCAAATGTATTTGCAAACGTCTTATGAAGCAAATGAAGCAAATGCTTTTAGATGAAAGGGAAGATTGCGTTGGACTAATAGAAGTTGATTGGTTGTCTAGTGAGGAAAGCAACCATGTTCATATATGCTAGATCACTTGAAAAGCAGACAATTCTTTAGTAACATGACGGTACTATTTAAAAGGACGTGCACATGTTTTTTACAAAAACGATCGGTTCAAAACATTGTTTTATTTTGCTAAGCTTGCTACTTTTTATACACTATAACAAGTCATATCATTTTAGTAAAGGAGTTTATGAATGCTTCCTAAAAAGAAATTAACGAGAATTAATCAACTAGCCAAAAAGGCAAAAGAAGTAGGTTTAACGAATGCCGAGGCAAAGGAACAGTCACGTTTGCGCGGTGAATATTTACGAGCTTTTCGCGCATCAATGAAAAAAACGATCGAAAATGTTCGCATTGTTGATCCAAGCGGGGAAGATGTGACACCAAATAAACTACGCAACGCAAAAAATGGAAAAAAAAACCATTAATCTATGTCAACAACAGTACATATACTACATTTTAGTTGAAATAATCTTTGTTCAGGTTGTTTTACAGTTGAAAGGCGATTAAAATGAAGGTAGTTATGTCATAAAAGATAGAGAGGATGTTGAAGTTGTTTGATCAAACAGACCAACTGGCAATTAACACTATTCGAACATTGTCAATTGATGCAATAGAAAAGGCGAAATCTGGTCATCCAGGACTTCCGATGGGAGCTGCCCCGATGGCATATACGCTTTGGACAAGATTTATGAATCATAACCCGAGTAATCCTACTTGGTTTAACCGTGATCGCTTCGTATTATCTGCAGGTCATGGCTCGATGCTATTATATAGTTTATTACATTTATCAGGTTATGACGTGACGATGGATGATATTAAAAATTTCCGTCAATGGGGTAGTAAGACACCGGGACACCCTGAATTTGGACATACTCCAGGAGTAGAGGCAACGACTGGTCCTTTAGGACAAGGAATTGCGATGGCTGTCGGGATGGCTATGGCAGAGCGCCATTTAGCAGCAGTATACAATAAGGATGATTATGAGATCATTGATCATTATACATATAGTTTATGCGGTGACGGCGATTTAATGGAAGGTGTTGCTTCCGAAGCAGCCTCTTTAGCAGCGCACTTAAAATTAGGTCGTCTCATTGTTCTTTACGATTCTAATGATATTTCTTTAGATGGTGATTTAGATCGCGCTTTTACTGAAAGTGTTGAAGGTCGCTTTAAATCATATGGTTGGCAATATATTCGAGTTGAAGATGGAAACGACTTAAATCAGATTGCCAATGCTATGGAGGAAGCAAAAAACGATAAAGAACGTCCAACATTAATCGAAGTAAAAACAATCATTGGTTACGGTTCACCTAATAAATCCGGAAATTCTGCTTCTCATGGTGCACCACTTGGAGAAGATGAAAGAAAGCTAACGAAAGAATTTTATAAATGGACTTTTGAAGAAGACTTCCATGTCCCAGAAGAAGTATATGACCGTTTTCATGATACAGTGAAAAAGAAAGGGACTAATCAAGAAGCAGAATGGAATAGACTATTTGCGGAGTATAAAGAAAAGTATCCACAGTTAGCTACCCAATTAGCGCTTGCAATCAAAGGAGAGCTACCTGCTGATTGGGATGCAGATATACCTGTTTATAAAGAAGGTGATACACTAGCAAGTCGTGCCTCAGGCGGTGAAACATTGAATGCGATTGCAAAGCGTGTGCCTAACTTTTTAGGTGGTTCTGCTGACCTTGCTAGTTCGAATAAAACGATGATTAAAGAGGAGAAAGATTTCACAGCAACTTCATATGAAGGCCGTAATATATGGTTTGGGGTTCGTGAATTTGCAATGGGTGCCGCTTTAAATGGGATGATGCTTCACGGTGGTCTAAAAGTATATGGTGGTACATTCTTCGTGTTCTCAGACTACTTGCGTCCAGCCATCCGTCTGGCAGCATTGATGGAAATCCCAGTAACATTTGTGTTTACACATGACAGTATAGCGGTTGGAGAAGATGGACCTACACATGAACCAATTGAACAACTTGCAGCATTCCGTGCTATGCCAAACTTATCTGTTATTCGTCCAGCTGATGGAAATGAAACAGCTGCTGCCTGGCGTGTGGCAATGACAGCGACGAATAAACCAACCGTTTTAGTATTATCAAGACAAGGGCTTCCAACCCTTTCATCAACGGCTCAATTAGCGAAAGATGGTGTGGACAAAGGTGCGTATGTTGTATCACGTGCTAAAAAAGAAGTAGCAGATGCTTTACTACTAGCAACTGGTTCTGAAGTAAATCTTGCGGTTGAGGCGCAAAAAGCGCTTGCAAATGAGGAAATTGATGTAACAGTAGTAAGTATGCCTTCTTGGGATCGTTTTGAGGAGCAGTCAGAAGAATATAAAGAAGCAGTTATTCCATCTGCTCTTAAGAAACGACTCGCTATTGAAATGGGCTCCTCTCTTGGTTGGCACCGTTATATTGGTAATGAGGGAGAGATTTTGGCTATCGATCGCTTCGGTGCATCTGCTCCAGGGGAGAAAATTATTAAAGAGTATGGATTTACTGTTGAAAATATCATAAAAAAAGTAAAAGAATTAGTTGAGAAGAAGTAATGTTTCATCTTTCATGACACTCTGGTCTGCTGATCAGAGTGTCTTTATACGCTTACTGACTTGAAAAAGATCCCATTTAATCCATTAAGAAGTAATCTGAAAAGGATAATCTCAAATAACCTCTATCTTCGACAAAAATAATGTGTATTTTTTGCAGAATTAGACAACATCTCCCTTACCTTTTTGTTTATAATATAAAAAGAGGTCATACGGGGGGTTACATTCATGCGTAAATATTATATTTATTCGATCGAAGAAAAGTTCGCTGATTATTATTATGGCAGAGAAAAAATGTTTTATCAGTTATTTGTTGATTACAATACGGTCTCAGGAAATTTAGTAGACATCATTAAAAAGCAAATCGATTATATTACAAAGCCCGTACCAACCTTACATATCCAACGATTGCTTTCCCGATGTTTTAATAAGCGTAATGATTTTTATATGAATGGAAATCAGTTTCGTCTTGAGATGAATACAGTAGATAGCGGTGTAGAACTAAGCATTAAAGAAGACTTTCTCTTTTTAAAAGCTTGGGGAAATTTCGATGCAGAGCTAGCTCTTTTCGAAGTATTAAGACAAGCAGAAGGTCGTTTGCTAGCCATTGATTTAAAAAATAAAAGATATGGATGGCTAAAGCCGATTAGAGAGCAAAGATATATTTGAGTGTTTCTCTCAGCTCCTATAGCTTTATGACATTTGTGTCCGTGATAGACCTCAAGATGCAGCGAAAATTTTCTCTGCGATAAGATATATTCTCTAAAACGAGATAAATCTAGTAGAAAATATTGTATAATGAAATAGTTTTTAGTACACTGTAAAGTAGACAACATGAAGGAGGAAATAGTATGTGGACGTACATTCTAGTGGGAGTCCTCGCGTTGATTGCTGGTGTTGCACTAGGATTTTTTATTGCGCGTAAATATATGATGGACTATTTAAAGAAAAACCCGCCTATTAATGAACAAATGTTGAAAATAATGATGATGCAAATGGGAATGAAACCATCGAAGAAGAAAATTAATCAAATGATGAATGCAATGAATAAGCAGATGAAATAAGATAAAAAAACGGACGATTCATTCGTCCGTTTTTATCGTTCAATAAATGTGCACTAGTGAGATTACCTAATTTCTTCTTCTTCTACATAAAAAAGAAGTTTATTGGTGATTGACTATCGGGATGGGATTGACAAAATAGGCTTACCGAATGGAAGATGATGACATTTAGGTAAGCCGTTTCAAAGGCAGTAAAAGAATGAATCGTATTCATTACCTGTATACATTTACGCTAACTTAAATATTAATTCTCGATTATATAAGTTTAATAAATAATCTAACTCTTGACTATGTTTAATTGCGATTGGCGAATTAATACCTTGATCACTAACTGCTTCAATGAGTTCGATCCTCTTACGCTCAATTTGTTTTATTAATAGTTCTTTGTTTGCCACTGTTACTTATCCCTTCATTTTAAATTGATTAATAAAATGTCTTACATATGTCACCATTCTTCATTAACTTTTGATTTTCCGTTTCTTTTATTTACTTTCCCATATAGTAAAGACGGAAAACATAGAATGAAGAAGATAAAAACTACGATAGCATTTCATGTGAATACATACGTTTGTATTATAACCAATATATTACAAAGATTCAAAAGAAATACTTTCTACTTTGTTATTATTCATTTTACCCGTATTTTCATCATTTGGGCATAAGAATTTTGTCATTTTTTTGTCATTTGAATGGACACAAAAGTTTCATAAGTTTAATTTCTCAATTTCTGGACAAATGTTTGATAGAATGGATAAAAAGTGAAGCAGAAGGAGTGTTAACAATGGCCGATATAAATATATTATTTGCATTTGGTGCAGGATTTCTCAGTTTTATTTCTCCATGTTCTTTGCCACTATATCCTGCATTCATCTCATATATTACAGGGATGTCCTTGGATGAACTAAAAGAAAATAATGCAATGTTTAGGAAAAGAAGTATCCTTCATACAATCTTTTTTCTAATCGGTTTCTCGATTGTTTTTATTGCATTAGGATTCGGTACATCTTTTATCGGAAGCTTTTTCATTGAATATCAAGACATTATTAGACAAATTGGTGCTATTTTTATCGTTATCTTTGGTCTAATTGTCGTTGGAATGTTCCAGCCAGAATCATTAATGAAAAATAAGCAAATTACTTTTAAAAATCGTCCGACTGGTTATCTCGGTTCTATTTTAATAGGCTTAGCTTTTGCTGCAGGCTGGACACCTTGTACAGGTCCTATTTTAATGGCAGTAATATCATTAGCAAGTACGAACCCTAGTTCCGCAATGATTTATATGATTGCATACACATTAGGCTTTGCTATTCCATTTTTCATTCTGTCATTCTTTCTTGGAAGAATCCAATGGATTCGAAAGCATAATACGAAGATCGTTAAGATTGGTGGTATTATTATGATAGTGATGGGGATTTTCTTATTTTTCGATTGGATGACGAAAATTACGAGTTGGTTAACAGCTATTTTTGGTGGTTGGACTGGTTTTTAATTTATATTTTTCTATAAAATAAAGATGCTTCATGAAGGAGAACCATCCGGATCAAGAGCCGGGTGGTTTTTAAAATTCAAGAGTATAAGATAAAAAGTAGGTGATATAGTATAGATATGTCGTTTGTTCGTCTTTTTACATCTAAAATAGTATAATATATGATAGTTATCTGCTACGGCAACGCTTTCTTTGCCCTTTGTAAAGCAATCGTTTATGATAGATGAATAATTGTGTATAAGGATGATGGTTATGTCAATGTATGTCGCTTCATCTATTATGGCCATTTTTATGGGATTGATGGTTATTTTTATTAGGATGAAGGCAGCAAAAAGACCAATAAATGCAAAAAAAATTATTTTACCACCAATATTTATGAGTACCGGTGCATTGATGTTTATATTTGAAACATTCCGAGTTGGTCCATTAGAAATATTAGAAGCTACTGTTGTTGGAATGTTATTTTCCATTGTATTAATAAAAACATCAAAATTTGAAATAAAAAATAGTCAAATTTATTTAAAACGATCGAAAGCATTTCCATTTATTTTAATTGGCTTACTATTGATTCGCATCGTATGGAAGGGAATATTAAGTTCAAGTATTGATCTCGGTCAATTAAGTGGCATGTTTTGGATATTAGCATTTGGTATGATTGTTCCATGGCGGATTGCTATGTATATTGAATACCGTCGCTTGGCAAGTCAGCTCGGGCAGGAAAATGAAACGAAGGGATTTCATTAAGATAATGGCGTAAGGAAAGAATAGAGAAAAGGGATCATCCGTTCTTCTGCCAAAACGATGATCCTTTTTCTATGAAACCCATTGTCAACTTTTACATATGATCGGCTAATTCTATTATATAGCACTTGCTTATCAGTGACCCGTCTTTCTTTAATCAAAGTATAATATTTGAAGTAACTTTCACTTCATAAAAGGAGTGAATGCGTGCTTGTTTGTCTTCTTTCTTATTTTATACCAACATGCCAACATAAAAACTGCTGTTGCTCCTCCTACAAAATCAAGGATAACATCTTGCAATAGGGGGGTTCTACCACCAGTTAGATGTTGATGAAACTCGTCTAAGGCAGCATAAATAATGATAAATAGTAAAGAAAGTAAAATGCTCACATCACATCTGATGAGTGAAACGGCATAAAGCCCGCATCGTCAGTAGACCGAGTAGAAAGAATATAAAAAAGTGGGCGGATTTCCGCAGAAGGAACTCAATGAAACCAGCATATCCTTTCGTTTCAACACTGACAATGTTTCCTGCATATTTTATTTCAAATTGTGTAAGGAAGTTATGAAATGGTTCATCGATTAATAAGACTTGTAGCTTTGGTATAAGTGATTGTTGCTCATATGTTAGTGAAGATGAATAAATAAATGATAGCACAGATGACAATAATGGGAAAAAGAGAAAGGTAAAATCGATTTATTTTACGTTTAGAAATGACAAACACCTACCTATATTTGAAATTGGTATTTTTATCATAGCATATCCACTTTTATTATTGTATGAGCTGAGGGTTCGTGTTGAGGAAATTGAAAACCCTTCTCGTTATCGTTGCGATAACAAGAAAGGCTGAAAATGAAATCATGATCATGTGTTAAAATAGTGTTCATATGGAGTTACATCTATTTTCATTTCGGCCAATCTTTTTCTTAAAAACTTATGATCCCTTTTTGGGGTTGCAATAATATAGCCTTTAATGATGTGATCCAATGTTATTTCCTTTGCATTGTCCTTTAAAGCTATTTCTCCAATTTTCCCCGCAATTTTATGGCGCGCTACGTCTCTAAATAATTCGGGAACAGGACTAACGAGATCTTCAAGTAATTGTTTATTTTTTTCAGTCCAGTAGTCTGCTGTTTTATTTACATAATACTCTTCCCAATCCATATCAGACTTGCCATCATCTTTTGGAAGTCGCTTTAAAAATTTTCGGAACATAAAAAAACCGCCAATAGCGAACAACGTAATAAGAACAACGACCCAAAGTAGAATAAACCATAAGAACCAACCTTCTAGCATTCCATTCACCTCTACATCCTTTTACAAAGCAGTGTCTTGATTCTTATTATAGACAATATGAAAAACGACTGACAAGTAAAAGAAATAACATTGCTATATGTTACCTTGAATATTTGTATGTCGTAGCATTTTCTTTTAAAAGCGGGTATTTCTAGATGAAAATAAAATACTTGTATTAAATGAATGTTTCAGTTATGATGAAATATATACGCCTATGGGTAATAAGTAATAATATCTATGGGATTGAGTGTGTTGCTGGTGCAAGCCGAGGTCTTCAAAACCTACGGAGGCGCGTGCCGTCTCCGCTGGGTTCGATTCCCAGGCAATCCCGCCATTAAAACGCATAACCGCGCTATTTATAAGTGTTTGATTAGAGATTAAATGCGATATTTTTTTAAAAAAGAATGATAGGAGTCCTTCATGGACCTTAATCAGAAGCCTTTTAACGTAGAACACATTAGGGGGCTTTTTTTTGTGCGTTTATATAATCGATATGTTGTAAACAGACAATATAATAACGGAGCTTTTCGAAATGTTTATGCTGGTAAAAAAGCTCGTCGCTGTGGAAAAAATGATAAAATGGCTGGGGATATAAAATGTAAAACGATTTTTTAGATGCAATTCAAAAACGACACAAAATAATTTGAAGACAATTCAACATCCTTTCATCACATATATAACGGTCTGTCGGTGGTTGGATGTAAAAAAAGCCGTGCTGTACTCTCACGTAAGACAAAAGTCGAAAGTGTGTGTTTGGACACATAGGAAGGGCAATCAGTCATTCACCCGCTTTTCACTTCGTTATCTGCAAAAATACAGTCTTAGCACCCAACTATTGAAAGTTCACTCCTCAAGGAGAGCTAAGGTTCCAATTTCATATTTTATCTGTTCTTCAATCATCAAAAAAGTTCAGCTCCTATAAAATGATAGAAACTGAACTTTTTATTTTAGTGCTTTTTTAGGCAGTCAGACTTTACATTTTGACCCATTGAGAAGTCTTTTTTATTCAGTTGCTTTATTTCCACTTTCAGGAAGGGAATCCCAGAAGCTTGTGTCTGCTTTGTGAATTGAACCATCAGCAATTGCTTTTAATGTCGATTCCATTGTAATAACTGCTTGTTTGATTAAATAACCATTGCTCTTTTGTCCAAGAACATAATCATCTCGGAAATGGTCAGCCATTCCACGCATTTCAAATAAAAGGGTTGCTATTCCATATTGGGTGGCAATACCATTACGGCCAATCGTGTCGGCTGTTCCTCCTTTATATTTGGAAGTGTACCAAAACCATGCTTTTCTACATTTTGGTAAACAATGGAACCTAGTTTCTTTGATTTTTCAACAATTTCTTGGTCTACATTTGGACTAGTAGGGTATAAAATGGAGCCAGAAACAAGTTGATCACTATCGCCAAGTGTTTGTAGTGCCCCTTGATGATGTAATTCGATCAAATAGTCAATATCATATTTTTGTAAAATATTTTCGTGAAAAGCTTTTGTTTCAGGTTGCTCGCGATCTAGATGATCACGGTTTAAGTCAACTCCATGAGCATTATAACGAGTATGTGTCCCTGCAACATAGTCGTCAAGGGAAAAATGAACATCACCTTCAGCTCCATCTACATTTAAACGTGGAACAATGATGACATTCACTTTGTTTAATATCTCTTCCACTTGTTTACTAGGCGTACTAAACTGTTGGATTAATTTTAACGCACCTTCTGTCGATAATGCTTCATTTCCATGCTGTTGTGTCAGAAATAAAACAGTCGGATGATTCGGATTGCTTATAAACTTCGTCATATAAAGATCGCGTCCCATGACTGATTGTCCATATACTTCTAATTCTGATAAATGAGACTGTTTATTTGCTTTTTGCAAGAACGCAACCATTTCATCATATGTATGTAACCGCTCTGTTTTGATTGTTTCATTTCCGTTATAGTTAGGTCCGTTGCCGACAGCATTTACAGGTGTTGTCATCTCGCCCGAAAAATAATCCGGCTCCTAACACTGTTCCCGTTATAATCATAGATAATACTTTTTTTCCCATTTCCTTCGTCTCCTTCACTCAATATTTATATATAACATTATTCGATTCATTTTATAGGCATTCCTTTTTTTGCGAGAAAAAATAGTAAAAAATACTTAAATAAAAAACATTTAAATAGTTCATTAGCCCTATAATATATTCATATATGGAAAATTTACAGCCTAGTTTTGTCAGCGTATCATTCTATTCATAGGTGTTTAAGAGGAAGGATGGAATGATATCCTCGTAAAGATTGCTAGTGTTATAATAAGTTAGATAAGTTAGTATGATGAGAGGTGTATACATATGAAAATAATCCATACAGCTGACTGGCATTTAGGGAAGCTCGTTCATGGTGTATATATGACAGAAGAGCAGCGTGAAGTACTGCGTCAATTTATCGAACTTGTTGCGGAAGAGAAACCTGATGCAGTAATTATCGCAGGTGATTTATATGATCGCTCTGTACCGCCAACAGAAGCTGTCGAGTTACTAGATGAAGTGTTATTTAACATAAATGTAAAATTAAAAACGCCGATTTTAGCTATAGCAGGTAATCATGATAGTGCTGAACGTCTATCCTTTGGCTCTTCATGGTATCGACAAAATGATTTTTATATGCAAGGGAAATTAACGAAAGAGTTGTCTCCCATCCATTTAAATGGTGTTAATTTTTATCTTGTGCCATATGCAGAGCCAGGGATTGTTCGTGAACTTTTTAATGATCAATCGATTCATTCTCACCAAGATGCGATGGAGCGGATGGTTGGTGAAATTGAAAAAAACCTTTCGCCAAATGAACCGAATGTTTTCATTGGACATGCCTTTGTGTTAGGGGGAAGAACAACATATTCCGAAAGAATCCTTTCTGTCGGAGGAGCAGGCTGTGTTAATAGTGATGTGTTTTCTCCATTTCACTATACAGCTTTAGGCCATTTGCATCATCCAGAAGCCATTCAGCACGAAACGATCCACTATGCTGGTTCATGATGAAAATATTCCTTTTCTGAAGTAAATCAGCGAAAAAGTGTATCGGTTGTTGAAATTGATGAAAAAGGTCAAATAACGATGGAAGAAAAAGTACTTCAACCAAAAAGAGATTTGCGAGAAATAATTGGCTATTTGGATGAGCTTTTGGATCCTCAATTTTATGAAACGGAAAAGATGGATGACTATTTAAAAATCACTTTACTAGATGAAGGAGCACTCATTGATCCGATCAATAAACTACGACAAGTATATCCAAATGTTCTTCATTTGGAGAGAAAAATAGATGTTGTCGATTTGCAAGCGAAAAAAGTGTCCGAATCCGAAAAAGAAAGTCAAAAATCAAAGTTAGCACTCTCTCCAGCAATCTTACGAAGAAATGACGACGAGTGAATCTACGGAAGAAAAACGACAAATGACTGCCCATCTGATCGACCGTGTGAATGAGGAGGAAGCGTAAGATGAAACCGTTGAAGCTTATCATGCAGGCGTGGACCATATGCAGGAAGGGGAGGAAATTGATTTTCGCAGACTAGGAAATCGAACGATGTTTGTTATTTCAGGTAAAACTGGCGCTCGGTAAACAACCATCTTCGATGGGATCAGTTATGCGATTTATGGAAGGCGAGTGGCTAGGACCGAGATGGGAGTGGCTTGCGAAGCCAGTTTGCGCGTGATGATGATCCAACAGAAGTCTGACTCTGAAAGTTTCCGCTTCGAAATAAGCATTATTACATCTGGCGAGCACCTTACAAAGAAGAAGAAGACGCGTGGGGAAGGTTATACAGTTGACGATGCAAAAGCGGAACTATATATAATCAATGATAATGGTGAACGGAAGTTATATGTGTAGATATGTTCGTGAAACAGATGAAAAATAAAAATAAATGACGCAGCTTGACGCAAATGATTTTGCCAAATATCAACGATCCGACAAGGAGAATTTCGTAACTACTTATTTCTGATAGTAAGGAAAAGAAAAGCTTATTTTCCAACGCTCACTGCATACACAAGTTATATAACTTATTGAAGAAAAACTATGGAAGAAGCATCCACCAAAGAATAGTGTAAAAGCGAAAATGGAAGCAGCAAAATCATTGATCAAAAACTATCACTTGTTTGCATAATGAAGAGCTTGCTGCTGCGCTTGCTGCTGATACCTCTATGAAATTGCAATGATGTCATTGTCAACCAAGAAAATTGCAGATATGGAAAAAACAGTTAGAAGAATTAAAAAAAGAATATAAAGATCAAGAAGGAAAAACGTGATCGAGCAAAAGAAATGGATGAAGCGAAACGCTGGAAGAGTTGGAAGAATTAGAGGAGTTAAAAGAAGAAAAATTATGTTTAGAAGAACAGAAAGCGACTTTGATCCAAAAAGAAAGGGAAGTAGATGCTGCGACGAAAGCATCATGTCTCCAACAGCAAGAAACACTTTGTTATCGATTAAAGCAAAACGTCGATCATTATGAGCAAGAATGGGAAAAGGCACATAAGACGTTCATAGAGACGAAAACGGCTCTAAAAAAGGCTGAAGGGAAGTCTTCAAGCAGAAGTGGAGTGCGAAGCTGAACGGGAGACAATCGTACGTGAACTTATCGACAATGAATCATTTGCGTGCTCGTATTTATTCATTTGCCAAACGAAAAAGCGTTACATATATTAGCAGCCGAGAAAAAAAAAAAGATGAAGAACTAATAAGCAAACAAAAAGAACTCGCAAATAAAGAAGAAACGAATAGTGCAACTTCAAATGAAGCAAAAGGAACTTGAACAAATCAGGCTACAATCATTTGAAAATGATAAACAGATTAGATCAACTGACGCAAACCGTTCAAAAGGCAGCTAAATTACATGCAACATTTAGATGATAGAAATAAAGTCGAGAGAACACTTCAGCAGAGAGAACAAGACCTCAAACGAGCGATCGCTGAACTTAGAAGAAAAAAGAAAATGCATTTAAAAGAACTTAAACAAAATGGCATACTGGTCAAGTAGGGGCATATTGGCTACTACCTTACAAACGAATGAAAAATGCCCTGTATGTGGATCTGTTCACCATCCAGAACCCTAAATGAGTGACGATATTCCGCTGGAGCTTATTTAGAAGCTGCTCAACATGCTGTAACAATATCTGAAAAAGCGAAATGCACAAATGGAAAATAGGTATTTACAAGCAAAAGCAAATGACGAGCATTTAAGCAACGAAGTATTAAAGGAACAAGTATGAGGAAATAAAACCGAGTACTTAGATATAGACTGTTTAGAAAACTTAAATGAAGTTGTGCAACAACTGAAAAAGGGAGCAAAAACAATTAGACAACACTCGTCAATGAGCAAAAAGCGGAGATTAAATCATTCGTCTTTGATAAAAAAGAAACTAGCAAAGCAAGAAAGTGACTGGCAAGAACAAAAGCAAGCGGTCGAATCATTAAGTGAAGAAGGAAAAATTCTCGATGAACAATACATAGAGAAATTCTCGATGGAACAATTGACCAAAACAATTCCTGTATCCATTCGTTCAATAGCGTTATTCGATGAAAAAATGAAAAAGCTTGAAAAACAAAAAGCTGAACGCGAGGAATCATTCGAAAAAGGAGACACGGAATGAATTAATCGCCAGAAAGAACAATACTCTGCCATCACAGCAACGAAAAAGCAATTAAAGAAGAAAATGGAAAAAGCAGGCGAAATACTTACAAACAGGCAGAAACATTTCTAAAAGATGATGAAAGACCGAGGGTTTGCAAATTATAAAGAATATGAAGCAAGCGAAGCGTCCAGCCATGACATAAAAATGTTAGAGAAGAGCAGATTCAAGAATATCGCGAAACACTCCGATCCGTTACTGATCTTTATCAAGCGATGGCGAATAAACACAAAGATGTCAAGACACCAAACGTTGAACAATTACAAAATGACTTCCAGCTAGCAGAACAACATGTATCAACAATTGAATGAGAAGCAAATGATACTGTTAGGTTATATTAAACGTAATAAAGAAATTGAGCAAGCAATGTTAGAAATAAATGAGGATATGAAACGAGTGGAAAAACAATATCAATTAGTAGGCCATCTTGCTGATATAGCTCGTGGACAAAATACCTATCGTTTAACATTTGAACGCTATGTACTTGCTTCATTTTTAGATGACATCTTAAGAGTAGCTAATGAACGGCTCGTAAAAATGACAAATGGCCGTTATCAGTTATTACGAAAAACAGACAGGTCAAAAGGAAATGTACAGAGCGGCTTGGAGTTACTTATTTTTGATCAATATACAGGGCAAAAGCGACATGTGAAAACACTGTCAGGTGGCGAAAGTTTTAAAGCCTCCCTCGCACTAGCACTTGGTTTAGCTGATGTTGTCCAACAATACGCTGGCGGTGTCTCATTGGAAACGATGTTTATTGATGAAGGTTTTGGAACACTTGATCCAGAATCATTAGAAAATGCCATCGAAGCTCTCATGGATATACAAAGCAGTGGTCGGTTAGTCGGTATTATTTCTCACGTTCCTGAATTAAAGGAACGAATAGATGCAAGACTAGAAGTAATTGCAACTAAAAATGGGAGCAGAACTGAATTTCATTTTTCATAAACAATGTGTCTTATGAGTGAAAGGGGTTGACACTTTGCCTACGCGAATTGGGATTGATGCCGGCACAACGTTTACAAGGATCGCCTATTTTGATAAACGTATGCGACTTCATACGAAATCTTATTTAACAAAAAAGATAAAAGAGACAATTCAATGGTTGATGATCGTTGCCCCGAATGCCAGGTTGATGGTAACAGGAAGGAAGGCAGAGGACGTACAAAAGCTGCTAAGGCACTCTTCTTTCAATGTTCCAATTATGCAAGCAGAACGTACAGGTTTAGCTTATCTTATTAAAGAAAGAAACAAACAAAAAGGTTCACCATCTTCTTTTTGTCCTGATTGGAACGGATACAACCATTCATTTAGTAAAACCAAATACATATGAGCAACTTTTCTCAAGTGGGATTGGCGAAGGGACCTTCATAGGCTTAGGTAGTTTATTAACAAAGGAAAAGGAACTTGAATCACTCATACGACTGGCAGAAGAAGGAGAGAGAACACTCGATATACTTGAGAACGGAATGGCCGAAAATGTTTTATCAATAACTACTGCTCATTTTGGAAAAGCTCATTTATGCGAACATCCTTCTGCAGCAGATAAAATGACTGCACTTACTCATTTCATTGCGGAAACGATCGGAATATTGACGAAGGAAGCAGCGGAAAAACATGACTTGAAGCATGTCATCTTCGCAGGCGGAATGCTCGCTATGAATAAACGCTTAAAAGCGAGCTTGATGAATGATTGTAAACAATCGGGCTTAGAAGCAGTATTTTTACCAACTGGTGCGTATGTGGGGGCAATCGGAGCATTATTGTTTGAATGACAGGATATTGTCTCTACATATAGATAGGCGGGGAAGATATGTCCTCGCCTATTTGTATTTAATAAGGAAAAAGGGGTTCTATTAATATTTCTTTTGGAATTGATATTCTCACGGTTACTGCGGGATTGACGATTTGACTTATTTGTAAATCACATGTAGCACTCAAGAGTCGGTAAGCATCATTATATGATAATGATCGTTTTTTTTGTAAGAGATAGACAGCTATTTTTACTCCTTTCTTACATGCCTTAGCCACCGTTTCGGCAGAAGCAATCAGTTTGTATGAATCAATCGTTTCAACAATCGGGATGGAAATGATTTCTTGTTCTAGCCGTGAAATTTTCAACGTTACTTTTCCGCCAATCTCCACGCCTGATCCATTTAATTCGCCATCTCCCATTGCAGCATGGAGATCGCCTAAAGCTAAAAGTGCGCCATCATGAAAAACAGGCAAAAAAACTTTATTTCCAGCCGTTATATATTTTGTATCCATGTTTCCACCATGATCACCTGGTGTTTCACAAAGGACATCACCTGTTTCTGGAGCAGTACCTATTACTCCGATCATCGGTTTTACTGGAAACTGAACATCCTCATTTAAAAAAAGATGACCATTTTTTAAGGGCAAAATGCGTGTATCTATTGTTTTTACCTCATTTCCAAGTATCCCCATACCAGGATATAGGACCATGACACCGAAGTCAGCAAGTGTAATATGGTTAATTTCAACACAAATGGTATCCCCTTTTTTTACATCATTAATATAAATCGGACCTGTTGCTGGATTGATATAATCAATATTTATTTCTTTTCTTAATTGATTTTCATTCGTAATAGCATCACCGTAGCAATCAGTAGTTTCAACGATAAATGTTTCACCAATATCAACGGTATATGCTGGAGGATGTGCTGCCGAAAAGCTCGTAATAAAACGGTCTTTTTTTAATATTTTCAATAAAAAAGCCCCCTTTCACATGAAATCTATGTGTATTTCTAGTGTAACGCAGGAAGATAATAAAAGGAATATATATGAGGGAACGGCTGATACGAAATAATTTGCTGTAAGTATGAAAGCAAATATAGTGATGAAGTGAGAAGCAGTAAAGAGGCAAAACATTTTAAAACCTAAAGGAGAGAAAATGTGGTACGCTATAGAAAATACGGGATAGGTGGTTTTCTAAATGGAAAAATCGTATTATTTTTTCATGCTATTTTTTACAGCAATTATTATATTAGGCATCTTTGCATTTACAATCACAGCATTTCTCTTTGGGTATATTTGGATTGGGCTCGTATTCAGCTTGATGTTTATTGCATCTCTCTATGTGAGTATACGTTTTAAACAGGGATACGGGGATAATGAAAGTGAAGGTTAATCGCTTTTTCGTCAGTATAGTACATCAAGGTTGTAGGTGATATTTTGGAAAAACGTTATTTTACGATTGGAATGGCTGGACATATTGATCATGGGAAAACAACATTAACAAAGGCATTAACAAATATTGATACAGATCGTTTAAAGGAAGAAAAAGAACGGCAAATTTCGATTGAATTAGGATTTGCCCGCTTATACGAAGATGATAAGATGCAAATTTCTGTTGTGGATGTACCAGGGCATGAACGGTTTATTCGCCAAATGATTGCAGGAGTTGCTGGTATTGATCTTGTAGTCCTCGTCGTTGCAGCAGATGAAGGTGTGATGCCGCAAACGAAAGAACACTTAGACATTTTATCTTTTTTAGGAATTAAGACAGGAATCGTTGCAATAACGAAAGTCGATCTGGTTGATGATGAGTTGTTAAAGATCGTACAGGAGGATTTGCGAGCGGAATTATCGGAAACTACATTTGCTCATGCGCCATTTGTATTCGTCGATAGTTTGAAAAAAACAGGAATAAACCAGTTGAAAACACTTATTATTCAAATGTTGCAAACAGTACCAATGAGAGATATCCGCGGTGATTTTCGCTTACCGATCGATCAAGTTTTTTCAATGAAAGGACAAGGGCAGATTGTAAGAGGTACTGTCTATGAAGGAATGGTTCACGAAGGGGAACAATTAACAATTTTGCCGAATAATACTGCAGTGCGCGTACGGCAAATCCAAGTGCATCATCAGCGAGCAAATATTGCCTCTGCTGGTCAACGTGCTGCTATTAATATTGTCGGGTCAGATAAAGGAATGGTTGCACGTGGCGATGTTCTCGTTTCATCCACTCACTTTCCAGTTACAACCCAAATCGACGTCTCGCTTATGTTTACGAAGGAATTAAATCATGAGGTGAAACAACGAATGCCTATAAAATGCCATATTGGTACGTCAGAAGTAATGGGTAAAATTATCTTTTTTGATCGCAATAAGGTTGAAAATGAACGAAATGAAGTATTGTGTCAATTAAGACTCGATGA
This sequence comes from uncultured Bacillaceae bacterium, assembly GCA_963748745.1. GTDB lineage: Bacteria > Bacillota > Bacilli > Bacillales > Bacillaceae_C > CAVVKR01. The sequence goes on along the minus strand of CAVVKR010000018.1, from coordinate 17,815 downwards.
ACCAATTGTGGCGAAGCGAGGGGATCGGTTTATTTTACGCCGACCATCACCAGCTGAAACAATTGGTGGCGGTTGGGTCATTGATCCAAATGGGCAAACATATCGGTTTGGTCATGAGACAATTGTAAAACTGCAAAGAAAAAAAGAAGGGACAAAAGAAGAAAGGCTATTACATATTCTTGAAAAAGAAAAAGGCGCTCATAAAAAGCAATTATTAAGCAAATCACCGCTTTTACCAACAGATTTCAATCAGGTCGTCACTAAAGAAGGCTGGATTGAATATGGAAATCAATACTATACACATATAACCATCTTACAGTCAGTAAAGGAAGAAATAAAAGATAATCTGACAACTTTCCATCAAAACAATCCTATGCATAAAGGCGTAAATAAAGCAGAACTTATACAAAGTATGCGCGATCGTTATCCTGTTCATTTATTGGAGTATGCATTACAGATAGGCGAAAAGCATGAAAGATGGAAACGTGATGGACAGTATGTTGCACATATCAATTTCAGACCACAAATACCACAACAATGGCAAAAACGTGTGAAGCAATTGCTCCAACATTTGCAAAAAGATGATTGGCAAACGGCTAATTTTGACCAATACTTTCACCAAGCAGACATACCAGATGATGTAAAAAAAGACATCTCACATTATTTAATTGAAAATAACGAAGTGATCCAACTAGATACATTTATTGTTTGGCATCATGATGTTTTTTCCTTTTACATGAATAAACTGAAAAAGGAAACAGCACAAACTTTTGAAACAAAGAGTGCGAAAGATATTCTCGGTTTTTCCCGCAAGTACTTAATTCCGTTTTTGGAGCGTCTTGATGAAGATGGTTACACAAAGCGAGAAGGAAATAAACGAATTTGGCTTTTGAAAGGATGATCCCTTCCCATTCGTGTCAAATCCCCGCTTGTTCTAGGCGGGGATTTTTTATCCTCGCAGTTCATGCGATTGGTTCATCGATCGACAAGTAAATAAAGAAAGGAAAAAATAAGTCATAAGTTACAAGTCTTTTGGTAATGGCTTCGCCTTTTAAGCAAACTGTCCGAAATTTTAGAGAATTAAACATAAAAATGTGACTAAAGTTGCATCAAATGTTGCTTCTTCTACATATAATAGCTATGGAAAATTTAATGACTTAATATTTGGAGGGAAGATGAAAAAGATAACGCGATTGGAATGGGTGTATCTCAGTTTACAAGCAGTTATTTTATTGTTTCTTATTTTTCATGATTGGGTTCCACTGGGAAATTTGAATGATATTGATGCTGTACATCACTTACTTACAACAAATGAATTGATTATACAAACGATAATGAATAGCGTACCGTTTGCTGTTGCCTTTTTCTTATGTTGTTTGTATGCAGGAAAAGCATATCCATTATTAATGAGGTTGTTTTTACTATTTTATTTTCCGATATTATTTTATGGAGCTTTATCCGCTTGGTGGATTCCCTATTTTTTTGGCACGTCAGCCGAAAAAGCTGCTCAATATGAAATCATGTTTGGTAATACCCATACGATACTTCCTATATTAAATGATATTACACCGAATACAATTCATCTCATCTTTCACCTGTTATTATTATTCGTTGTCATACTAACGATTTATTTTATTTTTGGAATAAAAAGATCGAAAGCATGTGAAAGAACCAAAAAGATATGACGATAGTGAGAGAGGAGAAGATTTCTCTCCTCTCTTACATAGATGATGGTATTTTTATTAATAATATTTCCGTATCGTCGATAGCGATTAAAGAATGTACCTCTTCTGGTTCCATGTAAAGAAGATCATTCTTCGTTAAAACGACTTCTCTCCCTTCAACACTAAATTTTACCTGCCCTTTTTTTACAATAATCAGTGCGTCACTTCCGGCTTGATGATCAGATATTTCTTCTCCTGATTGAAGTTGAATTTGGATGATTTGATTTTTGTTAAATGAGAGAAGTTTTTTCACTACTTTTGGTTTTTCATGAGAAGCTTCCCAGCTCGTACTTACTAGCTTCATTTTTTACACTCCTTGCGACATTTTTTATGCTAACGTTCTTTCAGGTCCGAAAAACTCATAGTTCAGCTGTTTTTCGGGAACTCCCAACTCTTTCAGTGTAGCATAAATATGCTTCATAAATGGAATCGGCCCAACAAAATAAAAATCGCAATCAAGATTTGGTAAAACTTCTTTTATCATTTGTTTGTCAATATATCCTTCTTTGTCGAAGCTCTTTTTTTGCTTGTCCTCATCTGTCGGAGAGCTATAAGCGACATATGAATGCACTTGTCGGTATTTTTTCGTCATTTGAGCAACATGATTACTCATCGCATGGACATGACTATTTTTAGCCGCTTGGATAAAATATACTTCGCGGTTAGGGTATTTTTCAATAAGTGTATTAAACATACTCATTAGGGGAGTAAGTCCGACTCCTCCAGCAATTAAAACGACGGGACGATCTGTCGTAACATCGAGGTAAAAATCCCCTGCTGGTACGGTTAGATCGACTTCGTCACCTTCCTTCACGTACTGATGCATATAGTTAGACACGATACCGGCGGGTTTACTATCCGTCTGTTCTTCTCTTTTGATGGATAGACGGTAGTAATCTTTATCAGGGGCATCAGATAAACTGTATTGGCGAATATGTGTATACTTTTCTCCCTCCATATTTACTTTTAAACTAATATATTGTCCTGGTTTGTATGTTGCAATTGTTTTCCCATCTTTTGGTTTTAAATGAAAGGAGGTTATGACGTCACTTTCTTTTACTTTCTTTGCGACAATAAATGGTCGGTATCCTGCCCATCCTCCAGGTTGTCCTTCCGCTTCTGCATACATTTCTTTTTCAACATTGATAAAGACGGCTGCGATCACGCCGTAAGCTTGTTCCCAAGCATCCATTACTTCATCAGTTGCTACATCACCTAACACATCTTTGATTGCTGCGAGTAAATTTTCCCCAACGATCGGATATTGTTCAGGGACGACACCAATACTACGATGTTTTTCGGCCACTTGTTTCACAACAGGCAAAATTGATTCTAATTGATGCAAATTTTTAGCTGCTAAATAAACAGCATTGGCTAATGCTTCTGGCTGTCTACCCATTTTTTGGTGAGTATGATTAAAGATATTTAATAATTCTGGATGTCTAGAAAACATTCGTTTATAAAATCGTTTCGCAATATCTGTTCGATGCTTTTCTAATAAGGGCACCGTTGATTGGACAAGCTTCATTATTTGCTGTGATAACATGATGCTTTACCTCCTAGATGTTTTATTTCAATATAAAGATATATTTTTAATACATCTTTTATTATAAAATAAAGATCCATTTCAAATACATCTTTAATTGAAAGTTTTGTTAAGGTTAATTTATCCAAGTTTTATTCGCTCATCTTTGTTCACTGTCATACTTTTTAAATAGTTGACATCTATTTTGTACTAACATACAAATGTAAACGCAAAGGGGAAAAATAATCATGAAGAAATTAATCCATTTTACCGCTTGGAACGATTTTGGTAGGAGTGATCGGGAAGGAGGATTAATGGGATGGTTTAATATTTCGATTACAATGGAAATATTTTCATTAGCTTAGGGATTAATTTTGTTATGCAGAAGAAGAGAGGAGAAGAGTAATGGAAACATAAGAAACACAAAAAATGCTTATCGACAATCCAAACAATGATGCTGTAGACTTTATCCAATTTCTAAAACTTTATCAATGGGTTTTTGGCAAATTTGAAAAGAAATAAATTTTTGAAGAAGTAATAGAAGAGTTTAACATGTCATATAAAAATGCTTCGGTGCAAGAAGCTAAATTTACGATCCTTATTATAAAAAAGTATGGCTGATCTTACTTCATTTATACTGAAGTTCTCAGAATAACTTTGCAGGATCAATGTAACTGAATGAAGGGGCTCTCCTATAATCGTTCAGACTAAAACCGCAAGACTATTGGTTTGCCAACATTCTTGCGGTTTGTTCTTCCACTATCTTTTTGGGACAGCTATCTTAAGATGGTGGCTTCCTATTTTTCTTTTGAAATAATAGTTAATAAGAAGAATAATATAAAGCTACCTAGTAAGATACCACCGCCACCAATATAAAAGACTAGTGTAAATCCTGTTGGTAAGTCAAATGGTTTTAAGACATACAACCACATCCCAACGGTTAACCCTATTGAACCGAGAAGCGCTGACCATATGTGCAATTTTGTTAGGAGTGAATTAGTTGGTTGAAAAACTTTATAATATACTGCCCATGCAAATAAACTGAGCCATCCGACGACAAGAATATGGGCATGAATGGGTCTGAAAGCATAGGAGCCAGCACCAGCCATATGTGCACCAAGAAATGCTCCAACTACAGCGAAAAGAGCCGAAAATTTTAGTAGTAATTGACTATAACTTGTATTGTTAGTCAATTTAAACCATCCCTTCCTATTTATTTTGCTTGAAAGAACGTAGTTGCTGCATATTCCCTTCTACCAGAATATGACGATATAAGATGATGTTAAGAAAAGAACTATTATCACCTTCCTTCATATTCTATGCTTTACATAGTGTAAAACATGAATATGAACGGAAGATGAATAAATGATTACATTTTAGGTAGACAGATGCTAAAAATAGAACCTTCACCTACTTTACTATTTACTTGAATATGTCCGTGATGAAGCTCAACGATTGTTAAAACGATAGATAAATCCTAATCCAGTACCTTCAATTGTACTTGTTCGGGCACTATCTACACGATAAAAGCGCTCAAATAGTCGGTCCTTCTCTTTTTCACTTAATCCTACGCCAGTATCCTCAAAAACTACTTCAATTTCCTGTCGGTGAGCTAGTAAGGATACATGAATGCTTCCATTTTCCTTGTTATATTTAATTGCATTTGTCAGCAAATTTTCCCATACTGTATAAAGAAGAGAAGGGTCACCTTTGAGTTCTGTTTCAGGTAATGAATATGAGATCATAATCCCCCGTTCATTCATCATCCATTGATAATTTCGAATGATTTCTCGTAATTGTTGGGATATATTGAACGTTTTTTTCGTTAAAATATCCTCTGTCTGGTCAAGTGAAGCTAGCAATAATAGTTGATTGGTTAAATTAGAAAGCCGGTTTATTTCATTGTTAATAATTTGCATATATTGCGTTTTTTCTTTTGTTGTACAAAAATTATTTGTTAATAAATTCGTATAACCTTTAATATTCGATAATGGTGATTGAATGTCGTGGGAGATATTTGAAATGAATTCATTGCGCATTTCATCAAGTTCTTCAAGCTTTTTCGTCATTTGTGTAAAACTGATTGCCAATTCTCCGATTTCATCCTTTCGTTCGATATCAGTTTGACTTTAAAATCTCCTTTTGCCAGCTTCTTCGTTGCTGCTGTTAATTTAGAAATCGGTTGGATTAAATATTTTGTACTAATCAATACGAAAATAATGCTCAATGCAATCGTTAATGCTAAAAGCCAAGCGAATAAAATATGCATCTCATTAAACAATAATTTAATATCCACACGGATGAAAAAAGCGTAACGTTGTTCTTGATAATCTACGGGAACACCTATTGTATTTTTAAGCTCGTTCGCGAAAATGCCTGTGACCAAACGTCTCTTGTGGGAATGTTGCCATTCCGTGATAAACATCACCGTTTAGCACATTTCTTACCTCGGATGGGGAAAGAGATGTCTCCCTAAACGGTTCACCAAAAAACCAAGATTTCTTATCTTCATCAAGCAAGTAAAGTTGATAACCAATTGCAGCAATGTTTTTTAAATATTGGTGAAGGTCTATTTCTTGATGATTTTCGATATAATCCGCCAATTCCAGCGCAATTTTTGTATTTTTTTCATCATTATAAGGCTTGAGTTTTCGCTGATAATATGCGTTAGCTCCCATGAAAGCGAGGATGCTACTTATAAGCATAATCGTCACTGTTGTTAAAGCAAACTTCACATAAAGGGATCTCATCATGTTTGCTCCTCCAAAGCATAGCCAACTCCGCGGATTGTTTTGATGTAAAAGTCATTCGTTCGTGGCTTCAGCCGTTCACGTAATCGCTTAATATGTACATCAACTGTTCTTTCCTTTCCTTCATAGTCTAGTCCCCAAATCTCTGTGATTAAGTGATCACGTGAAAACACTTGATTGGGATGGGAAGCTAAAAAGTAAAGCAGTTCAAATTCTTTTAGTGGTAATAAAATCGCTTGATCCCCGATCTGTATTTCATAATTTTTTCGATTAATAGTCGTTTTCCCCAATTTGATGATCGCATCATTCTGTTTTCCATAGCGACGTAATAAAGCTTGGATACGAAAAATAAGTTCTTTCGGTTCAAATGGTTTAACGAGATAGTCGTCTGTTCCGGCGGTATAACCTTTTTCTTTGTCTTCAATTTGCCTTTTTGCCGTTAGTAAAATAATCGGGATATCGTAGTAGCGGCGAATTTCCTCTGTTAATCGAATGCCATCCATTACCGGCATCATAATATCTATGATCGCTAAATCACATTTTTCATTTTCTAATATTTCCAAAGCCTGGAATCCATTTTCGGCTTGCAATAGATGAAAACCTCTTTTATTCAAATGAACAGTTACGAGCTGTCTTATATTTGGGTCATCATCAACAATTAAAACATGTTTCATTTATTTCACTCCATCATATGTTTGAACTTGTAGTATAGGCGTATTTTTACTTATTATAGCGTAAATTTAAAACAGACATCGAAGATTTCATTTGTTTATTGGGAAGAAGGTATTCGCGGATTATTGAAAGATGATGATGCAGATAGGCGAAGAAAGAGGGGGATAGCGAATTACCTTATCAATCTATCAACCTTATAAAACAAAATAGACTAAATGCCATTCAACTATCTAAAGAATATTCTGGAATTGATGCTAGCATTGAAGAAGTGCTATATGTAGTCGTTCGTTTAGCAGAAGCAGACCCGGATGTTGCCCATATTTTATGAGTAGAAATAATTACTGCGTTCCTCCTCTTAAGATACTCGTTAAATTTTCCCTTTATTTTTATGGCGTTTAAGATATTTAATTATGTGGATGGAATAGGAACCCCATTAAGAAACTTAATTGTTCAGCTTGCAAATATAACATATTATATTTAAGCAATGAAAGGTGTTTGTGTTCATATTAGTAATTTAAGATGTAGAAATGGAATAGAGGGGTGTAAGGTAGACATAGGTTCCGAGGATCTGTCCTGCTTATAAAAAAATGGTTTAGCAAAGGGTGATATATCAACTGTCGTGAGTTTTGTGTTCTAGTAGACTGGTCCTTGAACACTCAAGCATAATTGACTGGAAAAACGATTAATAAGGGGAGGGAAAGCTTCCTCTCCATAAAAATTGCTAGTTACTAAAGTGACTGATATCTCAATATCTCAAAAAGTAGTCTTTCGTATAAAACAGGAGACCGAATGTCTAAATACTACACTACTTTGATACGCTGATGTATATTGAATGATTATTATATATGGAAAAATAATAGGTGTGAAAAAGGAGAGCGTTTTGATGGCCTCCTTTTTTTAACATTTTACTTTATTGATTTATTTTCTTCATTCTTTTCTTTCTTGTTACTTTTTACAATAGCAACAATGAGAACAGTCGCAAGAATCATCATAAGAGCGGCTAAAACAGAAACCATTGTTAAAATTGACATGTTTTTCACCCCAAAAATTGATCACTATAATTTCATCATATCATAAGAGGGGGGGAAAGCACGTATAAAGGCTTTTTAATGAGGAAGCACACAAAGTGGCGAAAAAGATTTCTAACAACAATTGTTTAAATATTAAATCAATTTAAACATGTTTTGTCATTGTCGTAATAGTCAGACATTTAATAAACTTAAAGGTGTTAATAGTTTTCACCATTTATACTGTGAAAATAAAAAGGAGATGACAAGAAATGATGAATGGTAAGGAATACTTACAAAGCTTACGTGACGGTAGAGAAGTCTATTTAAATGGAAAAAAGATAGACGATGTCACAACACATCCTGCATATAGAAATGCAGCAAGATCGTATGCAAGAATGTATGATGCTTTGCATGATCCTGAAAAAAGTAGAATATTAACGACGAAAACAGAAGAAGGACATGTAACACATAAGTTTTTTAAAGCGCCGAAATCGTCAAAAGAATTATTAGCGTCAAGAGATGCAATTGCCGAATGGTCAAAATTAAGCTTTGGTTTTATGGGGAGAACTCCTGATTATAAAGCATCGTTTACTGCTCATTTAGAGCCGTTTGCCGACTTTTATGAAGGTTTCGAGGGTCATGCGAGGAATTGGTATCAAAAAGCTACAAAAGAGGTTCCTTTTTGTAATCATACGATTATTAATCCGATGCTTGATCGTTCGAAGCCATTGAATGAAAACAAAGATGTGTTTGTTCGCGCAATAGAAGAACGAGATGACGGTATTGTTGTTAGCGGTGCTAAAATGGTTGGAACAGCAGCCGCTTTAACACATTATAATTTTGTGTCTAATTATGCACCAACATTTAGGTGAAGGTGATAAAAGTCATGCATTGATTTTCTTCATTCCGATGAATGCACCTGGCGTAAAAATAATTAGTCGGCAATCATATGAGCTAGCGGCTTTTAAAAATGGAACACCCTTTGATTATCCATTATCAAGCCGTTTTGATGAAAATGATGCGGTGATCGTGCTCGACCGTGTTTTTGTTCCGTGGGAAGATGTACTAGCGTATAAAAATGTCGAAGTTACAAACGGTTTTTTTGTCAAAACAGGCTTTTTTAATCGCTTTACTTTCCATGGGTGCACTCGTTTTGCGGTAAAGCTTGATTTTCTGGCAGGTTTATTATTAAAAGCAACTGAGTCAGCGGGTTCTAACATTTTCCGTGGCGTCCAAGCACATATCGGTGAACTTCTTTCTTGGCGGAATACGTTTTGGGCTTTATCTGATGCGATGGCATTAAATCCACAAAAAGGACCAAATGGTGTCGTTATTCCGAATGGACATTATGGTGCAGCATATCGTGTTCTTGCCCCAATGGTTTGGCCGAAAATGGTGGAAATTTTCGAAAAAATTGTTGCAGGAGGCCTTATTCAACTGCCTTCAAGCGCAAAAGATTTTAATCATCCAGAGCTTCGACCGTATTTAGATAAATATTATAAAGGTTCCGGTGGTGTAGATGCCGAAGAGCGAACAAAATTGATGAAAATGATATGGGATGCTATTGGCTCCGAATTTGGTGGCAGGCATGAGCTATATGAAATTAATTATGGTGGTAACCATGAAAATATTCGGCTTGAAGTATTAAAGTATGCCGAATCAATGGGAAATGCTGGTCAATATAAATATTTTGTGGAACAGGCAATGGCTGATTACGATCTACATGGTTGGAAAAATAGTACTTGGGCAGATGCGATGAAGGACAAAATGAATGTATAGCAATGAAGTGGAGGCTGAATGGGATGGATGATAGAATATTTCGACAAGCGATGGGGAGATTTGCTACGGGGATTACTGTCATTACGACAGAAGTAGATGGACAAGTGCATGGTATGACCGCTAATGCATTTATGTCTGTCTCACTTGATCCAAAACTTGTGCTCGTTTCAATTGATAAGAAAGCGCAAATGCACATGAAAATTAGACAAACAAAAAAGTACGCTGTAAGCATATTGGGGGAAGATCAACAACAATATTCTATGATTTTTGCGGGGCAAGTAAAAGAACATGAAGAGGTGTCTTTTACACGTTTAAATGACCAGCCTGTATTAGATGAGGCATTATTGACCTTAACTTGTGACGTTCATCAAATACATGAAGCTGGTGACCATCTATTATTTATCGGTAAAGTAACCGCTATGGAATCGAATGAAGGGAAGCCTTTACTTTTCTATAATGGTCAATACCGTACATTCACTAGCTAAAAGAGTAAATGGTGGGGACGGACTGCAACATGTTAAAAGCTTTCTAAAAACGTTAAATGAAAGCGCTTTTTTAAGTGGTGTTTTATATCTTGAAAGAGAAGGAGTTATACAATTGAAGACTTGTTTTATTTTTCAGGAAAAACGCGATATTCTGTTTGCGAATCGACCACCATGTGTATTGGCGCTTGGCTTTTTCGATGGGGTTCATAAAGGACATCAAAAAGTAATCAAAACAGCAGTTGAGAAAGCAAAAAAGAAAGGATTAAAAGCTGCGGTGATGACATTTTCCCCACATCCCAAGGAAGTAATCACAAATGGAAAAAAGCAGGTTGCAAAATTAACAACCTTTGTACGGAAAGAGCAACTTATACGTGAACTCGGTGTTCACTTTTTATATGTGATTCACTTTGATAACCAGTTTGCTTCATTAAGACCGCAACAATTTATAAATAAGTATTTAATTCCATTGCAAGTAAAGCATGTTGTTGCAGGCTTTGATTTTACCTACGGTGCCAAAGGAATGGGGAATATGAAGCGGCTTGATACGGATAGCCGTGGAGCATTTACTGTAACAACTGTAGACAAAGTGGATAATGATGGAGAAAAAATAAGTTCTACACTTATTAGAAAGAAAGTAATGTCTGGTGATTTTACACACATGTTGACATACTTAGGTCGTTTTTATGAAACATGTGGGGTAGTTAAATTCGCCAACAGAAACGCTATTTTGTTGTTTTCTCAAGAAGTACTTTTACCACAAACTGATTTTTATGAAGTACTCATTTCCAGTAAAAAAAGCATTTTCAAAATGGTTGTCCATTGTGAAGCAGACGAAAAAATCATTCATCTTCCCTCCTTAAATCCTTTAATGGACAGCCAAAAAGTAAAGGTTCAATGGCTCAGAAGATGTAAACAGTCGCTAGTTAAAAAAGGAAAACATTTCAGCTACAGCACTTAGAATATGAAAGGAGAAATAATCGTGAAGGCTTTTATAGATAAAAAAGCAATATCAAATGAAATAGCCAAGCAGATGATTGAAGCTGCTACCAAGAAAGCACGTGAATTAAAGATAGCTGTGAATGTAGCTGTCGTCGATGACGGCGGGCATTTAGTTGCTTTTTCGCGAATGGATCATGCAGCCATTTTAAGTATCAATATTGCTCAAAATAAAGCGTACTCAGCGATTGCTTTCGGAATTCCCACCCACGAATGGTACGGATTAATTAAAGATCACCCAGCATTAAAGACAGGGATTGTTCATACCGATCGACTCGTCGTATTCGGAGGAGGGTATCCTATTTATCAAAATGGATACGTTGCTGGTGGCATTGGTGTCAGTGGTGGATCGGAAGAAGAGGATCAACTGTGCTGTGAGGCGGCTCTGCAAGTACTGTCAAATGAGCGTTTAAAGGAGAGGTGAAAAATGAGTGGAATTATGCGACTTGGAAGGATAGAAATACGTGTCCTTGATCTGGAAGAATCATTTCATTACTACACAAATGTCATTGGTCTTGAGGAAACAGGTCGCGATCATGATCGCGTGTATTTAAAGGCTTGGGATGAATATGACCATCATAGCATTATTTTGCAAAAATCTGATCGGGCAGGAATGGACCATCTGGCCTTCAAAGTAAAAGATATATTTGAACTTGAAAAGCTAGAACGAAAAATTGAGCAATTTGGTTGTTCATTACAGCGTGTCTCAAGTGGTAGGCGGCTTGGTGAAGGAGAAGCTATTCGATTTGAAATACCTACAGGTCACAATGTTGAATTATATAGTGATATTAAACAAATTGGAACCGCAACTGGGGTAATTAACCCTGATCCATGGCCGGATTATTTACGGGGAATTGCCCCACATCGGTTAGATCATGCATTGTTAACCGGTGAGGATTTAGAAACAGTCACACGGTTTTTTAAAGAAGTGTTAGACTTTCATCAAACTGAAAAAATAGTCACGGTTGATGGGGAAACAATGGTAGGGAGCTTTTTATCCGTAACAAACAAAGCGCATGATTTAGCATTTGTAAAAGGTCCAGATAAAAAATTTCATCATGCTGGCTTCTATGTTGACAACTGGTATGAAGTATTAAAAGCAGCAGACATTCTTTCTAAAAATAAAGTTCAAGTAGAAGTAACACCAACTCGTCACGGAATTACACGTGGTCAAACGGTTTACTTCTTCGATCCTTCAGGTAATCGAAATGAAGCATTTGCAAGTGGCTATCTATCTTATGCAGATTTTCCAACGATAACATGGACGGAAGATCAGATTGGTACAGGAATATTTTATCACCGCCGTGAACTAGTTGACTCATTTGCAAAGGCATTAACTTAAGGAGGAAATAAAGATATGGTCAACCATCTACAAATGGCAAAGGCTCTTCTCTTAGCAGAGGAAAACTGTCAACCGATTGCGCCGCTAACTGATAAATATCCAGACTTATCACCAGACGATGCCTATCAGATCCAACTTTTGCAAATAGAAGAAAAAACAAAGAAAGGTGCCAAAATTGTCGGGAAAAAAATTGGTTTAACGAGCGAAGTAATGCAACAAATGTTTCAAGTAAATGAACCTGACTATGGTCATTTGTTAGACGATATGATGCATATTGATGGCGAAACAATTTCACTTGATTCATTCATCCAACCAAAATTGGAAGCAGAAATTGCCTTTATTTTTAAAAAAGATCTAAAAGGTCCTAGCGTTACATTGATAGATGTCATTCAGTCAATAGCATATGTCGTCCCAGCCTTTGAAATTATTGATAGTCGGATTGAAAATTGGCAGATCCATTTTGAAGATACTGTTGCAGATAATGGATCATCAGCACGAGCAGTTCTCGGTGGTAAGCCCTCACATATTGAAGATATAGATTTAGTTCACATCGGAATGCATGTAATAAAAAATGGCGACTTGATCGATACAGCTACTGGGGCAGCAGTGATGGGAAATCCGCTGCATGCCGTTGTCTGGTTGGCAAATGCTCTCGGTAAATTCGATATTGCTCTACATGCTGGTGAGGTGATTCTTTCTGGTGCACTAACAAAGGCTATTCCCGTGCAAGCAGGTGATACATTTACTGCCAAATTTGCTCATCTTGGTTCAGTAAGTGTTCGTTTTGAGAAAGGAGAGAAGTAGATGGAGAAATTGAAGGTAGCCATTATTGGCTCCGGAAACATCGGTACGGATTTAATGTATAAGCTTGAGCGAAGTAATTATTTAGAAATGTCTGTGATGATAGGTATTGATGCACAATCAGAAGGGATCAAACGAGCAAGAAAACGGGGATATCACGTAATTACCAATGGAATAAATGGGTTTTTGCAAACACCGGAGTTGGCTGATATTGTGTTCGATGCAACAACGGCAACAGCGCATAAAAATCATCATTGTCTTTTGCAGAATACAGAAAAAAATATAATCGATTTAACCCCAGCTGCCATCGGACCTTTCGTTGTTCCGACCGCTAATTTATCTGAACATTTAGATAGGAAAAATGTCAATATGATTACTTGTGGAGGGCAGGCTACAATACCTATCGTTTACGCCATCAGTGAAGTTGTATCAGTAGAGTACGCTGAAATTGTGGCAACTGTTGCGAGTAAAAGTGCAGGTCCAGGGACGAGGGCGAATATCGATGAGTTTACAAAAACGACTGCCAAGGGAATTGAAGTCATTGGTGGGGCTAAAAAGGGAAAAGCAATTATCATTTTAAATCCTGCTGAACCTCCTATTTTTATGCGCAATACGATCCATGTCATTGTTGAAGAGGAAGGAAAAGAAGCGGAAATTCTCACATCTATTCAGTCGACAATAAAAGGCATGCAATCATATGTACCAGGTTATCGATTGATAGGTGAACCAATTTTTGATGGCAAGCGTTTATCTGTATTTATTGAAGTGGAAGGAGAAGGTGACTTTTTTCCCCCCTACTCTGGAAACTTAGATATTATGACAGCAGCTGCAACGAAGGTTGGAGAGGAACTTGCAAAAACACATTTAGAACGCTTACAAAAGGAGAAATGAACGATGGCAGATCAGTCAAAATTAACGATTGTTGACGTTACATTGAGAGATGGTAGTCATGCAATGAAACATTCATTTACAGAGGATCAAGTTCGCGCTACTGCACGTGGATTAGATGATGCTGGTGTTCCATATATAGAAATATCCCATGGTGATGGCTTAGGTGGTTCCTCCTTACAATATGGGCGCTCTGCTATTGATGAATTGAAACTTATTGAAGCTGCTAAAGAGGTTTGTCAATATTCTAAAATATCTGTATTACTTTTACCCGGAATAGGGGTAAAGGAAGATTTAGAAAATGCTGTACAAGCCGGTGCTGACATGGTTAGGGTAGCAACCCATATAACAGAGGCAGATGTTGCGAAACAACATATTGAATGGGGACGAAAACTCGGTTTAAAAACAGTCGGATTCCTTATGATGGCACATATGGCGCCAACAAAGACGCTCGTTGCACAAGCGAAACTTTTTGAAAGTTACGGAGCAGAAGTCGTTTATGTAGTTGACTCTGCAGGTGCGTTGCTGCCACACGAAGTAAGTGAAAAGATCGCTGCCTTGGATCGCGAACTATCAGTAGAAATTGGTTTTCACGGTCATAACAATTTATCAATGGCAATGGCAAACTCCGTTTCAGCGTTAGAGGCGGGAGCAACTCATATTGATGGTAGTCTTCGTTGTTTAGGGGCTGGAAGCGGCAATACGCAAACAGAAGTCATGACAGCAGTGTTCCATCGACTCGGCTATGAAACCGGTATTGATCTATATAAAATAATCGACGTGGCGAATGAAGTAGTTGCACCATATATGCCAAGATCGCAGGAGATAACCGGCGAAAGTTTAATCATGGGCTATACGGGGGTGTATTCCAGCTTTTTATTACATGCAAATACTGCTGCAAAACGCTTTCATGTCGATGAAAGAGATATATTAATAGAAATAGGGAAGCGGAAAGCTATTGGTGGTCAAGAAGATCTAATTATGGAAGTAGCAGCTGAACTTGCACGTACTAGATAAGAAAAGGGAGGAAAGTCAATGAATAAGACTAGTCTTATTGAAAATATTGCTACCGACCTTTTTGAGGCGGAGAAAAAAGGTTATGAAGTAGATAAATTCACTGCAGACAATCCAGCGCTTGATACACCTTTAGCATATCAAGTGGCGGACCATTTGATTGATATGAAGATAAAGCACGAGAAAACTAGAGTTGTTGGAAGAAAATTAGGATTAACGAGCAAAGCTAAAATGCAACAAATGAATGTAAATGAACCTTGCTATGGAACGCTACTAGCAAACATGGCATGTTCAGAAAATGAACCTATTTCTGTTTCTTCATTCATCCATCCGAAAATCGAACCGGAAATTGCTTTCGTATTTAATCAAACATTAGAAGGTCCTTATATTTCAGTTCCTCAAGTTTTAGAAGCAACTGCATATATAGCACCTGCACTTGAGATTATTGATAGTCGTTACCGAAATTTTTCTTTTACCCTTCCGGATGTTATTGCTGACAATGCTTCGTCGTCACGATATATCATTGGTGGACAATTGTCTCAACCTGCCGATTATCAGCTTGATTTAATAGGGATGGTTTTTAGGAAAAATGGGAAAATTGTTTCAACTGGTACAGGGGCGGCGGTGATGGGGCATCCAGCTAGAGCAATTGCCTGGTTGGCAAATAAATTAGCTCAATCAGGAAAATCGATTAAAGCCGGAGAAATTGTGTTAAGGGGCGCCTTAGCGCAAGCGGTAACAATTGCAGAAAATGATCATGTTTCCGTTAGCTTTGACGGGATCGGTTCCGTTTCAGCTTCATTTATTCCTTAAGATCAGGATGATGACTTTATAAAAATGACAAAGGAGTTTCATAGAATGCCACTTATTCAAATTCATATTTTAGAAGGCCGTTCAGCCGAGAAAAAAGAAAAATTAATATCCGAAGTTTCTCATACCGTTTCAAAAGTATTAGATGCACCACTTGAAAATGTACGTGTACTTATTAATGAAATGCCCTCTGATACATGGGGAATTGCTGGGGAGTCCGTGGAAAAACGTCGTAAACAGAAATAGGAGGTTGGATGTCTTGAACAAGACGGTGACGAAAGTGCGGGAAATTAAATTATATATTAATGGAGAATATGTTGAATCTAGCGAAAGGAAAAACATTTGAAGTGAAAAATCCAGCGACACAGGAAGTGATTGCTAATGTTCATGAAGCAACAAAGGAAGATATTGACCGCGCTTGTCGGACAGCGAGAGAAGCATTTGAAAATGGACCATGGCGGACAATGCCTTTGAGCGAACGTTGCAAAGAATTAGACGAATGGCACAAATTATCATGGAACGTCAAGAAGAAATTGCTCGATTAGAGGCGCTTGATGTTGGGAAGCCATATCATGTTGCATTAGAACATGAAATTCCTCGCGCTGCTAATAACTTCAAATTTTTTGCTGACTTTATGGAGCAACAAGGTGGGGAAATATTTCCGATGGATGAGGAATTTCTTAATTATACACGGTATGAACCAGTAGGGGTTGCGGCATTAATTACCCCATGGAATTTCCATTTATGCTAACAACTTGGAAACTTGGTCCATGTTTGCAGCTGGGAATACAGCTGTTATTAAGCCAGCTGAAATACACCAATGACTGTTTCTTTACTTGGCGAAATTGCAAAAGAAGCAGGAATCCCTGATGGTGTCGTAAATGTTGTCCAAGGATTTGGTAGTCGTTCAGTGGGAAATGTACTGACGACACATCAGATGTTGATTTAGTTTCGTTTACAGGTGTGACAGCTACAGGGAAAGGATTATGAAGAGCGGGGCGGATTCGTTGAAAAGGTTCTTTTGAACTTGGTGGAAAAGCAGCCAATATTGTGTTTGAGGATGCCAATCTTGATAAAGCAATTCCAGTTTCTATTCAAGCAGCCTTTATGAATTCAGGACAAGTTTGTCTTGCGGGATCGAGGATTTTAGTTCAACGTACGATTATTGATGAATTTTTGGAGAGATTTAAGAAGGCGGCAAAGGATTAAAAGTTGGTGACCCACAAGATGAAGATACGAAAATGGGTCCGGTTGTCAGTGAAGAGCATTATAAAAAAGTGACGAGTTATTTTGAGATTGCAAAAGAAGAGAATGCAACATTAATTTGTGGTGGAAAACGGCCTGATCTTCCTGAATATTTAAAAAATGGCTTTTATTTAGAACCTACTGTCTTTGTTCAAGAAAATTCCAAGACGAGGATTTGCCAGGAAGAAATTTTCGGCCCAATTGTTACGATTATTCCTTTTGATACCGAAGAAGAGGCACTGACAATTGCAAATGATACAGAGTATGGATTAAATGGTGTCGTTTGGACGGAAAATTTACAACGTGCTCACCGGATTTCTCATCAGTTCGAGCAGGTACGATATGGGTGAATTGTTGGTTTGTTCGTGATTTAAGGGCTCCATTTGGCGGATTAAGAAAAGTGGTATTGGACGTGAAGGTGGTCACCATAGTTTGGAATTTTTTACAGAGGCAAAAAATATATGTATCTCCCTAAATTCATCTATTTAGAGGTGGAAAAAGTATGTATCATATCAAAATAGCAAATGAAACGTTTTCATGTCATATGCAAGATAGTTTACTAGCTGCGCTTAAAAAATATGATGAACATACCATATGGTTGTGCAAATGGTGGTTGTGGAATGTGCAAAATGAAAGTTGTAGCCGGAGTTTATAAGCTCGGTACCTGTTCGGTCGATGTGCTTAATGAACACAGAGCGCACGCAAGGATACGTCCTTGCGTGCAAAACTTATCCACTGAGTAACTTAGAGTTAGCAAGCACGATGGTTGATGAA
>CAVVKR010000017.1:0-61997 GCA_963748745.1 uncultured Bacillaceae bacterium | reverse complement strand
TTTGAAGTGTATATATGATTAGTACATTATTTTTAAAGGTCGATCGGGGTGTTTGTAGACCAGGTAAAGATTTACGTTAAGGCAGGTGACGGTGGAAACGGCATCGTGGCATTCCGCCGGGAAAAGTTTGTTCCTAAAGGGGGACCTGCAGGTGGAGATGGTGGAAAGGGAGCGGACGTTATTTTTGAAGTAGATGAAGGTTTACGAACTTTAATGGACTTTCGCTATCAACGCCACTTTAAAGCAGAGCGTGGAGAAAATGGGATGTCAAAAAGTAAGCATGGCAAAAATGCGAATGACCTCATCATTAAAGTGCCACCTGGAACGGTTGTTATTGATGAAGAAACGAATCAAGTGATAGCCGATTTAGTTGCTCATAACCAACGGGCTATCATTGCTAAAGGGGGAAGGGTGGAAGAGGTAATATTCGCTTTGCACGGCCAGTAATCCTGCCCCTGAAATAGCCGAAAATGGTGAGCCTGGCGACGAAAAAAATATTGTTCTCGAATTAAAACTACTTGCAGATGTAGGGTTAGTCGGTTTTCCTAATGTTGGGAAATCAACCTTACTATCGGTCGTTACAGCAACAAAACCAAAAATTGCAGCATATCATTTTACAACGATGGAGCCTAATTTAGGTGTCGTTGAAACGGAAGATGGACGCAGTTTCGTGATGGCTGACTTGCCAGGGTTAATTGAGGGAGCAAGTGAAGGTATTGGTTTAGGACATCAATTTTTGCGCCATGTAGAAAGAACACGAGTCATCGTTCATGTTGTCGATATGTTCAGGTATGGAAGGAAGGGACCCGTACGAAGACTTTATGATTATTAATAAGGAGCTCCGTGACTATGATGAACGGTTACTAGAAAGACCGCAGATCATTGTAGCTAATAAAATGGATATGCCCAGGCAGAAGAGCATTTGCAGAAATTTAAAGAGCGAGTAGATAGCAAACATACTATTTTTCCCATTTCAGCTATTTCAAAGCGAGGATTGAAGGAACTATTGTATGCAATTGCAGATGAATTAGACAAAACGCCTGCAAAACCGCTTTATGATATAAATGAGATGGATGAAAGTAAGAATACGTGTCCTCTATAAGTATAAGGATCAGAAGGAATCCTTTTCGATTTCTCGCGATTCAGATGGTACACTTGTTGTTCAAGGCGAAAAAATTGAAAAGCTATTTAAAATGACAAACTTTAATCATGAAGAATCCATTCGCCGTTTTGCCCGCCAGCTCCGCTCACTTGGCGTAGACCAAGCACTTAGGGAACGGGGAGCAAAGGATGGGGATACGGTTCGTATTTTAGATTATGAATTCGAGTTTGTCGACTTTAAGTGCATGTTTTGTGGGGGTAAACGAATTGAAGAAAAACACAGAACAAAAATATTATCTCGTTCGGGAAGATGTGCTACCAGAAGCAATGCAAAAAACGTTAGAAGCGAAAAGACTACTTGAACGTGGAAGTGCCACATCGGTTTGGGAGGCCGTGCAGCAAGTCGATCTTAGTCGAAGTGCTTATTATAAGTATAGAGATAGTGTCTTTCCTTTCCACAAAGTAGTAAAAGAAAAAATTATATCTTTGTTTTTTTACCTAGAGGATCGTTCTGGAACACTTTCAGAGCTTTTAGCATTAGTTGCATCGCATCGTTGTAACATCTTAACGATCATCAAACAATTCCATTGCAAGGCAGAGCGAACGTCACACTTTCAATAGATATATCAGAAATGATAATAGATATAGAAGAGCTTCTAGTTAAGCTTAGCAAACTTGAATTTGTGGAAAAAGTGGAAGTACTAGGATCTGGTGCGTAAGATATATGAGAAAAAGAGATATTGCGAGGGGAAAAAATTGAAAGCAGGATATTTAGGACCAACAGCAACATTTACTGATCTAGCAGTACAGAGTGCTTTTCCGCATGTGGAAAAGCAACCATATGTAACGATTCCAGATTGTATTGAAGCAGCGCAAAGAAAAGCGGTAGACATGGCAGTCATACCGCTTGAAAATGCACTGGAAGGTTCCGTTAATGTCACTATCGATTATTTTGTTTCATGAAACATCCTTACCAATTGCTGCGGAAGTGATCGTACCAATTCAACAACACCTCATGGTTCATCCTCATAACGAGGAAAACTGGCGACAAGTTGAAAAAATATTGTCACATCCACATGCACTTGCTCAATGTCATCAATTTTTACATAAAGAATTGCATGGAATTCCTTTGGAACAACGAAATTCAACGGCAGCAGCAGCTAAATATGTCCAGGAGCATCCAGAAATGGATATTGCCGCAATTGCCAATGAATTAGCTGCTGAAAAATATCAATTAAAAACCGTTCAAGAAAATATTCATGACTATTCATTCAATCATACCCGTTTTATCGTTTTGACACACCAACCGGAACGAATTTCGATTCCTGCCAAACCACATGTGGAAAAGACGACTATCATGGTAACTCTTCCGTCTGATAAATCGGGGAGTTGCATCAAGTTCTAGCTGCATTCGCTTGGAGAAATCTGAATTTAAGTAAAATTGAATCAAGACCTCTAAAAAAAGGATTAGGGAAATATTTCTTTATGGTTGATATTAATCATAAAATGGACGATATTTTGCTTCCAAATGCATTAGAGGAAATCAAAGCACTCGGATGCAAAGTGAAATTATTAGGTAGTTATTCTAGCTATGTTTTTTAATATAATACGCTAGCTATTGTAAATAGAATGTTTAAAACCAACCGGTGTCGTAACGGTTGGTTTTAGTCATTGTCAATTAAAATATTTGCTTTTTTTAGCGCTTTTTCTGCAGCCTCAATATGTGAAGAGTTTTTAGCGCTTACTGTGTGAAGATGAATTCCTCCAGTTAACTCTAGTAAATACGTAGCATTCGTTCGTTGAATGCTCTCAATAAACTTCTTCACTTCATTTCGATTTGAAACCATAATGGAGGCAGTAAGATCTCCATACACTGGATGCTCTATGCGTACATCTTTCACTGTAACTCCATTGTCTACGAAAATATTAAGTTCTTCTTCTGTCTTATGTGGGGGATGATAACAGGCAATTGTCTTTTCAATTTGTTGTTTGGCAGTATGCTCCTGTAAATATAAGTATCCTTGATTCGTCGCAATAATCGGTTCATCTTTTGCTTTCAATAAAGTGATATCGCCAACGATTACTTGACGACTAACATTCGCCATCTTCGCTAATTCACTACCAGTTATTGGTTTATCATTTTCTTTTAATACTTTTAATAAAAAATCGCGCCGGTACATCCCAAGAATTTTTTTCCCTTTTTCATCTCGTTCCGCTTTGCTTTCTTGCTTGCTACTTATTTTTTAACTTTCTCTAACTTAATGAACTTTAAGTTCAGATGAAAGCTGGAGTGATACCTATTGAAATGATTGGCATTCAAAGTGTCTCGTATTAACGGCCTTTTGTAACAGGATGGACGCTTCGATAAATTTGTTGCTGCAATTCAATCAAGCATATTTGCTAATCCTATCACATCCTCGAGAACGGTCTCTTTTCCAAAAGAAGATGCCGGATAAACTCTCTTGCTCTGTACCTTACATACATCCATAGCAAGCATCGCTTTAGAAGGATTTTGTTGGCCGACTTTGACAGGCACTTCCTGTTGAAATTGCGAAACCGCGCAGGTTACATTACTAGATAGTGAGTTGTCCTTCCATTCCTTCTATTCCTAATCCAATAATTTGTGGTAATATCGGCATTCGTATATGTAATGGGTAAATAGTAAAATGGTCACGATATTTATCGATTCTTTGCATGAATACACTCGCAAAATTTTGATAATCATTTTGTTTTTGATGTATTTGTTATCATTTTGCTAGCAGCAGTGATGAACCCACTGATACCTGGAACACTGACCGTTCCACCACGAATTTGGCTTTTTCATGTTGAAATCGTGGAAAAACAGGTTTTATGAGTAAAGATGGATCAATATACGCCGGCCCAACTCCTTTTGGACCATATAATTTATGCTCGATACTGTGATGCTATCAACTATACGAGTAATTGGCTTTACATCGATTTTCCAAATGATTGGATACAATCACTGTGTAAAACAATTCCTCTGTCTGCAACAAGCGAAGAAATGTCTTCCAGCCGCTTAGATTGTCCAATTTCGGGATTAACATGTTGGATACTTATGAGAATGGTATCTTTACGTAATGCTTGTTTTAACATACTTAGATCAACTATTCCTTCGGTTGTAAAGGGGATGCGCGTAATCGTAAAACCATTTTTTTCGAGAAAATTAATGGCCGCATCAACGGAAGCATGTTCACCCATTGACGTAATAATATGTTTTCCCTTATGTGCATTTGTCTGTGCAAGGGAAATAATTGTTAGTAAATTACTTTCTGTTCCTCCTGATGTAAAATAAATCCCCGCATCTGGAACTCCGAGTTGTTCAGCCAGTTCACGGCGGCATACTTGCAATAGATGCTCAGCTTTGCTTCCAATGTCATGTAAACTGCTCGTATTTCCATATGTTATTTTTGAAACCGTTTCATATGCTTTTAAGGCCTCATCATCAATCGGGGTTGTAGCGGCATAGTCGAAATACTTCATCAAAACCACCTTTTCTTTTGAAAAATCATTTACCTATTTAAAAATATCTTGCCATAAGTAAAAGATTATGTAAATATAGATGTCAAGACACATGTAAAGTTAGTGTAAGTGAAAAATGATGACATTATCGTTTTCGCATTGCAAGTAAAAAAGATGCATAGTTGTAAGGAGGAAAATTCCTTCATGGAAAATGCGGAGATAAAGTGTGGAGGGACAAGAATTCCTAATGAATATAATCAAGTTAAGGAAAATGCTCGAACAATTTTTTATAGAAGATATTGGTAGTAGAGATCTATCAAGCGATCTCTTATTTTCAGAAAAAGATCAGGGAGAACTGACATTAATTGCAAAAGATAAGGGGACTTTTTGCGGTTGTAAGATCATATGTGAAGGTTTTAAAATGATCGATTCCCAAATCACTGTTTCATGTGAAGTCAAAGATGGAGAGAAGGTAGATGCAGGAACAGTGATCGCTAAAGCAAAAGGAGCGATTCAAAACCTCTTAAAAGGAGAAAGAGTCATTTTAAATCTTATTCAACGGATGAGTGGGATTGCAACAACTACTTCACAAGCCGTAAGCAAGGTAAAAGGATATAACACGAGAATTTGTGATACGAGGAAAACGATGCCTGGACTCCGAATGCTCGACAAATATGCAGTTCGAAAAGGAGGGGGCTACAATCATCGAAATGGACTATATGATGCTGTCATGTTAAAGGATAATCATATTGCATTTACCGGTTCGATAAAAAATGCTGTAAATAAGGTGAAAGAACAGCTCGGACATACGGTAAAGGTCGAAGTTGAAATTGAAACAAAACAGCAATTACTTGAAGCGATTGAAGCAAAAGCAGACATGATAATGTTTGACAATCGAACACCAACAGAAATTTCATCATGGCTTCCATATGTTCCGAATGAAATAAGTACTGAAGCCTCGGGTTCTATCACATTAGATACGATAGAAAGTTATGCAAAGACAGGAGTTCAGTACATTTCCTTAGGTTGTCTCACACATTCTGTTAAAGCGTTAGATATCAGTGCGAAAGTAACAGTAAAAAAATGATACGTAGGGGGATCATATTATGACGCTTTTAGATACGATAAAAGCAGGAGAAAATGAACTGTTTCCTGAAAAATACCAAAAAA
Source organism: uncultured Bacillaceae bacterium (assembly GCA_963748745.1). Lineage (GTDB taxonomy): Bacteria > Bacillota > Bacilli > Bacillales > Bacillaceae_C > CAVVKR01. The sequence continues at coordinate 56,246 of CAVVKR010000017.1, read as the reverse complement.
TGGATAGAGAAGAAATGGAGGAACGAATAAGAAAAATAAAAGAAACATTAGGAAAAGAGTTGTTTATACCTGGTCATCACTATCAAAGAGATGAAGTCATTCAGTTTGCGGATGTAACGGGCGATTCCCTGCAACTAGCTCAAGTTTGTGCACGTAACAAAGATGCAAAACATATTGTCTTTTGTGGTGTTCATTTTATGGCAGAAACAGCAGATATTTTAACAAGGGATAATCAACATGTTTATTTGCCAGATATGCGAGCAGGCTGTTCGATGGCTGATATGGCAGATATTTATCAAACAGAAAGAGCATGGGAAAAGTTAAGAGAGCTATTTGGCGATACAATCATTCCATTAACATATGTGAACTCAACTGCAGCGATTAAAGCGTTTGTCGGTCGAAATGACGGCGCAACAGTCACATCATCAAATGCGCATACAATGGTCAAATGGGCATTCACACAAAAGAAACGGATTCTTTTCTTTCCTGATCAACATCTAGGTAGAAATACAGCATACGATATCGGTGTCCCACTAAAACAGATGGCAGTGTGGGATCCTCTGAAAGATGAATTACTATTTGATGGGTCGTTGGAGCAGATAAAAGTGATTCTTTGGAAAGGACATTGTTCTGTACATGAAAACTTTACCGTCCAAAATGTGAAAGAAGTTCGGGAAAAATACCCTGAAATGAAGATTATTGTTCATCCTGAATGCCGACGGGAAGTCGTGGCAGCAGCGGACGAAAACGGATCAACGAATAAAATTATTCAAACGATTAACAATGCCGAGCCTGGTAGTGCGTGGGCTATTGGAACGGAAATGAACCTTGTTAATCGGTTAATTCATTCACATCCTGATAAACATATTATTTCACTAAATCCAAATATGTGTCCATGTTTAACGATGAATCGAATTGATTTGCCACATTTGTTATGGAATTTAGATAGCATTTTCGATGAAAAACCGTTGAATAGAATTACTGTCGATGAAAAAACAACAAAAGAAGCGGTTTTGGCTTTAGATCGTATGTTAGCAAAAGCATAAAAACAAGGCTGGGACAAAACCCAGCTAAATAAGAAAAAGGAGTTCAGTTGATGATAACACTGGACTCCTTTCATTTTTATAAAAGGAAATTGCCTTCTTTTTTATTGAGTGATGTTGACTTTCACTTCAGATAGTTGCTACGGCTTTAGTTTCTGTAGCTCCTTGTCCGCGTCCACAAGGGATCTTCGGACTCGTGCTGTTCCCGCAGGAGTCAACTGTCTTTCGTTCCAGTCATCAATTTCGTTGTTGATTAGTAGAAGAAAAGCTGATCAATGATGAAGCAGTCTTATATGAAAAATGGGATAAACAAAAAGAATAAGTGAGAGCGAAGCTTTCAGAGAAGAAAACTGATGAAATTTACAAAACGTAAAATCGATGGGCAGCCAGCTTTTGGATTCTTGAAGGCTAATTTGTGCTACACTCGATTTTCCGTTAGTGGAAAATCGAAAGTAGCAAATGAAATAGGTTAACCTAAGGAACCACACTGCCATTAACAATAATCATGATAAAAACACGGAATCGGACAAAAAAGGATTGGATCAACAAAATTTGATGATTCAATCCTTTTTTATTATTTGAAGTTAGTTATGTCCCAGCCTCATATTTTTATTAACAAGATCATACGTTTTTTTATAGTTAGATTATCATTTTGCCCATGTTCGCATAGGATATATAGACTTAAGCCTGAGGAGGGAAACGGAGTGAAGATTCATATTGTCCAAAAAGGAGATACACTTTGGAAGATCGCCAAGAAGTATGGTGTTTCTTTTGAAGAATTAAAGAAAGTGAATGCCCAATTGTCAAATCCGGATATGATTATGCCTGGAATGAAAATCAAAGTACCTGTCACTGGGGGAACAGTAAAAAAGGAAGTAGGGGGAGTAAAGGAAGTAAAAAAGAAAAAAGAGATGCCGAAATTAGAAAAACCATATCTTCAGCAAGCACCTATGCCAATAAAGAAAAAGGAAAAGCCTAAAGAAAAGCCACAACATATGTATGCACCTAAAATGCCAAAGCCGACCATTCCAGAAATAGATATTAATAATTATTACATGATGAATATGGCTAATATGCAAGCACAGGCACAAGCACAAGCACAAACACAGGCACAAATGCCACCAATCATGCCTCAACAGCCAATTCATGTTTTACCTTCTGGAAGTGAAGATTCGGAATCTTCTTCCTCTTCATCTTCCTCATCTTCATCAAAATATAAGATGCCTATACAAGGAGGGCTTACACAACCAATGTATTACAACCCATGCAACCCATGTATGCCAATGAGTTCGTTTATGTCTGGAAGTGGGATGTCTTATCCATATCAACAACAGATGATGCCACCGTATTATTCGCCAACGCCAACAATGCCAATGCCAACAATGCCAATGCAAACAGGAGTCTATGCAGGAGCTCATACAGGGATGATGCCACATTGGAGTGATGAATCATCTTCCTCATCATCATCTATGGAAATGTATCCACATTATCATGATCACACCATCATGGTCACCACCATCATGGTCACCACCATCATGGTCATCACCATCATGGTCACCACCATCATGGTCACCATCATCATGGCCATCACCATCATATGATGTATCGTGCACCTGAAACATTAGATGAAGGCTTCACTGCACAGCACTTTGGGTATCAAGTCCCTGGGGGATATCAGCAAGAAATGATGCCACCATATGGAAGCCAACAATATCCAGTAGAGGCTCCTCAACAATATCGACAAGGAGAAGAAGCTTCATTTTATGGGCAATCTCCACTAGGGAGTACACCATTTCCATATGGTGCTCCAACGCAAAACCTGATGGGCGGAGCCCCACCATATACTAGTCAAAATGCACTATATCCGCCTAATGTATATCAGCAAGATGGCGTTTCTTCCGGACAACAGTCACTTCCATGGGAACAGGGAATGCAACGTAATAATGAGGAAGGGAAATGATTGGAAATAGTCCAAAAGGAGACGCTGAATACAGCGATCTCCTTTTTTACTTATCCGATCATATAAAAGGCAAGAATCTGACTATATCTTCACTTAAAAAAAAGATTTGGCTTTTACAAATCGATGAAGAATATTGGATAGTCAAGAAATTTTCGTCTGGCCAACTACTACAAAACCAGGTGTTATTGACAGAAAAATTACATCAATATTCATTTATAAATACTTATCGCTTTCATCCTATTCACCAAGAATCATCACTATCATCTCTTTTAGAAAAAGAAGGTTTAGGTATCTTTGAGTATATACAACCCCATAAAAAAAATGTCTTTCATTTTACAACAAAAAGGAAACGAAAACACGCATTACAACTTTTGGAAAAATATCACCATACTGTAAAGCATTTCACGGATGAATTTCAATCGCGGTTACAACCTTTTTCACAGTTAGCAAAATGGCATAGTCGCTTGCTTGAATTTATTCATTATCATTCACTTATGAAGGGGTATATGCCTAATAACTATTTTCAACATTATGTCATGTGGGCGCAATGGTCATTACAAGAGTTATATCAAATGGAGGCTTATCTTCATCATTTGCCACTTCATGTCATTCACGGCGATGTTGTTGATCATAATTTTCTATTGGGTGCAAATAATCGCTTATATTTAATCGATTTTGATTTAATGCGTTTAGCTCCAAAAATAATCGACTATTTACAATTTGCTAACCGCATTTTGCCACATATAAATTGGTCTCTCGAGGAATTATTAAAAGAAGACTTGCCAAAGGAGTTTGAAAGCCGCTTTTTTTTAACTGCTCTCATCTTTCCAACTGACATTTTACGCGAGTGGAATCGATTTATTAAAGGATCAAATACATATAAACAAAAAGTTTGGCATTATCTTTATGATCTCACTTTTTCACAATTTTCATACCGCAAGCAATTTGTCGATCAAATTATTCGCAAATTAAAGTAATGGTATTTTATTGTGAAGGAATTTAGAGGGGCATCCACCAAAAGTTTTAAAGTATGGAATGTGTCACATCCCCTTATCCTATAAAAGAGCAAAATGTTTTGCTCTTTATAGGTGGAGGTGGTTGATGAATGTCAAAGCGATTCCGACACATTGCTATGCTCGCGCTCATGAGTTTCAGCTTGGTTGCATGTGACCTCGATATTGATGGTACAAACTTTGGACGACGTAGTGACGAACCGCTCACTACTGCTCAATACTATGCAAATATTGATCAACCCTATGATCATGACGGGCCTATTGTAGAGTCCTATGACCGGACATATGGTGCTGAAGGGCAGGAGTTTCGAAAGCGGCGAAGAGATATATTAAGCCTAAGAGATGAAAAAGGGAATCCGCCAATGTATCGATCCAACACAGGGAAAAGGGAATATTGGATCAGTCGTAAAATTGATACAAATAAACACGAAACTAATTATCATGACCAATATAGTAGCAGATCAGTAACGCCACGACCATCTTATTATCAAGCGTACGAAGGAAAGTTGGCGACTGACATTGCTAATAAAGCGATGACCATAGATAATGTACGTGATGCTCGCGTTGTCATTACTCCGGACAAAGTATTTGTTGCTTTACACTTAAATGATACTAAACGGGCATCAGTGACGAGTAAAAACGTAGAAAAAGTGGTAAAACAGTCTGTTAAAGATCGGAAACCAGTCATCACGACAAATATTGGCAGTTTTTATAAAATGAGGGTCATTGATAATGACTTACGTTCTGGAGAATAATTATCTTTAAATGTAAGAACCTGTATTAGAGAAAGTAGATGCGCTAATACAGGTTCTTTTTTTCAATTTTTCCTATGTCTGTTTTTGTGATAATATTGTAAGAGAAAATGCGTAGGAGAGGGGTATTAGAATGGCTGGACATTCTAAATGGAGTAATATAAAAAGACGTAAAAATGCACAAGATGCGAAGAGAGGGAAGATATTCCAAAAGTTATCTAAAGAAATATATGTAGCTGCAAAACAAGGTGGCGGCGATCCAGAAGAAAATCCTTCTTTGCGCCTTGTTATAGATAAAGCAAGAGCCCAAAATATGCCTAATGATAATATTAAGCGGGCAATTGATAAAGCTGTCGGATCACACGAAGGTGAAAGTTATGAAGAAGTCACTTATGAGGGCTATGGTCCCGGTGGAACAGCTGTGATGGTTAATTGTCTAACAGATAATAAAAACAGAACAGCCTCGACTGTCCGTCTTGCTTTTACTAAAAATGGTGGGAACTTAGGTGAAACAGGCTGTGTAGCATACATGTTCGAACGTAAGGGCTACCTCGTTATTGACAGAGCGAAAACCGAAGTAGATGAAGAAGAAATGTTATTACAAGTAATTGAGGCTGGTGGAGAAGAGTTAGAAACAAGTGATGACGTTTTCGAAATATACACAGACCCACAAGACTTCATGGATGTAAAAGATGCTTTAGAAAAGGAAGGCTTTTCTTTTATTACAGCTGAAATTACAATGCTTCCACAAACATACACATCACTTAATGATGAAGAAGCAGAAAAGATGGATCATATGATTGATATGCTTGAAGATAATGATGATGTTCAGGATGTATATCACAATTTTTCAGGAGAATAGCATGATTATCTATATTTGAATGGGAAATATGAACTTATCTTTATTATTTTTTATCTAATCATTTGCACTAGAAAGCTTCAATATCGAATATTCGTGTAAAAAAATGGACAACCTACTGTTAAAAAGGAATGCTAACAGTAGAGGTGAATATATATGGCATTGATCTTTCATCTAGTGTTTGCGACATCTCTCCTATTCTCCTTTTCATTACATGAAGATGTACGGCTTTTAGGAGAAAACGCTGCTATTAAAAATGAGCAAGTAGAAAGTGATCCGGATGTCCAACCGTTAGAGTTAGAAGTTACATTAATTCGCAAATATGTAAATGGAGAAGTAAGTGAAGAAGTCATTAACGAAACGATTTTGTCAATGGAAGATTTTTGGGCTAAATATGCAGAGTGGAACTTGGTTGAAATGGATGAAGGAAAAATCGTCTTTGAGCAAAAGATTGATGATATTTCACCTTTAATCAAAATGAATGGTTATTTCGGTATTACCGATGATGGAACACTTACGATCTTTAACGGAAAACCGGATGATGCCCATATTATTCAATCTTTTTTTCAAATTGATGTAAAAAAGTTAGAAGGAAGAAAACATAAGCAATTACAAAAAGGCATTCCGGTAAAAAGTAAAGAAGACTATAAAGAGATATTAGAAACGCTAAAACATTACTCCGTTAGTATCCAAGAAACATTTAAATAAAAGAGTGATACAGCCTGTTATGCTTCCAGTAACAGGCTTGTTATATTTTCCCTACAGTGGTCATGATCATACTTTCCGATGCTTTAAATGACGACGCTTTTATTATTCTTTTCAGATGTATATGGTACAATATGCATAGCATAGAAGAGGAGAGAGTTAGGTTGTATGCATATATAAAAGGTACCATTGCAAGTATTCATCCAGAATATGTCGTCATTGAAAATAATGGAATTGGTTATTACATCCATATGCCAAATCCGTTTGCGATTTCAAAACAAGTCGGTAAGGAAGCGACCCTATATACATATCAACATGTTCGCGAAGATTTAATTGCTTTATATGGATTTCAATCACTAGAAGAAAAGACAATGTTTCAAAAACTACTAAATGTTTCAGGGATCGGTCCGAAAGGTGCTTTAGCCATTTTAGCATTCGGAGAACCCATTCAAGTGATACAAGCTATTGAGTCAGAAGATGATAAGTTTTTAATGAACTTTCCTGGTGTTGGGAAAAAAACAGCACGTCAAATGATTCTTGACTTAAAGGGAAAGCTGCATGATGTGATGCCAGAAACAGTTGATTTATCAGCCGATGATAAAGAAACGACGGTACAAACGGAAAAGATGAATGATGAGTTAGAAGAGGCTATTCTTGCTTTAAAAGCACTCGGTTATTCAGAGAGAGAGATAAATAAAATATCACCTCATTTAAAAAAGGAGTCTTTAACAGCAGACGAATATATCAAAAAGGCACTACAACTGTTAATAAAGTAACTGTATTTAATGCCTAAAGGCAAGGGAGGGGGAAATATGGAGGATAGAGTAGTAGCTAGTGATGCAAACACATTCGATCTTTCATTAGAACCTAGTTTACGACCACAATATCTATCTCAATATATCGGTCAAGAAAAAGTGAAAAATAACCTTGCAGTATTTATAAAGGCAGCAAAAATGCGTGAAGAAACATTGGATCATGTGTTGCTTTATGGCCCTCCTGGTCTTGGAAAAACAACGCTTGCTACCGTCATTGCAAACGAAATGGGGGTTAATTTACGAACAACGTCAGGACCAGCTATTGAGCGGCCAGGTGATTTAGCGGCTATTTTAACAGCATTGGAACCTGGTGATGTATTGTTTATTGATGAAATTCACCGCCTTCATAACTCGATAGAGGAAATTTTATATCCGGCTATGGAGGATTTTTGCATAGATATTGTCATTGGAAATGGCCCGAGTGCTCGATCTGTTCGCTTGGATCTTCCACCATTTACACTTATCGGTGCAACAACAAGGGCAGGTTCTATCTCTGCGCCACTCAGAGATCGTTTCGGAGTATTAAGTAGGTTGGAGTTTTATACAAGAAGAACAACTGACAGATATTGTCTTAAGAACTGCACGCATTCTTGACACTGAAATAGAAAAAGAGGTGCGATTGAAATCGCGAGACGTTCAAGAGGAACACCTCGGATTGCCAATCGACTTTTGCGTAGAGTTCGTGATTTTGCGCAAGTTCGAGCAGACGGTGTTATCACCTATTCATTAGCAGATAAAGCACTGCAGTTATTACAAGTAGACCGCTTAGGTTTAGATCATATTGATCATAAACTATTAAGAAGTATTATCGAAAAATTTCGCGGTGGGCCAGTTGGGCTTGATACGATTGCTGCCAGTATTGGAGAAGAAGCCGAAACGATTGAGGATGTGTATGAGCCATATTTACTACAAATTGGTTTTTTACAACGAACACCACGGGGAAGAATGGTAACTGATTTAGTATATCAACACTTCAACATGGAGGTTCAACCAGGTGAGTGAAATGCCAAAAATATTAATGATGATAGGTGTTATCGTATTTTTGCTTGGATTAATAGCCCATTTTATTCCCTTAGGAAAATTGCCGGGAGATATACTCATCAAAAGAGAAAATACAACCATTTATATTCCTATCGTAACAATGATCATACTTAGTATTTTACTTTCTGCTATTTCTTATTTTGTTGGACGGTTTAAATAAAAGTATGAAACAAAAATAGTAATAAGGGTGACATAATGAAGCTTGAATTATTTGATTTTCATTTACCAGAAAAATTAATTGCACAAACCCCGTTAAAAAATCGTAGTGATAGCAGACTACTCTTTCTCGATAGAGAACGTGGGACGATAAAAGATGATCATTTTAAACATCTCACTTCATATTTGAAAAAAGGTGATTGTCTTGTTTTAAATGATACGAGAGTGTTACCTGCTCGTTTATATGGTGTAAAAGAAGAAACAGGAGCTAAAGTCGAAGTATTACTTTTGAAACAAGAAGAAAATGGAGAGTGGGAAACACTCGTAAAGCCTGCAAAAAGAGTGAAGATAGGAACGATATTAACATTTGGTGATGGAGAGTTAACAGCAGAATGTATCGGAATAGCAGAACACGGAGGACGAATATTCCAATTTCATTATGAAGGTGTTTTTTATGAAATACTCGAAGCATTAGGTGAAATGCCTCTTCCTCCTTATATTAAGGAGCAGTTAGATGATGATGAACGCTATCAAACTGTATATGCGAAAGAAAGAGGTTCCGCAGCAGCGCCAACAGCAGGTTTACATTTCACAGATCAACTACTGGACGAAATAAGAGCGATGGGTGTCCATGTGACTTTATTACTTTACATGTAGGACTTGGAACATTTCGCCCAGTAAGTGTAGAAGACATTAGTGAGCACGACGATGCACACTGAATTCTACCAATTATCTGAAGGAACTGCTAAATTATTAAATAATGTTCAACAAAAAGGTGGCAGAATTATTTCGGTAGGGACAACATCTACAAGGACACTCGAAACAATTGCTACCAATAATGGCGGGAAACTTGTTGCTGAAAGTGGGTGGACCGATATATTTATCTATCCCGGCTACCAGTTTCAGGCAATTGATGGGATGATTACTAACTTTCATTTACCAAAATCGACTTTAGTGATGTTAGTAAGTGCTTTTGCTGGGCGTGAGCAATGTTCTTGCATGCATATGAGCATGCTGTTCAGGAACAATACCGCTTTTTTAGCTTTGGCGATGCCATGCTTATATTTGAAAAACCGGTTATAATTAAAATAGAATCAATTTGGGATAAGGGTGTCATCCGGCAATAAAAAAGACACAGTTAGGGAATAGTAATAGGAGCGTGAAATAAAGTTGACAGCGATCACATATGAATTAATAAAGACTTGTAAACAGACAGGAGCTAGGCTTGGGAGAATTCACACTCCCCACGGAACATATGAAACTCCAATGTTTATGCCAGTTGGTACGCTTGCAACAGTCAAAACAATGTCACCGGAGGAATTAAAAGAAATAGGCTCAGCAATCATTTTAAGTAATACATATCATTTGTGGTTACGACCGGGTCACGAAATTATTAAAGAAGCAGGTGGCCTACACCAATTTATGAACTGGGACCAGCCAATCTTAACAGATTCGGGTGGTTTCCAAGTGTTTAGTCTTAGTCAGTTTAGAAAAATTGAGGAAGAAGGTGTCTACTTTCGTAACCATTTAAATGGTGATAAATTATTTTTATCACCAGAAAAATCAATTGAAATTCAAGAAGCACTAGGCGCTGATATCATCATGGCTTTTGATGAATGTCCACCATATCCGGCAACACACGAATATATGAAAAAATCAGTTGAGAGGACATCTCGTTGGGCAGAAAGATGTTTAGAAGCGCAGAGCCGTAAAAAAGTCCAAGGGCTGTTTGGAATTGTTCAAGGTGGCGAATTTGAAGATTTACGTAAACAAAGTGCAAATGATCTTGTGTCAATGGACTTCCCTGGTTATGCGATCGGTGGCTTGTCGGTTGGTGAACCTAAAGATGTCATGAATCGTGTATTAGAATTTACGACACCATTACTACCAGTTTCTAAACCGCGGTATTTAATGGGAGTCGGATCACCTGATTCATTGATTGACGGGGCTATTCGTGGTGTAGATATGTTTGATTGTGTGTTGCCAACGAGAATTGCACGCAATGGCACGCTCATGACGAGTAAAGGACGCTTAGTAGTGAAAAACGCCAAATATGCTCGTGATTTTGGTCCGTTGGATGAAAATTGTGATTGTTATACATGTCAGCATTATACGCGCGCATATATTCGTCATTTAATAAAATGCAATGAAACATTCGGAATTAGGCTTACCACTTATCATAATCTATATTTTCTGTTAAAATTAATGGAGCAAGTCCGTCAAGCGATTCGTGAAGATCGCCTCGGTGACTTCAGACAAGAGTTTTTTGAACAATATGGATTTAATCGTCCTAATGCGAAAAACTTCTAAAAAGGAAAGGGATGAATAATGGAAGGTCTTACCAGGACTATGGCCAATTTTATTGATGTTTGTTTTACTGTACTTTTTATTAATTCGACCGCAACAGAAGCGTAATAAAGAACTTCTTAATATGCAATCAAACTTGAAAAAAGGTGATAAAATTATTACTTTCGGCGGACTGCACGGTACAATTGATGCCGTTGATGAAGGGACAGTCATTATTAAATGTGAAGATGGAACAAAATTAACACATGATAAAGGTGCAGTTCGTGAAGTAGTACAATCTCCGACAGAATAAAGACTACATAAAATTAAAAGAAGCATCCAGTCATTGAGATGCTTCTTCTTTTTTATGCAGACGTTGTAAAAGACTTATCCGAATAAATATTTACCCCTAAAATAGCTCCCATCATAGCAGTGATAATATAGCAAAGATGGTAGACAATCTGTTCCATAGTAAATAAGCTATCATGTCCTAAAAACTGGTATAGAAACACAATCATTGAATAGATTGTTCCTGTTAATCCCCCCAATAACCAACCGCGTTGTTTTCCTTTGCCTCCTGCAATAAAACCACCAGAAAATAAAATGATAAATGAAATAATAGTAACGGGTAGATGAATAGAGCTCTCATCTGCAGAAGTAAAATGCAAAACCACTGAGAAAATCAGACTAGAAACGATAATTAAAATAAATATAGTTGCGACCCCATAAAAGATTGACGTTCCTATTTTTTTTGCTTCTATCTGCCTCTCCTCCCTCCATTATGTTAAAAGCTGTTTTCCATAGTACAAGCTTATTCGAGTGTAAGAAAATTAGAATTACTTTTTAAAAAAGTCGCTATTCTTTCGAACATGAAAAAAATAAAATAACACATACTAGCCTTAATCAAATAAGTTTTTCTGAGCGATTTTTTCAACATCTCTTACTTATCATCTTTTAAAATGGAGGAAGCAACCATGATAGATCTTTTAGACATTATTTTTCGGACGGTTGTGTTATATGGTGTCATCCTCATTATTTTTCGTTTGATGGGGAAGCGCGAAATTGGTGAACTGAGCATTTTAGATTTAGTTGTTTTTATTATGATGGGTGAAATGGCAGCAGTTGCTATTGAACAACATAATTCCCCACTCATGTATACGATTGTACCGATGATGATCTTACTGCTCATTCAAACAGGCATGGCGTATTTCTCCTTAAAAAGTAAAAAGTTCCGTGAAATCATCGATGGAAAGCCAAGTATCATTATTAATCATGGTAAAATTGATCGGGAAGAAATGAAAAAGCAACGCTATAATATCGATGATTTATTAATGCAATTACGGGAAAAAGATATTAAAAACATAGCGGACGTAGAATTTGCTATATTAGAAACATCTGGAAGCCTATCAGTCATAAAAAAAGATAAAAAAAGAAAAAAAGGATCACTCACTTTGCCTTTAATTATTGACGGGGTGATCCAAGAGGATAATTTAAAGAAAACGGAAAAGACCGAAGCATGGTTACGACGTGAACTGCGAAAAAGAGGCTATAAAGAGATGGATAAAATTTTATTTTGTAGTTTTCAAGACGGGAATTTTTACATTGACATCCAAGATGAAAAAAATTAAAAGAACTTTTTAACAAAAGGAATTTTCGTGAAATCATCTCGTTTAATTAATTTAGAAAAAAGTAATAAGATGAAATAGACTAGTGCAGTAAATAGTATCCCAATAATTAGTTTAAGTAATTGTGGTCCTTCCCCTAAGTAATAGTGGTAAAATAAATGTCCGCTTGCTCCGGCAATACAGGAAACAAAGAAAAATTTTACGTATCCAAGCACATAGATGGTAAATTGTACTTGTTTTAAAACAGTCGTATAATGCAACAAAGTAACTAATAAAGTTCCAGTGACGATCCCAAGTGCAGCACCATTAATTCCGAATTGCGGTTGTGAAGCAAGTACAAAAATAACGACTAATTTAACAACAGCCCCAAATAAACTATTGTATAGAGCAGCTCTTGCTAAATCAAGTGCTTGTAAAACAGCTTGAAGTGGCCCTTGATAATAGTGAAAAATAAAAAATGGTGCCATTAAACGAATAAATTGCGCGCCATTTGTAGAACCATACATCGTTAACATAATTGGTTCAGCAAACACAAATAAAATAATTACAGATAGCCCTCCAGTTAGAAGGGAGAATCTTAATGCTTGTTGTAAACGATGTTCAACCAAGTAGCGATTTCCCCTCGAATTTGCTTCACTAATGGCTGGTACGAGTGATGTTGCTAAAGAATGCGTAATAAAAGATGGAAGCATTAACAGCGGTAAAGCATAGCCAGTCAGTGAGCCGTATTGCTTTGTTGCTAATGATGCGGTAATACCAGCTATTGCTAAACTATGTGAAACAATAATCGGTTCAAGAAACCATGAAATAGAACCGACCATTCTGCTTCCAGTCGAAGGTAAAGCAACTCTAAGTAATTCATTTAATATTTTTCTTCCACTTAAAACAGCTTGGAAAAATTTTTTTCTAACTGGAAACCTCTTTTTTAATTTAAACATAGAGAACATATAAATTAAGGAAGCGAGTTCTCCTAAAATAGAAGCGACCATTGCTGCTGCAGCTGCATATTCAATGCCTAATGGTAAAAACTTTTTTGTTAAAATAATAATAAAAGTGATACGAACAATTTGCTCAATGATAAGAGAAATAGCAGCTGGTTTCATCTGTTGTTTTCCTTGAAAATAACCCCGAATAACCGATGCGATCGCAACGATCGGAATGATAGGGGTGATGGCTACTAAAGGATAATATGTACGTGGATCGGTAAATAAAATCTTTGATAAGTATGGTGCTGCTATTATTAAACTGGGTGTAAAAATAAGGGAGAGAGAAATAGTAATAGCTAATGAAACAGCAAGTATTTTTTTAATTTTTCTTTCGTCCCCATGTGCATCTGCTTCAGCTACACTTTTAGATATTGCTACAGGAAGTCCCATTTGAGTGATCGTTATTACAAGTATAAGGGTCGGAAAAGCCATCATATATAAACCAACACCTTCCTCGCCTATCACTCTGGCAAGGACGATGCGATTGATAAAACCGAGGATACGTGTGATTAATCCCGCTGCCATCAAAATAATCGTTCCTTTTAGAAACTTGGACATCTTTTTCCCTGCCTTCTCAAAAATAGATAATTAATATACAATGATGTATATGCAGAATGGTGGACAAAGCATGACAAGTTATCCATTCTTATAATAAATTTCAATGAATTCAATTTATAAGGGAGAGAATGATAAATTGAAAAAAGACGAGCCAAGTCATATATATGATCAGTATTATGAAATACTGCAGCCTGCGTTAACGAGTAAGGCAGAAGAGTTTTTTTTGCTTGGATATGGAGAAATAAAAAATCAAGATCTGTGGATTTGCCTAAAAAAGAAGGTATGGAAAAATCCTTCTGAAGATATTCATCTATATAAACTCGTTGCAGATATCATCTCCTTGAAAGTTGGCGATTATATGAATTTCGCAACAGTCGAAGCATTTCAATCTCCTGATATATTTTCCGATTCAGAAGGGAAAGAAATGCATAAATTACTTCACTCGATAGAAAAAAATTAACGTCCTAATAAAAAATAAAATTGACACTTGTTTTTATCTCATTCATAATTAAATGTGTAAAATTATGGTTCTTTCATTTGAAGTTGAACAGTACGCCTCCATATGAAACGTAGGAAGCGTTTTTGCAAGCGATCATTAGAAGGGGAGGTTTTATTCATATATGGTAAAAAGAAGCAGGATCGTTGCTTTTTTTCTCATCATCCTATTATTTGCCGGTTTGATGGGTGGAACGACGAAAAACATTATAAATGATATAAAGTTAGGTCTTGATCTCCAAGGTGGATTTGAAGTGCTTTATGAAGTGGAGCCAATAAAGGGGCAAAAAATAGATAAAAACACTTTGACTCATACAGTCGAAGCACTTGATCGACGGGTGAACGTCCTTGGAGTGAGTGAACCGAATATCCAAATAGAAGGGGATGATCGGATCCGCGTTCAACTCGCTGGTGTCAAAGATCAAAATCAGGCGAGGGAAATTTTATCGACACAAGCGGAACTGACCTTTCGAGACTACAATGATAATGTGATGCTAGATGGATCTGACCTAGTCGAAGGCGGAGCAAAGCAATCATTTGATGAGCAAAATCGTCCAAGTATTGAGTTGGAACTAAAGGATCGGGAAAAATTTCGAGAGGTAACAGAAAAAATTGTTAGTTATAAATCTCAAGGAAAAAACCAGCTCATCATTTGGCTTGATTTTGAAGAAGGAAAAGATTCCTATGAAAAAGAATTGCAAAAGCCAAATCCTAAGTTTTTATCAAACCCGAATGTAGATCAAGTATTCAACCAAACGACTGTATCTATCCAAGGTAACTTCACTACCGAGGAAGCGAAAGAGCTAGCTAATTTATTGAATGCTGGAGCACTTCCAGTAAAGCTAGATGAGGTGTATTCAACATCAGTTGGGGCTACATTTGGTGAACAAGCACTTGATCTAACAGTTAAAGCTGGAATCATTGGGATACTTCTTATCTTCTTATTTATGATTTTATATTATCGTTTGCCTGGAGTTATTGCGACAGTTACTTTATCGATTTATATTTATTTGATCTTGCTCATTTTTAATTTGATGAATGGGGTTTTAACACTACCGGGAATAGCGGCGTTGATTCTCGGTGTTGGTATGGCGGTTGATGCGAATATTATTACATACGAGAGAATGAAAGAGGAAATGAAAGTTGGTAAGTCTCTCCGTACCGCCTTTAAAGCAGGAAACAAATCATCCTTTATGACAATACTAGATGCCAATATAACAACCTTATTGGCTGGAGCAGTATTATTTATTTATGGGACAAGTTCAATTAAAGGGTTTGCAACGATGTTAATTATCAGTATTTTAGTGAGCTTTATCACAGCTGTATATGGCTCTAGAATACTGTTAGGTTTATGGGTAAACAGTAAAATTTTCAAAAATAAACCAGAGTGGTTTGGTGTCAAACGTGCTGATATAAAAGATTTAGCTGAAAACTATGATACACAAGATTTACCTACTCGCTTTGATCGTTTTGATTTTGTCAAACATAGAAACAAGTTTTTTATTCTCTCAGCTATTTTAATAACGTTTGGTATGATTATTTTAGCAGTGTTCCGTTTAAACTTAGGGATCGACTTTACGAGTGGAACACGTGTAGAAATTATGGCAAATCAACCGATTACTAGTGACGAAATAAAAAACGAATTGCAATCAATCAACCTTCCTTCCGACGAAATTGTCTTATCCGGTAATCAGAAAGATATTGGTGTTGTCAGATATAAAGGGGTACTGTCCAAAAATGAAATCGCAAAATTGAAAGATCATTTTCACGATAAATATGGTTCCGAACCAAATGTAAGTACAGTATCGCCTACTGTAGGAAAAGAATTGGCTAAAAATGCATTAATTGCAACTGCTATTGCTTCGATTGGGATTATTATATATGTGTCGTTTAGGTTTGAATTTTATATGGGATTATCAGCAGTCTTAGCACTTCTTCATGATGCGTTCTTTATTATCGCTTTTTTCAGCTTGACGAGACTTGAAGTAGATTTAACGATCATTGCTGCTGTGTTAACAATCATTGGTTATTCGATCAATGACACGATCGTTACATTTGACCGAATTCGTGAAAACTTACGGAAAAAACGTCATTTAAAGAGCTTTGAAGATATTGCGAATGTTGTCAACCAAGGTCTTCGTCAAACATTAACAAGATCGATTAACACGGTTTTAACTGTCATCTTTGCAGTTGTTGCTCTCTTGATTTTCGGAAGTGAATCGATTAGGAATTTCTCAGTAGCTTTACTAGTAGGATTAGTGGCAGGAGCTTATTCTTCTATATTTATTGCTTCTCAGCTATGGTTAGTGTTTAAAAAACGTCAGCTGAAAAAGAAAGGTCCAATTAAAATGGAAAAAAAGCGAAAAAAGTATAGTGGAGAACCTCAAGTTTAACAATTTTTTATGAAATTAGCCGCGGCATTTTCGCGGCTAATTTCATTTTCGCTAAAGAAATGAAAGTGCAAATAACAAGTATAAGCAAATAGATTATGCTATCATTGAGTAAAAAATAAACTTTTTTCATAAAATGATTCCCTTTCTATGCTAGCGTGTCATCATTTTTGAAAAATGGTGGAGGAGATAGAAATGAAAAATCAATGGAGTTTTTTACTAGGGATTATGTTTGCGTTAATAGTATCAATCTTTGCAGTCATCAACGTAGATACTGTAACAGTTCATTATCTCTTTGGAACCGCTGAATGGCCTCTCGTTCTCGTCATTTTAGGGTCTGTTTTTATGGGGGGAATGATCATTGGTTCTGTCGGTATGGTAAGGATCTATACATTACAAAAAGAAAAAAAACAACTCAAAGATGAAAAGGATTCCCTAGAACGAGAATTAGCGACATTGCGTACACCATCTTCTGATCAAGAAAATCAGAAGAAAGCAGTCACAGAGGAGTAAGAATGGTTAAAGCGTAACAATTGAAACTGCTTTTTCCCTCTAGTATAATTAATAAGGTTGAGGGGTGAATATATGTTAAAGTCAAAAACGCGCTGGAACATACAACAATCTAATGAAGTAGCTGTAGAGAAATTAGCTCATGAGCTTAACATCCCTCCGTTAATAGCTACTTTACTAGTGAACAGAGATATCGTTGATCCAATAAAAGCAAAGGAATTTTTATTTACGGAAAGTCAATCTTTTCATGATCCTTTTTTATTATATGACATGGAAAAAGCTGTTCAAAGAATATTTTCGGCGATTGAAAATAAAGAAAAAATATTAATCTATGGCGATTATGATGCAGATGGTGTTACAAGTACTGTATTAATGATGACAACTTTAAAAAAATTAGGTGCAAATGCTTCTTTTTATATCCCAAATCGCTTTACAGAAGGATACGGACCTAATAAACATGCGTTTAAAAAAGCATATGAAGAAGGTTTCCGCCTCCTTATAACGGTTGATAATGGCATAGTTGCGATTGATGAGGCGAAATTTGCCAAAGAGCTTGGTATCGATTTAATCATAACGGATCATCATGAGCCTGGTCCGACGCTTCCTCCATCATTTGCAACTATTCATCCCAAACATCCGAACGGACAATACCCATTTCCTGACTTAGCTGGTGTTGGAGTAGCATTTAAACTAGCTCACGCATTGTACGGGAGAGTTCCTGAGGAATTATTAGATCTCGTAGCGATCGGGACAATTGCAGATCTTGTTCCACTGCATGATGAAAATCGTCTACTCACAAAAAAAGGCTTGCAAAAGCTTCAGACGACAGAGCGACTTGGAATTAAGACTTTATGTGAACAGATGAACGTAAATATATCAGATATCAATGAAGAGACAGTAGGCTTTTCAATTGGCCCACGTTTAAATGCAGTTGGTCGGTTGGATAACGCGGATCCTGCCGTGCATCTTCTCCTTACAAACAATGAAGAAGAGGCACTTCAATTGTCAGAAGATATCGAGCAGATGAATACACAACGTAAGGACATCGTTCATAAAATAACCGATGAAGCCCTGTCTTTCATCAATGATAGCTATCTTGAAAAAAATCGTGTTTTAGTAATTGGTAAAGAAGGCTGGAACCAAGGTGTCATCGGAATCGTTGCTTCACGACTATCAGAGCGCTTTTATCGACCGACTATCGTTTTAAGCTATGACAAGGAAAAAAAGATAGCGAAAGGTTCAGGCCGAAGCATAGAAGGCTTTGACTTGTTTGCTCATTTATCAGCATGTCGCGATATTCTCCCCCATTTTGGCGGTCACCAGATGGCAGCAGGCATGACTTTGTTAATAGATGATGTGGATAAATTAAGAGAAAGATTAAATGATGCAGCTAAAAAGCAATTGCGTGAAGATGACTATATTCCAATTACCAATATAGATGCTTCTATTCAACTTGATGATGTAAGTCTTGATAGTATTAAGCAACTTGACTTACTAGCACCATTTGGAGTTGGCAACCCGAAACCTAAAGTAACCTTGACAGATATCAACTGTTTGGAAATGCGTAAAATAGGAGCAGATCGAACCCATTTAAAGGTTATTTTTGAGGAAAAAGAAACTACCCTTGAAGGAGTTGGGTTTGGAATGGGGGAATATGTCGATCATATTTCGCCATTAGCAAGCGTTTCTGTTGTTGGAGAATTAGCGATAAACGAATGGAATAATGTTCAAAAGCCACAAATTTTCATCAAAGATTTGTCAGTGAATGAGTGGCAGTTATTTGATCTTCGTGGGAAGAAACAATTGGAAAAATGGTTACCATCTATTCCAGAGGAACAGCGGAAACTGGTCATTTTTCAAAAAGAAACTTTTCATCGAATATCAGTCCCAGCTATTGAAGATGATATATACTATATTCGCACTGAGGAAGACGCTGAACAATTTATCACGAACAAGGGAAATATCGTTCTGCTAGACTTACCACCTAATGAAACAATTCTCGAAAAGCTATTACAAGGGGAGGAGCCCCAACGAATTTATGCACATTTCCACCATGAACATAGTCATTTTTTCAGTATGATTCCAACACGAGAGCATTTTAAATGGTTTTACGCGTTCCTTGTAAAGAATAAAGTATTTCATCTGGAGAAGTTTGCGGAAAAATTGGCAAGTCTTCGAGGGTGGTCGCGCGAAACAATTCACTTTATGTCACAGGTGTTTTTTGAACTGGATTTTGTTAAAATGGAGAATGGCTTCATATCGATTAAACCGGTAAAAGGGAAAAGGGATCTAACAGAATCTCCTACATACAAAAGAAAACAGATGCAATATAGATTGGAAAAGAATTTATTATTATCATCACGTCAAGAGCTGAAACTTTGGTTTGATCACAAAACCCAATGGTCCGTGACACATGAGGAGGAAGTAGCAGAATGGATTTAAAGGAATACATTACAATCGTTCCTGATTGGCCTAAAAAGGGAGTTAAATTTAAGGATATCACTACGTTAATGGATGATGGAGAAGCGTATCGGTATGCAACAGATCAAATCGTTGACTATGCAAAAGAAAAAAAGGTGGAAATAGTAGTTGGGCCAGAAGCGCGAGGATTCATCATTGGCTGTCCTGTTGCATATGCGCTAGGTGTAGGATTTGCACCTGTTCGAAAAGAAGGAAAGCTTCCGCGCGAAACATTAAAAATGACATACGGTTTAGAGTATGGAAAAGATGCTTTAACAATCCATAAGGATGCAATTAAACCGGGGCAACGTGTGTTAGTAACTGATGACTTGCTTGCAACTGGTGGGACGATAGAGGCAACAATTAAGCTTGTAGAAGGTTTAGGTGGTATCGTTGTAGGTATTGCATTTTTAATTGAGTTATCCTATTTAAACGGAATAAAAAAATTAGATGGATATGATGTTTTTTCATTGATGAAGTACGAATAAATGTAAAAAAGCACTCCAATATAGAGTGCTTTTTATTAAGAAGTACTTTTATTTTCCACTGGTAGATTAGTCGGTATTTTTAGAATATTATAATCATTGGTTTGGTTAAAACAAAATGAAACTTATTTATGATAAAAAGATTGTTATCCCTTTACATTCGACTTTATTTTTTCGATAATAATAGCAATCATTTTTTTTCAAGAACAAATAATATATTACTAAAGGTGATTTTATTTATGGCGAAAGAGCAGATGTTAACAGCTGATCAGGTGATAGAATTAACAAGTAAATATTTAAAGAAAGAAAACGTTGATTTAGTTCGGAAAGCGTATGAATTTGCGAATGAAGCACATGAAGGACAATTCCGCAAATCTGGTGAACCTTATATTGTTCATCCGGTTCAAGTCGCCGGAATTTTAGCGATTTAGAAATGGATCCAGCAACTGTTGCAGCGGGCTTTTTTACATGATGTTGTGGAAGATACGGAATCACCTTAGAAGATATTGAAGAGAATTTAATCGATGAGGTCGCCATGCTAGTCGATGGTGTGACAAAATTAGGGAAAATAAAATATAAATCGAAAGAGGAACAGCAAGCTGAAAATCATCGGAAAATGTTTGTTGCGATGGCACAGGATATTCGTGTCATTTTAATTAAGCTCGCTGATCGGCTCACAATATGCGAACGTTAAAACATCTTCCACCGAAAAGCAAAGACGAATTTCCAATGAAACGTTAGAAATCTTTGCTCCTCTTGCTCATCGCCTCGGGATTTCAAAGATCAAATGGGAGTTAGAAGATATAGCCCTTCGCTATTTAAATCCGCAACAATATTACCGAATTGTTAATTTAATGAAGAGAAAAACGAGCGGAACGGGAACAATATTTGGAAGAATGTCATTGAAAAAATTAAAGAAACAGTTTGAGGAAGTGGACATTGAAGCAGAAATATATGGAAGACCGAAACATATTTATTCCATTTATCGAAAAATGGTTTTGCAAAATAAACAATTTAATGAAATTTATGATTTGTTAGCGGTGCGGATTATTGTGAATAGCATTAAGGATTGCTATGCGGTATCTAGGAATCATTCATACTTGTTGGAAACCGATGCCTGGACGTTTTAAAGATTATATTGCGATGCCGAAGCCGAATATGTATCAATCGCTTCATACGACAGTGATCGGACCGAAGGGCGATCCGCTCGAAGTACAAATTCGCACAGAAGAAATGCATCGGATCGCTGAATATGGGGTTGCGGCACATTGGGCATACAAAGAAGGGAAAAACAGTCAACCAAAACTTCTTTTGATAAAAAATTATCATGGTTCAGAGAAATTTTCGAATTTCAAAATGAAACTGCGAATGCAGAAGAATTTATGGAATCTTTGAAAATAGATTTGTTTTCAGATATGGTTTTCGTCTTCACTCCTAAAGGAGATGTCATTGAACTGCCAGCTGGTTCAGTACCGCTCGACTTTGCCTATCGGATTCATACAGAGATTGGCAATAAACTATTGGAGCGAAAGTCAATGGAAAAATGGTTACCACTCGATTATCAATTAAAAACAGGTGATATCGTAGAAATTCTTACATCTAAACATTCATATGGACCTAGTCAAGATTGGTTAAAATTGCGCAAACATCTCATGCGAAAAATAAAATAAAGCAATTCTTTAAAAGACAACGAAAAGAAGAAAATATTGAAAAAGGAAGAGAATTAGTTGAACAAGAAATTCAGCAATATGGATTTTGATGTGAAAGATATCTTAACACTTGAAAATGAGGAAAGGGTAGCGGACAAGTTTCACTTTTCCGAATGTAGATGATATGTATGCGGCTGTAGGCTATAATGGCATTACCCCTCTTCAAGTAGCTAATCGCTTAACAGAAAAATTCCGTCGGAAAAGAGACAAAGAAGATGCCATTAAAGAAACTTAAAACGAAAAAATGAAGGAACCCCTCGCCAAAAGAGAGAATGCAGGAGTGAAGGTAGCGGGTATTGATAACCTATTAATTCGCTTATCCCGTTGTTGCAATCCTGTTCCTGGTGATGAAATTGTCGGTTTTATTACAAAAGGTAGAGGTGTTTCTGTTCATCGAACAGATTGTCCAAATATTAAAGATGAATAATGAAGATCGGTTAATTTCAGTAGAATGGGAGAATACTGCATCCAATCAAAAAGAGTACAATGTCGAGATTGAAATTTATGGCTATGACCGACATGGACTACTCAATGAAGTGTTACAAGTTGTCAATGAAATGAATACGAACATTACTGCCGTTTCAGGCCGATCGGACCGAAATAAACTGGCAACGATCAATATGTCTATTTCTATTCATAATTAAGTCATTTATATAAAGTAGTAAAAAAGATCAAACAAATTCCAGATATATATGCAGTCAAAAGAATTATGAATTGAGGGATGTTTTATGAAAGTCGTTATGCAAAGATGTAAAGAAGCAAGTGTAGATGTGGAAGGAAAAACAGTCGGGTCGATTGCAAAAGGGTTTGTTTTACTCGTTGGGATTACGCATTCGGATACAGAAACGGATGCAGAATATTTAGCAGAAAAAATAGTGAATCTTCGTGTGTTTGAAGATGAGCAAGGGAAAATGAATCATTCATTACGTGAAATTTCTGGTGATATTTTGTCTATTTCACAATTCACTTTATATGGAGATTGCCGTAAGGGACGCCGACCTAACTTTATGGAAGCAGCAAAACCGGACCAAGCTAAAAAGTTGTATCAATACTTCAATGATTGTTTACGTCAAAAGGGCGTTTTAGTGGAAACTGGTATTTTCGGTGAAATGATGGATGTATCTTTGAGGAATGATGGTCCAGTTACACTCATACTAGATAGCAAAAAAGAGAGCTAAGGAAATGAATGTAGCTCTCTCTTTTTTTATCCACAAATAGATTATTTCCCGAAATATGAAATCAATGCATCTGATACTGCTGTTGCAACTCGCTCTTGGTAGATTCCTGAATTAATATCTAATTCCTCAGTAGGATTACTCAAATAACCTAATTCTAGTAAAATAGATGGTTGATAATTTTCTCTAATAACGAAGTAGTTTCCTACGCGAACATCTCGATCAATTGTGTTCATTGAATTTCCTAGCTGTTGGTGAACGGTTCTTGCTAACTTTTCATTTTCTGGGTGGTAATAATATGTTGTATATCCTTTGGCATTTCGATCATTTTCTGTACTATCGTAATGAATACTAATGAAAGCATGTGCTTTATTTTCACTGGCAATTGCAACACGTGTTGCTAGATTCACATATTGGTCATTTTCTCTCGTTAAAATAACATTAGCACCAGTAGCTTCTAATCTTTTGGCTATGAGATTTGCGGTTCGGAGTGTGACACTTTTTTCTAGTGTTCCGTGTGATCCTTTTGTACCTTGATCTTTACCGCCATGGCCTGGATCGATAACTATCGTTGCTTTCGCTATTGATGAAGGTCGATCGGTTTTTATCGTTTCTTTTCTTACGACCCAGCTTGCTACAAATCCAGTCTCTCCATTCGGAAGCTCAACTCGATACCAATCATTTTCTTCAGCGATGATCGAATACCGTTCATTTCTATTTACTTTTGTTATGATAGGAGCATCTGTTGTTGGTTGTGTACGAATCTTCGTTTCATCATGCACGATCGTTATTTTTTCCTCTCCCTCATTTTCTTTTGGTGGAACATATGTTACATAGTCGCTACTAACCCATGCTTCACTTGATTGATAGCTTATTTTTAACCACTCACCTTGTGTATCGATGATCGTTACTTTGTCATTTTTATTTAATTTTCCAAGCACATCACTACCAGTGTCAGGATCTGTACGCACGTTTAAGTTATCAACTTTCACTGTTCCAGTCGATTTTGAAGCATCTTCTTCTATGACGAGCCAACTAGCAATCCAACCGGTTTCATTGGAGCGTAATTTGATTTTATACCAGTCATCTTGCTTGCTAATAACTTTATATTTTTCCCCTTTTTTTGCTTGGCCAATTACATCATGTGTTAATCCGGGACCTTCTCTTACATTAATGACATCCATTTTAATTGTTACAATTTTTGGATTTGCAAATGTGAATGTTGAAATATATATACTTCCTATGATTAACAGTAAGATTGCGATAAATATATATTTTTTTCTCATTGTACACCACCCATTGAATTGCTCTACTCGATTGAAATAATCCTGTTAACACAATCAATAGAACAAAAAGCCCCCCACTTATATCATTTTCCACCATGGTAGAAAATCCCTCTATTTTCATGAAAATAACTGCTCTAGATGGGTAAAGTATGTAAATATGATCCTATTAGGAAAGGAACAAAGAAACGATGAGAAATCAAGAAAAACAAATGTACATTGCAACAGAAGATACCCTATTGTTCCAGCCGTTAACAGATATTCATTTAACAACTGAAAATATTTTAAGTGCACATCATGTCATTCCCCAATTGGAATATTCGCTGAAGGATATTCAATTGTTGAAAAAGCAAATGGGACGTTTATAATGCAGAGATAACGATCTTGACATTGCATCCTTATATTCGTATGATAATATAAATAATAGAAGTTGTACATAGCTGAACAATATGATTTTGTAAAATAGAGCTGTTGAGGAAGAAAAGTAATTAAGAATACATATGGACAGAGAGGAAATGCCTCAGACTGAAAGCATTTCTCCATAATGACTTAATGAAAGAACACTTCGTAGGCTTCTTCTCTGAAAAAGTTCGCATCTTGATTAGGAGAAGGACGTTGCAGGCGTTAACTGTATAGAGGAAGCATTCACTTCAAATTAGGGTGGCACCACGGGAAAACTCTCGTCCCTTGTATACAAGGGATTGAGGGTTTTTTTTGCATTTATCCCGGAAGTTACTCACTGAGAAGTGTTATTTTGTACATAAGATGGGAGGCTTTATGATGAAAATTCAAATTCCACGCGGTACACAAGATATTTTGCCTGGTGAAGTAGAAAAATGGAATTATATTGAAGAGACAGCGAGGGAGATTTGTCGAACGTACCAATATAAAGAAATTCGCACTCCGATATTTGAACAGACAGAGCTTTTTCAACGGACGGTAGGAGACACAACTGATATTGTTCAAAAAGAAATGTATACCTTTGTTGATCGGGGGGACAGAAGCTTAACATTGCGTCCGGAAGGGACAGCACCTGTTGTTCGTTCTTTCATTGAAAATAAAATGTATGGAAATCCTAACCAACCAGTTAAATTGTTTTATAGTGAACCAATGTTTCGGTATGAACGACCACAAGCAGGACGCTATCGCCAGTTTGTTCAATTTGGTGTAGAAGCTTTAGGGAGTGAAGATCCAGCAATCGATGCTGAAATTATTGCATTAGCAATGGATATATATCAACAACTTGGTTTGAAAGAACTCAACCTCGTTATTAACAGTTTAGGTGACGAGAAAAGTCGGCAAGCACATCGAAATGCACTTATCGAACACTTTCAACCATCTATTTCGGAATTTTGTTCTGATTGTAGAGATCGTTTAGAAAAAAATCCCCTCAGAATATTAGATTGTAAGAAAGATCGCAATCACGAGTTGATCAAATCAGCTCCATCTATATTGGATTATTTAAATGATGAATCACGTGCATATTTCGAAAAGGTACTTGGATATTTAGATATGCTAGAGATCGAGTACGTCGTTGATCCGACCCTTGTTCGAGGCCTCGATTACTACAACCATACTGCTTTTGAAATTATGAGTAGTGCA
The DNA here is from genome assembly GCA_963748745.1 of uncultured Bacillaceae bacterium. GTDB lineage: Bacteria > Bacillota > Bacilli > Bacillales > Bacillaceae_C > CAVVKR01. Next base: position 30,338 of record CAVVKR010000017.1, on the reverse strand, counting down.
GCAGGTTTTGGTGCTATAACAACGCTATGTGGGGGCGGACGTTACCAAGGTTTAGTTCAAGAAATAGGAGGTCCGAACACACCAGGCATCGGCTTTGCATTCAGTATTGAAAGGTTACTTGCGGCATTACAAGCAGAGGGAATAGAACTTGAAACGGAAACGCAACTTGATTGCTTTTTAGTTGCTCTTGGTGATGAAGCAAGAGATTATACAGTGCCTTTATTACATCAATTACGGAAGAGTGGCCTATCTGTAGAACGCGACTATATCAATAGAAAAATGAAAGGCCAGTTAAAGGCTGCAGAACGTTTAGGTGCGCGCTATGTAACTATTTTAGGCGAAAATGAACTAAATGCTAATGAAATATTACTAAAAGATATGGCGAGTGGTAAGCAAGAGACAATTCCGTTATCTGAAATAATAAAAGTACTAAAATCAAAGTGTCTTAAGGAGGATTAGCGTTGTTTGGAAGAACATATTATTGTGGCGAGATAAAAGAAGAAAACATAGATGAGATCGTAACACTAAAAGGTTGGGTACAAAAAAGACGAGACTTAGGCGGATTAATTTTTATTGATTTGCGCGACCGAACAGGTATCGTTCAAATTGTCTTCAACCCAGAAGTATCAAAAGACGCTTTAGAGTTAGCAGATAAAGTTCGAAATGAATATGTTTTGTCAGTCCAAGGAAAAGTGGTTGCTAGAGATGAAGAAACGATAAATAAAAACATTTCCACTGGAAAAATAGAAGTAATTGTCTCACATGTAGAAATTATTAATAAGGCGAAAAATCCACCGTTTATGATTGAAAATCATACAGATGTTTCGGAGGATGTACGCTTAAAATATCGCTATCTCGACTTACGTCGTCCAGAAATGTTCGAGACATTGAAGATGCGACACAATATTACAAAATCAATCCGCCGCTTTTTAGATAATAAAGGCTTTTTAGATGTTGAAACACCAATGTTGACAAAGAGTACGCCGGAAGGAGCGCGTGACTACTTGGTACCGAGTCGTGTTCATCCAAGTGAGTTCTATGCTCTACCACAATCTCCGCAAATATTTAAACAGCTATTAATGGCTGCTGGCTTTGAAAAATATTATCAAATTGCTCGTTGTTTTCGTGATGAAGATTTAAGAGCAGATAGACAGCCGGAATTTACCCAAATCGATATTGAAGCGAGCTTTGTTAGTCAGGAAGATTTAATGGAAATGGTTGAACAATTGATGAAACAGCTTTTCAAAGATGTGAGGAATCTACCTATTGAAACACCTTTTCCACGAATGACCTATCATGAAGCGATGGACCGTTATGGTTCTGATAAGCCTGACACGAGATTTGGAATGGAATTAGTAGATATTTCTGAGATTGTAAAGGATTCAGCTTTTAAAGTTTTTTCGGGAACTGTAGCAAACGGAGGTCAAGTAAAAGCAATTAATGTAGTAAATGCAGCAACACAGTATTCCAGAAAGGACATCGACGGTCTCGGTGACTATGCCTCACGTTACGGAGCAAAAGGTTTGGCATGGATCAAAGTGGAGGAATCAGGTTTAAAAGGACCGATTGTGAAGTTTTTCAGAGAAGAAGAACAGCAACAAATAACGGAAGCACTTTCCGCCAAGCCCGGTGACTTATTACTATTTGTGGCAGATAAAAAGTCAATCGTAGCAGATGCACTTGGTGCGTTACGTTTAAAATTAGGGAAAGACTTACATCTTATTGATGAGAATAAGTATCACTTTTTATGGATAACAGATTGGCCTTTATTAGAATATGATGAGGAAGATGGACGATACTATGCAGCACATCATCCATTTACAATGCCTGTAAGGGAAGACATCAACAAGTTAGCAGAAGATCCTGGGAGTGTACGAGCTCAGGCATATGATCTTGTGTTAAACGGTTATGAACTTGGTGGTGGCTCATTGCGTATTTATGAGCGAGACTTACAAGAAAAAATGTTTCAAGTGTTAGGTTTTTCAGAAGCAGAAGCGAAAAGCCAGTTTGGATTTTTACTTGAGGCTTTTGAATATGGTACACCTCCACATGGTGGCATTGCTTTTGGACTTGACCGTATTGTGATGTTATTGGCAGATAGAACGAATCTAAGAGATACGATTGCCTTTCCGAAAACAGCCAGTGCTAGCTGTTTACTAACGGATGCACCTAGTGAAGTAAGTAAAGAGCAATTAAATGAGTTACATCTGTCTGTACAGCCAAATAGTAAAAAAGATGAAAAATGAGTCGTAAATAGGGAGATATTCTCAGTAAAGAATCATTGAAATGACAAAATGAATATGATATGATTGAACCAGAAATTGAGTCCTGATGTGTACGTTATAGTACCTTTTCGTTTTGACCGAACAGCAATAACTACGGGAGTTTGGCGTTTCTATTCCGAGTACATGCCTCGTTTCTAGAGGACGTACGAAAGTCTAGAACAGAACACCCACCTGCCAAGAGCGGGATCAAAACATAGGCAAATAAATGACGGCACTATTGGGGCTCGTCTTTTTTTTTGCTTCATTTTATATTAAAAGGAAATAATCGCTTTCTATACTTTATTAAGAGTGGACAGAGGTGAGAAAATGCTACATCAGTTTTCCCGAAATGAATTAGCGATCGGTAAAAAGGGATTGCAAAAGCTTGAAAACAGTACAGTTGCTATTCTTGGAATTGGTGGCGTTGGATCATTTGCCGCTGAAGCGTTAGCTCGCTCAGGCGTTGGTCGTTTAATTCTTGTCGATAAAGATGATATCGACATAACGAATGTAAACAGACAGATTCACGCCTTATTATCAACCGTTGGCCAACCAAAAGTAGAGGCGATGGAAGAAAGGATAAAGGATATTCATCCGGCATGTGATGTCGTCACATTGAAAATGTTTTATACCGAAAATACATATGAGACGTTTTTTTCCCACAATATAGATTATGTCATTGATGCTTCGGATACTATTTCCTATAAAATTCATATCATTATTGAATGTTTGCGCAGGGAGATTCCTATTATTTCTAGTATGGGAGCAGCTAATAAGCTGGATCCGACCCGTTTACAAATCGCTGATATTTTTCAAACACATACAGACCCAATAGCGAAAGTAATGAGGGCTCGACTTCGTAAGCAAGGAATTAAAAAAGGAGTACCTGTTGTTTTTTCTGATGAAAGTCCGATTATTATTAGAGAAGATATTCGCGAAGAAGTAGGAAAAAAAGGAACGATGATTCGAAAAGCAAGTATGCCACCATCATCGAATGCTTTCGTGCCAACTGTTGCCGGCTTGATTATGGCAAGCTATGTTACTAAAGAATTACTAGCTGGAATCAACATTCAGAGAGTCAATGATAGGCAATGAGCCTGGTGGAAGTCATCAGTCTCAACTTAGTGAAAAGGTTTGGCTCATATTTGTCAACCTTTTCATCCTAGTTAATTGATAAATGTATTATCCAACACTCTACTCAGCACTTCTTGTTCATTTATTACCTATCCACCCTTGCACCAATTCCTGCCGCTAGATGCATTATTATCAACACGTATGAGTACAGTTTTTTGTTTTTGTCTAGGAATATGAATCTTAACAATTTTTTTGTTATTTTCCTCCATGCAAAGCGCATGTTATATTTGTTTTATTATCCTCTTCCCACATTATTCCCCAGTATTATATTGACATTTATTCTTTCCTTATGGTTAACTATTATATATGTAAACTAAATCAATTTATAAGTTAACATAAATGAGGTGTTTCCATGGGAAAATTATCTGTGTATGATTATGCACAAATGTCACTATTGGCATGCTTTATCATTGTCACTGGCTCGCTTAAAATTCCAACAGGTATTCCAGGATCTGAGTTCCAACTCTCCGCACCAATAGCTGTAGCGATTGCTGTCGTTTTCGGTTTTAAAAGATACTTTATCGCCGGACTCATTGCAAGCTTTCTTTTATTTGCTTTAGGTGTTCATACGATTATCAATGTGGAAGTGGCTATTACTTTTCGCCTTATCGTGATCATGCTTCTATTTTTCTTAGGAACGTCACTGCCTGTTCTCATCATTGCTGGCCCAGTAGCGACAACAGTGGCACGGTTTGCACTTTCATTTACATTAGATATTCCGTTTACACCTCTTTTCCTAACTGCTATACCAGGAATGATTATTACAGCCATTACCGTTTGGCCATTGACGAAATTATTACGGATGGTACATCAAAGAGTGGGAGTGAGTGGTAGTGACAACAAAATGGTTTAGTGTTCGAATGCGTGCAGCAGAAGGGAAGGCACATGAATTAGGTGGCAAGCATATTTCAGGAGGTGAAAGATTAGTTAGAGAAGATGAGCTATCGATTGTTATGAATGAACTATTAAAAAAATCATTGGAACATTCTCGAGGGAAGCCAGATTTTATTCGTTTTACGATTGATAAAGTGAAATCCGATAGAATGACCTACCTTCATCCATTGTGTGAAAATGCCATCATTGTTTCAAATTATCGCCAAGGTAGACAAAAGGCAAAAGAGTTGCTCGCCAAGATTGGTGTTTCTAAACGAGCAATAGAAAATACCTTTCCAATCATTGAGCAAAACAATCATCTGCGTGGAGCAATGATCATAGATAGCAAAAGCGGTAAACGACTAGATCATCGGGGGAATAAAGGAGTGCGTGTATCAAGAATGGATTGGAAAGCAGAACTGACCTGTTCAGATAGGTATCGTGAAGCAATGGCATTAGCGACCAAAGTAGTCCATTCCCCATATACATTAGCAGAACTTTGTTGGTCTGATGATCCTGATTATATTGCTGGTTATGTAGCTAGTCAACAAACCGGATATACAAGAATTAGCCCTTTAAAAGAGAATGGCTGTGAAAGTGGTGGCCGGATTTTTTTCGTTAAAAAAAATATTGACCTTGAACAATATATTGATTATTTAGAGAGAAAACCGGTGCTCATCCAAGAGAGAGGAGGATAAGGATGGATGACTGGCTTCAATCCGAATTGGAAATCATTAAGCAACGGCATTTGCAAAGAACATTGCAATCATTTGCAACAGGGAATGATCCACATGCCATCATCAATGGACAACCTTATTTATTATTTTCCTCTAATAATTACTTAGGATTAGCAACAGATCCCCGCTTAAAACATAAAGCGATAGAAGCAGTGGAGCAGTTTGGTGTTGGTAGTGGTGGAGCAAGATTAACAACTGGAAATACGGTTATCCACGAGCAGCTCGAAAAGGAAATAGCTTCTTTTAAAGGAACAGAAGCCTCTCTTGTTTTCAGCAGTGGTTATTTAATGAACATTGGAGTCATTGCTGGTCTCATGTCAGAAGGGGATGTTATTTTTAGTGATGCACTGAATCATGCTAGTATCATCGATGGTTGCCGCTTGAGTAAAGCGAAGACGATTGTCTATCAGCATGCGGATATGGCCGATTTAGAGGAAAAGTTGAAGCAATATCCGAACGCCAATAAAAAACTAATTGTTACTGATGGCATCTTCAGTATGGATGGAGATATCGCTCCACTTCCACAGATTGTCCAATTAGCAAAAACATATGATGCCTATGTAATGGTTGACGATGCGCATGCAACTGGTGTAATCGGAAAAAATGGTGGTGGCACAGCCGCTTATTTTGGATTACAAGCTGATGTACATATTACTGTAGGAACATTAAGTAAGGCAGTCGGAGCGGAAGGTGGGTTTGTTGCCACATCACAGTTATTAGTAGAGTATTTACGAAATAAAGCAAGGACATTTATTTTTCAAACTTCCTTGTCCCCAGCGGTGATCCAAGCAGCGAGGGAAGGAATCCGATTGATCCAGAAGGAAAATGAACGGCAACAACAGCTTGAAAGAAATGGTCAGTTTTTGCGCTCAGGATTGAAAAAAGCTGGTTTTACACTTGCTGATAGTTCAACACCAATTATTGCTATTATTATCGGTGCTGCAGAAAAGGCAGTGGCATTTTCTGAACATGTAAAAAAGAAAGGAATGTTTATACCAGCCATTCGTCCCCCTACTGTACAGGAAGGATCGAGCCGCTTGCGTATGACTGTAATGGCTACACATACGAGTGAACAACTCCAATATGCTTTAGAAACGATTATCGAAATTGGGAAAAAACTAGCTGTTATTCAGAGATGAAAGAATCATGCTAGTTCATATATGATAAAAATTAGAATGATAAATAAGAATATCTTCTTTGTTATAGATAAGAAATATGTTCCTCCATTAATTTTTTATTTCCTCTTTAACAATAACAATACATCATTGTAAAAAATCAAAAAATGGTTTATCTATTAGCATGTATTAGTGTACGATATTGGTAGTAACTACATACAACTTTTGGAAGAGAAAAAGCAGTGTACCTGTTACATTCTTCTCTTTCTCTTGTTCCTAGGCTTTTATGGAAAGGAGGAAGCTGGATAAGGGATATCCATCATAAAGTCATCGCTCAAAGGGGTGCAGAAAACATTTAAAAAAATTGCTGATGGATGATGTCTAACCAAATCCGAGCTCATGATAAAAGCGAAGGAGTGAAATAAAGGTGAGGCCATATATTGAATTGAAAAATGTCACTAAAAAAATACGCGGTAATCAGATTATTGACCATTTAAGTTTTAAAGTTTTTGGAGGAGAACTATTTGGGTTGCTAGGACCAAATGGTGCAGGAAAAACAACGACGATTCGCATGATGGTTGGTCTTAATAGTGTGACAAGTGGAGAAATCGTTATTTGCGGAAAAAATGTAGCGAAAGATTTTGAAAAGGCAATCCGATATGTGGGGGCAATAGTTGAAAATCCGGCATTTTATCCATTTTTAACTGGATACGAAAACTTGCAACAATTTGGTAGAATGACAAAGGGTGTGACGAAAGAAAAAATAGCTGAAGTAATCACACTAGTCGGTCTTGATGAGCAAATCCATGAAAAAGTTAAAACCTATTCATTAGGTATGAAGCAACGATTAGGTATTGCTCAAAGTTTATTACATAATCCGAGAATCCTTATTTTGGATGAACCAACAAATGGTTTGGACCCTACAGGAATGCGGGACATTCGCAACTATTTAAGAAAACTAGCAAAAGAAAAAGGATTAGCTATTGTCGTTTCCAGTCATCTATTATCTGAAATGGAATTAATGTGTGATCGCATCGCTATCATTCAAAAAGGGAAACTGTTAAAAGTACAAAATGTGGGTAAAGATGGACATAAGGAAAATGCATTGTACCATTTCCATGTGAATAAAGCGGAGGAGGCTACCCGTTTAATCATTGACAATTTAAACATACAGCCAATCGTAAAAGGAAAAATTGTAGAAATGAAGCTTCCGAGAAGATTAGTACCGCAAGTCATCAAGCTGTTTGTTGGACATAATATTCTCATTTATGAAGCAACAAAAATAACGAAAACGTTAGAAGAGCAATTTTTTGAAATAACAAATGGAAGCGAAGGGGCAGCCAATGTTTCAGTTAGTTAACAATGAAATAATCAAATTATTCAAACGTAAAAGTGCATGGTTCATGATCGGATCCCTGCTTTTCATTGTTATTGCTTCCGCTTTTCTAACCAAATATTATGAGAAGGATAATAGTCCGACGGTTCATGCGGGGTGGAAAGAACAACTTATCAAAGAAAATGCCCACCTAGAAAAGCAGCTGATTGAAACTCCTGAACTTACCTCTTATTATGAACAATATTTGAAGAGAACTATTGCTATTAATGAATATAAAATAGAACATGACCTTGCTCCTGAAATGAATATGACCATGTGGACATTTAGCAATGATTCACAATCTTTTTTAACAGTTGTCGGTTTATTTACGATTGTGGTAGCTGCAGGAATGGTTGCAAATGAATTTCAATGGGGAACAATTAAATTACTGCTCATTCGACCGATTACTCGTGCTAAAATTTTATTTTCAAAATATGTTACTGTCCTTGTTTTTGGAGGGATACTCATCGTCTTGTTATTTTTTACTGCTTTCATCTTTGGAGCAACTTTATTTGGGAGTGAAGATGGCGCAAATGTTCATCTTACGTATGTAAATGGTACGGTGAAAGAGCAAAGTCTCCTTATCCATTTGCTGAAAATGTATGCTTTAAATTCAATCGGGCTATTCATGATGGCAACGATGGCATTTATGATTTCCGCCGTTTTTAGGAGTAGTTCACTAGCCATTGGTATTTCTATTTTTTTATTTGTAATGGGGGACGTTATTACAAATTTTATCGCTATGAAATATGAGTGGGCAAAGTATAGTCTATTTGCAAACACTAATTTACTCGATTATTTCGAGGGAACACCGCCAGTGGATAGCATGACACTTAGCTTTTCAATCGGCATGTTATTTATTTACTTCTGCATCTTCCACCTGTTAGCATTTGTATTTTTTATAAAAAAGGATGTTATTGCTTAGTGTAAGTATGATGGATTGTTTTGAAAAAAGGGAAAGTTAAAAAGTCAAGAAGATTGATTTAACAATGTTCTTGACTTTTTAAATGGATATCAAAAATGCATGGTTGGACTTCTCAGAGTGCGTGTTTCTTTGCTAATCATGGAGGAATTACTCTACTTTTATTTGTCCCATCATACCATTATCTTCATGCTCTAAAATATGACAGTGGTACATGTATGTTCCTGCGTGAGGAAACTTCACTGCAAGTTTTATTTTGTCGCCAGGATGTATAGCAACAGTGTCTTTATAACCTTGTTCATTTGCTGGTGGTTTTTTACCATTGATTGAAATAATTTTGAATTGTGTTCCATGAATATGAAACGGATGGATCATCCCTCCCATATCGTCAGGCTTGTTATAAATTTCCCAAATCTCAGTTTCGCCTTTTTTTTGCGTAAAATCAATTCTATTCATATCAAATTTCTTTCCGTTAATCGTTACATCTTCCCCCATACCAGCTAATTCTACCTTTTTACTCACTTTTTTCTTCAAATCTTCTTTGCTTATAGAAATGGTATTCATTTGTTTTTGGAGTTCTTTACCCTCTTTCGTATTCGTATTTTTTATTTTAAAGGGTAAAACAACCGTGCCATCTTCCGTCACTAAAGATATGTTTTCATTCTCTTTTATTTGCGCAAAATCAACGATAATTTCTGCTCTTTCTGAAGGTGTTAATTGTAATTCTGTTAATGATACCGGCTCATTTAATAACCCACCATCAGAAGCAATTTGTTGAAACGGTTGATTATTACTTAATTTAAAAACATAATTTCTCATATTTGATCCATTTAAAATACGCAAGCGTACCTTTCCTTTATCAACAGTTAAACGAGGGTTTAACGTACCGTTTACCAATAACGTGTCTCCAGTCGTCCCATCTTCATTTTTCACTTCTTCAAAATGGAGTTGCTTGTTTTTATCAAAATGTTTATCTTGAACAATCACAGGGAAATCATTTTTTCCATATTCCTTTGGTAAGGATAAGCTATTTTCTTTTTTATCCTCAATATAAATGAAACCTGCAAGACCTTCATAAACTTGTTTTGCTGTATTACCCATTGGGTGCGGGTGAAACCAAAGTGTTGCGGCATCCTGATCTACTTTAAAGGTGATCTCTTTACTTTCTCCCGGTTTTACAATCCTATGAGGACCACCATCGGCATCACCTGGTATTTTTAATCCGTGCCAGTGGAAAGTAGTTTCTTCATCTAAACTATTTTTCGTGTTGATATGAACTGTTTGTCCTTTTTCCATTTGAATAACAGGGCCTAAGAATGATGTGTTGTAACCCAATGTATTTGTTTGAGTGCCTTTAAAAATTTCTGTTTGTCCTTTTTGAGCATCGATTGTGTAATAAACATGATTGCCTTCCTTTTTATCCCTTTCTAATAAAGGTGGTAATTTCAATTCATTTTCTCCTGTAGAATCGTTTAATTCAGGCTCATCATGGTCATGTCCGTGTTCCATATCCATTTCGTCTTTAGAATGATGCTCAGAAGCACTTTTTTCGGGTTGATCTATATTATTATTTGATTCAGTACTACACGCATTGATGATAAGTGTAATTGCTAAAATTAAAATCATTAAATATTTCCTATTCATCGCACCAATCCTCCTCATTAAAAAAATAATAGATAATTGTGCAGAATGTATGAAGTAGGTCAATGAATAGATGTTCTTTCACTTATCACTTTAACTTTGTGCTTCATGGAGAATCAAAAATAAAAGGTTGTAAGGTTTATATACATTACCTAATTACAGTGGTCTTTTTCGATACAGGTTGAATCACTTCGATCCATTTGAATCGTTGTGTGCTCAATATGAAACTGATCTCGTAGCAATTGATTAGCCTGCAATAAAATTTGATCACGATCCCCTTTTGGATGAATGGTTAAGTGACAGCTCAATGCTGGAAAGCCAGATGTAATCGACCAAACATGCAAATCGTGAACATTTTCAACTTGATCTAATGTTAATAGTGACTCTTTTATTTGCCGTACATCAATATTAGTAGGAGTTCCCTCCATCAACACATGGAAAGAGTCTCTTGTAACCCGCCAGCCACTAATGATAATTAAAACTGCAACAATAATACTTGCAATTGGATCAGCAAGGTTCCACCCAAAAAACATGATGAGTAAAGCAGCTATAATTGCTCCAATTGAACCAAGCATGTCTCCTAAAACATGTAAAAAGGCACTGCGAATATTTAAATTATCTTTTCTATCGCCTTTCATCAGAATAAGGGCAACGATAATATTCACAATTAAACCAATGGATGCAATAATAAGCATCCCTGAACTAATGACCTCTGGTGGATTCGTGAATCGTTTATAAGCTTCAAAAAATATAAAGAGGGAAATAACCAGTAAGGTAATGCCATTTAAGAAGGCAGCTAATATTTCAAAGCGTCTATAGCCAAATGTTTTCGTAAAAGTGGGCTCTTTTCCTCCAAACTTCATTGCGAGGTAACTTAAGCCAAGTGCTGCTGAATCACTTAACATATGCCCAGCATCGGATAACAATGCTAAGCTTTTTGTCGTAATACCACCAATTGCTTCTATAATCATATATATAGTAATGATGGTAAAAGCCAAACCTAATGCTTTTTTATTTCTGATATTGTGATGATGGCTATGATTTTCAGAAGAAGAATGGGAGTGTCTCATTTATTACTCTCCTCTCCATTTTTTAGCGTTGGAATTATGTGTAATCAATCGATACAAAGATAGTTACATTTATGTTAGGCTTGAAAAGCAATGTTTATTGTTCCCATGCAATGCAAGCAATATGTTAAGTAACTAATAACTCTCCGTGTTAGTGAGTGAGCGTTTCTTAGTTATCTGATACATTATAAATTTTTCATTCATTACGTTATTAAGAGGGAATATTAATAAAAAAGAAGCTTTAAAGGTCAGCCAAGTAATCATTTGGATGACCTTTGATACGTAAAAGCTTCTTTCGTTAATCGGAGTTTTTCATAATTTTTTCGTAAACAGATGCGAATGCTCGTTCCAATTTTCCGGTTTTTTTGGGCTTGTAATATGTTCTATTTTTCAATTTATCTGGTAAGTATTGCTGTTTCACCCAGCCACTTTCGTATGCATGTGGATATTTATAATCTATCCCTCTTCCTAAATCTTTAGCACCTTTGTAGTGGGCATCTTTTAGGTGAGCAGGCACTTCCCCGCTATTTCCCGCTCTAATATCTTTCAAGGCTGCGTCAATTGCTGTAATAGCAGAATTTGACTTTGGTGATAAGGAAAGTTCAATCACTGCATTCGCAAGTGGGATTCTTGCCTCTGGAAATCCAATTCTTTCGGCCGTTTGGACTGCCGCCAATGTTCTCAAGGCTGCTTGTGGATTAGCAAGTCCGACATCTTCATAGGCAATGACGAGCAATCGCCGGCTAATACTTACTAAATCTCCCGCTTCTATTAGTCTGCCTAAATAGTGAAGGGCTGCGTTTACATCACTGCCGCGAATGGACTTTTGAAAAGCGCTTAATACATCATAATGAGCATCCCCATCTTTGTCATGGACGAGGCTTTTTTTCTGCAAGCATTCCTCCGCTGTAGCCAAATCAATATGGATGATACCTTGTTCATCTTCCGGTGTGGAAACAACAGCAAGTTCCAGTGCATTTAAAGCACTGCGTACATCCCCATTGCTAGCATTGGCAAAATGGTCAAATGCCTGCTCATCGATTTGAATATGATAAGAACCGAGTCCTCTTTCTTTATCATTTATTGCCTTTTTTAATGCTTCTTTCATTTCCATCTGTTGACAACGGAATAAGTTCGAAAATTTGACAGCGACTTCTAATGGCCGGATTAATTGCATGATAAGGATTGCTCGTCGTGGCACCAATTAAAATAATCATGCCGCTCTCTAAATGAGGAAGAAGAAAATCTTGCTTAGCTTTATCAAGTCGATGTACTTCATCTAATAGAAGTATCACTTTTCCGCTCATTTTTGCTTCTTCAACAACAATTTCCATATCTTTTTTATTATTGGTAACTGCGTTTAATGTCCGGAAGGCATATTTTGTACTACCAGCAATCGCACTTGCTATCGATGTTTTACCAATTCCAGGAGGACCATATAATATGAGAGAAGAAAGTCTTTTTGCATTCACCATTCGATGGATAATTTTCCCTTCCCCGATAAGATGTTTTTGCCCGATTACTTCTTTAATGGAACGAGGGCGCATTCGATATGCTAACGGTTGCTCTTTCATCCGATATCTCTCCAAACTGTTGTTCTGTTCATTATCTATTTATCTTAACAAAGAAAATAGTGAAATGCATTTTTTAGTTGTCATATGGTATAATGTCAAAGAAAAAATGAAGTGTTTCATACTTTGTAAAAATGGGAAACATGTGATACTAAGAATGAATTGGGTCATCTAGTTGCTAACAATGAAACGAATAATTTGCTATTATTGGAGTAACCAAGTTTTTTTATCGGAATTGAGGCGTGGTGTATGAAGTCAAGGGAAAATATTGGTATTCGCTTTTCTATTTTTACAATTGGATTACTCATCATGTCTCTAGGGATCGTCATGTTAATTATTTCCGATCTCGGTGCTACTCCATGGGACGTTTTACATGTTGGTTTATTTTATCAATTTAAGCTGACAATTGGTTCTTGGTCTATCATTGTCGGTTTTTTTATTTTAGCAATTTCTGCTGTTCTGATGGGTGAGTGGCCACAGCTTGGAGCATATTTAAATATGCTACTAGTAGGTATTTTTATCGATCTCTATTTACAACTACCCTTTATGGTAACACCGGAAACAGTCACTGGAAAAATAATTGTTTTTTTATTAGGGGTTATTATTAATGGGTATGGGATGGGTATTTATATTTCAGCTCAACTGGGAGCGGGACCTAGAGACAGCTTTATGCTTGCCATCACTCAAAAAACCGGTTGGAAAGTATCCCACGTTCGCAGGGGGATTGAAGTGCTTGTACTCATTCTTGGCTGGTTATTGGATGGACCTGTTTTTATTGGTACAGTTGTATTCAGTCTTGTTATCGGTACTGTTGTTGGTTATTCTTTACCACAATGTCAAGCGTTTACGAATCGACTCATTCATAGATTTGGAAAAACGAATTGGAATGATAAAGATATAAAACGAGGTGTAAGTTAATGAAAATTTCTACAAAGGGACGCTATGGACTAACAATTATGATTGAATTAGCAAAAAGACACGGGCAAGGCCCAACATCGTTAAAGAAAATTGCTGAAACACATGACTTGTCCGAACATTATCTTGAGCAATTAATTGCACCATTACGTAATGCAGGATTTGTAAAAAGTATTAGAGGTGCCTATGGTGGGTATGTATTAAGTGACGAACCAGAAAATATTACATCTGGGGATGTTATTCGGGTGTTAGAAGGACCACTCATCCCAGTAGAAGGAATGGATGATGAAGATCCTGCGAAGCGGGAGCTATGGATTAGAATTAGAGATGCTATTCGAAACGTACTGGATAATACAACAATAGAAGACTTAGCAGAATATACAGACCATGACTACGAAAGCGATGGGTATATGTTTTATATTTAATTTGGAGTGAAACATTCTATGGAAAAAATCTATTTAGATCACGCTGCTACTTCCCCTGCTTCATCCGAATGTCATTGCAAAAATGACTGACGCTTTTACAACGTTTCGGTAATCCATCGAGCATTCACTCTTTTGGACGTGAAGCAAGGAAACATTTAGATGATGCACGAACGACAATTGCAGCGAGTATCGGTGCAAATAGGAACGAAATTATTTTCACTAGCAGTGGTACAGAAGCGGATAATTTGGCGATCATTGGAATAGCGCACGCTCGTAAGGAATTTGGCAAGCATATCATTACAACGGAGATTGAACACCCCGCTGTATTACAAACATGTAAATATCTTGAGAAAGAAGGGTTTGAAGTTACCTACTTACCTGTGGATAAAACAGGGATGATTTCGGTTAAGGAGCTTAAAAAGCACTTCGTGAAGATACGATTCTTGTTACGATCATGTTTGGAAATAATGAAGTTGGAACTCTTTACCAATTAAAGAAATTGGCGAAATACTTACAAACCATCAAGCATATTTTCATACAGATGCAGTCCAAGCATACGGATTGAAAAAATCAATGTGAATGATTTATATGTAGACTTATTATCTGTTTCAGCTCATAAAATTAATGGCCCAAAAGGTGTTGGCTTTCTTATATGTAGAGATGGATCAAAATTAGTTCCAACGCCTATTCGGTGGAGAACAAGAACTAAAAAGCGAGCCGGAACAGAAAATGTTCATGCAATTGTCGGTTTTGCAACAGCAGTAGAAATTTCTCAACAAAAATGAAAAAGACAACAGCAATATCGTCAATTAAAGCAACAATTTATTGATTCGCTACGAGATAATGATATTAATTTTCATATTAATGGGAATGTGAACACTCACTCCCTCATGTTTTGAATATAAGTTTTACGGGATAAAATCTGGAAGCAATGCTTGTCAATTTAGATTTGGATGGAATTGCTGCTTCGAGTGGATCTGCTTGTACAGCAGGGTCAATGGAATCTTCACATGTTCAGCGCGATGTTTGGTCAACAATCAGAGCGAATTAATAATTCAATTCGCTTTAGCTTCGGTTTAGATAATACAGAAGCACAAATCATTCAAGCAGCATGTAATACAGCAATATCGTTCAACGTTTACAAAAATAAACGGAGAAAAGGGGTGAAAAAATGGAAAAAGCAAACAAAAGATACGAGAGTTGTTGTTGGTATGTCAGGGGGAGTGATTCGTCTGTTGCTGCCTTTTATTAAAAGAGCAAGGATATGATGTAATTGGGATTTTTATGAAAAATTGGGATGATACGGATGAATTTGGTGTTTGTACTGCAACAGAAGATTATAATGATGTTATTCGAGTATGTAATCAAATCGGTATTCCATATTATGCTGTTAATTTTGAAAAACAATATTGGGATAAAGTATTTACTTATTTTCTTGATGAATATAAAGCAGGGAGAACGCCAAATCCTGATGTCATGTGTAATAAAGAAATTAAATTTAAAGCTTTTCTTGAACATGCTATGAAGCTTGGTGCTGATTATGTAGCAACGGGACATTATGCACACGTTGTTTTCAATAGATGGTGAAGTATAAAATGCTTAGAGGAAAAGATGAAAATAAAGATCAAACATATTTTCTCAATCAATTAACACAAAAGCAGCTGAAAAAGTGATGTTTCCAATTGGGGATCTCGATAAAAAACAAGTGCGTGAAATTGCTAAAGAAGCCGGTTTAGCAACTGCAACTAAAAAAGATAGTACAGGTATTTGTTTTATCGGTGAACGAAACTTTAAAGAATTTTTAAGCACTTATTTACCAGCCCAAAAAGGCAAAATGGAAACGTTAGATGGAAAAACAATGGGTAAGCATGATGGTTTAATGTATTATACAATTGGCCAACGCCATGGTCTCGGAATTGGCGGTGCAGGTGAACCTTGGTTTGTCGTTGGTAAAGATTTAAAGGAAAATATATTGTATGTTGAACAAGGTTTTCATCATGAATCCCTTTATTCGATGCGATCAATAGCAGTCAATATCAATTGGATTTCCGATCGGGAAAAACCAAGTGAATTTTATTGCACAGCTAAATTTCGATATCGTCAACCAGATCATGCAGTAAAAGTTCAATTATTGGAAAATCAAACAGTAAAAGTGATTTTTCATGAACCAGATACGCGCAGTTACGCCTGGACAAGCAGTTGTTTTCTATGATGGAGAAGAATGCTTAGGTGGCGGAACGATTGATGAAATCTTTAAAAATAAAGAAAAATTAACGTATGTTGGTTAATAAAAATGTTTACTTGAGCTAGGACATGCGCATTTGCTGTTTCCAGCTCAAGTAATTTATTTTTCCATTGAATTATCTACCTTTCATCTACCTCTCCAACCTATTTCATGTTTCTCTCACGAAATGAGTGCAATTACCGTGTTAATCATTTTATCCATTCTTTCCATTGTTATTTACACACTCGATTTTTCATTTTATCTTCTTCAACATTTTACGAAAATAGTGAACAAATGAAGCGATGACTACATAACTCGATTAGATTAGTTCCCCGTGAAGTAAAGCATCGAATAAGATATCATAAGCAAGTATAGAGTAAAGCACAATGATTCTTCATAACATGGGGAATGATATGGTATAATCGCGAAGAGAATACCAGTTCGGAGTGAGATAAAATGGAGAAAAACGCCAAAGGAATTGAGTTATTACAAGCAGGAAAAACGGAAGAGGCGATTAAGTTATTTACAGAAGCAATTGAAGAAAATCCGCAAGATCCACTTGCATATATCAATTTTGGTAATGTGCTCACTGTTGTTGGTGAAGAGAGCAAAGCCAAAAGATTTTTCGAACGAGCGATTGAAATAGATGAGCATGCGGCACCAGCATATTATAGCCTGGGAAATATTTATTACCGACAAGAAAAATTTCAAGAAGCGATTGCTTGGTATGAAAAAGCAATCAAACATCAATTAAAAGGGAATGATGTTTACTATATGCTCGGTATGTGCTTTATGCAGATGGACAAGCCGCGTTTGGCATTACCTTATTTACAAAGAAGCGTTGAGCTTAATGGGGATGACATCGAAGCGCGCTTTCAATATGGTTTATCACTTGCGAAAAATCAAGTATATAACGAGGCGATTAACCAATTAGAACAAGTCATTGAAAAGGATCCTAAACATGCTGATGCACACTATAATTTAGGTGTAGCACATATTGCTTTAGAAGAGAACGCAGAAATAGGATTGTCTTATTTTAAAAAGGCTTTACAAATTCAACCTGATCATATGCTAGCTGGTTATGGGAAAAAAATAATTGAGAAATCAACTGCAGAAAAAAGTAAAACGAAGTGAGCATGATTGTAGGTATTGAGGCAAGGAGGAAGTTGCATGGATGAACGAATAACGAATCAATTTTCAGAAGAGAACTTCATCAAAGGTAGGCATTTAATTACTATTTTCCATAATGAGCAAAACCTTTATTCCGTCATCCGTGTAAAAGTAGAAGAAACAAATATTTCGTTAGAAGGAAAAGAAGTAGTTATTACAGGGCACTTTCCTAAAATTCATGAACAAGAAATATATACTTTTTATGGTCAAATGGTCAATCATCCGAAATTTGGACTGCAATTTCAGGCACACCATTTTAAAAAAGACATTCCGCAAACAAAGCAGGGCATTGTAGCCTATTTATCAAGCGAGTTATTTAAAGGAATCGGAAAAATTACCGCGGAACGAATTGTTGATGTATTAGGTGAAAACGCCATTAGTAAAATTTTGGATAACCCTTCTCTGCTAGAAGATGTACCGAAACTACCTAATAAAACGGCTAAATCATTATATAACACATTAGTAGAACATCGGGGTCTTGAGCACGTCATGGTCGGCTTAAATCATTACGGTTTCGGCCCTCAGCTATCGATGAAAATTTTTCAAGCATACAAAGAACAAACTTTAGAAATTTTAGAAGAAAATCCATATCGCCTTGTCGAGGACATCGATGGTATTGGTTTTGGCAGAGCGGATGAGCTTGGACTGCAATTAGGGATTGGTGGCAAGCACCCAGATAGACTAAAAGCTGGATGTTTATATATGCTAGAGCGAGAATGTATGCAAAAAGGACATGTTTATGTAAATGAGGAAAATTTCATTCACGATGTCAAACAACTGCTTGAAAATAGCCAACAAGTAGAAATACCGTTAGAAAACCTTAAAATCGAATTAATAAATCTTACGAAAGAAGGAAAAGTGATTGAAGAAGAAGGACGTTTATATGTCCCCTCTCTTTATTTTGCGGAAAAAGGGATTGTGACGAATATTGAAAGGATATTGAAACAAGATCAATATAAAGACCAATTTCCCGAATCAGAATTTTTGTTGGCACTCGGTGAACTGGAGGAACGCATTAATGTCCAATATGCACCATCACAAAAACAAGCAATTCAAACTGCATTAATGTCACCAATGTTAATATTAACCGGTGGACCAGGAACTGGTAAGACAACCGTCATAAAGGGAATTGTTGAGCTTTATAGTGAACTACATGGTATTTCATTAGACCCATCAACATATAAGAAAGATGAAGCTTTTCCTATCCTTTTAACAGCACCAACTGGACGGGCTGCAAAAAGAATGGCGGAATCAACAGGATTACCTGCAATGACGATCCACCGTTTATTAGGAATGACTGGTCAGGAACAATTAGATGATGAAAATCATCAAGAAATTGAAGGTAAACTGCTTATTGTTGATGAAATGTCAATGGTTGATACATGGCTTGCTCATCAGTTATTCAAAGCACTTCCAAATGACATCCAAGTCATTTTAGTAGGTGATGAAGATCAATTACCATCCGTAGGCCCAGGGCAAGTATTAAAAGATTTATTAAAGACGAAAGCACTACCAACAGTAAGGTTAACAGACATATATAGACAGGCAGAGGGTTCATCAATCATTGAACTGGCCCATGATATCAAAAATGGAAAAGTACAAACAGATATAAAAAAACAACAACCAGATCGCTCTTTTATTCCATGTTCTTCGCAACAGATTAGTGAAGTAATTGAAAAAATTGTCCTAAATGCAAAGGAAAAAGGCTATACTGCGAAAGATATTCAAGTGTTGGCTCCAATGTATCGCGGACCAGCTGGCATTAACCACTTAAACAAACGGCTCCAAGAAATTTTCAATGCAAATACGACTGGTAAAAGAAAAGAGCTTTCATTCGGTGATATAAAATATCGCATTGGTGATAAAATTCTTCAGCTTGTGAACCAACCGGAACAACATGTTTTTAATGGGGATATTGGTGAAATTGTCTCCATTTTTTATGCAAAAGAAAATACGGAAAAGCAGGATATGATTGTTGCTTCATTTGATGGAGTTGAAGTGACATATACGCGGCAAGATTTTCGCCAAATTACACATGCTTTTTGTTGCTCCATCCACAAAGCGCAAGGAAGTGAGTTTCCAATCGTCATTCTTCCGGTCGTAAGAAATTACTATCGCATGCTGCGCAGAAACCTATTATATACGGCAATTACGAGAAGTGAACGGTTTTTAATTATTTGCGGTGAAGAAGAAGCTTTTCGAATAGGAATCGAACGGGTGGATGATCAAAGAAGACAAACAACCCTTTATGAGAAAATGATGGAGAGAATGGTTGGTGACAGAGATCAGGCAAAGCAAAACAAACTAACAAAACAACCGCTGTTTTTAACAGAGGAAACAATGATGAAGATTGATCCGATGATCGGGATGGAAAATGTTACACCTTATGATTTTTAAATTGAAAACAGACACTATACATGTTCGGAAGGTGGGATAGCTTTGCGAACATTTTCTCATTTAAAAGGGTCTGATGTATATGATCGCAATGGTGATTTGTTAGGAAGTGTTTGGGATGTTTCTATTTCTGCGGATGGTAAAGTAAATGGTTTGTTGTTGAAGACAAAAAGTTTAACAGGTAAAAAAATGTTACTCCCAATGAAACATGTTACCTTTGGGAAAGATTGTATGATTGTTCATAACAAGGATGATCTGCAAAAATATAAAGAAAATGAAGACGAATATACCATGTCCTCTTATCAACCAATAATGCGAAAAAATATCCTTTCGGCTGAGGGAAAACAGCTTGGTAAGTTAAATGATGTATATTTTTTGGAAGAATTGGGCACAATCATTGGATACGAACTGACTGATGGTTTTTTTTCCGATATGACAGAAGGAAAGCAAATGATTCCAATTGAGAGACCTCCAAAAATTGGGAAAGATGCCATCATCATCTCAGAAAATGTTATGAGAGGTGGCGTATCTGATGATCAAATGTCCAAATTGCCAAAGCAAAGATCTCGGTAAAATTGGTATGAACCAGTATTATTGCTGGAATTGTCTTATTGAACTAACTATCTCAGATCAAACAATATTCACGCATCAGGTTGAGGAAGATGGTACTTTAAGTTCTTTAGATGACCTTTTTCTTGAAGAAGATCGAAAATTAAGCTAACATGGTTACTTTTCCTTTCAAAGTGGGTGTTGATTGCATTGCGTTATAAAGGTGTTGCTAAAGTAAAAGGGAAAAGAATGTGTTGGAAATATTAACGATGGAAGGCTGATCTCTTACACGACGAGGTCGGCCTTTTTATATGTTTTTGTCATAATAAGTGAAGGAAAAGCAAAACTAGTAAAGAGAAAGGAGAGAAGTGCATATGAAAAAATCCCCTTTACATATGATTTATAAACTATGTAGCATCCTGTTAATTGTAGTTATTATCTATGTTACTTTTTTAATCGTCCCATATGTATCTTCATTTTTGCGCACTTCTTCTAACTATCCTTACTGTTTTTTTAATTGCTGGTTTTGCAACTTATTTGCTACATCCATTCGTTGAACGATTATATGAAGCGGGGTTACATCGAGGAATTGCTATTACGATTATTTATTTATTGTTTTTTGGTGGTAGTGGATATGCAATTTATCGGTTGATGCCATTATTTATAGAACAAATGAAAGATTTATCCGATCATATCCCTGAGTTTACCGAATATTACCGAAGCATGTTGTCGAAATTGTACAAGGAAACATCACATTGGCCGGATGGGGTTCAGGATGTGGTTGAAAATCGTATTGAAGCGCTGGAGAAAATGCTCAATCAATTTTTAGCAAAAATTATTCGTTTTTTCTCACAAGTATTTAATTATTTGTTTTTAATAGCGATTATCCCGTTCATTTCCTTTTATTTATTAAAGGATATAGATCAAGTAAGGCATGCATGTTGGTATATGACACCGAGTAAATGGCGCGAGCAATTAAAGCTATTTTTAAAGGATGTTGATGAATCGTTAGGAGCTTATATTAGAGGGCAATTCTTTGTATGTGTGATTATTGGAATAGTCGCTACTTTAGCATTTTGGTTGTTAAAAATGAAGTATCCTATATTATTAGGTGGAATTGTCGGTATTACAAATATCATTCCTTATTTTGGTCCAATTATTGGAGCTTTACCGGCATTAGTTATTGCGTTTACGATGTCGATTAAATCTGTCATTATTGTTTCCATTGTTATATTAGCATTGCAATTTTTGGAAGGTAACATCTTGTCACCGTTAATTGTCGGTAAATCACTCAACATGCACCCGATTTTTATTATTACAGCATTGGTCATTGGCGGTGAATTTGCCGGGGTGATTGGACTTATTGTCGCAGTCCCGTTGCTAGCTATTTTAAAAGTAGCTATTATGCATGGTATTACTCACTTTTCCAAGGATAAAGAGATCGTAGAAAAGATTGACAAATAGGTGCTGGCTACATATAATTCGACATAGGCACAATTTGAATAGCGTATAAATCAATGAAGGGATATATTTGTCATTAGCCCATTTGAGCGTTAGGCGGAAGAGAGGAATTTCCATCGGCTGAAAGAAATTCTAAATGAAGGATGACAAAAAGCTACCTCTGAGAGCAGTTAAAAACTGCCGTTTTACTACGTTAAAGTATATAAGGAGATAAATACTATCTTATTGTTATGTTAAGATATTATTTATAATCAGGGTGGTACCGCGAGGATAAGCTCTCGTCCCTGTCGTGGGGCGCGGGCTTTTTTGTGTTCACTTTTGTAAAAAATGTTGTTAATGGGGGTTTTATCATGAGGAAATTAACTGGTGCACAGATTCGTCAATTGTTTTTAGATTTTTTTAAGGAAAAAGATCATAAAATAGAACCGAGCGCGTCTCTAGTACCACATGATGATCCATCACTACTATGGATCAACAGTGGTGTTGCTACATTAAAAAAGTATTTTGATGGTCGCGTCATCCCTGAAAAACCGCGGATTGCGAATGCTCAAAAAGCGATCCGTACGAACGACATTGAGAATGTTGGCAAAACAGCTCGACATCATACTTTTTTTGAAATGCTCGGGAACTTTTCTATCGGAGATTACTTTAAAGAAGAAGCAATTGAATGGGCATGGGAATTTTTAACTAGTCCAGATTGGATTGGGTTTAACCATCAAAAACTGTATGTGACCATTCACCCAGAAGATGACGAAGCATTCGCTATTTGGCATGAAAAGATAGGACTTCCGAAAGAAAAGATTATTCGGTTAGAAGATAATTTTTGGGATATCGGCGAAGGCCCCAGCGGACCGAATACAGAAATTTTTTATGATCGGGGTCCAGAGTATGGTGATGATCCAAATGATCCTGAATTATATCCTGGTGGTGAAAATGAACGGTATTTAGAAATATGGAATCTTGTTTTTTCGCAATATAATCACAATCCAGATGGTTCGTATACACCACTTCCGAAGAAAAATATTGATACTGGAATGGGGCTCGAGCGAATGGCGTCTGTTGTGCAAAATGTCGCAACGAATTATGAGACAGACTTAATCTATCCGATCATCGCTGAGACGGAAAAACTTTCTGGTAAAGAATACAATAAGGACAAAGAACAAGACATCGCTTTTAAAGTAATTGCCGATCATATCCGAACCGTTACATTCGCTATTGCTGATGGTGCACTACCATCAAATGAAGGTAGAGGCTATGTTTTACGTCGCTTATTAAGGAGAGCTGTGCGATTTGCGAAAAACATTGAAGTGAACGAACCATTTATGTATAAACTAGTACCGGTTGTCGGCGATATCATGGCTGACTTTTATCCACAAGTAAAAGAACAAACAACATTTATTCAAAAAGTAGTAAAAAATGAAGAAGAACGTTTTTACGAGACATTAAATGATGGCTTACACATGTTAAATAAGCTAATTGAAAAAGAAAAAGCGGCTGGAGATTATGTTATTGCAGGTAAGGATGTTTTTCGCCTATATGATACATACGGCTTTCCGATAGAATTAACGAAAGAGTATGCAGAAGAGCAAGGATTGAACATTGATGAAAAAGGTTTTGAAGCATACATGCAAAAACAGCGTGCGCGTGCCCGTGATGCTCGTAAGGATACCGATTCGATGCAAGTACAAGATGGAATTCTCGGTGACATAAAGATAGAAAGCCGATTTGTTGGATACGAAACACTTCACACAGAAGCAACAGTTTCGTTTATGTTACGTGATGATGAGTCAGTTACGGAAGTTGGTCAAGGTGAAGAATTTCAATTTATTTTAAGTGAAACACCTTTTTATGCAGAAAGTGGTGGTCAAATAAGTGATGAGGGAACAGTGGAAACAAAAGATTGTATTGTAGAAGTAAAAGATGTAACAAAAGCCCCTAACGGTCAACACTTACATCATGGAGTCATTAAAAAAGGTATATTGAAAATAAATGACACTGTTGTTGCATCCGTTCATGAACAAGCGCGCAACAAAATTGTAAAGAACCATACAGCTACTCATCTACTTCATCAAGCATTGAAAGATGTGCTTGGAGATCATGTCAAGCAAGCGGGTTCTTTAGTTGCTCCTGAACGTTTGCGCTTTGATTTTTCACACTTTGGACAAGTAACAGATGAAGAATTAACGAAAATAGAAGCAAAAGTAAATAGTAAAATATGGGCTGATATGCCGGTTACGACTCAGTTAAAGAACTTAGAAGAAGCGAAAAAAATGGGGGCAATGGCGCTGTTTGGAGAAAAGTATGGCGATATTGTCCGCGTTGTTTCAGTAGGTGATTACAGTATTGAGCTCTGTGGTGGCTGTCATGTTTCCAACACATCATCTATCGGCTTATTTAAAATTGTTTCAGAAAGCGGTATTGGTGCAGGAACAAGAAGAATAGAAGCTGTTACTAGTAAGGAAGCATATAAAGTAATGAGTAATCAAATTCAACTGTTAGATGAATCAGCAAGTAAATTAAAAACGAAAAAAGAAAATATTTTAAAGCGAATTGATGCACTGTTACTTGAAGTAAAAGAATGTCAACGAGAAAATGAGTCTTTAGCAGCCAAACTTTCTCATCTTGAAGCAGATAAAATACTAGATAAATTTAAAACAATAAATAATGTCAATGTATTAGTAAGCAAGGTTCAAGTTCCAGATATGAATGCATTAAGAAATATGGCAGATGAATTAAAAGAAAAAGTAGAATCAGGAATTATTTTATTGGCTAATGTACAAAATAACAAAGTGAACATTGTTGCAGCAATGACGGATGATTTAGTACAAAAAGGATATCATGCAGGAAAGTTAGTAAAAGAGGTTGCTACACGCTGTGGCGGTGGTGGTGGCGGTCGTCCTAATATGGCACAAGCAGGCGGAAAAGACCCGTCTAAAGTGGATGATGCACTACAATTTGTGGAAGAGTGGGTAAAATCCATTTAAATCAATTTGTATGTAGTGTACAATAGAAATAACGGTATGTACTTGTTAAAAGATTAAATGAGGTGTGATGTATGAGCTCTTTTGATAAAACGATGCGCTTTAATTTTCCAGATGACCATATAGAACAAGATGTAAAGGAAGTAATGTTGCATGTGTATGAAGCGCTTCATGAAAAAGGCTATAACCCGATTAATCAAATTGTTGGCTATTTATTATCGGGGGATCCAGCCTACATTCCCCGTCACCAAGATGCTCGCAACATCATCCGGAAGTTAGAAAGAGATGAAATTATCGAGGAATTAGTGAAGTCATATTTAAAATTGCATCGTGAGGATATGTAAATGAGAGTAATGGGTCTTGATGTTGGATCCAAAACAGTAGGGGTTGCGATAAGTGATGAGCTTGGTTTGACAGCTCAAGGTATCGAAACAATTCCTATTAATGAAGAGGAACAACTTTTTGGATTAGATCGAATTGAAGAATTAATAAATGATTGGGATGTTGGAAAAATAGTAGTAGGCTTTCCAAAAAATATGAATAATACTGTTGGCCCTAGGGGAGAAGCGGCACAAGCATTTGCGGAAAAATTAAAGAAGCATTTTCATCTGCCGGTCTCTCTTTGGGATGAACGTTTAAGCACAATGGCAGCTGAAAAAGTATTGCTTCAAGCAGATATGAGTAGAAAAAAGCGCAAAAAAGTGATTGACAAAATTGCAGCTGTAATGATTCTACAAGGATATTTAGATAGCCAAAATAAATGAGGTGAGTAAATGAACGAAAATGAAGAATATTTGACTGTAGTGGATGAAGAAGGTAACGAACAACTTTATGAAATACTATTCACTTTTGATAGTGACGAATTTGATAAATCTTATATTTTGTACTATCCAGCTGGTGCGGATAAAGATGAAAATGGAGAGATAGAAATCCATGCATCATCATATGCTCCTAGTGATTCTGGTGAACAAGGTAGTTTAATGCCAATCACAACGGATGAAGAGTGGGACATGATCGAAGAAATGTTAAACACCTACGCTCATTTAGAAAGTGAAACAGAAGAGTAATAAAAAGTGCTAACTGTGACTATTATCCAGTTAGCACTTTTTTGTATACTGAACCTCCTCTTACTAATAAATATTTTTGACGATTTGAAAAAACAAAAAAGCATATCATTCCAATTAAAATATATAGTATAATGAACGAGATATGAAGGAGACGAAGAATAAAGCCTGCTGATCGATTAAGGAGGTTTCTAGGTTGTCAGAAAAAAATGATGAGTGGAAGAAACAGCAATTTAAACTAAATCTAGCGGAAAGAAAACAAGAAGCAAGAACAGTACGTAAAATTGTCGCAATCATATGTATAATGATGTTTTTCCTTTTTATAGTTGTCTGTGTAAGTGGTTATTTTTATTTAAAATCGACTTTAAAACCGGTGGATCCGCAAGATGACAAGCCGAGGTTAGTAGAGATTCCAGTTGGATCGGGTACAACTTCCATTGGAAACATTTTAGAAGAGAAAGGTATTATAAAAAGTGCACTTGTATTTAAATATTATGTTAAATTAAACAATGAACATAATTTTCAGGCGGGCGTATATGAATTATCACCATCACTATCGGTAAAGGAAATCATTAGCATATTAAAATCAGGAAAAACAGCTGATTTAGTCACTTTTACGATACCAGAAGGAATGAGTTTAGAAGAAATAGCTACGATCATTGCGAAAAAGACAGATTATAAAAAAGAGGATATAGTAAAGAAAGTGAAAAATCACGACTATTTAAAAAATCTCATCCAAACATATCCTAACTTATTAACAGATGATATTTTTAAAGATGATATTAAACATCCGTTAGAAGGGTATTTTTATCCTGCAACTTACTCATTTAAAGAAAAAAAGCCTAAATTAGAACAAATGATAGGGACAATGTTGGAAAAGACAGATAAAGTGATCGCTAAATATAGAGATACAATGGAAAAAAAGAACTTAAATATACACGAATTATTAACCATTGCTTCATTAATCGAAAAAGAGGCAACTGAAAAGGCTGATCGTCGTAAAATAGCAAGTGTTTTTTATAATCGGATGGAAGAGGAAATGCCACTGCAAACGGATCCAACAGTTCTTTATGCTTTAGGTGAACATAAGGAAAGAGTTCTTTACAAACATTTAGAAATAGATGATCCATTCAACACTTATATCGTGAAAGGATTGCCACCTGGACCAATCTCTAATGCAGGAGAAACTTCCATTAAGGCAGCATTAAACCCTGAAAAAACAGACTTTCTCTATTTTCTAGCAGAGACTGATACAGGCAAAGTATATTATTCAACGACTTTAAAGGAACATAATAAAAAGAAAGCAAAATATATTACAAATAAAAATAAAGAATAGTATTATGACCGAAAATGAGCCAAGTTGTAGCATCCTGCTTCTAATTATGGTACAATATTGAAAGTATTTTTTACAAAGTAGAAAGCCGAGACAGCTTGGCTTTCTACTTTTCATGTGTAAAAAACATCCCTCACTATGAAAGTAAAATGACTATGCAAGTATAGCTTTCATTGGTTTATTACGGTTTGAAAGGGGGAAGATGTGATGTTAGATAAGGAAGTCCAAGCTTACTTACATTCGTTTATTCAACAAAAAGAAGCGAATCCATTGTTAAATAAATTGGAAAAAATCGCTCAGGAAGAAAACATTCCGATTATGGAACCAATTGGCATTGAAACAATGCTAACAATTCTTCAAATCCAACAGCCGAAAAAAATATTAGAAATCGGAACGGCTATTGGTTATTCTGCTTTGAAGATGGCCTATGCACTGCCAACAACAGTGATTATTTCGCTTGAGAGAGATGTGAAGCGTTATGAACAAGCATTAGAGCACATTCGTGAAGCAGGTTTTCAAGAGAGAATCATTGTATTAAACGGTGATGCATTGAACATCGGATCGGAAGTGAAAGCATACGGTCCCTTCGATGCTATTTTTATTGATGCTGCAAAAGGTCATTATAAAAAGTTTTTCGAGCAATACAGTAAATATTTAACAAATGATGGTTGTGTTTATACAGATAATGTTTTATTTAAAGGACTCGTTTGTAAAACTGATCTAGAAAAAAAGCAAAAAAAAGGATTTATTGGAAAGATAAAAGACTATAATGAATGGCTAATGCATCATGACGACTTTACAACAACAATTATTCCAGCTGGTGATGGTTTAGCTGTTAGTAAAAAAATACGTTAAACGTCATTTACATAAGCCATTGACTAGTCGCCCAAGATAGCTTTAGAAAGGAGTTGGCGACGCTAGCTATGGAAACGAAACCAGTAGTGATCGGTGTCACTGGTGGTTCCGGCTCAGGAAAAACAACTGTAACTAAAGCAATAGACGATCACTTTCAAGGGCATTCTATCCTCATTTTAGAACAAGACGACTATTATAAAGATCAAAGTCATCTTCCGTTTAAAGAAAGGTTAAAAACCAACTATGATCACCCACAGGCATTTGATAACGATCTATTCATTGAACATGTAAAAAAATTGCTTCGTTACGAGCCGATAGCCAAGCCAGTCTATAATTATGCACGACATACACGCTCACATGAAACCATTTATGTTGAACCGAGAGATGTCATTATTTTAGAAGGTATTTTAGTTCTGGAAAACGAACAATTGCGGAATTTAATGGATATTAAAATCTATGTAGACACAGATGCAGATATTAGAATCATTCGTCGTTTAGCGCGTGATATTAACGAGCGTGGACGGACATTTGCTTCGGTGATTGAACAATATTTATCTATTGTCAGACCGATGCATAACCAATTTGTCGAACCAACGAAAAGATATGCAGATATCATTATACCCGAAGGAGGTCAAAATCGCGTCGCAATTGACTTATTGGTAGCAAAAGTCCAGACAATTCTTGAACAAAAATCATTTTTATAATACGATAGCATAGATACAAATATATACACAATTACTTTCTGCGTTCGAATGTGGATGCGTAGTAATAATAAATTTTTCACACATCTATAGAAAAATAATGAAAATGAACCGTTGAAAATAAGAAGGAGTGAAGGGTTTTGGCAACAGAAAAGGTGTACCCTATGACGGAAGCTGGTAAAGAAAAGCTGGAAAAGGAGCTTGAACATTTAAAAACCGTAAAACGTAAAGAAGTTGTAGAACGGATTAAAATTGCTCGTAGCTTTGGTGACCTCTCGGAGAATTCTGAATATGATTCTGCCAAAGAAGAACAAGCATTTGTTGAAGGCCGTATTACAACATTAGAGAATATGATTCGTAACGCCAAAATTATAAAAGAAGATGAATTAGGCTCTGATGAGGTCAATCTAGGTAAATCTGTCACTTTTGTTGAGCTTCCAGATGGAGATGAAGAGACATATACAATTGTAGGAAGTGCGGAAGCTGATCCGTTTGAAGGGAAAATTTCTAACGATTCCCCGATAGCAAAAAGTTTAATCGGTCATAAAGTGGGAGAAGAAGTTGTCGTACAAACACCAGGTGGCGAAATGAAAGTAAAAATAACTGCGATCAAATAATACGAAAAGATGGGTCCATTTCCAAATATGGATCCATTTTTTTGTATAACTGTACGTTGTAACGGATCCGCTCATTCAAATGAACTGATTATTTAGATGATTATAAATCGAATCATTCGGCAACAATGAGGACGAGGTGTTCATTATGCGGATCAAACGTTATTATTTTTTAGCAATAAGTATATTGCTGATGATTATCCTTTTGTTAGGAAGGTTAGGTCAAATTCAATTATTTCAAGCTGAATCTTTTACGGAAAAAAATATTAATCTCATTAAAAATAGTGTTGCACAGCGCGCGCAGGAGATTGTGATCGATGATGGGAGAGGACAAATAATTGATCGAAATGGTGATCCTCTTACATATTCAGAAAAGGCCGTTCTTGTCTTATTTCCTTTTTTAAAAAACATTGAATGGGATGCACAGAAAGTTGCAAATATATTAAACACCCCAGTTACCTCATTATACCGAGCAGTTGAAAGTGAAACAAAGCCATTTGCTTACGGGAAAAAAGATCCATATCTCTTAACAGAAAAACAGCTACAAAAGATAAATGAGCTGCATATTCCCGGTGTCATCGGTATCAAAAGAAAAGAAGTAGAGAAGGACATTCCCGGCGCTCAATTAATGGGAATTGTTGCTGAAAATAAAGAAATGTTTTTAAACCGTTATCCGCGTCATCGTGGAAATGCAAATCAGAAAATAGGAATTTCTGGCTTACAACATACATTTGATGAATTTTTACTAGGGGAAGAAGAATCAAAGTTAATTTATCATGTCGATGGGATTGGCAATCAGTTATTCGGTTTAAATGTAAAATACACAGGGAGAAAATAATCAGTTTTACCCGCTTAACATTAAATCAACTATCGATAAAGAATTGCAACAAAAGGTTGAAAAAATATTGGATAAGCATCAACTTGAAAAAGGTGGAGTAGTATTATTAGATGTA
>CAVVKR010000016.1:27500-171486 GCA_963748745.1 uncultured Bacillaceae bacterium | reverse complement strand
ACAATGGAAATATTATTTTACGATAAATCACCCATTTACTTGCTCCTCCGATCCTAGCTGCTAACCCTAATTCTCTCGGAAGCTTTCGAAGTAAATCAACTGTCAGCAAATAAACAAGTGGGTAGTGAGAAAGACCAAGCAAAAAAATAATCCCCCCATGACTGTACAATTGTGGAAGCGAAACAGTCAAACCAGCTAATTTTAGCATTTGATGCAATAGACCATTTTGCGCAAATAACTGAACCCATGCCAGTGTCATCATATAAGACGGAATAATGAATGGTACAAATAGAAGTACTTGCATCCACTTTTTTCCTCGAACATTCGTGCAAGCGATCACCCACGCCATGCTGATACCGAAAAGCAAAGAAATAATTGTTGAGCCCGAAACGATATATACCGTATTCAATACAGTTTTCCATGTTCTTTTTTCTTGTAGCACGTCAGTATAATGTGATAAGCCCCAAGCTCCTCCATCTTGGAAACTAAGCAAGATGAGACGAAACAAAGGAAAAACAAATAAACTAGCGACAATTACTAGACCGATAATGGAGCCAATTCGATGCCATTGGATAGGAAAAGGTAGCAGCGGCTTTTCTTTTGTCAATAATTCCTGTTGCTTAAAGGACATCGTATTGTTCTCCTTTACTCACCAAAAATACCACTAAATTGCTTTTTATCAACTTCACGTGATCGGTAAAGATCGGAAATATTCGCTTGGATAACATGTAACTCATCAATCTGCTTCAATCCTTCTGGAGCGTGAACACCTTCTAATCGGTGTATAATCCTATCTCTGCAGCCAATTTTTGACCTTTTTCTATAAAATAAAATCAATAAATGCTTCAGCAGCTTCCTTGTTTTTAGTATCTTTCATCATCCCAATTGGCTCTGTAATTACCGGCACCCCTTCTTTCGGATAAATAAAATCAACAGGAGATCCTTCTTCCTTTGCCCGTGCAGCAATAAAGTCGACTACCACTCCGTATGATGCTTCTCCACTAGCAACCGCTTTTAAAACTGCTCCATTTCCTTTGGTAACTGTCATTCCATTTACTTTTAGCTGTTTTAGATAGTCCCATCCAAATGGATTCTGTCGAGAAATCTCCAATAGTGTAAGCAGCCGCTCCCGAATAGAATGGACTTGGCATAATCGCTTTTTTCTTAGCATCCTTTGCAATTAGAATCTCCCAACTATCTGGCAGCTCTTTTACCTGTTCCGTATTCACGATGATTCCTGTTGCCATCACTTTTGTACCGTAATAACAACCTTCAGGATCATACATATCATCTGGTAATGCGGATGCTTCCTTTGATTGATATGGATGTAGAAAACCTTCCTTTTTCAATCCTTCAAAAGTAACTGTATCCGCTACTAATAAGACATCGGCTTCAACAGAACCAGCTTGTTTTTCAGCTTTTATTTTGGATATCACTTCTTCAGTACCTGAACGAAAGGTCTCAACCTTTACATTTGGATATTCTTCATTAAATCCTTTTACTAAGGTTGCTGCATTTTCATCTGGTTGGGATGTATAAAATTTTAATTGACCAGTTATAGCACTGTCCCCTTGAGCTTCTTGATTACTAGACTTTACATCTTTTTTCCCACAAGCAGAAAGTAAAAACAGGAACAAAAGAATAACGGCAATTTTCCATGAAAGTCTATGCATTTTTCTCCTCCTTTAACAGCTTGAATAAGTTATCTAGCAAGAAGGTTCTCTTATCTTTTTATTTAAAGAAGTAAGATATCTATCGGCTTGTTACATGCACCATTTTTTCCATATCGGAACATTGAAGAGACCGCTTAAATGATGAATACTAGCTTGATAATAAAGTAGGTGCACAGTCGAAACCTCCACTCTACCGAAAGGAATGATCTTTCACCCCATTACAGGATAAGCACATGCTAGAGTGGATGAGATATGCAGATGCTGCATCATTTATCACCTCTTTCTTTATTGATATAACAAGTAGTTTTAATATATTTATTTTCATTGAAATTGAATCCTATGCTCAACTTATCTTTATCGTAACGAACGACTATTGAGCAATCATAAAAGTACTTGTAGAGCTTCATATGGAAAGGGCCTATCTTAGGGAAAATAGGGAGTCAATCACATACATTCGCTGGAAAAGTAGAAAATGAAAAAGAGAAATATTGAGGGAGTCCACTTCGAGAAAAAATGGAGAATTAAAGGAAAAGGTTCATTTCACCTCTCCTTATTTCGCATATGAGACGAAGTTTTTCCACAATAATCCTTTTCGCACAACGACTAAACAGATAAATGAAATACCTATCCGCAAAAGCTCTCTCCTCCAGATAGGTATTGACGAAGCTATGCATCTCTTCTTTCAACGATATTAATTCCGATGCCCATCATAACAACTGTCATTAATATTAAAATACTAATAGGATATAAGAGTTCTGTAAAAGAGTAATTGTAAACTGTTGCTCCTTTTAACACTTCCATTCCATACGTAATCGGGACAATCTTCGCTAATATAAGAAGCACACGGGCAATTTTCGTTCTCTCCTCCAAACGAGCAACCCGCTCACTCTCAAAATGCATTCGTTTTAACCGCCGATATTCTCCTAGCAATTGCTCATACAAATGTCGTTGTTCCTTCCTCTCTTGCAACGATTGATTAAGAATAACCGTTAAATAAATGTAAAAAAGAGAAAGAATAACAAAGGGAAGAGACCAATCTTTTTCTATGGTTATATGAATGATCGTTAGAAACACAATATAACTTATATATGCGATAATCACGGATGGATAATTGAAAAACAGCTTCCAAACATAAATAAAATAGAAGTATTACAACAATTGACGGATGGAAGGCAAAAAAGGTACCACTAAAAATAACACGCTCACGACGACATAAAGAATAATCGGCCTCTTCACGACAGGTAGAAAAAAGTACATTGTCAAGACAGTAGCAGAAATAAAGATGATCAAAGGGAGTATTTTTGCTTCCTCAACATGTTGGAAGATAAAGATACCCAACAACACCCAAATATTAGAAAGCGAATAAAAAAACGTCTCACAAATGGAAGCACCTCCTCCACCTAAAAATTTTTCTACCATTATGAAAAATCAGATTATATTTCCGTTATCGTATATATTAAAATTATTTAAAAAGAGTGACGTTTTCGTCAACAGCAAGTTTAGCATAGGAAAACATTTTCAACATATTTGTACATTAGAATTGTTTATTTTTCATTCAAATTTTGCTCAAGGAGTTACTATTAATAGATTAAACTGTTTGATCATAGGAAAAGCCCAAGGAACATATACATTCCTTGGGCTGTTTTTCTGCTTAGGTTATAACAACCTGCTCATCTACTATTACACATTCAGTGTTTGTTTATCCTTTTTTTCTGGTTTATCCCAGTATTGCTCATTACCTGGGAGATCATCAAACCAAGAAGCATCATCCGGACAATCGAGAACCATAAATTTTCCGTAGTCTCCATCACGGGATTGATGGTATTTTAAATAGGCTTTTCCATTTTCAACTGCTAAAATTTCAATTTTTCCTGAGGTGTGACTCATTGAAAGTCGAACTCTCTTTACCAAGACCGGATGTTTTTGCTTTCGCTTTTTCTACGATGTCATATACTTCTTTTAGTGATAAGACAAATCCTGTTTCCAGCAACAGGACGATTGACAAAGAAATAATAAGGTGTTACTCCTGCCCAAGATAGCTTGTCAAGCAGCTCTGCTAATACATCAGGATCATCATTAATTCCTTTTATTACAGGTGTCTGATTGACGACGATTGCTCCTGCCTCATGAAGTGCTTGAAAAGCTTTCCTAGCCTCTCGTGTAATTTCTCGTGGATGATTAATATGCGCCATAATATAGATTCTTTTTTCTGGGGTATGAATTCTCACGGATGAGTTGTAATAGTTCCTCATCTTCATAGATT
This sequence comes from uncultured Bacillaceae bacterium, assembly GCA_963748745.1. Classification (GTDB taxonomy): domain Bacteria; phylum Bacillota; class Bacilli; order Bacillales; family Bacillaceae_C; genus CAVVKR01. The sequence continues at coordinate 167,550 of CAVVKR010000016.1, read as the reverse complement.
CGCATTGGATTAAAGGCAGGTAGTTTAGAACCGATCCGAATTATTTTTACATGGTCAATTTCGCGGAGTTGTTCAATGATCATGCGAAGTTTTTTCGTAGATAAAATAAGAGGATCTCCTCCGGTTAGAAGAACGTTATTAATTTCCGGAGTTTGGCGAATATATGCCAGTCCAGGTGCTACATCAGACATTGCCTCTGTTACGTCATCTAAATAGTCTCTTTCTAAAACAATAGCGGCAATATGATCCACATACTTCTGAGACAAGAAGTAAGGCTGTCGTTGTATATTTATGCTGACATCCTGGCACAACATAATTTGATTCTTCATCAGAAGCGTCCCAGCTTCCGTATTCATTTAGTTCATTCTCATGCGGAATTACTATTTTGCGAATAGGATCATCCGGGTCGTTCCAATCTATTAGCTTAAGATAGTAATCATTTACACGAAAAACGTAATTTTCAGTTATTTCCTTTGCTTTTTACGTTCCTTTGAAAGCTCAGTTATTTTTTCTAAATTCGTAATATACTTTGGTTGTCCCAAGTCCATCATCCTTTTCTATATTTTTCTATAGTGGTATTATAACATGACATTTTTATTGAATCTTGTGAATAATTAGCATACATTGAATGTTTGTCCTTTTTTGTCGATTTTCGACATACATTATACTTATAGGTAATTATACAAGAAAAACTAGTAAATTATTTCCCGAGAAATGACGAATAAAGTCATATTTCATTTGATAAATAGATATGTTTCGACAAACTATACAAGTATTTATGCTTCTTTTTTGACTTTAGAAATCATAATTAGATTCCATCAGTCAGTGATTCATCCCATCGATTTCTTACAAATGGAAAATACTTGACAAATGTACTTTGAAAAAGTTATCTTAACAAAACAACGGATGGTGATCATATGCTAAAGCAACATCAATTAGATTTAGAAGATGCTTGGAAGAAAACGTTATCTAACAAGCAAAAAGAACAATTACTTCAATTAGTTGACACATTATCTATCAAGAAAAATGAAGTTTCGATCACAGGATTACTGGCAAAGTTTAAAAAAAGTGGTGGCTTTGTTGCAACGGTATTATTACACAATGGCTTTAAACAGCCTATCGACATTCATGAAGCTTCCTTAAAAATAATAGACGCAAATAAGCTCACTTTTGCCAAGGAACGTTTCAACCAATGCTACGAATTAAAGAGAACGCCTCACAACCTTGGTCATTCATTTTTACAGAAGAAATGATCAGTCATCAAAAACCAGATTTAAACAAGTGGGATATCCAGATCGAATGGAAGAGCATGAATAGATGAAAAAGACGAACAACTACCATCACTCGGAAAACACTTTTGCATCTTCTGTCCATCTAGATGCAATAAGTTGACTTAACCATTTTACTTGTACAGGCTTTTGATTATATAATTTTTCATGCTCAACCTAATGCAGATTGCACATTAATAGTTGAACTATTTTCCATTTAAACGGTACGCAGTCGTCGCTACATACCTGCTTCTGTTGGGCTAACAATCATCGCTTTATATATATACCTTGTTTTGGCAGTATATAATCCTCTTCTATAATAATAAACGTTTTATTTTGTTGCTCATCATGATACTCTCGATTTGATAGTGATCACCTAATAAGAAAGAACAAGTTCTACCTTGCCTGCTAATATGAGGGTGGAGCTTATCTTTTCCTTCCATTTTTTTCCCCCCCCTCTACTTTTGTAACGGAAAATGCCACCATTCCCCATCTTTCAAATTTCTATCCATGTTTCCTTTCCCATAAAACATATAAACCTAGCAATAAGCTAAGTCAAAATTTTAAGGCCATCCACTTCATATTTATCATTTTTGTATCGTCCAGTCGTTGAATTGAATCAAAGAGATACCTAACTCAACTAGTGAACATTTAAGCTACAATACTTCCAAGACATAAAAATGCCCCTTTAAGCATCCTGTTATATTTTTTATCTATCAACTTAAAAGGGAGCATACCAGTTTTAATTTTTAAAATTTCTTCACTTTTTCTTTTATATATATAAGAATAGATAATACAAACCGCGTTCGGGAGTCATGTAAATGTAAATGACTAAGAGGGTATAAGGGTTCCCTTGCTTTTAAATACCACCGAAGCACCTCCTTACTGAATTTATATATTATAACAGCTTGTTTATATAGGTAAAGATAATGATGAAGCCAGTGAAAATGCTTATTGTGTTATTGATATTGGAACTGGAGACGTAGGAATTACTTATTAAAGGATGCGAGGATTTACTCTTTTTTATTTTTTATTATCAATATTTTCCTTGAAAATACCCATGCTAATATAAGTCCAATAAACATGAAAGTGCTGACTTGGTTATCGATGAAAAAGACCAAACTTAATACTATTCCTGTCATGATGAATAAAAAAATAATTTTCTTTTTATTTTTTGAATCTGGATAGTGTTTTGAGAAATTTATAATAGAATCAAAATATAATAATAATAATAAAACAGTAATTATTATATTTAGTAAATTCATACAATAACCTCATTCATAGATAAAATATGTTAATTTATATATTATTATAACAAAAAGTTGTGTCAAGACATTCGTTACTGCATATAAGCATCAAAAACTGCTGCTAAAAAGAGCTATCGATGTTACGAAACGTGCACTTCCCCGGAAAGTATACAAAAGCTTTAGCGGCATTTCTTTGAAGTTGTTATGGCTAAATGTGTTGATTAAATTGTTAGTCATTTAGGAGTGATAATAAGTTCGTTTTCTAGTCAAAAGATAAATAGTAATATTTGCATGGATAGGTAGCTATCATTCTCTATTTTATAGTTCGAGCGATCGCTTGATTTTTTGGTAGAGCTACTGATCTCATCGTTATTACTCTGTTTATGTTTCTTCAATGCATTATTTAGTAGAACTTATCACTTGCTATTATTTGGGCTCTAAGTGTACTGCCACTATGATACATATATATGGTTGTTCTAGTTGCGGAAAAGAAGTGAAAAAAAATGAGGAAATTTATGCAAAATTAAAAGATAAATTAACAGCACTTGAGAAAAAAGCGTAAAATAATCTGCAAATATTTGAGGAAATATTTGGGGAAGTTGTTAAAAAGAGTAGCAAAAGCTGCTCTTTCTATAGGAAGAAAATCACACATAGCATTGGTCTACGATACGATTACTCGGACTGAGCACAAATGCATACTATCCATTATCACATCATTCCTTATGAATGTCACAAAAATTATTATATATCACTTGGTTCTTTTGGCACTGTTCCTTTCATTTCAATCATGATAAAATTAACTAATAATAATGAATATTCTGAAAGGGGACTGTGTATATGGTAAAAAAAACAGGCTTTTCTCTTCTAGTTGTCAGCCTTTGTTTGCCATTTCTATCACCAAAATACAGCAGTGCAAGTAGTTTGAAAAGAGAATTTAGAGCTGTCTGGATCGCCACTGTCGCCAATATTGACTGGCTTTCACAGAAAGGGCTACCTATTGAAGAACAAAAGACGGAATTTAGGAAACTACTAGATGATGTAAAAGAAATGGGCATGAATGCTGTGATCGTTCAAATTAAACCAACAGCAGATGCCTTTTACCCTTCGAAAATATGGTCCATGGTCTGAATATTTAACAGGTGTACAAGGAAAAGACCCTGGATATGATCCACTAGCATTCATGTTAAAAGAAGCACATGAACGGAACCTTGAATTTCATGCTTGGTTTAACCCATATCGGATCACAATGAATCATCGCGACTTGGACAAATTAGCCGATGATCATCCAGCAAAGAAGTACCCCGAATGGGTGGTCGGTTACGGCAATCAACTTTATTTTGATCCAGGTATTCCAGATGCGAGAAGCTTTATAGTGGACGGAATCATGGAAGTTGTTAATACCTATGATATTGATGGAGTACATTTGGATGATTATTTCTATCCATATAAAATCGAAGGGGAAGCATTCCCAGATGACGAAAGCTATGAAAAATATGGAGCCGATTTTGACAACCAAGATGACTGGAGACGAAACAATGTGAATCTCCTCGTCAAAAATATTCATGAACGGATAAAAGATAAAAAGCGTTACGTCAAATTCGGTATTAGTCCTTTCGGCGTATGGAGAAATATTGCCGATGATCCGACTGGCTCTGACACAAAAGCAGGGGTAAGGAATTATGATGATCTTTATGCGGATACGAGACATTGGATTCAAAATGGTTCCCTCGATTACATTAACCCGCAAATTTATTGGAATATCGGATTTGAACCAGCCGCTTTCGATATCCTTCTCCCTTGGTGGCAACAAGAAATTGCGAACAAGCCTATGCATTTATATATTGGACAAGCTGCTTATAAAATTGATAATAATCCTGTACCAGAATGGTCTGATCCCGAAGAATATCCACGTCAAATTCAAATGATCCGCGAAGAAAAAAATGTGCATGGAAGTGTTCATTTTAGTCTAAAAGATCTAAACCGAAACCCACTCCAGATAAAAGATAGGCTAAAAAATGATTTGTATAAACATCCCGCCCTCATTCCTACTATGCCATGGCTAGGCAACAAAGCTCCAAAAAAGCCAAAACTAGTAAAAGCACAAACTACTCACAATGGTATTACGTTAACAATCCAAGATAAAGAAACCACCACAGCCTATTTTGCTATCTATCGATTTGATACAAAACATAAAGGAAACATCCAAGATCCTACCAATCTATTAACAACGGTGAGAAAAACGGACGATTTACAAATTTTCACTGACGAAACAGCTGATCCACATCAAACCTACACTTATGTCATTACCTCTTTAGACAGACTCCATAATGAAAGTAAAGAAAGTAACAAAATGACCGTGAAACAATAAATATGTAATCTACGTATTTAAAAACTGATGAAAACAATGATAACAAATATTTAACTATCACTTCATTTTTTTACCACCTACATTTGCTTAGATGCCATCTTTATTTTCTAAGGGTTCTCATTTGATATAAAGCATGCCAAGAATCTATCATGCATACTTTAATAACAACGACTTCACATCCCCCCGCTGTTTGGGGGATCGTTTGCTTCTTTTAACTTTGTTGATTCAAAAAAGGCAAATATGACAAGTCATATTTTTCAACTTGCAAAAATATTATAAAGTAACGGGAAGACAAACGGTTCACATCCATTGTGAAAATACATATGTAAAGGATTATGCCTCATGATCATTGGCTTAACGGTTATTTTTATACTCGTGTTACTATTGCCTTTTTCTGTACAGGCTGTAGAACAACATTTAGAAGTTTTTTTATTTGCGATGGGTATATTAGCTGCTACAATAAGCGGTGTTTTGGATGGAGCTTTATTTATCAAAGCTTGGAAAGATCCATTCCATATTTCAGTTGCTGTCCTTATTGCTGGTCTTTTATTCAAGTGGTTGCACACCCCTTTAAAAAAGGGGATTGTTGGTATAAGTCGAGTGATACCTTATCGCTTATTTATAGCTGGCATTGTCATTCTTTTAGGTTTGGTCTCAAGCATTATTACAGCGATCATTGCAGCACTTGTGCTCGTCATGATTGTCAATGCATTACAACTTGACCGACAATCAGAGTTGCGCTTCGTTATCCTCGCTTGTTTTTCTATTGGACTAGGTGCAGCATTAACCCCAATTGGTGAGCCGCTGTCAACGATTGCAACGAGCAAATTAAATGAGGATTTTTTCTTTTTATTTCATTTAATCGGTCCTGATATTATGATCGCTGTCTGCACTTTCGGTCTCTTAGCAGCTATTTTTGTAAAGCGAGGAAATCCATCCTCCCAGTTATCAAAAGGGCGGGATAGTGAAAGTTACCATGAAATTGTTATACGAGCACTGAAAATATATCTTTTTGTAATGGGATTGACATTTTTAGGTGCAGGCTTTGAGCCATTTATCTCCCATTACTTACTTGGATTAAACCCACTCCTTCTTTATTGGATTAATATTATTTCAGCTATTTTAGATAATGCTACACTTGCAGCAGCAGAGATTAGCCCAACGATGGATGAACATACAATTACAGCGATTTTATTAGGTTTGCTCATAAGCGGTGGCATGCTTATTCCAGGAAACATCCCAAATATTATTGCTGCAGGTAAATTGCAAATAACGAGCAAGGAATGGGCTCGCTTTGGCATTCCAATCGGTCTTATGACAATGATTATTTACTTTATTGTCATCCTAATAACAATGTAGAAGATCAAATTTCATAAAAGCGCTTCGTATTTTCATATAAACGCTGATAAACATCATTGATTGGAATGTCTTTTAAACGAGCAATTTTTTTCACTGAATGATGGATCATGTTCGGGCTCGTCCTTTTACCACGAAATAAGCTTTCAAAAGGCCATGGTCCATCTGTTTCTACCATCAATTGCTCAAGCGGGTAAAGTGTTGTAAGTTGTTGAATGTCTACTTCATAACAAATATCTGGGGTGACAGAGATATAGTACCCATTCTTAATCATGCGTTCGATTGTTACCTCATCCCCTTTAAACCAATGAAAATGAGCTTTTTGCATCGAGTGCTTTTCCAGCAAATCACAAACTAAGCGAGCATCCTCATATATGGCATGTAAGATGAGCGGTTTATTCCACCTCTTGGCAATTAAAATAAATTGCTCTAATAAATCTATGTATAAAGAAAGCGGGAAGTTCTTGTTATTTTGCTGTCTCCTTAAATAATACGGAAGCCCGACTTCGCCAACAGCCACAGCCTGATGTTGATGTGTTTTCCATCCATTCCAACAAATCACTTAATGATTGCTTCATTTCGAAGGGACTGTTCAGGATGAAAGCCAAAGGCCGGTATGACACGCTTTGGAAATTTCTCCGCAAGTACGAGATTTTGTTTACATGATGTCAGATCAAATGAAACGGTAATCAGTTTTTCTGCTTCCTGAATAATAGCGTCTACCTCTTCATTTTCATATTTTGTCGAGATGAATATGACTATCGATGATTGGTCGCAATGGATTGACACCTTTTTTAGATCATTTCAATGTTGCTATTTACACTTTATCACTTTTTCGATCGACTGTTTTCTTAAAAGCTTACTGTCTAACAAGAAAAAGGTTATTTTTTTTATGAAATGGAAAGATATTAGAGAGATAAAAAATGAAGGAGAAGTGATATGTAAATGACATTATTTCAAGATCTGAATAAACAATTGATAGAAGGCCAATGGCAAGATGGGACAGGAACATCGATATATGAAGATATGAATCCTTATAATGGCGAGGTTGTTGCTAAATTTAAAATGGCCCGAAAAGAAGATGTTGACCGTGCTTATCGAGCCGCACAGGCTGCTCAGAAAGAATGGAGTAAAGTCAACGCTTTTGACAAGTCGACAATCATGGAAAATGCGGCGCGAATCATGATGGATAAAAGAGACGATTTCATTCAATTATTGATTGAGGAAACGGGATCCTCTTTTATTAAAGCAAATGTTGAGATAGATTTTTGCATTTCGATTATCCGAGAGTCCGCAAGCTTTCCGCTGAGAATGGGCGGAGAAATGGTGCCCTCTTTAGTCCCTGGAAAGGAAAACCGTGTGTATCGAAATCCATTAGGAGTCGTTGGAATTATTAGTCCGTTTAACTTTCCAATGTATTTATCGTCATGCGATCGATTGCTCCAGCACTCGCATGTGGAAATGGCGTTGTAGTAAAACCTGATAGCCAAACGGCGATGTCCGGAGGGACTGTGATCGGGAAAATTTTTGAAGAAGCAGGAATTCCGCCAGGTTTATTGAATATTATCATTGCTTCTAGCTCGAAATTGGTGACAGTTTTATTGATCATCCTATTCCGCAAATGATTTCTTTCACAGGCTCGACTGAAGTTGGCAAACATATTGGTGAATTATGCGGACGTAACCTGAAAGAGCGGCACTTGAATTAGGTGGTAATAATGCGCTCATCGTTTGTGAAGATGCAGACCCGATCGAGCTGTGCAATCAGCTGCCTTTGGAAGTTTATGCATAATGGTCAAATCTGTATGGCTATTAATCGGATTATCGTGCAGGAAAATCTTTACGATGATTTTATCAAAAAATTTGTTGATGTGGCGAAACGTATCAAAGTAGGTGATCCAACTGATCATGATAATATCATCGGTCCCCTCATCAATGAAAAAGCGGTGAAAAGAATTACAGGTGAAATCGCAAAAGCGAAGGAACAAGGGGCAAGGGTAGTATTAGAAGGAAAGACAGAAGGAAATGTCATGCACCCTACCATCCTTGCTTCTGATACGAATGACGTCGCAACAGCACAACATGAAATGTTTGGTCCTGTAGCAACGGTGATCCCTTTTACGACTGAAGAAGAGGGAATTCAAATTGCTAATGACACCCCTTACGGACTAAGTGGAGCAGTTCATGCAGGCAGTGTTGAAAAAGGAGTCGAAATTGCAAAAAAGATGGAAACCGGCATGGTCCACATCAATGACCAGAGTGTCAATGATGAACCAATTGTTGCATTTGGAGGAGAAAAAGATTCCGGACTCGGTCGTTTCGGAGGCAAATGGTCCCTCGATGCTTTCACCACTTTCCAATGGATTTCTACACAAAATAAACCAAGAGAATATCCTTTTTAACCATCGGCCTGGAGTGTCTCTATGCTCTGGGCTATTTTCTTTACAGGCTCTGAATAAAAGGGTCATTGTCTGAATTGGAGTAAATCAAACCAAAAATGAGCGCTCAGGACATCCACCAGGTCCATGTGAAATCTTATGGAAATTTAGACCCTTCTTCATTTAAATAGCAAACTGTCAGCTAGTGCTTTCACCCATCAATGTATAGTAGATCTTTCTTTTCCACGTTAAAAATTGTTCATCTAAAAGGAGGGTTTCCTTCCTTGGCCTTGCAAATGGAATGGCAAATTCCGCAATTATTTGTGCTGGCTTTTTTGATAAAATGAGAATTCGGTCGATAAATAAACAGCTTCTTCGATATTATGAGTTATGAATATGATTTTCGGTATTCCTCGCAAATGGAAAGTAACCATTCTTGCATTTCAAACCTGTGAATTCATCGAGGGCGGAGAAAGGTTCATCTAAACAAATAATGGACTGTGGACTGTTGAAACTTCGAATGAAAGCAACACGTTGTTTCATTCCGCCGGATAATTGATGCGGATAGGCGTGCTCATACCCACTAAGTCCTGCTTTCTCAATTATCTCTTAATGCGATACCAGTATCTTTTTGACCGGCAATTTCGGAGCTCAATAACAACATTTTGTAAAATGGTTCGCCACGGAAACAACGAAGGGTTTTGCGGCATATAGCTAATGTGGCCGCGGGAGTTGTTTAGCGTTGTCCCATCTAGCGCAATCTCACCATCTTCCGGAGCCATATAATCCACCAATTAGGTGGAATAATGTGCTTTTTCCACTGCCAGATGGACCGACAATCGTGACAAATTCACCGTCATCGACATGAAATGATACATCTTGAAGAACATGATTTTCACCATAAGACTTTGATATATGCTGCAAACTTAACTTACCCATTGGATGAATTCCCTCCTTGCCGTTGCCACGTAATAGCCATTTTTCAATGAGTGCAATAATGGCGAAAAAGGTTAAGCTTAAAATCATAATGAGTAAAATAGCAACAAATACACGGATCCGTTCTAAAGGAAGAAGATGCGAACGTCATATACACACCAATTCCTTTATTTGCACCGAACCATTCTGAAATGACTGCTCCCATGACGCTATATGTAGCCGGCAATTTTTAAACCGGAAAATATGGAAGGGAGTGCATAAGGCCATTGCAACTTCCAAAAAATTTGTCGATTTGATGCGCCTGCCATTTTCATGTAATGCAACAGGTCTCGATCGGTTTGCCGTAAACCATCCAATGTTGCAATTGTGATTGGGAAAAAACAGACGAGCGCAATGACGATGACTTTCGGTAACATGCCGAATCCGAACCAGATGACCAAGCAATGGCGCCAAAACGATGATTGGAATGTTTTGCGATAAAATGAGTAGTGGATAAAACGCTTCTTGTAAAACTGGTAACAGATGAAGAAATGTTGCGGTAACTAAGCCACAGCTACAGCCAATCGATAAACCCTATCGATTGCTAACGTGAATGGTTGATAATATATGTGGATGAAAACCATCCCATCCGTCGATTGCCTCTTGCAAAATCGACGTAGGAGGCAGGAAGCAACCATGCTTGGATATCGAAAATAGCTTCACCGCTATTTCCCATATGAGTAATAAAAGGATGATCACCGCGAAGGTCGCCATCCTTTTTTAATGAATGCCTTCATTCATCGATATTTCTCCGTCAACTTGATCCATTGAATCACCGTCTGGTTTATAAAAAATTTTCACTTGGGAAATTACATTGCTGACTACCTAATTCCACCATCCGCTTATTCATTTTTTCCATGACTTGCTAATAACTCGGTCAAATCCCCTTCCATCGTTGTTTCCAATGGATTACTTGATACTTTACACCCGCCTCTTGAATTACTTGAATGGCTTCATCCACATAGGGAATACACATCTTCACCATTTTTCGTTTTCGGTATGATTTGAATGCTTACTAATGCGTTTGCCATGTTAGTCTCCTCCTTATTCTGGTAAAAATTCATTCGTAAATGCTTCTTCAACTTCTAATTCTTTTTCCAAGTAAATCATTTTCTAACATCCAGTTTGCATAGTTTTCCCAAACCTCTTGTTTTTGTTCACCCCATCGCGGTGCATCGTCTTGATATCGAGGAGATAGCCATTCTTGACTTTGCTTTTACAAGTTCTTCGATCCAGATCAGGAACATGCTTTGATTAATATATCTGCCGCTTCATCTGGATTTTCAATGGCAAATTCATATCCTTTCGAAACAGCATCTGACAAATGCTCTTACCGTCTCCGGATCTTTTTCAATCATTTTTTCATTTGTTGTAAATGACAGGTGTATAATAATCGAGCTTTTCAGAATAATCGGTTAAATAAATGCATATTGAATTTGTTCGCCACGAAGTTCTGCTTCTATTCCTGTCCATGCATAGTAAATCCATGCAAAATCAATATCCCGTTTTACTGCTGTGAAAAAATCAGTATCTCCCATATTGATAATGTCTACTTTTTCAATATTGGCATCTTCATGCTTGCATCAATGAAGCCATGACTGCTTCTTCAACGGGTGCACCCCATCCACCATACGTTTTTCCTTCGAAATCCTTCGGGGAATTAATCTTTTTTTCAACAGGAGAAGCAAAACCTGATGTGTTATGTTGAATAATCGCCGCAATGGAAACAATCGGAACACCCTGGACCGTGCTTCTGTAATCCTTTCTTGGTAGCTGATTCCAAATTCTGCTTTACCAGAAGCAACAAGTTGATCAGCACCTGCTTCACCAGGTAACATAATCTCCACATCTAATCCTTCTTCTTCAAAAAAACCTTTTTCTTGCGCAACATACAAGCCTGTATGGTTTGTATTCGGTGTCCAATCTAAGACAATGGACACTTTCTTTAATGCATCCTTTTCTTCTCCTGCTTGTTTCCCATTTTGATTGCTACAACCAACAACCAAAAATAGGACACAAACGAAAAATAACCATCTTCTCATTGTTCGTTTCCTCCTGTTTTTGTTCACTGCATCATTTTAAACAATATAAAAAGCGCCCAGGATGAACCTGAGCGCATATAAACAAATGATAAAAAAGCACAACTTGTATACATGTTTCCTCCGCTGGTATGAGCCAGGTCAGGTTCAAAGGGTTTGCCTCTGATGGAGACATTCTCAACCAGCAACACTGGTTCCCCTACATTTTTTCGGTATGTTATTTTCAATTGTTTATTACTCTACTATTATAACAAAATGAAAGGGTTATGCTAAGAAATGATCGCAATCAATAGAAAAGAAGGTGATAACCTTAGTACTTTTTAATCATAACCCAACCTTATAAAAGGGGAAGCTTCGGATTTTTGATCATTCGAATTATTCAGTTATCAACTGTAAAGCAATCCATATCTATTTTATAATGTTTCCATCAAAATACTCGCAACAACAATTGATGCAACTGTTACTGTTGTAAAGCCACCTATTAATAAAGGAGAAATAATTTGCTGAAAAATATATTTGCTTTCTGCTTCATTCCTGCCAACTGTTCGGCTCACTTCTTCACAAATAATATAATCACCCGGAAATCCAAACATCGCCGTTAATGCTACGGGTATGCCTAGGAATGGGTCCCACTTAAAGATCTTCGAACCGATATATCCACCGACAATAATTCCTATTGCTCCAATAGCGAGAATAAGAAAAATACTTGGAAGATGAGTAATAAACTTTTTAAAAGTAACATCATTCATTGATGGGAGAATATAAAAAATAAGTCCTGCCATCGCGATGCCAAAAGAGTTTGCTCTTACCATCATTTTGTCGCGGTAAAAGCCGATATACATACCGAAAAATCCAACTGCTAACGCCCATAAACTAAAGTTAATCCCTGTCCATTTCCCTAGCAAAACAGCTAAGGCACCACCGAAAAATAATTGAAATAGTAAGACAATTGGTGTAGCAAATCGGTCACTAATCCATTGTTTCCTTTTTTTACCTCCAACTGAACTATTCTCTTGGATGTCATTATTAGCTTGCGAAGTTGGAGCATGATCGCGAATTTTATATGCATAGCGTTTTAATAAATTTGTCGCAAGTGGTAAACCGACCAAGCTTTGGGTAGCTAACACTAATGCTGGGATAACAATCAGTGTCGTTAAACCAAGAGCTTGCAATTTTTCTGATGTGATAATGAAAGCAATTAAGCCACCTGTTAACGGACCAGCACTGGAAACAGCTGTTTCATATCCTAATATCGGTGAGATAATAAGTAAAAGCGTCACTGTTGTAATAACAACTCCGAATAAGGAAATAAAAACAGCTTTATATTGTTGTTTCATTATATTTAGAGGAATGAGCGTTCCCATATGAACAATTAATGGGGCAACCATTAATGCTCCAAATGTAGAAAAGGAAGTTCGCTCAACTATATCATTAGGAAAAATGCCTGTCCAAAGGGCAATTAAATAACCGAAGAAAACGACAAATAACATCGGTACTCTGGCACGGGTAGCGATTGAAATAACTTCTCCAAGTACTAGTAATGCAAAAATAAATAAAGCTGCAAAAATTGGTTCATCTAACATTTTCATTACTCCTTTTTATGTGCAAACAAATGGTGTATAAGTAGATTCTGTTAAGACGACCCTTTTCTACGAAAAAGGGTCGTGCTACTTGTTAATTAGACTTATTTTTTAGTAATTCGCCACCAACAAGTACCTTTTCGATATTCGCTGTATTAACCAGTACGTCGATATTTTCCAGTGGATTTCCATTTACGATGATTATATCAGCAAACTTTCCTTTTTCAATTGAGCCAACTTCATTCCCAATGTCTAATGCATTTGCAGCTTGTTGTGTAGCACTCTCAATCGCTTCCATTGTACTAAAGCCAAGCTCATTTACTAAAATTTGTAGTTCCTCAGCATTTCCGCCGTGTTCCACTGGTTTACAACCTAAAAAGTCAGTGGCAGAAGCTATTTTCACACCAGCTTTATATGCCTTGTGAACATTTTCTTTATGAATTTCGTAGTAATTTTTCGCTTTCTTCAATCCAAATTCTGGAACCCCATATAAATGACCTTGTTGAACGATTCTTTTGACAATTGAAAATGTTGGAACGAGATAAGCATCTCTATCAAGCATCATTTCAATTCCTTCATCATCGATTAAAATCCCATGTTCAATTGTTTTGACTCCTGCTTTTAAAGCATTTTTAATTCCTTGCGTACTTTGAGCATGTGCAGCAACATAAGATCCGACTGCTTCCGCTTCATAAACCATTGCTTCTATTTCCTCCACTGTAAACTGCGGAGAACGTGGGTCATCTTTTTCCGATAGAACGCCACCAGAAGAACTAATTTTAATGAAGTCAGCTCCAGCACGAAACTGTTCACGTGCCGCTTTCCGACACTCATCAGGTCCATCACATACTTTAAATAAATTAAATGTAGGAGGGAGCATATGCATATCTCCGTGTCCTGCTGTCTGACTTAACATTAAATGTGACGTTTTTATGCGCGGACCTGTATATACTCCTTCTTTAATTAATTGTTTAATATAAACAGCTACTGGACTACCTACATCACGTACAGATGTAAAACCAGCATCAATCAGTTTGCCAACGTCCTTTAAGGCTCGTCCCATTTGTATTTCACGAGGCTCGAGTGCAGCTTGAGCCAAATTCAAGCTTTTTTGTACCAATTACATGCAAAATGGGCATCTATTAAACCAGGCATAATGGTTTTCCCTGAAATATCAATTTTTTCTGCATCCGCTGGAAGATGAATCTTATCTTTTTCCCCAACAGCAATAATTGTTTCTCCATCAATTACTACCGCTGAATTCTCAATACAATTACCTTTCCCATCAATTAATCTTCCACCGAAAAATACTTTTTTACCCATTGAAAAATCATTCCCTTCAAAAATATCTGAAAATTCTTAGTTGAAAGTATTATTATATTACAATAACGCTTTAACGTCAAGAAGTACCGGGATGAAATAAGTGATAAATATAAATATTATATATTATAAGGGAAAGTAGTTGTATCACCTACATTTACATCCATTAATAGTCGAGATAATTTATACTGAAATACTATTTTATAATAATTGATATGATTCAACTTATACTCAGCGATCTACTCACTCTTTCTATTGCCTCACCTTTTTCCTCCGATCAATCTCACTTCACGTTAAAACCTATCTCAGCTCGCATACATTTTAGTAGAAAATAGACATCCCCCTTAAACAAGCTCATCCTCCTAACATATACTGCATCAGCGACAGAAAAGGAGGGAAATCATATGGAAGATGAAGTAAAGCAGCAACAAAATGAATGTCCAGAAGGCTGTTGCCAAGGAGATGAAATCCTTTGCCTTTCTATTCCTTGTCCTATTACAGTTGTATTACTAGGTTTACAACTTCAACTAGAATTACCTTGCTTACGACTAACCTCACCTAATCAGTTGACCGAAAATCAAATAAAGCAACTGCAAGAGCTGGCTGCAAAGATGATCGGCAATCTCGGTTCTGGCGCAACAAAATAAGAAAACAAGGCGACCTCATGATAAGGTCGCCTTTATAGGATGACATATACTAGCAGCTGATCCAGCTTTTTTTGATGGGATAGCTCGTTTAGCTTTCGCGCTAGATTAGACACTTTCTCCCTGCAATGATCGATCCGAGAGAGCGTACTAGTTCAAAATCAATTAATTTTCCTTTAAAATTAATAGTTCTAATTGTAATGGTTCAATCGGTTCACCGTTTTTATATGCTCGCATATTGCCACCTGAAATTTCGTCAATTAAGGCGATCTGCTTGTCTTCTCCTATCCGACCAAATTCTAGCTTAATGTCATATAACTCAATATTTTTATTCGCTAATTCTTCTTTAATAATGCTAGCAATTTTTTGCGTTAACTCTTTCAATACTTGATATTCGTCCTTTGAAAGAATGCCAAGCATATCGAGTGCATCCTCATGAATTGGTGGGTCCTGGCGTTCATCATCTTTTAAAGTTACCTCTACAAATCCATCTAATGGTTGACCTTCTTTAGCATACATACCATAACGGCGGAGGAAGCTTCCCACTGCTCGATAGCGACAAATGACTTCAAGGCCGTTTCCAAACATCGTTGCGGGCTTCACTGTCATCGTCGCTTTATTGAGATCTGCATCTATATAATGAGTAGGAATACCTTTTTCCTTTAGTCGTTCAAAAAAATACTTTGATAAGCTTAGACCTGCCCTTCCTGCACCTTTTATCTTCAATCCAACTGTATTTGCTCCTGGATCAAAAACACCATCTTCCCCAGTGACATCATCTTTAAATTTAAGTACATAATTTCCATCTGCACGTTCATATACATCTTTTGTTTTTCCTGTAAAAATCAGCTTCATTCGATGAATCCTTTCCATTGTTAATTTTTAAAAAACCTTTATTTATTTTATTATATCATGCACTTGCTTTCCAAAAAGTATTTTATACAGCAATTAGCATATACATTCCTTTTTTTACATAAATCTACAAGTATATTAATCCCTTCTTTGTTATTTATATATTAGTTTTCCATTTTTGACTTTTTTTGAGATTAGTATTATACTATTTTTGACATCTAAGGAAAGAAGGTGTTAAGAAATGGTCAAGCGTGTGGCAGTTTGTCATAACGGTGGCACGAAAAAGTGCTAAATTTTTTAAAAAGGGGCCAATTCTAATAGAGTTGGCTCTTTTTTCTGTGGGGGTGATGAATTGAGTAAGTTTTGGTTAAAACAACCAGATGTGCAAGTAGAAAAGGCGGAAGATGGTCGGATTATTTGTAAGTTGATGAATCGGACCGATAGCATTATTTATGAAGGTATGGATCTATTTATTGACTTCTTAACATATTTGCAAAAAGTACGAACGACAGAGGAACTTTCCAAATGGGGAAGAAGCTACCAACTATCTGAAAAAATGATCACAGAAACACTACATACCTTATTAGAAGACAAAATCATATTAACGGGTGATCAAGCTTGGAGCTTTGATGGAAAGAATCGTTTGTGGAGTTACCTAGCTAGCCAAACTACCTCCTTAGACGTTATCAATCAATGTGAGCACAATTGGAAGAAAAGTAGAATAGGTATTATCGGAGCAGGTGGTGTTGGTAGTCGAGTGGCCCATGAATTAGCCGCGATGGGAATACCATCTTTAGTACTAGTCGACCCAGATTGTGTAAGTGATCACAATCTCACACACCAACCCATTTTCCCTAAAGATTCGGTTGGAGAACTCAAAGTAGATGTGTTGAAAAAAATTTTCACTGCACAATATGGAACTTCTATTACATCCTTGCCACTTCGGATCACGCCATCTTTATCACCAAAACTATTAGATCATTTACAAGATTGTACAGCAGTTGTTATCTGTGCAGATGAACCTTCTGTTGATCAATTAGCTGACTGGCTTACACCTTATCTGGCAAAAAGAGGTATTCCTCATTTAGTAGGTGGCGGCTACCACGGTCATTCTACTAGTACGGGCACAACGATTATTCCGGGTGTAACAGGATGCTGGACATGTTTTGATCATCTGCTAGACCAGCATAAACAGATACCGATTGCACACCGACATATTTCAGGTATTACTGGCTCATTTAATCCACTTGTAAGTTTTCTAGCGAATATCATTGTTTCAGACATTATTGCTATTATTACAAAGCTTTGGCGCCCACTTCTCTTCAATCGGATGGGAGACTTTGATTTATTTACCGGGAAATTTACATGGAGAGTAGGGGAAAAAAAAGAGCATTGTCAAGTATGTAATCATATCGTTTGAAAAAGGTGGGGAAACCGAATGTCTGTTTTAGATTTTCATAACTTACTCAAATTTCAATCTATATGGAAAAGTATCCCTTTCCATTCAAGTTCGGATCAGCAACTCGTTCGGCATTTTTCGCAACAATTACTTGACTCTGAAAAGAATGCAAGTGATATAGAAAAGAGAAAGAAACAATGCTATGAGGTGTTACAGCGTTTCCCAAAAATCAGCTCTCGTTCTAAGGATATAAGTCAAGCTTATAGCCTCTTTATGGAAGAAAGAAAGGTTGCTTGGCTTTATTTATCACTTGCTTTATACCATCATAAGTATGATTTCATTTTAGACAACGATAGTGCAAAACAGTTGGAAAAAGTTGCTACAATTCAAGCTACTAAGCGAGTTATTTTAGCTCCTTTTCATATGGGAATGCATACGATGTCTATATCATTATTGCTACGATTTCTTAACAGTATCACCATTATGGTTAATAGTGATGAAATAGATATTATTTCAGAATGGACATCCACCTATCTTGCTCCTGAAATAAAAAATAATATAAAAATGGTGCCGATCCCATCACCGACGAGTCCGTTAAAATTTGCAAAAGCAATCATGCGAGGAAGTACTGGAGTTATTTTCCCCGAATTTTCATATGGGATTAATCAAGACTTTGTTCAACTAGACTTTTTAGGTGGCGTGTTCCATGCCCCAATAGGAGTATATGAACTTGGAAAACGACTCTCTGCCGTTGTTATTCCGATAGGATCCATTTGGAATAACAAAACAAGTACCATTGAAATGAAAGTTGGTAATCCATTAGATGCAAAACAACTAAATCAAGTTGACTTTCTCCAATCATTATTTCAGCAAGGTGAACAATGGATTTGCACACACCCTGAACAATGGTTTTGGGAATATGTAAGTGAACAATCTACGAATGTTTAGTGAAAGCGATACAAGTTTTCATCCTAAAAACGAGTATCTAAAATAAAAACCCCTAATCGAAGTAATGTATGTTTATCAGCTTAATATCATATTTTTAGGAGAAAAACGATACACTATGTGGGCTCTATTTAAAAATAGTAATTTTACGAAACTGTTTTTTGGAAGAGTAGTGACTAATATCGGAGATAGTATGTATGCAGTCGCAGCAATGTGGTTGGTTTACGAATTAAGTAGCTCTGCATTTTACACAGGGTTGGCAGGATTTTTAACTAGAATTCCACAGACCTTTCAGTTTTTAGCAGGACCGTTAATAGATCGTTGGTCATTAAGAAGAACATTGGTTGTCACCCAATTATTACAATTCATTTTCGTTCTCATCATCCCTATTGCCTATTATGCAGGGATGTTAACTGTTACAGTTGTTCTCGTCGTAATGCCATTGATCGCAACGGTCGAACAATTTGCTTATCCAGCGCAAACAGTTGCATTACCGAAAATAATCAAAAAAGAACAGCTTGTGAAAGGAAATACATTGTTTTCTTTTGCTTACCAAGGAATTGATCTAGCTTTCTATGGTGTTGCTGGCATACTTGTGACAATGATTGGCGCTGTTTCCATCTATTTATTAGACTCAATCACTTTTGCAATCGCATTACTGTTATTTTGGTCATTACACATTCCTAATGATGAAAAACGGATAGAAAAGAGAAGCAGTGGGATGAAAGCAATAAAAAATTATGGCAAAGATTTATTAGTGGGATTTCGCTTTGTTTATCATTCGATCATTCGTAAGTTTTTTATTGCAACGGTCGCAGCCAACTTTACATTCGGGGTTGCCTTCGCAGTCATGCCTGTCTATGCTGATTTTCGGGGAGGTTCCACCACTTACGGATTTTTAATAGCAGCCTTTTCTGGTGGTTTTCTCATTGGAGCATTATTAACGACTGTATTCGAGCATTTTCCGCTTGGAATGACAATGATTGTTACCTATTTATTTAGTACCATCGCCTGGGTTAGTTCCGTTTTCATTCCATCCCAATGGGGATCAATTATCGTATTTGGTCTAGCAATTGTTCCACTTGGTGCAACTCAAGTGCTTATGGCTGCTGCAGGCCAACGGATGATTCCGGAAGATTTGCTAGCTAGAGTATTCTCTGTGATAACGAGTGTTTCTGCAGCATCTATGCCTATTGGTTCGCTCATCGGAGGAATATTCGGTGATCTTTTCGGTGGCCCAATCATCTTTGCTCTAGGCAGTTTAGGCATGTTATTCGTATCATTAGTCTGGCTCATTATCCCTGAATTGCGAACGATTCCAAAAGTGGATGCAATTGATCCGCATAAATATGGATTAGCAGATAAGGTTAGTTAATAAGGTTAAATAGACAAAGAGGCTGGGACAAAACCACCTAAATAAGAAAAAGGAGTTTAGTTTTGATAAAACTGAACTCCTTTCATTTTTATATTGAGTGATGTTGACTTTCACTTCAGACAGTTGCTTTCCGCGGGCACGGCCTCAGCTTCTGTAGCTTCTCGTCCGCATCGCTACAGGGATCTTCGGACTCGTGCTGTTCCCGCAGGAGTCAACTGTCTTTCGTTCCAGTCAACATATACCCTTTTTACTTAACCAGCTTTGCTTTTTCTTTGCCAACAATGATAGTGTTATCCGTATTATCTTTCATCAGAAATGGGTACTTTATAATAGATTTTTTCGTAAATCCGCCGCTGATCTCTGTGATAAGTAGCCAGGGGCAACATCATATACTGTTTTGGCACCAGTTTGGCCTTCCTTATTTAAACGATATGCAGCTCGGGCATAAGCTGTCAAAACGCTTGCTGTAAACTCTGGATTACTATTTAGTTTTAAGGAAAATTCAACGATTTGGTTATTGTCATCTCCCGTTTGTCCACTCCGAATCACGAAGCCACCATGAGGCATTTGTGAATGGTTTTCCTTTAACCCTTTTTCAGAAATAAAATGCACAGTTGTATCATAATCAGCAAAGTAATTCGGCATTGTTTTAATGCTTTGCTCTATTTGCGCCTTGTCAGCACCATCTTCAGCAACAACATAACATTCCCGCTTATGTTTTTCACTCGTAGCTAACTGAGGGTTTTGACCACTCCTTACTCTTTCAATCGCCTCTTCAGAAGGAATTGTATATTGAACACCATCCTTCACGCCATCTACTCTCCGCACCGCATCAGAATGTCCTTGACTAAGACCTTTCCCCCAAAATGTGTATGTCTCACCTTTAGGTAAAATAGCCTCTGACATCATTCGATTAAGTGAAAATAATCCAGGATCCCAGCCGACTGAAATAATGCTCGTCTTTTCACTCGCTGTAGCAACTTCATTCACAGCATCAAAGTAAGCAGGAATGTTCGCATGCGTATCAAAACTGTCTACCGTATTAAATAGTTTAGCGAACGCAGGTCCTTGTTCTGGAAGATCATGTGCGGAACCACCACACAAAATCATCACATCAATTTTATCTTGATAGTTCCCCGCTTCTGAAATATGTACAACTTCTACATTCGGATCAACGACACCGACACTTTCAGGCTTTCTGCGAGAAAAAACAGCCACGAGCTCCATATCATCGTTTTGTTTAATTGCTAATTCCACACCTCTACCTAAGTTTCCGTATCCGACAATTCCTATTTTTATTTGCTTCTGCATCTATTATCCCTCCTCATTCCTTTCATTCCATCGTAACGTTTTTTATTTTCATGTGCAATGATCACACCGTTTGTTAATATGAATGCTGAGAATGGGTAAAAAAACACGAGCTATAAACGATAGAAAGACAATAGACAATGTATCTACTAGATACAAAAATAATTTTGACTAAGTTATTCATGAAGATATACATAACTTGGGATTTGTAATTAGAGTTAATAGTAAACTTATTTTTCTTTTACACGTCCCATTTCATTCATCTTCCCATGTGTTTAATATTTTTTGTTGTATTTGATAATACATGGCACGCTCTTGTTTGGTAAGTGATGCAAACAACCGCTCTCGAAGCAAAGTGCCTGTTTTCTTTGCGTCATGCAACATCTTTTTACCTGTATTGGTAATTCGAAGACGTACAATGCGACGATCAGTTGAATCGTATACCCGCTCTACCGCCCCTACTTTTACTAGCTTATTGGCGTTATTAGTTATCGCCGCTTTCGTATACCCATGCATATCTGCAAGCACGCTCGATTTTTCAGGTCCTCGTTCTTCTAAAGCAGACAAAATTAACATTTCTGATACACCAATCTCATGTGGAAATTGTCGTGTCCAAGCGAGTGTCATCTTATTAGATACACGTTCAGACATTCGGATCAGATCAAATAGTGAGAGCTTATTCATCGTAACTGAATCGCTCCACCATCAACCATTAAAGTTTGACCTGTCATATAACGAGCATCTGCGCTCGCTAAAAATACCGCAACACGACCGATATCTTCTTCCAACTCTCCTAATCGGCGAAGGGGGATTTTTTCCACCATTGTTTTGTATGCTTTAGGTTGTTCTTTCTTCCACTGTTGCACACCAGGAGAATTAGCAATCGGCGAAATAAGATTAACATTGATATTATATGGTCCCCATTCATTTGCAGCTACTCGTGTGATCGCTCGAATGGCCTCTTTCGCTGCAGCATACGATGCTTGATTGATATTTCCCGCAATCCCTGCTCCGCTCGCAAAGTTAATAATCGTTCCTTCTGTTTTTTTCAATTCTGGAAAAGCTGCCTGCATTAAATAAAAGGTCGGGTAAAAACCAGTATTAAATGAAAGGTCAAAATCTGCTTGTGTCGTCTCCATGAAAGGCTTGTTGCGTGAGGCGTGCGCATTATTTACAAGCACATCTAATTTTCCAAAATGTTGAATCGTCTCTTCAACGAGAGTAGGCAATGCCGCATGATCGTTTAAATCTGCATCGACAAATATCGCTTTTGTTAACTTCTGTAACTCTGCTACTGTTTGTTCACCTGCTTCTTTATTCACATCTACAATCACAAGTTGTGCTCCCTCTTTTGCCATCGCAAATGCCATTCCTTGACCAATGCCACTACCTGCACCTGTAATAAGTACTACTTTATTTTGTAATCGCACAGAAACATCTCCTTTTCGAATAATTGATATTAGTTTAACGTTTAACTATTTAAAATTAAACTATAACACTTAGAACGACCTTCTGATGCCCGACGGAAGGCAACAACGTTGCTATTAAAGCGACTCTGAAAATACTTTGATTTGCTTTTTTCGGACCTATATTTGCTTAAAGAGTATTGAGCATTATTATCAATAGTCTTATCTGTGGATTAGTCCTTATTATAGTGTTGATCATTTTTTATAGGAACAGTATTAAATGACTATAGTAAAAAGCTTCATAACTATTGCTGTAACGGGGGATTTATTATGATATGAACTAATCGAACTCTCATCGGGTAACTCATCTATTTACATAGTAAAAGAGGGACACACTCCCTCTTACTTTCCAGTCATATCATAATGAAGGCACAACTTATGTGGAGAAGTTGGAAGTAGGGGATCCTCCTTGCTACTTGTATTCAAAATATAGACCATTCCTACTTCCAGATGTTTTTCATTAAAATCAATTGGACTCAAAAGTTGCAAATATTTTTAGTCGCTAAGTATAATAAGCTACAGTAGGCTCTAATACTGTTAACGTATTGTTGACCGTATTTAAGTTAACGGTCGCTCCGATTGGTATAGCTGCTTTATAAGTACCATGTCCCGTCGCTAAGTTGGTCATTAAAGGTTTATCGAGTGGAATAAGAAATTCATTTATAAGGGCTTCATAGGATATGCCGTAAGCCGTTTCACACCCTGTGCATTGTCCCATGATAATTCCTAAGCAATCTTCAAGTTTTCCGGCAAGTTTTAAATGATTCATATACCGATATACTTTATTGATTGGCTCATTCGTTTCCTCTAAAAATAGGATTCTTCCTTTAGTACTTATCTCAAATGGGGTCCCTAAAGAGTCAACAAATGAAGTAAGATTTCCTCCGACAATTGGGCCTGTGACGTTACCTTCTACTTTACTTACAAGTGGAAATCCAGGTGGATTTTCGATTTGTCTAGGCGCTACTAATGTCGATGTTGCTGTGAAAAATTGATCGAAATTATATGCGGGGGTTTCTAATTTAAAATTAATAAGCATGAGACTATGAAAGGTAATTAACCCAGTATAATCATACAACACATTCAATAAGATTGTCATGTCACTGTAACCAGTGATAATTTTTGGATTGCGCAAAATAGTCTCATCATCTAAAAAAGGTAGGATCCCTGCAACGCCTACACCTCCTCTTGTAGGTAAAATCATTTTAACATCGGTATTTTCAAACATGGCCATTAAGTCTGCAGCCCGTTCTTGATCTGTTCCCGCTAAAAAGCCATTTTGATCATATACATGCTTCCCGACAACGACTTTAAAACCCATATTTTCAATGGTTCTTATTCGTTCATTGATAATATTTCGATCTAAAGGACTTCCAAGTGAAACGATTCCGATCGTGTCTCCTTCTTGTAAAATAGGTGGTTTTATATTTCTCATTTCAGCTTTCCTCCTATATATGTACAGCCAAAAAGTGAATAAATGGGTGTTTAAAATACTAAAAAACAATCCAGATAGTTTAAATAACCGTTATAAAAAAGCTTTCGCAACTGCTTTTTTATATCATGTATCAGCAAATTTTCTGCTATACTTTCTAACAATATATGATAGGGATTGTTTTACCATTCCTACATAAATTCGCATATTTATTCGCTTTGGTAATAGCGAAGTTATACAAGGATGATTTTTACTTAGTCAGCATATTGGTACCCATTCTGTTAAGGAAATGGTTTCGAAAAAGTTGAGGTAGCTTTTTTGTTAGGAAGCAGGTGCTCACAGCGTTCAGACCTCTTAGAAGGCTGATCGATTATTAAATGGGGGATTATTTCCCTCAGTTGGGTAGGATTCGGAATCACATGTTTTTTTGTTAAAAGTACTACACATGCTTTACAAGCTAAGGACTGCTCATGTTGTTAGTAGCAGTAGCTCTTTTTCGTTACTCTTTTGCTTAGTTGCAAAAAAAAGAGCGAAAGTTAATCCTCTCGATCTTTCTTTGTAGACAATATCAATAATCTAGCAATATTTTCTGCTATTTTCTCTGTATAAAACGTTGCGTTTTGCAGTGCGTCTTCTAACGTAACAACACCTGGTGTGATAGAAAATAGAGCATCAATTCCATATTCCAACACAACATCACTGTCTTTACTAAGCTTTCCGGCTATAGCGATCACTGGTATACCATATGTTTTTGCAAGCTTTGATACACCAACAGGCGTTTTACCGTGGATCGTTTGATGGTCGATCTTTCCTTCGCCTGTGATCACTAAATCGGCATCAATCATTTCTGCTTGCAGATTAGATTCCCCGATAACGATTTGAATGCCACGTTTCAATATAGCTGACAAAAATGCAATCACTCCCGCACCAAGTCCACCTGCAGCACCCGCACCAGGAACTTGGTCTATAGAGATGCCGATATCACGCTGAACGACTTTCGCATAATGAGCTAGATTTTGATCAAGTTGAGATACCATTTCAGGTGTTGCTCCTTTTTGCGGACCAAAAATAGCCGATGCACCATTGGTCCCTGTGAGCAGGTGATCTACATCACAAGCAGCAATAAATGCCGTTGTTTTAACACGTGGATGAACAGATTGTAAATCAATTTTAACTAGCTCTGATAATGCTCCTCCTCCAAAGCCTATTTGTTCTCCTTTCGCATTTAATAGCTTTGCACCTAAAGCTTGCGCCATCCCCGCTCCACCGTCGTTGGTCGCACTTCCTCCTAATCCAAGGATCACGCGCTTAACTCCAGATTCGATAGCAGCTAAAATAAGTTCTCCTACCCCGAAAGTTGTCGTCACAAGCGGATTTCGTTTGCTCTTTTCGATTAGATGTAAACCTGCTGCAGCTGCCATTTCAATTACAGCTGTTTTACCATCTCCCAATATTCCAAAAAAAGCACGTACAGGTTGCCCAAGCGGACCTGTCACTGTTTTTTCGATGATGGTACCACCCGTTGCGTCTACTAATGATTGAACAGTCCCTTCCCCACCATCTGCCATTGGCATTTTCACATATGTTGCTTCTGGCATTACTTTTTTCAAACCGTTTTCGATAGCAGTCGCAGCCTCCAAAGCTGTCATGCTTTCTTTAAACGAATCCGGAGCGATAATAATTTTCAAATGGCTCTCCTCCTTTTTCATCCTCCATATTTTCGAGTCTACCTAAAATAGCCATCTCGATAACGAAAATGTTATTAAACGACAAGTTCGAAAGCCGAAAATATGCAAATAGATTTGACTCATTAAGATAGAATAGCTTCTAATCAAGTACATAACAGAGGTTTTTTTCCTGCTACGATGCTACTCACATTTCCCTTCTCTTTAATAACCAAATAGTTTAAACACACCAAAGATGAAAGTTGAAATAATCGCAAGTGTTAGTCCAATCAATGTTTCATATGGTATTAGTTTTAAGCGTTCCTTTAAATCCATCATGACACTTCCACCAGTTGCATGAAAAAAGCTCCCATGTGGTAAATGGTCTAAAACAGTTGCACCTGCATGAATCATTGCAGCTCCTGCTAGCCCTGAAATACCGAGTTCAAGAATCGTAGAACTAAAGACATTACTTGCAACGACAGTCCCAGCGGTTGTAGATGCAGTTGCTGCTGACATCAATATCCCTGACGTAGGGGCAAGCAGATAAGCTGGTAGACCAGAAGATTCTAAAGCTTGAATAATCACATCTTTTAAGCCTGAATTTGCGATAATGCCAGCAAGTGTGCCTGTGCCAAGCAACATAATCGCAACGCCAGACATTTTCTCTAATCCTGAAACAGCATAAGCATTAAGCTTTTTAGCTCTGCCCATCACAATTGCACCAACCATCCCTCCGAGCGGTAAGGCGATCATCGGATCAACGACAATATCAAATAATGGCCGTAATGCAAGTAAAGCAATTGCTACTAAAGGGGCAACGATGGCTGTTGAAAATAGCGGCTGCTTCTCATCCTTTCTATTCTGCGCGCTTGAATGAACAACCGTTCCTCTTCGCACTAACTTCTTAGCAATAAAATAAGTAACAATCACACCAAAAATAGCCGGAATCACACCTGCAGCCATCACTGCTGTTAGTGGAACGTTAAAGGCTTCCGCCGCTGCAATTGCATTCGGATTTGGGGACATAATATTTCCCGCTTTTCCACCACCGATCATCGCTATTAAAATAGCTGTCCTCGATAACTTGGCTCTACTTGCAATTGCTAGTGCAATTGGAGCCGTCGTAATCACAGCCACATCAATAAAAACCCCGACAGTAGTTAAAAGCATTGTTGCTAATATCAAAGCGAGCAGTGCTCTCGTTTCACCAATTTTTTTAACAATTGTTTCCGCAATCACAGCAGCGGCACCTGATTCAATAAGCACCCCCGCTAAAATCCCCGCAGCTAAAATTCTTAAAACAGCAGGAATAATACTCTCTGCGCCTTCCATCATTAAGGTGACACTATCTGTGAGACTAACTCCACCGATCAGACCACCAAGGAGGGCACCTGCCACCATTCCATATGCTGGTGGGACTTTTCTTAAAATAAGTACAATGGCAATAACAAGAGCGGCAATTGCTCCTAATGCACTTACTTGAATATCCACAAACCATTCCCCCTTTTACATTTTCGCTATTTTCTAAATTGTAAGCGTTTTATCCGAACGTTTCATCATTCACTTGCACAATGTTACAAAGGGTTTTTATTTATACATTATTCATTTGCACAATGAAGGCGGTTTTTGGAGTTGATAAATAATCATGGATATATATAATTGGAACAGCTCCTTCGTTTTTTTAGGGTCTTTTCCAGAAATATCATTGATTCTTTTGAGGCGATGACGAAGGGTATTGCGATGAATAAATAAGCGAGAAGCCACTTTATTTAATTCACCATTTTCCTCTATAAATACCGAGAGAGTTTTCAAAAGATCGCCATTTTTACCATAGTTCAACAACTGCTGAAAAGGCTTTAAAAATTCTTCGTTCGTTAATTGTAACGCTCCAAGAGCAACTGGTAATGTATAATCAGCATAAAAATATAAAAAATTTTCCGGAGATAAAATTTTACCAACTTGTAATGTTTTCTTTGCAGTGATATAAGAGTGTGACACTTCTTTTAAAGATTGATAAGCAGATCCGATAGAAACTTTCACATCACGATCATATGTTTTTACCAAATGTGTTGACATGTTCTTTAACTGTTGAATAGTGTCTACATAGTGTCACTTCTCCTTCACTACGTTCAGCTTTTTTAATAAAATAAATGTTGAGGGGGAGATAGTGGAAATGATTTCACCGTTAGATATAAACGGATGCAAAGATGTTACAATTTCTTGCTTCCATTCACTTTCAGAAAATGTAGAGAAACGTCCCTTTGTGATCTCCATAATGACGACGACACCTGGAAAATCAATGATTAATCCATGCAGTTTGGCACGCTCTTCATACAAATCATCCATTTCATCGCGGATTAATTGTGAGATCATTTCTTCCTTGATCCGTTCCTCCCATTGCAATTGTTCTGTCAAATACGATTGTTGGAGCATTACTTCAGCAGCCATTTTCACTAACTCACCGTATTTTTCCACCTGCGCTGGTATGCCAGTTATTCCTATTACACCAACTACGATTTGATTTAAAAAAATCGGCAAATTAATTCCAGCTCTTGCCGATTGATATTCCTTCATTTCAACCTCTGTAATATCAATCCTTCTTCGATATTTTATCGCCTTCTTTGCTCCTTCATGAACTTGACCGATTCTGCTTTTATCTCCAGAACCGACAATTACCCCATCAGCATTCATTACATTGATATTTACTCCAATAACGGCCATCGTTCTTTTCACAATTTCATTCGCCATTTCCTTCGTCAGTATCATTGTTGTAACCTCAACTTTCATTCCCTAATCTCTATTATCATTATCGTCAACATCTTCCCATCTGCAAAGTCCAAGCATAAAGTAAATGATGTAAATACTTTTGTCATAAAATAAGAGGTAATCAGTGAAAAAACGAAAATAGAGTGAACGGTGAACGCTCACTCTATAGGAAAGCGATAAACGGACGATTACTCTTCTTGCAAACTAGCTAGTGGTACATCTTGCTCATTCTCTGGTTGACCGAGTGGATAAATTCTTGCCAATTCATTTTTTTCATCGACATGTTGAATATAAACTGGTTTTCCATTATAGGTTACATGAGCCATTACAGGGGAAGCAGCTATTTCTTGCGCCCTTTTCATATGCATGCTTCATAACCTCCTTGTCCTTTTTGTCAGTTATAATGTTAGCGACTTACTACTTTCGTATTCTTATTTTGCCGATCGCGACTTTTTATTTTTTGAGAAGAAGTGTAAAATGATTATTAAAAATAGTTTGGAAAGGGAGAGAAAGACCAATGACCGACCGGATAAAAGTCATTCAAGGTGATATTACAACACTTTCTGTTGATGCCATTGTGAATGCAGCGAATAAAACATTGCTTGGTGGCGGCGGTGTAGACGGGGCGATTCATCGTGCTGGTGGAAAAGAAATTTTAGAAGAATGTCAAACAATTGGCGGTTGCGAAACAGGAGAAGCTGTCATCACAACAGCGGGGAAATTACCTGCAAAAGCTGTTATCCATACGGTTGGTCCTATCTGGAATGGCGGACATAACCGTGAAGATGAACTTCTCAAAAATTGTTATGACCATTCAATTGATCTTGCAATCAAAGAGAACATGAAAACGATCGCTTTTCCTAACATTAGTACAGGTGTCTATCGTTTTCCTAAAAAAAGAGCAGCAAATATTGCTATCACAACTGTGCAAGAACGATTAAAGGAAACAGATGCGATTGATCAAGTTATCTTTGTTTGTTTCGATAAAGAAAACTACAACATCTATCAGGAGCAGCTGCAGCGATCATAAATAGTTTAGATAGAGATGGAGCAACTTTTTGCTCTATTTTCCAATAGCAATGATTTAGTTTTAACCATCTTCACCGATACGGTAAAAATCTACAAACAAACAGCTATGAATCAGTAGCGAAAAGGAGTTATCGAAAATAGATAAATGAGAAGGCTGCTGAAGGGGGGGTTTTAGATTGGATTTAATTATCGCGATATTGCCTATCATCTCAATATTTATATTATTATTTTTATTGAAACAATCATCATTACGAGCAGCAGTCGCTTCCTATTGTATAGCCGTAGCAATTACTTTATTCACATCTACTTTCAAACTTTTACCGAATCGCATTTTTCATGCATCATTTAAAGGAATGCTAATTTCATTTATTGTTGCTTATGTACTCTTTTTTGGCATCTTCCTTTTTCATCTCATGAACAAATCCGGAGCTATTGATGTGCTTGCGGCATACATTTCAAACGCAACCAACGATAAATTGTTACAGGTGATCATTTTAGTTATCGGTTTATCACCTTTAATTGAATCAGCTAGCGGGTTCGGGACCGCTTTTTTAGTTATTGCTCCGATCTTAATTGCATTGGGCTTTCCCCCTTTTAAAGCAGCAATGATCGGACTCATCAGCTTGTTAGCTGTTCCATGGGGAGCACTAGCTACTGGAATGGTCGTCGGATCTGAACTCGGGAATATTTCACTCCAAAAAGTCGGTATCGGAAGCGCAATGATGAGCATGCCAATTTTTGTTTATTTCTTTGTCATTGCTATGTATATTGCTGGTGGAAAAAAGGCAATAAAAGACAAGTGGAAAGAAATTTTATTTTTTTCAATCACATTTGGCTTGTCCGTTTTATTTTTTAATACCTATGTAAGTGTCGAGTTAGCTGGAGTATTAGCCTCACTCATCACGACATCATTAGGAGTTGGGTGGATGAAAAGAACGAATACTAATCATGCAAAAAAACTGCCTTCAGAATCATCCCTTTCCGAACTATCTGCGACATTAGCAGACAAAAATTTTAGTATCTTAAGAGTGATGAGCCCATATTTGCTGTTAACTTTTTTTATTTTCATTTCGCGACTCATTCCAAGTGTCCAACATTTTTTAGAGTCACATGCTGTTATTGATTTGCCGGCATATTCATATACATTTCCTTTATTGTATTCACCTGGTTTTTGGCTTTTCATATCTTGCTTGTTTGCTATTGTTATTTTTCAGATAAAAAAAGAAGCTGTGTTTGCTGCCTTTCTTTTAACGATCAAACAATGGACACCTTTTTTTATTTCAACGACCGCTTTTGTCTCGATGGCTGAGGTAATGGCCGAAGCAGGAATGACGATGCATCTTGCCCATATATTAGCAACAACATTCGGTACAAGCTTTCTATTTATCTCCCCTTTTATTGGCGGTTTAGGAGGATTTCTGACAGGGAGTAATGCGGGTTCTAATGCGATGTTTATTAAGTTGCAAATACAAACAGCAAATACATTAGGTACTTCTCCTGATTTATATACTTATATTCAAAATACGAGTGCTTCACATGCCAGTATGGCATCACCTTCACGTGTGATGTTAGGCGCCCTTTTATGTGGTATCCCACATGCAGAAAATAAATTACTAAAAAGTGTCTCGCTTGCTGTATTCGGTTCTTTATGTATTGTTATTGCAATGGCACTTGGTTGGCTTTATTTTCTTTCTTAAACCGGATGTTTCCTTACTCGGTACTAAACAAGCTTTATTTCAGCTTGAAGCGGAAGAAAAGTGAGAGTGACATCCAAGTTTTACGACTCTCACTTTTTATTAAAAATGTGAATCAACGATGCTAGTATTAATCATGTAAAAATGACAAAACGTTTTTCACCTGCATGGCAGCACCAATGCGAAGACAATCTTCGTCAATCTGGAAATTTGGCTGATGGACATTGTGAATAATTCCTTTCTCTTCATTTCGGCAACCTAAACGGAAAAATGCTGCTGGAACGGCTGCTGCAAAAAATGCAAAATCTTCCACACCAAGACTAGGCATTGGCATCTTTTTTAGTTTCTCTTTTCCAAATAAGTCTTCAGCACTCTTTTTTACAATCTCAATCATCTCATCATCATTCTGGAGCGATGTATATCCTGGGGAAAGTTCTAATATCGCTTCCCCCCCTAATCCTCGAGCAACAAAAGCAATGGTTTCTTCGATCCGTTCTAAAACATACTTTCTAATCTCCGGGTCTAGCGTCCTCACTGTACCTGTTAAATGAACCTCATCTGCCACGACATTTCCTTGTGTTCCACCTTTAATCTTCCCAAGACTGATAACCGCCGACTTTCTTGCATCGACTTCCCTGCTGACAATTGTTTGTAGAGCGGTAATGATTTGAGCTGCAATAACAATTGCATCTTTCCCCATATATGGATATGCAGCATGGGCACTCTTTCCTTTTACCTTGATATGAATCGTATCAGAAGAAGCATTCATTTGTCCGTACTTCCAGCCAATCTCTCCTACTGAGAATTCAGGTGCAACATGTAAGCCAAATATCGCTTCTACCTTAGGGTTTTCTAATACTCCTTCAGCAATCATCGGCTCCGCACCTCCATCTGTTTCCTCCGCTGGCTGAAATAATAACTTCACATTGCCTGCTAGCTGATCGCGAACATTCATTAAGATTTTCGCAGCACCGAGCATGATCGTCATATGAGCATCATGTCCACATGCATGCATCAATCCTTCATTTTTTGACTTGTAGGGAACATCATTTTTTTCTTTGATTGGAAGTGCATCCATATCAGCCCTTAGAGCAACTGTTTTTCCAGGTTTACCACCTTCGATAAGACCGACCACTCCTGTTTTAGCCGCTTCTGTATACAGAATTCCCATCTGATCTAAATATGTACATATTTTTTCTTTCGTTCGCCATTCATTAAAACCAACTTCAGGATATTGGTGAAAATCTCTGCGGACGGAAATCATCCATGGCAATAGCTCTCTCGCTTTTTGTAATAATATCTCTACTTTCAATTCCCTTTCACCACACTTTCCTCAATGATAAGCTGTTTATTTGTAGCATCGACAGTCGCTCTTACCCCTAAAGGGAGTGTTAAGGTTGGGCGGCAATGCCCAGCTTGCACATTGTATATAGTTGGTTTTTTAAATGGGGCAATTATTTTTTCAAAAAGATCTTCAACTTGTAGTCCTCGTGGGTATGATTGTGAATGACAATTCGTCCATGAACCGAGAACAAGCGCCGATGCATCATCAAACTTTCCGCTAAGGGAAAGTTGTGTTAACATTCGATCAATTTTGTACGGTTCTTCTTCAATTTCCTCTAAAAAGAGAATTTTCCCCTTCGTATCAATTTCATATGGCGTCCCGAGCAAATTCGCAATTAAGCTTAAATTCCCACCGATAAGATCGCCGTCCGCCTTACCCGGTACAAGACATTTGATCGGTTCTTCTTTCGGATTGATCACTGTACCGAGCGGTATTGGGTTCGTTAACATTCGTAAAAAAGAAGCCTGTGAAAATGCATCTAATCCATTGGCTATTTCAGAAGTTGCCATTGGCCCATGAATCGTAACTAATTGACTTTTTTGCTGGAGTGCAATATGAATGGCTGTGATATCGCTATAACCGATAAAAAGCTTTGGATGAAAAGTAATAAATTCATAATCGATCTCATTTAATATTTGCGGACTTCCGTAGCCACCACGGAGACAAATAATTGCTTTGATAGACGGATTTGCAAACATCGCTTGTATTTCCTTGGCGCGCAACACTGCAGAGCCCGCTAAATAACCGCCATCATTGATATAACAAGAGTCACCAATTTCTACTTGAAAGCCAAAGCCTTTAAGTTCAGCTTCCGCTTCCTTCACTAATGCTAAGCTGGAAGGACTTGCTGGTGCGGTTATCCCAATTTTATCGCCTTCTGTTAGGATGTTCCCTTTTTTCTTTGCCATGATTGCCTCCTTTTTCATGATATCTACATGTTCCCTGCTTTTTTAAAAAAGGAATGAATTTACTAACATACTTAGGGGGGCTTACTGTGATCATTCTGTATGTATATAATTCATTTTACTGAGAATATTCCCCCTATTCAATCTTATCTTCATAATATTCAGTTGTTTATTAAGTGACATGCTACCCAATGATTCGGCTTTGCTTCCTGCCAAATGGGGGACTGCTGGCATATGTCCATTGCCACTGGACAACGCGTGCGGAAAGAGCAACCTATCGGAGGTTGGGTCGGGTTTGGCAAATCACCCTCTAATATGATTCGTTCGCGTTTTCTCTCCACTTGCGGATTTGGAATTGGTATCGCAGAAAGCAATGCCTTCGTATATGGATGAAGTGGCTCACTGTGTAATTCATTTGCTGGTGCCAATTCTACCAGCCTACCTAAATACATTACTCCAATTCTATCGCTAATATGCTTTACCATCGCAAGATCGTGAGCGATAAATAATAAAGTCAAACCCTTTTCTTTTTGGAGCTTTTTTAATAATTGAACGACTTGTGCTTGGATGGAAACATCAAGAGCGGAAATTGGTTCATCGGCAATAATACATTCAGGGTCAACTGCTAGTGCACGTGCAATACCGATGCGTTGCCGCTGACCACCGGAAAATTCATGTGGATATCGATGGGCATCCGCTTTATGTAAACCGACCGCTTCCAGTAATTGTTGAACTCTCTCTTTTCTTTCCTGTTGATTTTTCACTAAATAATGAATGTCCAGCCCTTCTGAAATGATAGCTTCCGCTGTTTTACGCGGATCTAGTGACGCATATGGATCCTGAAAAACCATTTGCATTTTGCGTTGTAGTTCATTTTCAGCTTTCTTATTTAATTTTCGATTGATTTGCTTTCCATCGTAATAAATCTCTCCACTCGTTGTCTCGTATAGTCTCATAATTGTTCGTCCTAAGGTCGATTTTCCACAACCTGATTCGCCGACAAGACCGAATGTTTCTCCACGCATTATCGCAAAGCTTACACCATTGACTGCTTTGATTGATTCTTTGCGATTTATTTTAAAATGCTTATGGACATTTTTTATTAGTATAAATGGCTCTTCTCTCTCCTTTGGAATAGAGCTGCGCTTTGTTTGTTCTTTTTTCTTTTGCTTTGCTTTTTTCATCATAAAAGGTGGTGTTATTTTTGGTGCTTTCGGATGCAAAAGCCATGTTGCTGCATAATGGGTATCCGATATTTTAAATAGTGGCGGTTCTTTTTCATAATCAATTTGTAAGGCAAATTCATTTCGTTGGGCAAAGGGATCCCCTTTTGGCATATTCATTAAATCAGGAGGGCTCCCAGGAATTGATAGCAATTCTCCCTCATGATTGATATTTGACACCGATTGTAGTAATCCCCAATAATATGGATGTTGTGCATGATAAAAAAGATCCTCTACTGAACCGATTTCCACCATTTTTCCGGCATACATGACAGCTACCGTATGAGCCATGTTTGCTACAACACCTAAATCATGTGTAATTAAAATTATTGCCGTCCCTAGCTTTTTGAATATCTTTTAACAAGGCCAAAATCTGTGCCTGAATCGTTACATCAAGCGCAGTTGTCGGCTCATCGGCTATCAAAATTTTAGGGTTACATGCTAAGGCCATTGCAATCATCACCCTTTGTCGCATCCCTCCTGAAAGTTGATGAGGATATTGATGAAAACGGACATCAGGCTTAGAAATACCAACAAGTTCAAACAGCTCATAAACTCTCTTATATGCTTCTTTCATTTTTAAATGTTGGTGTTTTCTTACACTTTCGCTTACTTGCTTACCGACAGTCATCGTTGGATTTAATGCGGTCATCGGGTCTTGAAATATCATAGATATATCTGAACCACGTATTCGCTGCATCTCCTTGTCCGAGAAGTTCACCAAATTTTTTCCTCTGAAAAAGATGCCGTCCGCTTTAATCTTCGCCTGCAGTGGAGGCAGTAACTTCATCAATGCTTTCGCTGTAGCTGATTTTCCAGATCCTGATTCGCCTACAATCGCAAAAGTTTCTCCTTTTTTTACACTAAAATTTACACCCCTTACTGCATTCACAATCCCTGCATACGTATGAAATGAGATATGGAGATTTTTCACCTCTAATAAAGGATTCATTCATATTACCCCTTTGTATAAAAGATACTCCTTCTATGACTGATAAATACTTTTTATTTTCTCATTTTTGGATCAAAAGCATCCCTTAATCCATCTGCTAAAAGATTAAAACAAATCATGAGTGCAATGATGATCATCGCAGGATAGAGGAGTAAATAAAATTCGTTTCTCATTGCTTGAAACCCATCATTAATGAGGACACCGAGCGAAGCAAGTGGCTCTTGAAGACCGAGCCCAATAAAACTTAAGAATGCCTCGGTAAAAATAGCATTCGGAATAGTAAACATCATATTGATGATAATGATACCGAGTGTATTAGGAAGCATATGACTGAAAATTAGCCTTTTATTTGACGCACCTAAAGCCTTAGAAGCTAAAATGAATTCTTGATTTTTTAATTTAAATATTTGTGCTCGAACGAGCCTCGCCATATTCACCCATCCGGTAATAACCATTGCAAGTGTAATCGTTAAAATACCTGGCTTCATGAACATCATAAGTAAGATGATGATCATGAAGTGAGGGATACCGATTAAAATTTCAATCATTCTTTGCATGATTTGGTCTACTCTTCCGCCAAACAATGCGGAAATAGACCCGTATGTTACTCCGATCAATATATCTAACAGAGCGGCTAAAAAAGCAATATAGAGTGAAATTCTCGTTCCTTCCCAAACTCTTGTCCATTGATCACGTCCAAATTTATCCGTCCCTAACCAATGTTCACTACTAGGTTCCTGGAACACTTTCTCATATTGTGTTTCATGATAAGTAAACTGGTTCATCTGTGGACCAATGATTGCCATGACGATAATAATAAAGAGGATAACTAAACTAATAATGGCAGCTTTATTTTTCTTTAAGCGATTCCAACCATCTTTAAAAGGAGAAACAGCTGGTCTTATAATTTGCTCACTTTCATCTGACCTTCTTCCGACCATTTGAAACTTTTCATCTGAAAGATCACCATTATATCCCCAATATTCAGATTTACTCACCCCATTCACTCCTTTACCCCATTCATCCGAATGCGAGGATCAATGAAACCGTATAATAAATCAATAATAAAAACAGTTAAGATGAAAATGGCGCTATAAAAAAGCGTCAACCCCATAATCGTCGTATAATCATTCACTTTAATTGCATCCACAAATAAGCTACCGACTCCAGGGACACTAAAAATATTTTCAATGACAAGTGAGCCTGTCAATAAGCTGACAGCTACAGGACCTAAAATAGTAATAACAGGGATCAATGCATTTCTAACTGCATGTTTGCTAATTACCGCCCAATGTCCAAGCCCTTTTGATCTCGCAGTAATAATATAGTCTTGTTGAAGCACCTCAAGCATCTCATTCCGCATAAACCTAGCAATCATTGCGATGACAGTAAAAGATAATGCAAGTGTTGGCAAGAGAGAACTCGAATAATTTTCCCAAAAAGCAACCGGTAGAATCCCCCATTTTAAGCCGATATAGTATTGTAATAAAGCCGCTAAAACAAAGTTTGGTATAGAAACTCCTAACACGGCAATGATCATCGTTGCATAGTCCCAAACAGAGTTATGGCGAAAAGCTGCGATCATTCCTAGTATCATACCGATGGAAAGCCCTAGAACAACTGCTTGTATACCGAGTAAGGCGGATGGACCAATCCGATCGAAAAGCAATGACTGAACAGATTGGCCTTTGAAATAATAGGAAATCCCTAAATCACCTTTTAACATGTTTCCTAAATATTTTAAATATTGTACACCCACTGGCTCATCGAGGCCATATTTAGCATAAAATGCCATGCGTGCTTCTTCTGATAAATCGGCAAGCTTTTCTTCATCAAATGGAGAACCTGGAAGTTGTTTCATTAGGAAAAATGTTACGGAGGCAATAATAAACAAGGTGATGAAAATATTGAGCAAGCGAATGAAAATATATTTTTTCATCTTTACACCTCACTTATCGGGAAAAAGAGAATGAAAATAATTCTTTTCTCCCTACACTAAAACGATTCAAGTTTGATTCCTTTTAATTCGAGTGATGCACCATAAGGATGACTGACATAACCTTTTATATATGGTTTTTGTAAATATGCTCTCCCTTCATAGTAAAGTGGGCCGATCACAGCATCATCAAGCAATATTTTTTCCGCTTTCATAAGGAAATCGAGACGCTTTTTTTCATCCATTTCTGATAGTGCTTGTTGTACACTTTCATTATATTCTTGATTGAAATAACTACCTCGAAAAGGTTTAGCTGGTTCACCTATCCATAAATCGACATATGTCATCGCATCATTATAATCAGCACCCCATTTAGAAATAACTAATTGATATTGATCGGCCCGCATCGTATCAAGGCGCGCACTATAAGGTTTTGTAACAATTTTCACATCGACGCCAAGATTTTTCTTAAACTCACTTTGTAAAAAAGTAGCCGTATCCTTAGCAACTGTATCGTCTTGTGTCAAAATTTCAATTGGTGGTAATTCGCCGCTTTCTTCGATCCCTTTTGCAAGTAGTTCCTTTGCTTTTGCATCATCGGGCTTGACGATATTTCCATTCAGCTCACGGAAATCTTTATCAGCAAGCCCATTCATTCTAGGAGCAACGAGCGCATAAGCAGCTTCTGAACCGTTTTTTAAAATCGTATCTGCTAACACTTTTGGATCATATGCAAGTTGAAATGCTTTCCGAATATGATCATTATCAAACGGTTTCTTTCCTAAATTAAATTGAATAAACCAAGTGATAAATTGTGTTTCCGTGCCAAAATCTGGGCTATCTTTATAACTCTTTACATCTGCAGACGAAAGATACACACGATCTAATTCTCCCGCTTCATATAAATTTAAAGCTGTACTATGCTCTTTAATTACCTTTAACGTTGCCTTATCGAGTTCCACTTGATCCTTATCCCAATATTGGTCATTTTTTTCTAATGTGACACCTTTTGCTTGATCATAAGCTGTCATAATGAATGGCCCATTATATAAAATCGTATCTGCTCTTAACCCAAAATTATCCTCTCCAACCTCTTTAACAAACTTTTCATTCAATGGAAAATAGGTCACAAATGCGGTTAAATCGAGAAAAAAAGGTGTCGGGTCTTTCAATTTTACGGCGAGCGTTTTCTCATCTATTACTGTAATCGCAACATCTTCTGCATCCCCTTCTCCTTCCGCAAATGCCTCTCCACCTTCAATAAAATCATAGAGAATATCGGCGTAAGGACCAGCTGTATCAGGATGCATCGCCCGCAACCACGAATATTTAAAATCGTCCGCTATTACCGGATCACCATTGCTCCATTTAATATTGTCACGTAAATGGAACGTATATGTTAATTTGTCCTCAGAAATATCGACTCTTTCTGCCATCGCTGGCTGTGGTTCATTGTTTTCATCGAGACGATAAAGCCCTTCCATCACATTGTTTAAAATTGAAAAAGAAATGGCGTCCGTTGTTAACACTTGGTTTAAATCTGGAATATCATTATCTAAACTTAAGTGAATGACCTTCTCTTTCTTGGCTTGTACATCATCCTTGTCCCCTTTCGATGAGTCCGAAAAGCCACATCCGCTTAATAAGATAGAAAATAATAATAGAAAAATGAAAACATTTGCTCTCCTCTTCATCCATCTCCCTCCTTTATTGATCCATATGCGAAGCCAGTGCTAAAAACTACAAAAAATATTATTTATTTTTTTTAAAAAAAAGAGGAAGAAAGTGCCCTGCCCAGTATGAATGGCTTCTCCCATTCTTAACATAAATTTTACACAGGAAATAATTGTAATATATTATAATAAGTATTAGTTTTCCAAAAGAAGGTATAAGTAGTTACTTTAAGTACCGCTCTATTGCTTGTAGGCGGAGCAACAACGTTAGCTGGTACAACTTAGAAAAAATATCAGTGTCTACTTGCCGAATCATAATGGTAAAGCTTCTACAAAGTATCAAACTAAAAGTAAGAGTGGCGCTAAAGCAGGATTAAGATTACATGCAACATAAGGAACTCACCCAGATGTACGGACTGAAGGGACAAGCAATGGTACCTGGAAGAAAAATGTTAAAGGTGGAAACACATACGCTATTACTAGCAATACAGTTTCAGGTGCACACGAAAGGTTAACATTCAGTAGTGACTTGTTTGAAAGAAAAAACGCCAATTTAATTCTCGACTGGAGAAGCAATGAACTTAACAACTATGCTAAATCCGATGGTATGTAAATAACCTGTAAGCAACAACATTAATAAAGTGCTGATGCTTACGGGTTATCATTTGTACTTATGATTCTATCAATACGAATGGTCATATAATCGTTCACAGTTCAAGTTTCTACATAAGACTTATCCTATTTTTCTTTTTAGAAACTAATAGTGAGACCATTTACAAATAAGTCATCTATTATTCTCACTTTATTTTGGAGGGATCATTATCGTTATGAACACGAACTACTCAGTATTAAAGGAGGTAAAAAATACAATCTCGTTGAAAATACTTTTCACATGGTTATTGCTTATGTCTTTACCTCTCATATACTTTGCAATAACACGTAATAATTATATATTTGAAGATAGCTTAAGTGTTTTTACTCATATGCTAGAAGGTATACTGCCATTGCTATTCCCTATAATTGCTACAATCATTTATTTAGGATCTTTTTCTCAAGAGATAAAAAATCGTTTTTTAGTTTATACACGCTTACGAATCCCTTTAAAAAAATTATTACTCATAAAGTTTTCAGCAAATTTTGTCTTATCATTCAGTCTGTTTTTCATTTTTACATTTGCGATGTTTTTATTTTCTTTTTACATCGAGCCTTTATTAGGCATCATTCGGTACGATCCTGATGTTAATCTTTATTCATTGAATGGTATCACTGTTGAGCAGGAATTATACACAAGACACACCTTCACACAACTTTTACAATATGGTTCATTAACATACGGTCTCCTTTATTCATGTTGGCTGGGGATTAATGCTGCAGCATATGCATCGTTGGGATTCTTCTTGCTCATTTTACTTGGCAATCAGTTTTTAGCTTTATCGATCCCCACTTTAATATATCTTCTTGGGGGCTATCTTTTAGATGCAGTCGATTTAGGACAATTTGATTTTATGCATACTCTTTTTCCTTATAGTCGGACACAACAACCTATTTGGACGGCATTTGTTCCATTTCTTTTCCTTGTTTTTGTTAGTACCTGCTTGTATGTCTACATAAAAAAACACTTTCATCGCTTGGATAATCTGTTATGAAATACATGAAACAGATGATACATGAATATGCAACATGGAAGTGGGTATTCTTCATTCCGTTTCTTTTCATATACGGATGGGGATTAAGAAATGGAGTGCTTCAAAATGCACATATCCATCAACTTGCCTTTAATAAATGGGATATCATAATCGAGTTTCTTCATGATCCTTTTTTAGTTATCTACTTTCTCTTACCCTTTTGGCTTTTCTATTCAAGTCAGATGATCATGAAAGAATGGGATTATATGCTTTTAATAAGGTTGAAAAGTTACACAAAATGGGTATTTTATACGTTTAAGAGAGTTAGCCCGGTCTTATTCGTTTTCATGTCTATTTGGATAATCATCAGCTTGTTTGTAACGATCGATATCCCATCTGAAAACAATTGGAGTGATCTAAGTACAACTGATATTGATCGAAATGTTATCACCTTTTCATTACAACAAGCAGTGAGCTCGCCATTATTAGCTTTCATGATGCAAGTATGTTTATTTGCCTCCCTTCTCATGACGATTCATATTGTATTGGCAACGCTATATATGTTCATACATCATATGTTTATCTTTTCAAGCATAAATGTGTTTGTTTTTTTAGGTACAATCATATCTTTTAAAAGGATACCGTCTGATCATTGGATACAAGTACTAAATTACATGTTCTCTTACTACAGTTACACGACTTATGGTTCTATCATTCCAGCTTTTTTGGGCTTAATTTCTATCATTCTTGGCTGTTATTTGCTTGTGACGGTAAGTAAAAAACATCACAGTCAACACCTG
This sequence comes from uncultured Bacillaceae bacterium, assembly GCA_963748745.1. Taxonomy (GTDB): domain Bacteria; phylum Bacillota; class Bacilli; order Bacillales; family Bacillaceae_C; genus CAVVKR01. The sequence goes on along the minus strand of CAVVKR010000016.1, from coordinate 125,984 downwards.
AAGGATTTATTTGCGGAAAATGATCAATTTGTTTTTTATAGTTTGCTTTGCTTATTCGGCATTGTAACGCCATTCGTAAATGTTGGAACAGGAGCGACGACCGTTTGGGATACACTCTTCCTCCGTTTCTTTGGTGTCTCCGAAGATGGTTTTCAACTGTTTGCGTACTTATTTTTCTGTATTGTCTTTTTAGGTTTTGTCTATTTGTTTCAGCTCCGGTTGAACCAAATCTTAAATAATCAGATTTATTATCTAATGATTCGTTATAAGTCCTTATACCGTTGGTTCAGTCAACTTATGAAGCAAGCAGTTATTGGTTTGATCGTCTTACTTCTATTCCTATTTTGTGTCACGATTGCAACGGGGGTAATGAAGGGGCAAACCTTTGAACTACATACTACATTGGAAATGGTGAGGCCATTGCCCTATCTGCTTTATCAATTTTTCATCAATGGGTTTTTACAGGTACTCAACTACTTATTGATTATGTTTATTGTGACATGGATATGGAAAGACGCGATATACGGTCTCATCACCTTAGGGGTGCTGACGTTCGCTGGATTACCGGCAATCAATCTTTATCAATTTTTACCTGCAGGGTTAAACAGCTTAGGCTACGTCACCGGAAATGGACATGAAGTCTTTCATATCACGATCATTCTTGTTATGTATCTTCTCATTGAAATCGGCGTGATCTTTTACCTATTTAGGAAACGAGAAATTTTATTCTATTAAAGGAGTCTGAAACCTATGGCACTGATTGAAGTGAAAAATGTGAGTAAATCATTTTAGGTAATTCACTATTTGAAAATATTAATGTACTGTTTGAAAAAGGCAAGATCTACGGAATTATCGGTGAAAATGGAGCGGGCAAGTCCGTTTTATTTAAAATGATTTGCGGTTTCATCCTACCTGATGAAGGGGAGATTATCATTGCTCCTGCTTATCGTGATAAGCAGACAAATTTTCCGAAAAACTTCGGTATTATCATTGACCGCCCTGGCTACATCGCCAGCAAAACTGGCTATGACAATCTAAAACGATTGGCGGACATCCAACAGCTTATTTCAGATGAGGAAATCAGACAAGCGATGACACTCGTTGGGTTGAATCCCAATTCTACCCAAAAAGTGAAACATTATTCATTAGGTATGAAACAAAAGCTCTCATTAGCACAAGCGATCATGGAGAACCAAGACGTGCTGATTCTCGATGAGCCTTTCAATGCATTGGATATTGATAGTGTGCAAAACATCCGGAACCTGCTGCTGCAGTTCAAACAAGAGGGAAAAACGATTATTCTTACAAGTCACAATAAGGAAGATATTGACCTTTTATGTGACCAGGTGTTTCGTATACGTAATCGGAAATTGGAACATGCGGAAATCTTATCAAGCAAAAAAGTACTTCAAAAATCATAGAGTTTCAGCGCATTCTTCCTATTATACGTATAATAGGAAGAATGCGCTTTGTTTCCCCTTTGGCAATAGTATTATTTCCTATTAATTGCCTCTGGAGCACTTGGATAATTGCTCATTCAGATATACTAGCAACTTTTTTTTCAAATACACGACTTTTATACAAATCTCGGTGATAAATTTGAATTCAACATTAGTTCTTCATGTGTTCCTTTTGCAACAACTTTACCTTGATCCATCACAATAATTATATCTGCATTCTGTATAGTACTTAGTCGATGCGCGATAACAATACGTGTACTGTTTATATTTTGGAGATTATTTTCAATTTTTTGCTCTGTAACAGAATCTAATGCATCAGTTGCTTCATCAAGTAATATAATTGAAGGTTTTCCAACGAGAGAAAGACCCTTTGCTAAAGCAATTCTTTGTTTTTGACCTCCAGAAAAATTGGCCCCTGTCTCAGAAACAACGTATCATAACCCATGGGAATAGAAGTTATCTCATCATGGATTTCAGCGAGTTTAGCTGCATAAATAACATCATTGATATTAACTTCAGGGTTATGTACTACTATATTTTCATAAACTGTTTTATTAAATAAAAAATTTTCTTGTAATACAACCCCTACTTGTCTTCTAAAAGATTTCTTTTCTATTTCAGTATAATTATGGCCATCAAACAAAATTTTCCCCTTTGTTGGAGTATACAGACCTACTATTAGTGACGCCAGCGTACTTTTGCCTGAACCTGATTTTCCAACAATAGCCAACTTTTGGCCAACTTCTATTTTTAAAGATACGTTTTTAATAACTTCTTCCCCATACTCATTATATCTAAAAGAAACATTCTTAAGTTCTATGCTATCATTTAACCGACGCATCTCATGCGACCCATTACTTTGTTCTGGTTTCGTCTTTAAAACATCATAAATTCTATCTAATAATGTCTCGATTGAAACAATGTCACTTATTAGGTTAGCTAAAGAATTTAATGGAGAAAGAAATGACATTGCAAGAGTTTGAAATGCAAACAAACTTCCAAGTGTCATCTCTCCTTTCATCATTTTTATACCTCCAATACATATAACGACCAAAGGCGTAACAAATGATAGAGTATCTGTAATAATATCTACCTTCATTTTAAAAACTTCTTGGTTTTTAGTCAATTCAATTTGTTTCCCAAATATTCTATTCCACTTTTTGTAAATGTCATCTTCAATACCTAAAGCTTTTATAGTAGACATTCCTCCTAGAGATTCAGTCATAAAACTACTCGTAAGCGCTTGATTAGATACTTGCCTCTTTTGTCAAGTACTTCAATCTTGGGCAACTTAGAAGTATGGTAGATATTTGCATTACTCCAATCGAAAGTTATACTTAAAGCTAATAATTTCGATTCTATCATCATATAGGTAAATATTACAATTACTAAAAAAATATTAATAACGGAAGATATTAATTGTTGTGAAAGGAACTCCCTTATTTGTATATTACTATTAGCTCGATAAATTAGATCTCCTCTAGATCTAGTTTCAAAAAATTTATATGGTAACTTTAATAAATGAGATAAAAATTCATTCATAAGATTCTGATCTAATTTATTCTGTAATTGAATCATTGAATAATTTTTTATAGCACTAAAAGAAACTTGAAATATAACAATGCCTATGAAACCAAACATAAAAATACTAAATAGGTCACTCTGACCTTCTATTAAAACCTTATCAATTACACTTTTAATAGCTATAGGCACTCCAATAGCAAGACCTTGCAAAATTAAGGATATTGTAAATATTGAAAATATTAATTGCTTGAATTTTAAAATTTTTTTAGGAAAATCTAGATTGACTTTCTTTTTCTTCGTTTTAAATTGTCGATTAGGCCATAAAAATAATATAACTCCTGAATATTTCTCTTCAAATTCATTAATATTTAATTTAACTTCTCCTAAAACTGGATCAACAATATAAAAGTAGCCCTTTTTTACTTTTTCTAATATAACGAAATGTTTATTTTCAAAATATGCTATTGCTGGAAACGGAAATTTCTCTTGAAGGATTTGTTGGATAGACACCCGTTTACCTGCTCCGTCTAATTCAAATATTCTCGCCACTTCTTTTATTTTTAGCAGACTAATACCATCTCTTCCGTCACCAAAGTACTGTCTTAAACTCGCCATATCTATTTCATAATTATAATAAGACAGCAACATATTTAGACAGGAAATCCCACATTCATTTTAAGTCATTTGTTCCATCCTAGGAACCTTTCTCTTTGTTTTCCATTTTTTCTCCATCCAATTCCCCCTCTCTAGCTACTTCTAAAGTAACAGTTCTGAACGATAACATCATAAACAAAGTTTTATCGATATGATTTCCAATAATTTTTATGATAAACAGTTATCGGTCGTCTAAAATCAAGACAGACGGTAAATCATTGTTATATAATCTTAGTAACTGGTATCCAATACCTGCTAGACCGACCATGAAATTTGGTGTCTTCTGACCTCCAGGTATTCCACACTTCCAATTACCACCATCCCTTTTAACCGAACTTATAATATTAAAAGCATAGTTTAAAGTTTTATTATATAAGTCCTTATCTTTTGTAGTTGTTGACGCTAATAGTAATAACTCGATGCTCCCCAAATCACCATGGCATAGACTATAATTTAAACCAGTTACTCCATCAGATAATGTTTTGTTAATAGGAAGCTCAAGATCTTTTCTCAAAGTATCTAACTGAAAAAACTGAAACATTTTCAATCTACTTAAAGCCTATCACATTCAGGCGCCCCATTACACCAATGAGTAACACTTTTTATCGAATCATCTCCCACGTGAGTCCTTAAATTGAGCCAGTTGTTTTCATCATTATCATATAAACTATTTTCATACGCTATAGCTTTCAATCCTATTTTATTATATTTATTTTGACCTGTTACATTTGATAAATACATTAATGCTAAAGCAACACCTGAATTTCCATGTGAAAGTCCACTTAGAAAAGGTCCTTGTTTACGTTTATAAGGAGTCCATCCATAGCCCTTTTCTAGTTTTACTGCATTATTAATTAAGTGTTCTCCACACTTCCTAGCTATATCTAAAGCTTTAGATAATGGCCAGTTTCTTTGTAAAAGTTCAAAGCTACCATTATCATGCCAGCTGAACCATTCAAAAAATCGAAATTCTTATCAAAACTAATAGCCTTATCAATTCTATCAAAATACGTGCTAGCAAGGTTTAATAAACTTTCATCTCTCCATATCCTGGAAATGATTTGCAATGCATACACTAGAGATCCATACCCTGAATAAGCAGAAATAGTTTCAGCTTCTGAAAATGATTCCTCTTTTAGAACAGTTTGTAAACAAAGTTCAGCTATTTCCTTGAACTTTTTTTCTTTAGATTCTTCTGCTAAATAGGCATAAAAAAGTACCATTCCTAACAAACCGTTATAAATGCCCATATCCATAACAGTATATTGTAATTTTTCATCATGGTTCATCCCAAAACCAATCCATGTAATGCTATCATCTTTTACTCCCTTAATAGAATCCTTATTAATCATATGCCCTATTCTAATTGCTTCATTAAGGAAAATATTTTTATCAAGTTTCTTCAAATGATTATTTTCCTGCTCACTAATCGTTTTCCTTTTACTATCAAATATTCCCAAGGCGTATTTTGTTTTTAATGAGTTATCTATGAATAAAAGCTGTCTTTTTAAATCGTCTTCTCCCATTTTATTAAGTTTATCCATTACATAAAGATAGCTTGTTTTTTGACATACTCCATCTATTTTTATATTATTATGCCCAAAAATTGTTGAAGAATTAATTGGACAACTAAAATAAGGAATGTCGCCAGCTAGCATTTCCTTTATTTCTGATTGAATCGATTTACTTCTTTCTGGTAAAACTTCAACTAGCCTCCATAAAATTTCAAATAGTCTTGATCTATCAAGTCCAGACTTTAAATACTTAGGATGTTCACTGGCTTCCTGAAGTAAACTGTATACACCTGTATTCCTCAAGATGACTCGCACATGATCTTTTTTGAAATGAGACAGTGGACCGTTTTTTTCTTTTAACTTTTCACGAACATTTAATATTAACTTATATGTATCTTTAAATCCTTTTTTTATATTATCAATATAATACTCAGGGTTATAAACTTTTCCATTTAATTTCGGAAGGTTCATTCCCTCTGGAATGGAAACTTCACATTTAACCATCTTCATACGATCTGTTTTACTATTGATGACTTTATATCTCTCTCTACTTTTTCACTTATTCCTCCGCCTAAACCACTCACATCAAAGTCATAAATAAATTCATCGGCTACTACAGGTAATAGACTAGTTCGAATAACTGAATCACCAATAATATTTATTGCATTATTATATGCTGATGTCCTATACTCCTTTGGCGTATTAACAAAAGTATGGAAAATTGATTCCAAATTCAACCAAAATAGGTTGGGATCCATTAGCAATTACATTTTCGTAATGACAATCCGTAGCATTTAACATGTATAAAATGGCTAAAAACTGCCCTTGGCGAATATAAAAATCTTTTATTTCTTGCTTATTTTTGCACTCTACGTAATTAATAAACTCTTGCCATCCATAATCACCTTTATTAATAACTTTCATCACTTTCATTTTTTTACCAATGCCTTTTCTATTTAACCATTCCAGTAAATTTTGAAAATTCATGTCTATTGATAGATTCCTAGGTTTATAAATCAAACTTTCCCCATTATTAAAATAAAACTTTACAACGCATTTACCTCCTCGATGTGGATCTCCCATAGTGTCTAGTCCTTTAATCTTATCTAATTCACACCTAAAGATATACTCAATATCCTTTTTATCCTGAAAAAATCTCTCTATTGATTGAACTAAATTTACGGTTATGTTATTAGTAAATTCACTAATGAGCCTAGCTAACACAGGGTACTCACTTAAAAATAACAATGTCTTATAAGGGGTTCCAAATTTTAAAGTTACAAAGTAATCATACCTAGCTTCTGGGTTTTCACCAACTAGTTCATTATTTAGACGAATCTTGTTTATTTCAAATATTAATGTTTTTAATGAAAATCTAATAATATTCTGGTATAAAATTTGTGAAATTGATTGAAAAATTACTTGTTGTTCATTACGAGAGAGACCACTGATAATATTACTCTTTTGAACAATAGATTTTGCGTGTTTTAAAAAGGGGATGATAAATTCAACAAAAGGAGCGTCACTATCTTCTAAGATCTTTTGTTCTTTCTTAACACATATATCTTGATTCAGCTTAAAAGTTTCTTTTAAATGTATAAACCATTGCATTTCTCTATGGAAATTATTTTCACTAGAATCATTAATAATATACGTAAATTCCTCAAATGTAAGATTTTCTTCTTTTAAACGTGTCAGTTAAAATAGTCTCTTTTCTTTCATAACTCTTTAACCATTCATTCAATATACTTTTGGATTGGGGAAGATTTTTATTATTAATAGTTTTATAAGATCTTTCGCCCAAATATAAAGCATTAGACCAACAAGTGCTTTTTAATAATTCATCTATTTTACTCTTCAATTTTATCATGGCAATCATACCTCCTAACATAATCCGATAAAGAAGAGAACGCTGTACAGCGTCCTCTATAATTTCATGAATATTCTGTCATTTTTTACAGCAAGTAAAGAGAAATTGCCAAGTATTTCATTTTACACTCTTTAGAGATAGTTTTAATAACTCCACTTGCTCCTACCACTTCATCCAACTCTTCGTCAGATACATCGTTGATTGATTTAAGTGCTTCCAATTCAATCATTTTTTTCATTTTAATACCTCCATTTAAATTAATTGTAATATATATTACAATCAGAATATTAGCATAAATTTATCATATTATGTAGTTATATTGTATAAAAGGTAAAAAAAACCTATATAAAATGAAGGTATTAATAATACTTTTTTACTATATTATATTTCTTAAGGCAGTGGTTTCTCTCTTTTCTAACTGCTTAATCAAGACAAAGTTCCTAATTATATCATTTTCTAAGTTAAATACTTTTTCTTCTTTTCATGTAAAAATATAAGTCGAGACACCATAACTAATGATAGAAAATAAGCTAAAAGCAAAGATTGGTCCGATAATAAATACGTATAATACGAAGCATAAGGATTTATATTTTATTCTTCCTTTTCCAAGAGCATGTTTAATTAGAACAAAAATAAATATAAGTATGGTATTCATTAGAAAACTGATGAAATAAAAAATAGTCAACAATTTGATAAATCCAGAGCTATCCATTAAGCTCTGAACTTGTTGAAATTTAGGTATTGCAAAATATATACCGAAAATACAAGTAATGAAAAAGAGCAAGAAAAGGGTATAATAGGATACCTTTTTCATATTGCATCTCTCCCTCTAATTTTAATGGCGTTACAAACTAAAATGTAATATCCTTCCTTTGAAAACGCCATGAACTGATGAGCAATGTTAATAGGACATAGCCAACGATGATGGTGAAGAACAGCGAACTTTGTATTGCTTTTCCTTCTCCAGGTGCAGCCATTGCAATTGACGGTAATGCCCATGGGTAGATAACTTCTACTCCTATTACCATTGCTGCTAATGACCCGAATGTGAAAAGTATGTTTACTCCTAATGGAATAGAGAAGCTTTTCGTTGTGAATGAGATCCAAAGCTGAATTACAGCTAATGGAAATGTAGCAAACCAACCAGCAATAAAGGCTTTACTAAAAAAAGCAAGTGGGAGCTGTGCTTCAAAGTGAAACAGAGATCCAATAATAATGATCAAAATAACAATGATCGCTTGAGTAAAAAATAAAAGCGTTAAGAGCAATAGTAATTTTGCTAAAAGTAACTTTATACGTGAAACAGGCAAAGCCAATATATGCTTCCATCCACCATGAAGATGCTCATTTCGACAAATAAAAGCAGCATATACACCTGTTAAAATAGGATACAGAAGTAGCCCATAAAAAAATGTCATTTGCGTCCATAACTGGTACCATTCATTTTTGTTCCCTGCAGTGAGTAAATCATAAGAAGAATAAAAGCTAAATGTACCTACGCAAGCACCTAAAACAGGAATAAAGAATATAAGAAGCCAAATATGCTGACGACGTATTTTTAACCATTCATTTTTATATAAAGTGAGCATTAATATCACACCCCTCCATTATTTCGTATCTTTTCGAACAAAGATACTTGTTCCAATAAATGTAATGAAAAAACCGACAATAAGACTTAATAAAAGATAGAACTCTCCGTTTGTTGTTTTTATCACACCGTGAAATGCATCATCCTTAAATAAAGGTTTTAACGGACTTGCTAGTGTTGGATATGTCCAAAATAACCAATTGCCAACTGAAGTTGGAAAGATCATGAGAGAATAAGTAAAAATGGATGTTAGCACACCAATAGCAATAGGAAAAGCTTGGTTTTTAATAAATATTGATAAAAATACTTGAAAAGACATAATAGAAAAAGAAGCAATATAAGGATAGAAAGATTGTTTTACAATGAGCATCCATGGCACTCCATCATGTTCATGCAACCCTAAAAGAATACCTACACTCCATATTCCGATTAATAGGATGATGCTTGATAATAAAGAATAAAGAGTAACATAAATAAGCTTGGTTAGATAAACATGTTCTTTCTTTAACGGCATAGCCAATAATAGTTTCCAACCATTTGATTGATGCTCTATATTCACTAATTGACTAGCAATAATGGTGATTCCTAAGGGTACTAAAAATAAGAGAACCATATTTACTTGTACTAAAAACGTTTCCCATGTCGCTTCAATATCATCACCTAATGCACCATTTGCAAAAGCCATGCCGACAATCATTAAAGAAAGAAGAGGAATGATGAGCGAAACAACAATATTCACCTTGCTTCTTTTCATATAGTCAACCCTTAAAACCGGTGCGATCATCAACTCTCCTCACTCCTTGTAAACTGTAAAAATATTTCCTCTAACGATTTCTTTTTTTCCTCTATTCGATAAACAGAAATATGATGACGAACTAAAAGATCATTGATATAAGCAATTTCTTCATCTTTCATATGGGTGGAAAGTGTCAGCATTTGTTTCGCTTTTTCCATATGACTTATAATTCCTTCCTTCTTTAAAATCGTCTGAGCTTTCAATGGTTCATTCACACGTATTAAAATGGAATCACTACTTTTTTCACGAAGAACATCCATTTTATCTTGGAATATTAGTTCTCCTTTATTAATAATTCCTACTTCTGTAGCCATTTGGTCAATTTCACTCAATAAATGACTGGAGATAAGCACGGTCATCTCTCTTTCTCGTGATAACTGCTTAATTAGCTCTCTCATCTCTTGAATACCAGCAGGATCTAAACCGTTTGTTGGCTCGTCTAAAACTAATAATTGAGGATTTCCTAGGAGCGCCATCGCAATGCCTAACCGTTGTTTCATCCCTAGAGAATAATCTTTTACAAGCCGGTCTTTCACTTGATGTAATCGAACAATTTTTAATACATCATCAACACTTTTTTATCCGCGTCGAGCAGACTTCGCACAATTTCTATATTTTCCGCTGCTGTCAATTTTCCATAATAGGATGGTGATTCAACAAGAGAGCCTACTTCCTTTAAAATAGTGAATCGATTCTTCTGCAAATCTTTATTAAAGATACTTACCTTTCCTTTGCTAGGTCTAATTAAGCCTAGCAACATCCGAATCGTCGTTGTTTTTCCTGCACCGTTTGGACCAAGAAATCCATAAATTTCACCGTGATGTACCTCCATATTTAAATTTTTTACGGAAAATACATCTTTATATTTTTTTGATAATTGGTTTGTAGAAACAATAAGTTCACTCACTACAATCACCTCAATCTGATCATAGCAAGTGAACTTAAAACGAATGACAACAGTATGTAAACAGAAGTTAAACTTTTATTACTTACAGGGTAATGTAATAACAAAGAGCGTTCCTTTGCCTAATTTACTGGAAACTGCGATGTTTCCATGATGAAGTTCAATAAACTGTTTAGCAATGGAGAGACCTAAACCAGTTCCTTCGGTTACATCAGTAGTAGTCCCGCGATAATATCGGGAAAATATTTGTTTCACATCTTTCTCTGCTAGGCCGACCCCATTATCTTGAATTTTAATGATCACATCATCCGCATCACTGCTTACTTTTACAGTGACAATTGTTCCTTTCGGATTATGTAATACCGCATTGCTAAGTAAATTAAATAAGGCCCGCTTTAACAGTTTTTTATCGAAATGAAAATACAATCCTGCTTCAGGAGCTTTCAATTTTATTTTTCCATGAGCTAATCTTGGTTCCTTTTTCATATCAGCAATAATATTTTTTAATAAAAAAATAAGGTCATCGTTTTGCTTGACGATTTGAATGCGCTCATCTTCAAATTGATAAGCTATGTTTAAATCATTAATGAGTTCTTTCATATGCAAAGCTTTATCATGAATGATCTTCAAAAACGCTTGTCTTTCTTCCCTTGACCACTCGTATTTTTCAGATAATAACATGGCAGAATAACCTTGTATATAAGATAACGGTGTTTTTAAGTCATGGGTCACCCCAGCAGTCCAATGCCGACGCATATCTTCAAGCTCTTTTCGTTCTTGTTCACTTCTTTTTAAGGTGTTTGTAAGTTCAGACATTTGTCCATCAAGTTCTTGAAACAAGCGTAGAAAAGAAAACATACCTGTCTTACTTTTTTCTATCGGTTTCACTTCGTAGTTTCCCTTGACTAATTGATCAATCCAATCAAAGAAATAATAAAGACGCTTCCCCATTCTACGCGCATAGACAAGATTTGTAAGGAGAAAAGTAATGACAGGTGGTCCAGCAAATAACAACATATACAGCAATTGATGGTCAGAAACATCTAAATGTAATGCATGCATCGTAAAAGAAGAGACTACTGGAGATAAAATGAGCATGGCTAAGATGGAAAAGAAAAATATGAAAACAAAACTAGATATATAATGAAACATAAACCTTCTATATATGCGCAAAAATATATCTTCCTTTCTACTAAACAACTATTTTTCTTTTATAGAAAAGGATGAGGGTCGAACAGACTGATACAGTTATTTTATTCTTTTATAATTTCTATTCTCGATTGGACACTTTCGATCTTCTTAGCTCTCAAATACTTTACTTGTCGTACATGAGAGACGAAGAAGCAATTCTTTACATGGAGACAAGCTTGTAACCGAGCCCCCGAACATTGACTAACAGTTGAGGATGCTGGGGGTCCTCTTCAATTTTTTCCCTCAATCTACTAATGTGAACCATTACTGTTCGTTCATCTCCACAACTATCTTCGCCCCAAACTTTTTCATATAAGGTTTGTGTAGAGAACACATGATTTGGATTTTCACAAAAAAACTTCAATAACTCAAACTCTTTTAATGGACACTTTACTTGGCGACCTTTTACAAGAAGTGTTCCTTCATTTACGTATAAAGAGAAGCGCCCAAAATGATAAGCATTATTTTTTTCCGTTTTTTCCAACTGAAAATAAGTCGTTCGCCGTAACTGTGCTTTTATTCTTGCTAGTAATTCGAGGGGATTAAATGGCTTTGACATATAATCGTCACCACCGATTGTTAAACCAGTGATTTTGTCCAAATCACTCGTACGTGCAGTGAGAAAAATAATCGGTGCTTTCGTTTCTTGGCGAATTTGCCTACATAAATCAAAACCATTCATATCGGGTAACATAATATCTAGTACAATCAAATCTATTCTTTCGGTTTTTACCCATCGAAGTGCTTCAGTACCTGTCGTTGCAGTATATACATTTGTAAACCCTTCTTTTTGCAGTAAAGAATTCACCATTTTCAATAATCCTCTTTCATCATCAACTAATAAAATATGATCTCCATTCATTCTTTTAAAACCTCCCTTCATGCACAAATTTATTCCAGTAGCTATTTATTGTTTATTTTACACTATTATGGAACCTTATCATTACAAATCTTTTTTTACTTACCAATTCCAGCTATCAATCAATAAATAGCACCCAGTGAATAGCAAAAGAAGATATGTAAATAGACGAAAATGACGTTGATTTAACTTTTTAAATAAAAGTTGACCGAAATACAAACCGATGAAAACGAATGGTAGTGCGAACGCACTTGACATCCAAATTGTTTTATTTGAACCTGCAAAAATCATTTGAATAGAAAGACTCATAAAATAGATAAATAGATAAAAAGCTAAAGTAGTACCTCTCAATTTTTCCTTATCTGTCTTTGTTCCTGAAAGGTAAAGTAAAAGAGGTGGGCCGGGCATTCCAATGCTTGTTGTTAATGAACCCGAAAGACCACCTACAACTACATCTCTTGATTGGTCTGTCTCATCCGAAAATGGAACATAAGCAACAAGGTTAAAAGTAAAATAACGATACTTATTTTCGTATTTTTAATCGTTTTATATGTTGATAAATAGAAAAATAGTAATCCCTGCTGGTAACCCGATCATACTACCTACAATAAACCTTTTTAACACGCCAACATCTATATCCTTTTTTATATGCCTGATTAATGAGGATGAAATAGCGAGCGACAAGATTAAATTTATTTGAATCGCTTCCTTCGGTTCAAATATTAGGAGTAGAAAGGGAGTAGCCATAATAGAAAAACCAAAACCTGTGCTTGTTTGTAGTATGGAAGCTATTAAAATAACGATAACAAAGATAATGGTAGTAACCATTCTCACCTTCTATCATGGAAAATATATTTTTTAAAACAGAAAACAATCGTTTCATTTTTTGGCTATATGGTAAATCTAGATTTAACGATAAACACAAGCTAATAATATGTCCATCCCAAAAGTGAAAATACAAAGAGAAAACATCACTTGTCTTTCCGATGATAGTAACGTTTAAGTATTTTTTTACTAAAGCAATGCTTCATGCTTAAAAGATAAAAAAACAACTGTTAAATACACGAGGTGAAAAACCTGAGATATTCGTTCCTATTCAATAAATGACCCCAGAGCCAAAATCCCAAATAAACATCCGCGAGAGCGACACGATATGACCATTAGAGAGTTATACATAGTAAACCGCTAATGGTGCTCAAACTTAATGAAGCCATTGCTATATACATAACAATGGCTGAGAAACATATCATTCATTTGTTTGAAGCTTCACTCCAACAAAATGAATGGGTCATTATCATGAGGTTTAGTGATAAGGCCATGACTAAACCCGCTATTTGACCGATCTTGTATTCGTAACAAATATCTTCTGTCGATCTGCTCTTCCCGCCCAAAAGGTAGCTAACAACGGACCCGATATATTATGCCAAAAGCTAAAAATAGCACTCGGTACAGCAGCAATTGGATGAAAATGAGCAGCTGCTAAGGCAGCACCTAAACCTGAATTTTGCATGCCGACTTCAATAGATATTGCTTTTCGATCCACATAAGGGAGTCTAAATATTTTCGCAAACAAATAACCGAATATGTAACCGAGCACATTATGTAAAATGACAACCGCGAAAATAGTTAGGGCAGATTCCAGTATTTTGTCTTTACTTCCTGCCACAACTGCTGCAACAATTGCAACGATCGCTATGACGGAAATAAGCGGCATTATCTGCACACTTTTTTCCACTTGTTTTTTTAGTAATAATTTCACTATTAGTCCTAGTACGATCGGCACAACAATCATTTTAACAACCGACATAAACATTGCAGATACAGAAACAGACAGCCATTCGCTCGCTAAGAAATAGACGATCAACGGCGTTAATATTGGAGCTAACAAAGTAGATACAGAGGTAATTGCGACGGACAATGCCGTATTTCCTTTCGCTAAATAAGTCATCACATTAGAAGCAGTCCCACCTGGGCAGGCGCCAACTAAAATGACCCCGATTGCAATTTCAGGCGATAAACGCATGCCCTTAGCAAGACCATATGCTAATAGTGGCATGACAGTGAACTGTAAGGCAACCCCAATGAGAACGCTTTTTGGCTGCTTGCCTATTGCTTTAAAATCAGTGACAGATAAAGTCATCCCCATCCCAAACATAATGATACCAAGTAAAATGGAAATATAAGGACTGATCCAAATAAATTGCGACGGCTTGTAAAAAGCGAGGCCAGCAAAGATAAGAACCCAAATAGCGAATGTTTTACCAACAAAATGACTTATTTTAATTAAAAAATCCATATGCTCACTTCCTCAGTTGAATATAACCGTCATTTTAGCATGAATATTCTGAATTTACAATTCGCATATTAAGCATTTCAGATGGCATTCTTTAGCGTGAGTCAAAAAAGATTACATCATGTGGAAGCCATTACGAATGAATCGCAACGGCTTGAAAATGTAATGACAACAAACTATTGTATCGTCTGTTCGTAGCGAAAGAAGTTCCGTCTTATTTTTAACTACGGACATCCACATTTTTTTTTCTTTTTTTCCATACAAAATAAAATAAACTGTTTATGATTCCACCAATCAACCCAAAAATAATAAAACCAATGACTGTCATTTGTCCGTACATTTCTGCTTCATTATTAACAATCTTTCCTAACCGTAAATCAAATAAGTTCATATTTACATTTGCCTTCATTTCTAGGAAATCTAGTAGAAGTGGCCCCATCATCATCGTGATAAAATAAAGCAACGCAAAACTTAAGAATCCTGTAGATAATTTTTTAAATAAAATCATTCACTACTCACTCCTCATGATTTGTAACAAGATGTTTTCACCATCAGAAAAAGAAGGGAAGAAAAAAATAACATGGGACATATATATGATCCCTGCTAGAAAATGATATTGGATAACAAACATTCCGATAACGACACAAATTCCGGGTCCACTTACAGCTATCATAAGATTTTGAAGCCTTGTTGTTTTTAACGTCAGAACTGATAACCCAAGTAAATGACTTTTCATAAAGAAAATCTTTTTTCCCCGTGTAAATAATAAATATGGAACAAGATGCCCAAATTCATGTATAACAGTACTTAAAATAATTTGACTATACAAAACGAATAGTATATTCGCAAGCTCAACATCCCAATACAACCTCAATAAAATAAATAAAAGGATACATAAGCTTAAATGGAAACAAATGAATGTACGCATACTTTTTATTACTAGCATGAATAATGTACCGTTCATTCCATTAGGCTCAATTTTAGTGATCATCATTTAAACTCCCTATTAACACTCTTTTCGATAAAAATGGAGTTATAATAAAAAATATTGTACTTAAAATGAGCATATAACTAAATTGATACACGCCTAAATAATTCATTATATATATAATAGAAAAATAAATGATGAACATGACAAAAAAACCTACACCTTCTTGTAAGCCTGAAAGTGTATTGAATGGCAAAAGAATACCTACGACAAAAGCAATAATACTAAATAAAACTAATTCACTAAAAAAGAGGGCTAATTCTGCAGTTGATAGCAGCGAAGCAGTTAGCAAGTGACTAGATATAAAGTAAATTGCTCCTATAAACAAAGCAAGCAATAGATAGAATGTTAATTTTGTTCTCATATAAAATTGAAATCGAAAAGGCAATAAATAGAGCAAATATACTTTTTTATGATCTCTAGCCGCTGCTAGTAAAGGAAAGATAACGATGAGCTCTATCGCCATCAACGGACTAAATTGTGATAAAATCATCAACACATTATTTTCTGGATACTTTGTAACGAACATATTTAATAGGAGCAAAAGAATAAAAAACAAACAAATCGTGAATATACGATGATAATCCCGTACTACTCTTTTCAGTTCAAATAAAAAAATATTTACAAAGATACGATCAGTAAATGAATATTTAGCTAGTATAGTGGACGAAGCATCAACCGGTTTCTTTTTTAACAAACTAACAATATAGAATAACATCGACAACAAGATAAAACATAATATGACTAAAAGAGATTGTGTCAACTTCGTTGTCATGGACCCACTAAAGATATTGGGGGAAATAAAACGAAGGACATTTGTATTGCTTAACAATAGGAAATAAATAAACCCTGCTATTCCAGCCATGAAAAAAAAGACGATTTCATGCAAATAATTTCGCTTGATCTTATCGACAATGACACTTGCTACAACATTTAAAAAGTAAACATTTACAAATGAAAAAAGAATAATTGATATATTCATTATCATAAAAAGAACCAAAAATAATAACTTTACGAAAATATTGTCCTCCATCCCTTGAAAAAACAAATAAAGATAGGTTGGGAGATAGAGGATACATATAAAAAGGAGTGTTAATAAAATAAAAGGAAGTAATTCAATCATTAACACTTTCGCATTACTAATTGGTAATATTTTTAATATATTTGATCGAAAAAAACTATTTTTAAATAATAAAAATAGAAGAATAGAAATGGTTAAACTAATTAAACTAGATGAGAGAATGCTTTGATCAATCATGTGCTTGATAAGAAAGGACTCATTTTGTTGGATGAGTGCTATATTGTCTTTTGTTAATTTGATTGATACGAAGACAATAATGGCTATCAAAATAATTGGGAATAAGCTAAATATTGGATTTTTCTTTATCTGATAAAAAATCCTGTTTTTCCATATTTTCAAATATAGTGTACTAATCATATTGATATACATTCCTTAAACTCTTTAATTTCTTTGTATCGACATTAACTTTAATATATGCTTCTTCCAAGTTATGAACACGAAGCTCATCTAATAATTCTTGTTTTTTTCCAGCTTTCTTTATCTGCCCATTTTTAATAATTGTTATGTAATCACTAATACTTTCCGCAAATTCTAAGTTATGGGTACTTAATAAGATTGCCATACCTAACTGGCGGACAGTGCTTAATAACTCTTTAAAAGTAATCATCATATCAGGGTCAAGTCCATTGGTCGGCTCATCAACTATTAAAACAGATGGTTGATGAATAATACCTGATATAATTTGTATTTTCCTTCTCATCCCATGGGAAAATGTTTTTAATAAATTGTCACTAAATGATGTTAGATCAAATATATCTAATAAATGATTGGTTACTTTTACAAAATCATTTGGAGGAATCTTTCGAGCCTTCCCTAAAAATTGCAAATATTCCTTTGCAGTTAAATCATCGAATAACTCATCGTCATCTGGAATGAATCCTATTTGACTTTTATAGTATTGATATTGATCTTCTATGTTGTTCCCTTCAAATAATATTTCACCACTCTCTCTTTCTTCCAATCCTAAAATTACTTTTATAGCAGTCGTTTTCCCAGCACCATTATGACCTAATAATGTTGAAATTTTCCCTTGATTTAATGTAATGGAAAAGTCTTTTAAAATATGTTTATTACCATAGTATTTATTTATCTTTTTCACTTGCAACTTTGTAGAAGACATCATAGAACCCTCTCTATTAATATGCTGCACAAGGTATAGAAATACCCTGTGCATGTTGATATTACTTATTTTACACAACCGATTTTTACCCAGTTGCTTCCCTTCTTTACATAACCGCTAAAATCATAGCCTTTCGAAGTACAATACCAAGCATAAGCAAAAAATAACACTGCAATAAAAACTAACACCCAAACCCACGCTTTATTTTCTTGTAAATCAAAAACTTTTTTCATCAAAAAACTACTAGTTTGATCCAACACCGCATTCATGTTTTCACCTCCCACTTCCTAAATATTGCTTATTTACAAGTACATGTACAAAATTGATGATAGATGAGTAATTTTAAGGTTGTATATTCATATTGTTAATTTTTGATTAATATTAGCATAATTGGAAGAAAAGAATGCACAGCAATCTACTATACTTTGATCGTTGAACCGAAAAATGACCAGATCAATATAACGATAAACTATTCCTACTATTGACATTTTTCAAAATATCATTATATAATATTTTAAATAACTAATATTTTAGGGGGGGAGTTATGTGAATAAACGAAAGCAAACACTGTTGATGATGCTTATACTTACTCTATTATTTAGCATCACTGCTTATGCGGAACCACATGAAAGTGACAAAGCTTTTGATAATAAGATCGTTAAAAGGATCAATGTAGATCGCATTTATAATGATATTGCATTTCTATCAGAAAATCCTCGCGTGGCAGGAACGAAAGAAGAAGATGCTGCTGTTCAATATATTAATAGTGAATTTCAATCTTACGGATATGAAACAGACGTTCAACCGTTTGAATTTCTCCAATACATAGAACCGACAAGTATCACCTTTTCGATCGAGTCAATGGATCAGGAATGGTCTCCTAGACATTTTACATATTCGCCAAGCGGCGAGGTGACTAGTCATCTAGTTTTTGCCGGTTTAGGAACGAAAGAAGAGTTAGCAAACATAGATATCGATGGAAAAATTGCTGTTATCCAACGTGGTAATATCTCATTTGGTGAAAAGGTAAGCAATGCTGCTGAAAAAGGGGCAAAAGCCGTCGTTATTTTTAATAATGAAGATGGAACCATAAATGGTACACTTGGTTCAGAGGAACATGGGGTCATACCTGTTATGTCACTTTCTAAAGAAGAAGGGGAAGCAATTGTACAAAAATTGCACACAGGTGAAACATTAACTGCGACGGTAAAAATAGAAGGAGCAGAAACGAAACAGTCAACATCACATAATGTGATTGCTATAAAAAAAGCAACTCATAAGCAAAAGGATACAAATCAAATCGTCATTATAGGTGCTCATCATGATTCCGTTCTCGGTGCACCTGGAGCAAATGATGATGCTTCTGGCACTGCAACAGTATTAGAGTTAGCTCGGGTTATGGCAAATATGCCAACGGATACAGAACTTCGCTTTATAACATTTGGAGCGGAAGAATACGGTTTATTAGGCTCATATGCATACGCAAATTCTCTTACTAAAGATGAAATCAATCGAACAGTCGGAATGTTCCAATTAGATATGGTTGGTAGCCGAGATGCAGGGGATTTAGTTATGTTTACTGCAGATGGCAAGAAGAATATTGTAACAGATCTCGGAGCAGCAGCTGGTTCAAGATTATCCGATGTGATCCCTTATGCCCATGGGGGGAGAAGTGACCACGTCCCATTTGCTGAACTTGGTATACCAGCAGCCTTATTTATCCATTCTCCTGTTGAACCATGGTACCATACACCGGAAGATACCATTGATAAAATTAGTAAAGAAAAGTTACAGGAAGTAGCGCAAATTGTCGGATCGTCAGTCTATCAAGTTGCTCGTCCTGAAACACCTGCTTTACAACGATCAAACGTAGCTCCGATAAAAGTCGACTATCCGGAAGCCGGGAGCGAACTATAAAACAGATAAAAAGGAAGGGCTGTCCAATCAGTCAGGAAAAATGACAAGGGGACGGTCCTTTTTATGTGCAGTTCTAAAACTTTTTACGTTAATCAACACTTGGTCGAATAACAATTGTCGATGTAGATGGGTCCATTCTTCAATCGGTCATACGCTTGCTCATTGTTATGGTTCTACATTTCCCCCTTACATATTTTAGGAAAAATATCACTTCAAATCTTTTCGATTAGCGATTTTTGGTAAGATGCAACGACCTTTCCCGTGCGGAATGCATAGTGGCGTTCCAAAGAGGGGATCGATCGTTACTTGGCAATGCATATCGAAAACGTGCTTCACCATTTCACAACTGATGATATCTTCAGGCTTTCCTTGTGCATAAACGGTTTGATTTTTGATTGCAACTAACTGGTGAGCATAGCGAGATGCTAAATTAAGATCGTGAAGCACCATAACGATTGTCTTCTCTTCCCTTTCATTTAGTTCAAATAATAAATCAAGGATTTCAATTTGGTGAGTTAAATCTAAATAAGTCGTAGGTTCATCTAGTAATATCATTTCGGTATCTTGAGCTAATGTCATCGCAATCCAAGCACGTTGCCTTTGACCGCCTGAAAGCTCATCTACGAATCGATCCTTTAATTCCATCATTCCAGTTGCTTCCAATGCACGGTTAACGACTTCTTCATCTTTTTTCGACCATTGTTTCAACCACGTTTGGTAAGGATATCTTCCTTGCTTCACGAGCTGAAAGACAGTTAATCCTTCTGGTGTCACAGGAGATTGTGGTAAGATAGCTAATTCTTGCGCTACTTTTTTTGTCGGTAACTTTTCAATCATTTTGCCATTTAACACAACAGAGCCTTGTTGAGGTTTTAACAGTCTTGCAAACGAACGAAGAAGAGTTGATTTTCCCGAACCATTCCCACCTATTAATACCGTAATTTTCCCTTTTTGTATAACTAAATCTAAATTGCGAATAATGATTGATTCACCATAACCTAATGTTAAAGACTTTGTCTCAATCATACATTCATTCTCCTTTCATTCTGCTTAACCTTTCTGATCAGGCATTTCTTGTTCGAAACAGCAAGTAAATAAAATACGGGGCGCCGATCGCTGCAGTAAACACACCAGCAGGTACTTCTAACGGTAAAAAGAATGTGCGTCCAATTAAATCGGCAAGCATCACCAGTAGTCCACCGAGTAGTGCAGAGGCAGGGATTAATACACCATATGATGAACCAACAAGGCGTCGAGCCATGTGTGGGGCCATTAAACCAACAAATCCAATTCCCCCAGCAAAAGCAACGGCACTTCCGACAAGACCGGTTGCAAGTAAAAGAAAAAGTAATCGCCGCGTTTGTAATCTCTCGCCTACCGCTTTTGTTAAATCATCGCCAAGCTCTTGAATGTTTAAGTGACGGGACATAACAAAAGCTAGTATAGACAAAACAACAACCCAAGGAACAAGTACTTGCACATCTCCCCATCTCGATCCATTCACTGTCCCAGTGATCCAAACATTCGCTTGACTTGCTTGATAAATCGGTCCAAAAAGCATGAACATCGTTGTCATTGCCTGCATAAGCGCGGAAATACCTATTCCAATTAATACAAGTCTAATCGGTGATACACCTTTTCGCCAAGCTAAAATATAAACGAGAAAAGCGGTCACAGTTGCTCCTAGAAAAGCAGCGACAGGCATCCATTGAATAGAGACTGTCAGTACATTATTCGCGTCGCTAAAAATAGCTAAAAAGGCAACAACTCCAACACTTGCCCCACCTGTAATTCCAATAATATCTGGTGAAGCTAATGGATTACGAACCATTCCTTGTAAGATCGCCCCCGCAATCGCTAAGGCAATCCCGACCATAAGAGAAACAATGATTCTTGGCATCCTAAATTGAAAAACGACAAGCTCATTTAATTTAGAGCCATTTCCTAAAAACACTTCAAATAATTGGACAGGGGACAATTTAATATCGCCTAATGCAATACTTCCAAGAAAGACAACCATACAAATAGCTAATAACAAGAACGTTTTCATCGCCAATGAGCGATCAATCATATATGACAGTCGATCATTCCAAAGACGAATCGTCCAGTATTTTTTCATCGTTCTCGAAACCCCTTCCTTGCAATATAAACGAAAAATGGAACACCTATTATTGCTGTCATCACTCCAACAGGTACTTCTTGAGGCATAATGAGATATCGTGCACTAATATCTGCACTTAACAGCAAGATGGCACCAAATAACCCGGATAGAGGTAACAACCAACGATGATCAATACCAATGATTTTTCTTGCAATATGAGGAACGATAATTCCAATAAATCCGATTGGTCCTGCTATCGCTACTGCTCCTCCAGCGAGAAGAACAACTGCTAATAGGGATATGACCTTTACCCAACCAGTTTTTAACCCTAGATTAGTTGCTACATCATCACCCATCGCTAAAATATTCATTTTGTTAGCTATGGACATCTAATAAAAATACCTACTATAATATATGGAAAAATATTTGTTAACAATGATAGCTTTCTTCCCTCAACAGATCCTGCTAACCAAAAAAGCACTTGTTCAAGTGCAGCCTCATTTAAGACAAGTAGCCCTTGTGTAAAGGAACTAAAAAGCCATGATCGCAGCACCAGCTAAAGTGAGTTTCATTGGTGTCAAACCCTCTCTCCCCGCATTTCCTAATATAAAGACGGAAACAGAAGCAATAGCCGCACCTAAAAAAGCGAGTAATGCAAAAGTTTGGATACTTGTCGACTGAAAAAAGACAACACCTACAACAACAAAAAAACCTGCTCCAGCATTCACACCAAAAATACTTGGAGATGCAAGTGGGTTCTTCGTCAAAGTTTGCATAATTACCCCTGCTATCGCCAGTGAAGCACCAACAACAGTTGCAATCAGCGCTCTTGGCAAACGAACATCTTTTATAATGAGGTGCTCAGTTGAACCATCGAAGGCTACAAAAGCATCAATAGCAACTTGAATAGACGTATCTGTGTATCCTAGAATGATACTTAATCCACCAAGAATAATAACAGCTATAAAAGAAAAAATTAGCAGTGATACTTTATGAAAAAACGTATATTGAGCCATTAAAAGAATACCTTTCTATTAGACATGATTGATTTAAGTGTAAATACATAGAATATAAATGTCAATGAGTTTGAGAATCAATATCATTTTTACCTTGACAAGATTTACGCCCTTATTTATGATTTGTATGATAGATATTGAAAATCATTTTCAATTATGGAAATGGGAGGAAGGCATATGAAGAGAAAATTATCTTTTGTTTTTATCCTTGCCGTTGTAATGACGATGGCACTTGTCGCATGCGGAAAAGATCAAGAGGATGAAAATAAACAAACAGCAAAAAAAGAGAACAAAAGCGAAGTCTATACGATAGAACATGCAATGGGATCTACAGACATAGAAGGAACACCAAAAAAAATTGTTATCTTAACGAATGAAGGGATCGAAGCCTTATTAGCAATGGGGGTCAAACCAGTTGGTGCTGTAAAACCACCTATTGGCGATTCCTGGTATAAGCATTTAGCTGATGAGCTTGAGGGGGTTCAAGTAGTTGGTACAGAATTGGAAGTGAATCTCGAAGCGATTGCCAAACTGGAACCAGATTTGATCATTGGCAATAAGATGCGTCACGAGAAAATATATGACCATCTAAATGGTATTGCTCCAACTGTATTTGCTGAAACATTGCGTGGCGAATGGCAAGATAATTTTAAGTTGTATGCTAAAGCCATTAATAAAGAGAAAGAAGGGAAAAAAGTATTAGACGAATACAATCAACGTATTTCCTCATTAAAAGAGAAGCTAGGCGCTGAAACGAAAAAAGAAATTTCGATGGTTCGCTTTATGCCAGGTGATGTGCGTATTTATCATAAAGATTCATTTTCAGGCGTTATTTTAGATCAACTTGGATTTGCTCGCCCTGCTGAACAAGATAAAGATGACTTTGCAGAACGAAACGTTACTAAAGAGCGTATTCCTGCTATGGATGGAGATATGATCTTTTACTTTGTTTATGATACAGGCGACGGTGAAGCAACAAAAGCAGCAAAAGATTGGATTAATGATCCATTATTTCAAAACTTACACGCAACGAAAAAAGGGAATGTCCACCAAGTAGACGATGTCATATGGAATACTGCTGGCGGTGTTTTGGCTGCAAACTTAATGCTCGATGACATTGAAGAAATATTTTTAAAATAAGAAAGTGATTAGCAATTTAAACACACACACGTAAAAATGATTATGTGTGTGTGTTTTAATCCTTATTCAAATATCATCACCTTAATAATCGATTTCATTTTCAATCTTTTGCAACATTCTTGCTGATTTTCAAAAAATAATTGATCACTTAAATAACGAGTGAAAAGTGTCAGTCCTTTTGTGGATTGTTAGAAATTGCAAAGAAGCAGTCACTAACAACTAGGCAATCATCATATCCATTTTGCTGATTCCTACGGGGATAACGTAAAAATTATTTTACCATTTGAAAGTGAAAATGAAACATGTTTGAGATTCTTTAAATGATTGACGGAAAATGACATTCGACCTAAGAGGTGCATTATATGGACAAGTAATTGATAAATATCATATCAATGCGGTTCTAAATTATTATAAAAAATACCCCCTCTCACCCCTAAACAGAGAGAGCAATGAAATAAACGATCTCTTTGTTTAATAAAAAATGAGACATATAAAATAATTTCAAAAGCCCCGAAAATTAACTTGGAAAGTAACAACAACATGTCATATACTATTTACTATACTGAAGGAATCTAATATTGATATTATGAAGGGAATATTCCGAATAGTAGAATAATAATTTGGAAGATTGCTCTTGAAACAGCTTAAACATTAGGAGAAGGCAATAACATTCAAAGGGGGTCAATCCTTTTTAAGCCTATTTTCCGAAAAAGGTAAACTTTGAATTGAATTTCAGAGAGGAGGGCTTCATTTGCTTCAAGATATATTTCAAACAATTTCAGAAGTTAATGTTTTTTACCAATACATAGCGATATTTTTGTTCGCGTTATTTCCGTTATTTGAAGCGTATGTAGCCGTACCAATCGGCTTACTTTTAGGTTTACCTTTCATTCCTACCATTATTTTAAACATTCTTGCCACTTGGCTTTCAGTAATGGGCATAATTACAATTTTAACTTTTTTCAGATCCAAGTTTTTCAAAAGGGATCATAGTCATACTGATGGCTTTTTTCATAAACGTATGCGAAAAGCAAGGGGCTATTTCAATAAATATGGAGTACAAGGAATTTCACTTATGGGTCCTGTAACCGTTACTAATAATATTGGAGCCCTTGTTTCCATCGTTGCGGGCGCCAGTAAAGCTCGAGTCGCACTTTGGCAAACGATTAGTATTATCATCTGGGCTGTTGGAACAGGGCTTCTCGTTATGTTTGGCGTAGATATCTATCATTGGATAATGTAGTTCATAGGTTAAAAAAGAATGTAGCATTGATCAATTTTAAATATTCTCGATTGTTTATTATTTTAATATAGTTTATGTCATATTGAATATATATCTATTAAATCTTTTTATTTCGGAAATAATTTTGACATTTTAAAACTATTAAAAGTATTATTGTATAGAAATACATAAATAAAGGAAGTTTTTAAAATGTCAGATTTGAAACAAGAAATTGTGGAAAGCGTCCCTCAAAAAGGCTTTTTCGGACATCCTAAAGGTCTATTTACGCTTTTTTTCACAGAATTTTGGGAACGTTTTTCATACTATGGAATGCGAGCAATCTTAGTTTATTATATGTACTACGAAGTCTCTAAAGGTGGCTTAGGACTTAATGAATCTACTGCCTTATCAATTATGTCCATCTATGGAGCATTAGTATATATGTCGGGAATTATCGGTGGATGGATGGCTGATAGACTGTTTGGTACTTCAAAAGCCATCTTTTACGGCGGGATTTTAATTATGTTTGGACATCTCTTCTTAGCAATCCCTGGAAGCGTCTCTATGTTTTTCGTTTCTATGGTTCTGATTGTGATTGGAACAGGTTTGCTAAAACCAAATGTTTCCAGTGTGGTAGGGGATCTCTACGCTACGGAAGATCATCGCCGTGATGCAGGATTTAGTATTTTTTATATGGGTATCAATCTTGGCGGATTTTTAGCCCCATTAATGGTTGGCACCGTCGGTATGAAATATAACTTTCACTTAGGTTTCGGCTTAGCTGCTATCGGTATGTTTATAGGTTTAGTCACCTTTGTTGTTACGAAGAAAAAAAATCTCGGTTTAGCTGGCACAAATGTACCAAATCCGTTATCACCACAGAAAAAGAAAAAAACTTTCACAATCATTGGACTAGGGACAACGATGATTGCCATTATTTGTGCTATTACTATTCCCAAAGGAATCCTAACTGTTGATAGCTTTATTGCGCTAATTGGCTTTCTCGGCCTATTGATTCCAATTATTTATTTTGTTGTCATGTATCGCAGTTCGAAAACAACCGATAAAGAGCGCTCACGTATTATCGCTTACATTCCGCTCTTTATCGCCTCAGTTATGTTCTGGGCAATTTTAGAACAAGGATCAACGATCTTAGCCAATTATGCAGATAAACGAACACAGTTGGATTTTGGTAGTATTCATATTTCACCCGCTTGGTTTCAATCATTAAATCCGCTCTTTATTATTACACTGGCACCTGTATTCGCTTGGTTATGGATGAAATTAGGAGACCGGCAGCCGACAATCCCGCAAAAGTTTTCATTAGGCTTATTATTCGCTGGCTTATCGTTTCTCGTCATTCTTTTACCTGCTTATTTAGGTGGGAGCGATTCATTAGTAAATCCATTATGGCTCGTTCTTAGTTATTTTATTGTAGTGCTCGGTGAGCTATGCTTATCACCTGTCGGACTATCAGCAACGACGAAACTAGCACCTGCCGCCTTCTCAGCACAAACGATGAGTTTATGGTTTCTATCAAATGCAGCTGCTCAAGCAATTAATGCCCAAATTGTTAAGTTTTACTCAGCTGAAACGGAAATGCTATATTTCGGTGTGATTGGTGGCATATCCATCCTACTCAGTCTACTTCTATTCCTGATCGCACCGAGGATTCAACGCTTAATGAAAGGTGTTCATTAATCATATTTTCGCAAATAGACTAGCGCTCATCTGAACTGAGCTCTAGTCTGTTTTTTTAGATGTAGCGATTACTTATGCCTTCTAAGTCGTTCTGTAAGTGAAAAACTCCTAATACTAGCTATCCACTTACTTCATCAAAAACAAACAACAAGAACGCTGATCATATCAACGTTCTTGTGCTTCTTTTCCCTTCAAAAGTTTGCTCTCCGTTACATTTGTGGGTCTGAAGGTGTCGAAATACTCGATAACGCCTCTCCAGCTGCATGATTCGATAAGTTATCGACAGCCAAATCACCTAGAGCTATCATCCCAACAAGTTGCCCATTTTCAATAACTGGCAAACGGCGAATTTGTTGCTGAGCCATTAATTGAGCTGCTTGCTGGACATCCATATCTGGAGTCCCTTGTACAATTTGTTGAGCAGTCATCACTTGCGATACAGGTGTCTGTGCATTTTCACCTTGTGCTGTCGAACGAAGTGTAATATCACGGTCAGTAATAATCCCAACCATCTGACCGCTATTATTAACTACAGGAATAGATCCTATATTATATTCGCTCATTAGCGCTGCGGCCTCTTGTACAGACTGGGACTCATTCACTGTCAGCACATTTGTTGTCATGATATTGCGTAATTGTTGCATACATATACCTCCCTTTTCGTTAATAGATTGGTTTATTTTGCATATTTTATAAGAGGAATTTTTTTCATGTTTCTTTCTTGCACCTATGTCATGAGGCAATCATCCTTTATGAAGATTATGTCTAGGGAAATATTTACTTTCGTGTGAAAATGAAATATTATTTGAAAAAATTCAACAATTAGTATGAGTTTGGCCATCACTGAACCTCTTCCTTGGTTGATCAACAAAAAATAAGCTATAATTGTATATTAGTATTCCTTTTTCAACCAATCATTTAACTATCATCGGAGGTAATAAATATGAAGAAATTTGTGACAACCATACTTGCAGCAATGCTTATATTATCACCTGTTGGCAATGGCATTTTTCAAGATCACTCGACAACAGTGGAGGCCAAAAAATATAAATCTGGTAAGAAGAGCTTCAATATGCAAAATAATCGTCAGAACAATCAATCGAACTTCCAAAAGAAACAAAAGGAAGAAGCACCAAAAAACAATTCAGCGGCAAAAAAAACAAGTTCAGGGGGACTAATGAAAGGTCTCATGTTTGGTGGTCTAGCTGGTTTATTATTTGGCAGTCTGTTCGCTAATATGGGAGTATTGGGCTCCATGTTAGGACTATTAATCAATGTTGGTGCTATCATTCTAGTAATTGCTGTCATCCGGAAAATCTTTTCTCTCTTTAAGCAACAGAAGAAAAGCGAGGACATGAATCCATGGGGCAGTTAATTATTTCAGAACAAGATATTGTCAACGCCATTTGTATCTATCTATCTCGCCAAAAGCACCTTGAGCCTGATGCAGTGGAAGTCGAATTGATATATGATGATGAACAAGGGTTTTCAGCAGAAGCTGACATAAATGGCCAGAGGGAAGATCTTCAGACAATTCATATCATTAAAGCTTTACGAATATGGTTGGATGAATTTTTGAACGAGGATCCTTTTGCGGGAATCGAACTAGTATTAGACGATAATGAGGGGATTATTGCGCTTATAAACAAGTAATATTTTAAAGGGGCTAACCTAAAAGCCCCTTTTTTACATTGTTTCGCGAAGATTTATGCATACCGATAGATGAGGAACTTCCCATACTTCCCATGGGGTCCTGGCGCTCTCACTTTATTTAGCAATTGGAAGGGAGTGTTTTCTTTTAAAAAACGTTTATATTCAGGCAATGGATAATACAAGATAAGTTCGACAGGTCGCTTCCGTTTCTTCACGGAGCGTAAAATATTTTGGACAACTTTCGCAAAAATGTGAACGGAAAAGGGATTGAAAAAATAAAAACAATTATCCATTGGTGTGACTTCATAATCTTCAGCTAGACCGAACTCAAAGTGTATAGGGGCATTTATATGTTTAGCACCTAATCGGTAACGTTCCTTGTTATCTAGTGCTTCCGCAAATGTTTCATCATTCGCTTCTATCCCTGTCACTGGTAGGTGAAAATGATAATGAATATAAAACGCAACTCGGCCACGTCCACATCCAAAATCGACAAAATGATCTGTCTTCTTTAATTGATAGACTTGAAAAAGCTTATCCAAAGCAACATAAGGTGTTGCTTCATAGCGATGATGACTTGTCTCATTTACTTCCCTTATACCAACCGTTTTAATCCGTAACAACTGATCATACCTT
Organism: uncultured Bacillaceae bacterium; assembly: GCA_963748745.1. Taxonomy (GTDB): domain Bacteria; phylum Bacillota; class Bacilli; order Bacillales; family Bacillaceae_C; genus CAVVKR01. The sequence goes on along the minus strand of CAVVKR010000016.1, from coordinate 96,756 downwards.
CTATCACTCATTGATCTTATCTTCCTCAATTCATTCATACTATCGTTTACATCACATACTATCTATCATTTCATATGATACTATGATAAACATATATAACAACTTCATGATTGGAAGTTTCGGAAAGTTGTGATATATATGCTACTATTATCCAATTAAGCGATCATTCGCGTCGTCATTTGCTATGATTATTGATATAATATACAGTCGCTCGGTCAAACGTAATTAGTACATTTGATGAGCAAATAGAAAAAGAGTAAGAAACTTATTTCTTCGCTTCTTACTCTTTTTCTATTTAATAAACTTTTTTCTAATCGCTCAGAATCAGTAATTTTTCCTGGGCTTAACAGGTAAATATAAAGTCAATGACAATGCTGATATGTGCAAAGGTATAAACAATGCGTTCAGCACATCCCACCTAAAGGAGAACAGTGGCGAATGACATAAATGACACCTTAGAAACCGTTTGCAGATAGTGAAGCTTATCAACTTCTATGTGAAGTCATCCTCGCTTAAATATAGTTTACAGAGTCAGTAGCATTAGAGCATCAGCACAGTGATCCATTTTTTCACTAATATTTTTCCTTGAAGCGTATTTTACGATAAAAACATCCATTTCATTCCCAGCTTGAATGAAAGTCCGATTCAAGTCGTTTCATAAATTCTTCCGCCGCACTATATCCTTGTTGCTTTAAATACCAATTATTTGCCGCCGCTTCAATTAAGCCTGCCACATCGCGGCCAGGTTGCAGTTGAATTTGAATATGAGGAATCCGTACCCCCATATATTCCCTGAATTTAGATTCAACTTCCAACTCATTATGTAATTCATTTCCTTGCCATTTTACTAATTCAATATCGAGGGCAATCCGCGTCTCCTCCTGAAAAGCTTTTCTCCCATACAGACGAACGACATTTAATAGTCCAACACTGCGCAAAGCAAGAAATTCTTTATTTTTCTCATTGTGTGTACCAAGAAGTGTTTGTGGACTTAACTTCTTTAAGACAACGATATCATCCGCAACTAAGCGGTGCCCCCTGCCAATTAATGTATGCGCTGTTTCACTTTTACCGACGCCCGACTCGCCACGCAGTAGAATCCCAATGCCTGAAACATTGATACAAACTCCGTGCACTGCAATTTCTTGTGCCAATGTTTTTACCATATAGGCATCCAATTTTCCCATAAATTCATAAGTTGTTTCAGATGTCCGTAACAGTGGAATTCTTTCTTCCCTACAATATTGCGTTAAATATTTTAAGCCTTCCTGTTGTGCTGTGACAATGATACATGGTGGATTATATTTAACAATATTTCCGACGCGTTGCTTTCGTTCATCTTCACTTAACATATGTAGATAGGTAATTTCATTTATACCAAGCACTTGAACATGTTCCTTCGGGAAAAAATCAAAGTAGTCAATAAATTCTAATCCGGGACGATTTGTTCGTGATTTGGTAATCGTTCGATGTAGTTGATTTTTTCCAGTTAATACTTCCAATGAAAACTTCTTCACTAAATTTTCGATCGTAATTGATTTTACACCCATTCCTACACTCTCCATTAATCTTCTCATTCGCAACGTATACTTAAAAAAATAATACTAAATGTGACCTTAGGTTGCAAATCGTCCCGCTTAACTTTTTCATCTAACATGTAAACGATCATTATTTAAAACAATGAATCTACAATGCTATGATTTCTTCGATCTAGAAGTAAATAAATACAGCCGAAAATTTTTAATTTTCACTTTTACTTGATAGTAAATGTCATTCCCTCCTTATTTTTTATATACGATATGAATAAGCCAGAGTACCCCTCCTGAGATCAATGACATCCACCATGGAAAATGGATAGAAGGCCCCGTGCTTGGAATGAATGTTGAAGTCAATATAATCAATGCCATGGAAATAGCGCCGAAGATTCCCGCTTTTAACATAATCTTTTTATCAGATGAATGTTGCTGGAATAATGAATGTTTGATCAATCTAAAAATATACCAAACACCACCTAAAACAATACATGCGATAAGAAGCCCTAACGCTATAACACTATAGAGATAAATCGTCGTATCCACTTCTTTAAATGGTGAGATGACGAGGAAGAGGATGCCACGAATAATCAAAATCCAACTTAAAATATTGACAATGATCCCTGACACAAATGGTATCACCGCTCGTTTTTCTTCTTGTGGCAGATGCTTTATAAGCTCATCTGCATAGGCTTTCGGATCATCTACAAAAATATCCTTGGCCGTTTTTCCTTCCCTTTGACCATCAAGTAAATGGTCAAGCATTTCCATAAGCACTTCTTCTGCTTGTTGCTCTGATAGCGATAGTTGAAGACGAATATATATCAACATGTCACTATAGTAAGCTTCGTTTTCGGCACTCAACTGTTCTCGTCTCCGATTATTTTCTTCTATTAATGTTGCTGCATTCATTTTTCTATTTCACCTTCTTCTTAAAAGTTGATTGACTGGTTCGGAAATTTTCCCCCATTCCTCAGAAACAGTTGCTAGTGCTTCCTCTCCCTGGGGAGTTAAAAAATAATATTTCCGATTAGGTCCTACATCAGACGGCCTCATTTCTCCACGGATAAAACCATTTCGCTGAAGCCTTAATAAGACAGGATATACCGTACCTTCCCTTACATCATGTAAACCAATGTCTTGAAGCTTTTTCGAAAGTTCATAACCATAAACAGGTTCCTTTTCAATCACAGCTAACACACAGCCATCTAAAACCCCTTTTAATAATTGGCTTCTAATTGACATAGAGACTTTCCTCTCCTATAACTATTTTATTAAACAAGATAGCATATCAAAAAAATATCTTAAAAACCTCCTCCTTCTGTACATCATCATTAACTATTTGACAATACAAGATAGTAATGAAAAAAAGTAACTACTTTAGTATACAAGGTAGTTGTTTTTAATATAAATGTCCATGTATCATTTGTCAAAGGAAATTTTAGATATATATCCCTTTTTCCTATTACTGCATAGCTGTTGATATGAATAATAGGAAACTTTTGCTATATTTACATGCAAGATCCTTGCTGATTATTATTAAATATTTTGGCAAGGATGATATAAAAGACAAATATTGGACTAGGGGGGTAAAAATGCGTACAGCAAATATAGAAAATCGTTCTGCATACACGTCTCGAAATCTATGGTCGGGTTTTTTGTTTGGTCTTGGTTTTGTTACCTTTTTCGATGAAGTTGTTTTTCATCAATTATTACATTGGCATCATTTTTATGATAAATCTACAACTAGTATGGGGCTCATTTCAGATGGTTTATTCCATGCATTTAGCTGGTTTGCCACTATCGGTGGATTATTTATGCTCGCCGACCTTCGTCGGAGAAATGCTTTATGGGTGACGATGTGGTGGGGCGGTACATTTCTAGGGGCAGGCACATTTCAATTGTATGATGGAATTGTTCAGCATAAGATAATGAGAATACACCAGATTCGATATGTAGAAAATGTAATAATCTACGACATCATATGGAATGTCATTGCTCTTGCTTTAATTGTAATAGGTGCTATTCTCGTTAAACGAGCACGCCAAACATTCGTAGAGGTAAATAGCAATGAACAATCATAATTACACTGATGTATATGAGGTTTTACTCGAACTATTTTTAGTATTACCCTTTGTCATTGCCCTTTTTATTTATCCTGTAGCAGTTTTATTATCTAATCGCCATTATAAACGATGGCCATTGTACCGTACTGCCTGTTGGCTAATAGGGGTGTTATGTGCCATCATTTCGATTGTTGATCCCCTAGCAAATCATGCTCATAATGATTTTAAATTCCATATGGTCGGACATTTACTTTTAGGTATGCTTGCTCCGCTGCTCATGGTACTTGCCGCTCCAATGACCCTTTTTCTTCGTACTCTCCATGTGAAATGGGCACGTCAACTTATCCGAGTGTTAAAGAGTTGGCCTTGCCGGTTTTTGAGCGATCCGATTGTTGCATCTTTACTTAATATTGGAGGACTATGGATACTTTATACAACCGACTTATACGCAGCAATGTTGCAAAATAGCCTTCTCCACTTGCTTATTCATAAACATGTATTTTTGGCTGGGTATCTTTTCACTATTTCTATGATTTATATTGACCCGACACCACATAGAAGAAGTTTTATTTATCGTGGAATTGTTTTTGTCATTGCTTTAGCTAGTCACCAAATTTTATCCAAATATATTTATGCGTATCCTCCTACTGGTGTATCTACTGCAGAGGCAGAAATAGGTGGAATGCTTATGTACTATGGTGGCGATGCCATTGATATGATGATTATCCTTATCTTTTGCAGACATTGGTATAAAGCTACACGACCTCGCGTGTCAGTGAATCGTACTATCGGTTCCTAATTGTTTATTTTTCATCATCTTCCCCCACTCATTATCAGTTGTGAAGTCTCCAGCTCATCTGTCTAAGCTAACTGGAACAAACATTCTTTTTGAATGATTTCCTCTACTTTGTAATAATAATAGAAAAGCTAGGCAAATTTTTGGGAGGGAATAGATATGAAAGTGCTTTTGATTGGTGCAAATGGACAAATCGGACGTCATCTTGTTGATTTGTTTCAGAACAGTAACAACCATACCGTTAGAGCGATGGTGCGCAAGAAAGAACAGGCAGAGGCTTTCGATAAAAAAGGAGTAGAAACGGTTGTTGCCGATTTAGAAGGTACAGTGGATGAACTAGCCGAAGCAGCAAAAGGATGTGACGCTATTATTTTCACGGCTGGTTCAGGTGGACATACCGGTGCGGACAAAACATTACTTGTTGATCTCGATGGTGCCGTCAAATCGATGGAAGCAGCCGAAAAAGCAGGAGTAGACCGCTACTTGATGGTTAGTGCCCACCAAGCCCACAACCGAGAAAATTGGAATCAAAAAATTAAACATTACTATGTTGCTAAACACTACGCTGATAAAGCACTGCAAGCGAGCAAATTGAATTACACGATTGTACGGCCAGGAGGATTGCTGAACGATGCTGGTACTGGAAAAGTTGCGATTGCCGAAAACCTTAAACGAGGTTCCATTCCACGTGAAGACGTTGCAAAAACAGTTTTCGCCGCACTTGATGAAAAAAATACGTACCGGCGTGCATTCGATCTAATCGCGGGCGATACCCCAGTAGAAGAAGCCTTAAAATCATTATAGGATCAACAAAAGCGTCTAATGGACGCTTTTTTGCTTTTGTTATATGACGATTGGAGAAATTGAAATCGGTGCATGACAGCATAAAAAGCGAAAACATCCATACGACGTAAGAGGCTTGTGTTAATAATATCAATATTATCAAATAGAAAATGGTTTGAAGCAATTAGATACCTCCTATTAACACTGGATAGAAAGTATACTCCTATTAAGGGTTTTATGCTATTTATGATACGGTTCCCCTCTATTAATCCTAAATGCTCGGTATAGTTGTTCGAGCAGGATGAGTCGCATTAGTTGATGTGGGAATGTCAGGGGTGAAAAAGAAAGCTGTTCGTTGGCCCGTTGTAATACTTCTTCACTTAAACCTAGTGAGCCACCGATGACGAAGCAAATGTTGCTTTTTCCGTAGGTAGCTAGTTTATCTAAATCTGCTGCGAGTTGTTCAGATGTTTTCATTTTGCCTTCAATAGCTAGTGCAATGACATAATCGTCGGGTTTGATTTTTGTTAAGATGCGTTTTCCCTCTTTTTGTTTGACTTGTGTCATTTCCCTTTCACTTAAATTTTCTGGGGCTTTTTCATCCGGAACCTCGATTATCTTTATCTTCGTATAAGCTGAGAGTCGTTTGACATATTCGGCAATTCCTAGTTTTAAGTATTTTTCTTTTAATTTTCCAACCGAAATAATCGAGATGTGCATTGGTTATCCTCACTTTACAAACATGATTTCCACCTCAACATTTATCCACATATCCACATTTACTATCCACATTTTGTATCAGATATTGGCGTTCGTCTACAATATATATTGCGCTATCCTTACAATATTCACAGGTTGTGGATTGTTTTTCTTATTCGTTAGGTTATTGAATAGCGGAAATGTTTCTTGTTCATCCGACAATTGTATCTAAGGCTAGAGCAATATGTTCATGACAACAGTATATTTTCATCAGGAGATTCCCTTTTCGTCTTTTCATTTCTATAATGATCCTATTTTCCTCATAGCTTCCAACGGTTATCTAAAGATAAAAAGCAGGATACAATTATTTTAGCACTCCTGCTTTTGTTTAATCCGTTATCGTGATCCGTTAGATGAAATCTAAATCTTTCTTCACCGGTTAACGGCAATGTTGTTTCTTCCTTGCTCGCCGCTTCGATAAAACGTTCACTTTCAATTTATCTCCAATTTGCTTTTCGTTATATAAATGTTTACGAAGATCGATCACGTCTTCTACTTTCTTCACCATCTAACTCAACAATCACATCGAATTCCTTCAACCTGCTTTTTAGGCAGGTGAATTTGGTACAACTTTCATAATCGCAACTCCAGCAGTTGATGTCTTTCGGAAGCTTTAATCTTTCTTGTTGATAATATCCAGGAATTTGTTTACTGATTCTAATTCGATTCCCATGTATGGACGCTTTACTTCTCCATGTTGCTCTAGATCTTAATAACTGGTAGTGCATAATTAATTGGAATGGATAAGCCGATTCCTTCAACAGCTTGCTGTGCAATTTTCATTGAGTTAATCCCGATCACTTGACCATCAAGGTTAACGAAGCTCCACCGCTATTACCAGGGTTAATAGCTGCATCTGTTTGTAAGACTTCCGCATGCCAGTCTACGATACCATCTTGATTTAATATCGACGGGATTGTCCGCTCATAGACCGGAGATAATTCCTTGGGTAACTGAACCGGAAAACTCGCAATCCGAGAGGATTTCCTATCGCTATGACCGGCTCTCCAGTTTTCAACGTGTCGGAATCGCCAAACTCTGCGACCTTTTGAACTGATTTTCCATTAATCTCAAGGACAGCTAAGTCTGTCCAAATATCGCTGCCCTTAAGCGTTGCTGGCTCCTTAGTCCATCAGTTAACGTCACTTCAATTCGCTTGCCCCTTCAACCACATGGTGGTTTGTGACTATGTAAGCTTTATCTCCTTCTTTTTTGTAAATAACCCCTGAGCCTGTGCCAGCCTTTGTTGTGCGTCACTTCGTTCCAAAATCCAACCGATTGAATATTAGTTATCCCTACGACCGCATCACCTACTTTATCAACAGCCTTCGTGAATTTCAGTTGACAACATTTACAGCGATTGTTTTTTGTTCCCTTGATTTTTTCATTGGTCAGCCCTTTCATCAGCTGCTTGTAAATTTTCTTCAGATCTTCATTACCACCTATGCTAAAATTCGGAAAATTTGAAATAGCAACTACGACTAAGATGCACCGATAATGACGCCAACTAGTTGCTAGCAAATAGCCACCTTTTTTGCCATTTCTTTTTGGGACTCGGTTCTTGTCATGTTCCATCATAATAACCCATATGCACCATTCCTTTCCTTACTGGATCCAATAACTAAGTGTTATTCTTACTTATACTTCAATATTATAATTGCTTTCAATTAAAAGTTGATTAAATAACGATTATTTCATTCATACACGAGCCAACAGCAAACTTCCCAATAGGAAGAAAACTACATACGAAAAGGCGGTATATGTAACAATTTTCAACCACTTATACAGCAGTAAGAGGGGTTGGCTCCTTCGGGTCAGTATCAAAAAGACTACATTGTTCTCCTACTAAAATCCCTTGGCTTTCTAATGTTTGGCCACACTCATTCGGGCTAATATCTTTCATATTGTTATCTTGGCTTAAATGCGCTAAATAAATCCGTTTCGTGGCATCTCCAATTACCTCACTCATTGCAATGGCAGCATCTTCATTAGATACATGACCGACATCACTTAAAATCCGTCGTTTAATATTCCAAGGATATCTTCCCATCTGCAACATGTGAACATCATGATTACTTTCAAATACGTATATATCTGCATTCGCAATAATACCTTTCATGCGATCACTTACATAGCCGGTATCAGTAATAATGACAAGTTTTTTCTCGCCATGGTGAAAGATATAAAACATTGGCTCGACCGCATCATGCGAAACACCGAATGATTCGATAGATAATGAACCAAAAGATTCACCGTTTCCATCTCAAAAATAAACTTTTGATCTGTATCGATTTTCACCGATTGATCCTTCCATTGCCTTCCATGTATTCTATTAGCATAAATAGGGAGTCGATATTTACTTGCAACATACCAAGTCCTTTAATATGATCAGTATGTTCATGAGTCACAAGGATTCCGCTTAAATCTTCCAGTTTACGATCAATTTTTTTAAATAATTCTTCGATTTTTTTGCCACTAATCCTGCATCAAGTAAAAATGAATGTTCTTTGTTTCTATAAACATCGCATTCCCCGTACTTCCACTTGCAAGTACACTAAAATGCATTGACATACAACGTCACTCCATTTTTTCACATAAATTAAACTACAAGATCATCCCTGGGTAACGACCAACCTGTTTCTTTTACATTCGACAGCAAATCACTTTTGCTTCTTATTCGTTTTCTTGTGAGATGATTCGCCCTTCAAAGGCGTTCACAAGGAGAGGCTCCTTCTCTCCATTATGTTCGACAATAAAATGCCATGTAGGTGTAAGTACCTGCCCTTGCGATCCTGTTAATTGAACAATTGTATAATAACCTAGCTCTACGCTTGTAATTTTACTATCAGGTTTCAGCTTCCCTTTTTCGTGAAGCAATTCGACTGCTTTCATCGCTGGGATCACTTCTTGTTTTTCCCGTAAAGGCTCTATGTCCTCAAGCATTGTTTGCTCATAACTAATTATTTCATTTTCATCATTGAGATAAAAAACTAAGCGACCGTTCATATTTTTTAAAAATAGCTTTTCTTCGTGTTCTTGATAATAGATAATAGTGTTTTCCTCTTCATCATGTTCCCAAAAGCGATATTTTTCTCCATATAGAACATGATCATGAATAAATGCTGAGATTTGTGAAGGATCAAACTCTTTTCCAATACGCACAGGTTCTTCTAATGTTGAGTATATAATATAATCGTCCTCTACTGTTATCTCTTGTTTTTTTACATTTTTCAGCTCTGATTCTTTAAACTTTTTATTTTTAGCACTAATATGTTGATCTTCAATCGTTCCTTTGGGCATATTGACATATTCTATGTCATCACCTTTTAATTTTTCTTCTAGTGAAGCATCACTAATCACTTCATACTGATTTTTATTTATTTTACTAATCAATTGCGTAAGTAGGAAAATATTTAAGATGAAAAAAACAACGATAAAAATGGTTTTAATTTTACTCCAGTCCATTAGGCACACCTCCTGAATAATCAGTTATGAGGCGCACCCATGTACCACCGTAAAGATAATACCAAGAAGGCTCTAATATCATCACTTTATCGTTCTCTTCATCCCTTAATAGCCTATATCCGATAACTAAGTCTTCCAACATATCCGGTTGTATTTCTGCATCTTGCGATAAGTGGTGTAATACTTCTTTACCGGAAGGAAGAGTGACTTCTTTCTCAATTGGTAGTGGAAATTCAAGCACAAAGTTTGGACGACTATATTTATATATTTCTTCTTTGCCCCAATATTGAACAACGTCTGCCATTCCATCTTCGTTAAAAACAGGATATCCGTGCATGAATAGTTTAAAAGCTACTTTTTGTTGAGCTTCATTTTTCATAAAGTAATGATAATTATCCGTCCAACCGCCATGTTCATTAACGAAATCAATGCTCTTTCTTAATAGCTGACTTTCATCTCTATTTTCTTCCGTGAGATCAAGCTCTTGAGCAGGATTTACGTAAAAGATCATACTAGTATTACTTTCGGCAGTCATTAAACTTGTGCCATTTGTATATTCTACAGAATCATCTAAAATATTTTTTTTAACAAAGCTTGGATCAGGAAATAAGGCATTTTTGAATTTTTCCGGTTCGATATGGTCTGGGTAATACGTATATTTTTTCATCTTTGTTTTATTTTCTGGTAAAAAAATCGTTTTCTTTTTATTTAATTGATAAGAAAAGTAAGGAACAAAATCCTTTGGAACGGTTGCGAACATTTTTGAAAAAGCATCTAGTTTTCTGCTACTAAGGTGACTTTCATATACTTTGTTATTCGTGCTATCAATAAAATAAATAGAAGTTTCTTTTTTGTTTTGATTATAAAGATTGATAGCAATCCGTTCAAAATAAATATTTGGCATATCCTTTATTTCAAAATCAAGCACATGTTTATAGACATCTAATGGCACTAGGTCAGGATATATAATTTCAACTACTCCGTCTCTATGTGAAAGTTTGTTTATTTCCTCGTCATTCAAACTCCTAGCATTGCCAAAATCATAAAAAGCCCAGTTTTGCATTTCGCTTAGTACTTTCTCCATTTTCTCCTCATTTACTGTGCCATAATGACCATTATTTGTGTGAAATAACACTTTATATGGTTTGACAAGACTGGAGAAGCCTTTCTTTTCATCGATGCTAATTTCATGTAGCATTTCACTATCGATCGTCTCATATTTTGGTTGATAGGTCCATAGTATTCCAAGTTAACACTCCACTAATAATGACAAGGACTAGTAACACAATCGATTTAATTGTTTCATATTTCATGACCAATCATCCTCTTGCGGACTATCATAGGGAAGTGTAAAAGAAATTGTCGTTCCTTTTCCTTCCTTACTTTTTGCCCATATTCTCCCCCATGAGCTGCATCATTTCTTTAGCAATCGCAAGCCTAGTCCTGTACCGCCTAATTTTCTCGTGTCCGTGCTCGATCGACTCGATAAAATCGTTCAAATACTTTCTCTAAATTTTCTTTCGGAATTCCGATTCCTTGATCGCTATACTTACTTCAATTTCATCTTCTAATCTCTTTAACCTGAAATGTAACTTGCCCGCCTTCTGGAGAATATTTCAATGCATTGGAAATAATATTATCAAATACTTGAGTTATTTTATCTTCATCGATTTCGACAAATACGTGGTTCTGGTAAGAGCACGCTTAAAACGAATATTCTGTGTCTTTCGCCATTTCAAAACGATCGATAATTCGATTGAAAAATTGAACGAAATCCACCCAATTCTATTAACTCATAATCTCGACTATCCATTTTTGATAACTGTAGAAGATCATTTACAAGTCGAATCATTCGTTCTGTTTCATTCTGTGTCACACTCTAAAAAACGAGGTGCAATTTCTTTATCCTTCCATGCTCCTTCCGCTAATGCTTCTAAATAGCTTCTCATCGTCGTTAATGGTGTTCTTAATTCATGAGAAACATTTGCAACAAATTCTCTACGTTCCACATCAATTTTCTCTTGTTCTGTAATATCATGTAAAACAGCAATTAAACCATTAACAAATCCTGTTTCCTTTTGAATAACCGAGAAATTTGCCCGTAAAATATAACGTCTTTTTTCGTACTATAATCTAAAATAGATTCCTGTTCTTCTAACAAATCTTCAAACGTATATGTCATCTTCAAGCTCAATAACTGATACAATTGGCTGAGTTAAAACTGTTTCACGTGAAACATTCAACATTTCTGCAGCAGGTTCATTGATAAGAATGACTCTGCCCTTACGATCTGTTGCAATCACACCATCTGTCATGTAGGATAAGAACAGATGATAAGCTTTCTCCTTTCTCCTTCTGTCATCGCCTGTGCTTCTTGGAGTTTCTTCGTTAAATTGTTAAAAGTAAAAGCTAGTTGACCAATTTCATCATGTCCATATACCTTAACTTTTCTTGAAAAGTTCCCTTCGCCATCGCAATTGCCTGTTTCTTCATATCCGCAATTGGCCTTGTTATTGTCTGTGCTAGTAAAACCCCTAGTACAGCTGTAATGGACAATGCAATAGCTGTACCAGTAATAAAAATACTATTAATTTCATTCATTTGGTTAAAAACATTTTCAATTTTCGCATCTAGATAAATAGCACCAATTACTTCCCCGTCTGACTTTATTGGAGTAGAAAGTACCCAAATTCGATGCCCTGTTTTTAATCAACAAATATTTCATCTGATCCTCTTCTAACAGCAAGTGATCTGTTTCACCAATGATTTCTGTCGTCCTTTGGCCGACGATCCCTTGATTATCTAGGATCTGATGAACCAATAATTTACGGACTCCGATTCAATGACCCGAACTTCAGAAATATCCAGCCGGATCAAAATCACGAAGAATCATTTGAATATCCTCTTCAAGTGTGGAATCCTCATGCACGTTCTTTATCATCTCTTCCCTCAAAGTTATATTCAAGTAAATTATACGTTCCTTCAATGAGCTTTGGAAGTTCGTCCACGAATGTATCCTCTAGTTTTCGAATAAAATAAACACCAATAATTTGCATGGCAACTAATAATAAGCAAGTACATAAATAATAACAAACTTTACATGAATCGAGCGAAAAAAACCTACCTTTTTCATTACATGTTTACTCCTGTTCAGGATTACGTAAATAGTAGCCGACTCCTCTTCTCGTTACAATCCATGTTGGATGGCTTGGGTTATCTTCAATTTTTTCACGAAGTCGACGAACAGTTACATCAACTGTTCGCACATCTCCGAAATAATCGTAGCCCCAAACGGTTTGTAGTAAATGTTCTCGCGTCATTACTTGTCCGATATGTTTTGCCAAATAATGCAATAGTTCAAATTCTCGATGGGTTAATTCGATTGTCTCCCCACGTTTTGATACGACATAGGCATTTGGATGAATCACTAAGAGAACCAACTTCAATTTCATTATTCATCTTCTTCTTCTTGCTGGTCAACGATTTGTTGGTGACGACGTAAATTTGCTTTTACCCGGGCAATTAATTCCCGGGTACTAAATGGTTTTGTCACATAGTCATCTGCACCAAGCTCAAGGCCTAATACTTTATCAATTTCTGAATCCTTCGCTGTCAGCATAATGATTGGCATTTCATATTTTTTCCGTACTTCCCGACAAACTTCCATTCCATCTCGATTATGGCAACATAATATCTAACAAAATTAAATCTGGCTGAATTTCCTCTACCAATTTTAATGCTTCGTCCCCATCATAAGCACAATGTACTTCATATCCTTCTTTTTCTAAGTTAAACTGTAATATATCTGCAATTGGCTTTTCATCATCTACTACTAGAATTTTTTTACCATAAATTTGAATCTCCCTTTAACTTAAGTTTATATAAATAAACAACCTGTTTTTCATTGTTACATATATTAATTTACTCAATATTAATTTATCATTTTATAACATTAAATTCATTAATAATAAAAAGAAAGCGGTAATTGGAACGAAATACCTAGTATAAAATAATAGAAAAACCTCTAGAAAAATGTCTAGAGGTAAAAATGATTCCAATTTCTATTGTAAGTAATCTAATGGATTTTGCAAAGTTCCGTTCTTATATACTTCAAAATGAAGATGGGTTCCGGTAGACTTTCCGGTAGATCCCATGATTCCTATTTGTGATCCTTTTGTTACCTTTTGACCTTGATCAACACTGATAGATTTTAAATGAGCATATACCGTACGAAATCCGTTGTTATGGTCAATTACGACTTTATTCCCATAACCATTACTATAGCGTGCACTTGTAACAACACCATTGTCTGCGGCTTTAATTTCGTAACTGCTTGGACCAGCGATATCAATTCCTTTATGCATTCGCCCCCAACGTTGACCCATTTTACTCGTTATTTTACCACCGTTTGCAGGCCAAGTAAGCTTTCCACTACCCCTTGATGGCATTGGCTTCGTCCCTTTTTCAACGATGTGGGTGACAGGCTCAGCTATTACTTTTTCGTTTGTTACATTTTTTGTTTGCTGCATACCATTTTCTTTTGTTATGACATAAGTAAAAGCCTTTTTCCCTTCTTTACCTTTTTGCTTCACTTTTGTATCGCCTTTATACATGTCATTATTTTTAACAACTTCTTTTTTGTATGGAATCTTTTTTTCTTTATATTTCTCTTTCTTCACAATAACATGAATGAGAGGATCTTTTTTAGTGACATGTAATTTCTGTCCGCTTTTTAATACTTTATCCTTCTTCAATTGTGGATTGAGGTTTTGCAATGTAGCTACTGTGAGATGATGTTTTTTAGCTATCTCTTCAATTGAGTCACCTTTAACGACTTTATATTTTTTTCCTTCTAATGTTCCTTTTTGTAAAGATTCGACTGCATCAGCAACTGACATCACCTTTTCAGGCTTTATTTTTTTTGAAGCAATCGATATATCTTCTTTAAATTGTATATCTAAAATCCGCTCGCTATTTTTCGTTAGAGGTGAAAGCTCTTCAGTGGATTGGTGTTTACGTTTTTCAACAGCAGCTAATTCTTTTTTGGAAGCAAATGAAAGCTTTAACTTTTCAAGTACCTCTTTAGCTTCCTGTTCGTCTTTAACAAATACTGTCTTGTCCCCATCTACAACGATTGTAGCAGCATTGGTTTGTATACCGATATTTTCCTCCACCTTTGCCAGTACATCTTTATTCGCTGCATTCGCGCGGAATACTTGTTCCGGAATATATGAAATTTGCTTATCTGTTTCCAATGCTAAGCCATTATATTTTTCTTCTGCTTTTTTCAACTTTTCCTTTACTGTATCTTCAATGAGTGACCGATCTGTCACCTTACCGATATATTGATCATCTATATAGACATGATGAACAGTTGACAATTGATCATCTTTTGCTTGGATTTCTTCTGCTTGAAATACGAGAAGAAATAAAAGTAAAATGGCTATAGATACTCTTTTCATATTTATTTTTTGAATAAGAGATCTTCCCATACACATCTTCATATCCCCCAACATTCATTCCATATTGAATTTATTCATTACGTTATTTGCAAACATCTAATACCATAACATACATCATGATCATATTTGGACAATTAGCAATATGTAATATAAATGTAGACTGTATGACATTTTTCATGCATACATCAAAAAGGGGATAAAACTAATAACAATCGGCTTTTTGCCCATATTAATTGGCGCTTATAACCAAGATTGTTACAAACAAATGATTCATATATTTAAGGTCAACTTAATAGCGTTAAAAAATAAAAAAACACCGCAAGAGACTAGTCGTTGCGATGCTTTTTGCCCATGGCTCGGGGCGGAATCGAACCGCCGACACAAGGATTTTCAGTCCTTTGCTCTACCGACTGAGCTACCGAGCCGTATAAATATGTAAATGTAACATTAATGATACTCTCCTTCTGCTTCTATCGAAAACTTACTAAACAGTTCAATAGATACGATGGAGGGTATTTTTTAGGATTACTCATACTATGTTGAATCAGTTACTGCGGTACTTTTCACTATTCCATATGGAAAGGATGGCGGTCCCGACGGGAATTGAACCCGCGATCTCCTGCGTGACAGGCAGGCATGTTAACCGCTACACCACGGGACCATACATAATGTTGAACTCTACTCTGATTCAATAATTGACCGACTTGCTCTCCAGATGGATCAACCAATGTATCCAGTCATTAACTATAGCATTGGAAAAAGCCGGTTATATTTGGCTAAATGAAAAATGACCCGTACGGGACTCGAACCCGTGTTACCGCCGTGAAAGGGCGGTGTCTTAACCGCTTGACCAACGGGCCACTTCATCACTCATGATCTATGTATGGTGAGCCATAGAGGAATCGAACCTCCGACCCTCTGATTAAAAGTCAGATGCTCTACCGACTGAGCTAATGGCTCTTTAAAAATGGATAAAACCAGTTTTATATATAAAATATGCAATCATATATGTACAACATATAATATTCACAACTGAGATTAATATTAACATACTTAACCTCCAAAGAGCAATACTTTTTGACATTTTTCTATATGTTAAGCGTATTCTTCGCGCTTTTTTTAAAAAATCTTAGCAATCTGTCTCGGTTGTCTATACTTTAAAAGTGGAAAAGGGACTGTATAGGACAATCCCTTTTCCAATGATATATTATCGCCAAACACTTCTTACAACATTTGTTTGAGTGCGATCTGGACCTACAGAAAAAATGGATAAAGGAATACCTGTTAATTGCGAAACTCGCTCAACATAATGACGAGCATTTTCAGGAAGTTCATCTAATGTTTTGCAACCTGTAATATCTTCTTTCCAGCCTGGAAGCTCTTCATAAATTGGTTCACATTCTGCAAGCATTGTTAAACTTGCAGGAAATTCTTCCATCACTTGACCCTTATAACGATAAGCAGTACAAATTTTTACTGTTTCCAGGCCTGTTAAAACATCGACAGAGTTTAAAGAAAGATCCGTAATACCACTTACTCGACGGGCATGACGGACGACGACACTGTCAAACCAACCGACACGACGTGGACGACCTGTTGTCGTTCCATATTCTCGACCTACTTCCCGAATTTGATCGCCAACTTCATCATGCAATTCCGTTGGGAATGGGCCGTCACCTACTCGAGAAGTATATGCTTTACATACGCCGACAACTTGATTAATTTTAGTTGGACCGACACCAGAACCAATGGTCACTCCCCCCGCTACAGGGTTTGATGATGTAACAAATGGATATGTACCTTGGTCAATATCAAGCATGACACCTTGTGCACCTTCAAATAACACCCGGCGTCCAGCATCCAACGCATCATTCAGCACAACAGATGTATCGCAAACATATTGTTTAATCTGCTGTCCATATTCATAATAATCATTTAAAATATCATTAAGCTTAAAACCCTCTGTATCATAAAAACGCTCAAGCAGACGATTCTTTTCTTGTAAATTGCGCTTAAGCTTTTCTGTAAATACTTCTTTATCTAAAAGGTCAGCAATCCGAATTCCAACCCGTGCTGCTTTGTCCATATAAGCTGGACCAATGCCTTTTTTTGTTGTGCCAATTTTATTCGCACCTTTCCGCTCCTCTTCTACTTCATCAATCTTAATATGATAAGGAAGAATAACATGGGCACGATTGCTAATACGCAAGTTTTCGGTAGAAATAGATTGATCATGAAGATACTTTAACTCTTCAACAAGTGCTTTCGGATCGACTACCATTCCATTTCCTATTACACTAATTTTATCTTTGTAAAAAATACCAGAAGGAATGAGATGCAATTTATATGTGACCTCATTAAAACGAATCGTATGACCTGCATTATTTCCTCCTTGGTAACGAGCAATCACCTCAGCATTTTCCGATAAAAAATCTGTTATTTTTCCTTTCCCTTCATCTCCCCATTGTGTACCTACTACAACAACTGAAGACATATGAGAGCCTCCTCTACTTGAACGCTAAATTTTTTCATTTCAATACACCCTATTTTATCAGTTCATTCCAGCCTAGGTCAACAAAACACGAACATTTTTGGATAAGATAATATTTTTTGTTCGTTATTATTAATACATTGATAGATGATAAAGCTTCTCTATTCTTGCCAAGTCTTCTTTTATCAATATATTTCCAAAATAGACTCCTTTTCTATTGATAAAATTCTTTTCATTTAAAACTTAGCTTTCTCTATGTAAGACAATTTTACTATTCATTATGGAAATTTCCCTACTTATATATTCCGCTATGCTTACGCGCACTTCATCTCTTTTATTATAACGAGATGAAGATATAAAATGAGACGTTGCTTTATTCATGACCCATTTTTACATATCTGTTTCCACCGTAAACAAAAAAGCCTAGCTTCCATGCTAGACTTTTCACTATGCACCCGGTGGTATTGATGTATCATCAAGGCGGCGTTCTAGATTCACAAATTTATTATATTCCTTTATAAAAGCAAGTTGAACAGTTCCAACTGGACCATTACGCTGTTTTGCAATAATAATTTCAATAATGTTTTTGTTCTCAGTATCTTGTTCATAATAGTCATCTCGATAGAGAAAGGCGACGATGTCCGCATCTTGCTCAATACTTCCAGACTCTCGAATATCAGACATCATTGGACGCTTATCTTGTCTTTGTTCAACACCGCGTGAAAGCTGTGATAAGGCAATCACTGGTACTTCTAATTCACGTGCCAATCCTTTAAGAGAACGAGAAATTTCCGATACTTCTTGCTGGCGATTTTCCTGTGTTTTACCGCTACCTTGAATCAACTGTAAATAATCAATGAGAACCATGCCTAGACCGTGTTCTTGCTTCAAACGTCGGCATTTGGAACGGATTTCACTAATTCTGATTCCAGGTGTATCATCGATAAAATACCCGCATTTGATAAACTCCCCATTGCCATTGTCAGTTTGCGCCAATCCTCATCTGTTAAGGAACCTGTCCGTAAATTTTGGGCGTCAATATTTCCTTCTGCACAAAGCATTCGCATCACAAGTTGTTCAGCACCCATTTCTAAGACTAAAAATAGCAACATTTTCATCTGTTTTCGTTGCTACATTTTGCGCAATATTTAAAGCGAAGGCGGTTTTCCCTACGGAAGGCCGAGCAGCAACAATGATTAGGTCATTACGCTGGAAGCCTGCTGTCATTTGATCAAGCTCATAAAAACCGCTTGGAATACCAGTTACCTCTCCTTTGCGGTTATGAAGAAGTTCAATATTGTCATATGTGCGAACCAGTACATCTTTAATATCTTGGAAGGCTCCCGCGTTTTTACGGTTTGCTACTTCCATAATACTTCTTCTCAGCCTCATCTAATAGTTCTTCCACTTCATCTTCACGCGTATAGCCTTCTTGGGCAATATTTGTTGCCGTTCGAATGAGCCTGCGTAACAATGATTTTTCTTCTACTATTGACGCATAATATTCGATGTTAGCCGCTGTCGGTACGGACACAGCCAGTTCACTTAAATATGTTACACCGCCCACTTCCTCCAATTGATTACTAGCTGATAGTTCTTCCGTTACCGTAATCACATCGATGGCTTTTCCTTCGTCACTTAATGTCAACATCACCTGAAAAATCTTTTGATGTGCGCTTCTGTAAAAATCTTCTGGAATAAGAATTTCTGAAGCCAAAATCAAGGAAGATGGTTCTAAAAAAATAGCTCCAATCACAGCTTGCTCTGCTTCAATATTTTGTGGTGGTATTCGATCAGCTAATAATTCACTCATTTTGTCACCCCCATCGTAAAAGAAAAAAAATTCGCTACTACATGTATTTCGTCATAGAAAAAATGTGACAGCTGCACCTGATCACATTTTTTTCTCTTTCTACTATATTAACATGAAATCCAAGTTATTTTTTTGGCAATTTATTTTTCTTCTGAAACGTGAACGGTTAATGTTGCTGTTACTTCTGGATGAAGCTTCACAGGCACTTTCGTATACCCGAACGACCGAATAGGTTCATCCAGCTCCATTTTACGTTTATCAATTTTAATACGATGTCTTTTTTTGAAGTTCTTCAGCGATTTGTTTCGTTGTGATGGAGCCGAATAAACGTCCGCCTTCACCTGATTTTGCCTTTAATTCAACTGTTAATTTCTTCCAGTTTTGCTTTTAATCTTTTGCTTCTTGTAGTTCCTCTGTAGCTAATCTCTTCTTTATTCTTTTTTGCTTCCAATGCCTTTTACATTGCCTGGTGTCGCTTCTACAGCTAAACCTTTTTTAATTAAAAAATTATGTGCATATCCATCAGCAACATTTTTGACTTCGCCTTTTTTTCCTTTTCCTTTTACATCTTTTAGAAAAATAACTTTCATTCCTTTCGTCCCCCTTCTAAATATTCATCAATTGCTTTTATGACAATTGTCTTCCGCTTCTTCAATGGTGCTATCCTTTAATTGAGTGGCGGCATTTGTTAAATGACCGCCACCACTCAATTTTCCATAATCACCTGCACGTTGATATCACCTAAGGAACGCGCACTTATTCCAACTGTATTTCATCCCGTTTAGAAACAACGAAGGATGCGCTAATTCGATTCATTGCTAATAATGTATCGGCTGTTTGGGCAATTTGCACCTGATCATGAATTGTATCATCTTTTGCGGTTGCAATGGCAATCCCTTCTTGATAAAAATCGACACTTCTTAATCAATTTTGCACGATCGAATATATGTTTCAATATCTTCCTTCAAAAACTTCTGTACGAGGACCGTATCTGCTCCTTGGGCTCTTAAATAAGAAGCAGCATCAAATGTTCTTGAACCTGTTCGCAATGTAAAGCTTTTTGTATCGACGATGATACCTGCGAGTAATGCCGTTGCTTCAAGCATATCAATTTTACATCCTTTTGGCTGATATTCCAGCATTTCAGTTACTAACTCGGCATGTCGATGATGCATATGGCTCCATATAAACGAGTACAGGATTTTTTATAAACTCTTCACCACGACGATGGTGATCAATAACTACCACCTTTTCAATTCTATTTAATAACTTTTCTTCAATTACCATCGATAGGCTTATGTGTATCAACGACGACAAGTAACGTATCTTCAGTTACCATCTCTAACGCTTCTTCAGGTGTAATAATTTGCGAATATAAATCTGTTTCTTGTTTCATTTCTTCTATCAAACGTTTCACACTACTATCTAGTTCATTCGAAGTTAATTACGATATATCCTTCTCGTTCCATTCATTTGCGCCATTTTTAAAATCCCGATGGCAGAACCGATTGCATCCATATCCGGATATTTATGTCCCATGACAATACTTGATCGCTTTCAAGGACATATTCCCTTAAGCATGGGAAATAACGCGTGCTCTCACCCTTGTTCGTTTTTCCATGGATTTGTTTTTCCACCATAAAATCCACTTTTCCATTTGCTGCTTAATCGCAACCTGATCCCCGCCACGACCAAGGCTAAATCTAAGCTTGATTGCGCATGTGTTCCTAGTTCAGGCAGATGAGAGATATCAGATTCCACTCCGATGCTTAATGTAACGGTACATTTTGCTTAGCGGTTGTTTCCCGAACTTCATCTAAAATAGAAAACTTATCCTTTTCCAGCTGTTGGAGAATTTGTTCATTAAATACGGCAATAAACGATCAGAAGATATTCTTTTTAAATAAATTCCATGTTCCTTTGCCCATTTATCTAAGCATACGAAGTAACCAGGCTATTTAAGCTACTCTTCGTTTGATCATCCATTCCATGCGTCAAGTCATCATAATTATCTAGATATATGATTCCAATTACTGTTCGTTCATTTTATATATTTTTTCAATTTCCAATTGTTCAGTCACATCGAAAAAATAAAGTAATCGTTCTTCATGTTTATTGTATCACTTTAAATTTCCTCTCATCTAATGCGAATGATTTCTGTTTCAATTTCATGTTTAATCGAGTGGAACAATGATTCAGCCACTTCATATAGGGATCGTCCAACAAGTGTATCTTCATTAAAACATAGAGGCCAAGAATGGATTCGTCCACTCAATATAATAATCATCATTAATGAGCATGATTCCGATCGGCATTTCCAATAATGCTTCTTCTCCAACCTTTTTTACACCGGTAAGATAATGTTGATATATACTCTTCCATCTCTTGATGATTTGTTTTTCCAAATAAAAATATATAAAATAAAGCGCCGAATAATATTAGCCGATTAGAGCAATACCCCAATTATAATAAGACAGATAATGCCTAAAAAGACAATCACGGCAACGATTACCCATATAGCGGAGTACTATCTAACCTCTTTCAAAATAAGATGGCATAGCTTCAGCTCCTAAAACATGAAATAATCGCTATGATTTCGTCTCAAGATGTGCTCCCGGAATTAAAACCTAAATCGATTATACCTAAAATTCTAAGCAAGAGAGGACAATATTGGTGACAAGATAGTAATAATTATTGGGATCGCTTTTGGCCATTTTTTCACATATCCATAAAAATAAATAAATGATAATCCTTGAACAATAGTATAGTATTTGTTAGCAAAAAATAAAGATTGAGCAATGCATTATATAAGTATGTACCCTCTTCCATATCTAACACTAACATGAAAATAAGCGTAAATAAATAATACCATAATAAGCTTTTAGGTAATTGCAATTGGAAAAGAGTGCCACTCAGGAATTTCTAACTTCAACCGTTTCAATATAGGATATTGCACGAGTAAAATCACTAATACTGTGAAAAATGAAGAAAAGACCAATATACTAGGTGTTAAAGTTTTTAATAACGAAATTGTAGCATCCAACTCTTCAAACAGTCTTTGCATCTGGTGTTTGTCCGACCGCATGGAACATTGCTTTCGCTTGTTTTATAGCTTGGTTCTTTATATTCTTGAAAAGCTGCAGACAAGTCAATATCAAGTAATGTGATTATCCCTATGTATATCAATAACAAATTGATTAAGAAAGTAAAACTTCCAGCGATAAAAACTGGTAAAACGCCCTTGCTTTTCTTTAGGAAGTAGCCAATCACTATTCCTGTTAAACCGAATAAAAAAGCAAATGGTACAGATAAAATCGTCCCAACAAAGCTACTTGTAAAAACTGCTGCAATAAACAAAAGTAAAGAGTGCTTTAAAGCATATTTTCTACTATAAATAATAAATGGTAGTGGCAGGAATAAAATCGATACTAGTGAAATGATTGGCACATATATTGAAATGAACAATAATATCGCAAATAGAGCGAGCATAATTGCCCCTTCCGTTAATGTCCGCGTTTTATTCATCTTTTCACCTCAAGTTATGGTTATCTTTCAATTATCTCTAATATATATGATATTACTCTATTTTAACGATGAATAATTGACTGTTCAACGATTTCACTTTTTATCGCGAAAATATCATCATTGGTATATTCATCATGATGAACATTCATTGTTTCAGATAACAAATCTATTTTTTCACATTTTTTTAAAAGAGATGGTGATAAAGTTTTTTCACGATATTGATCACTCTTCATAAATAACTATATTACATCATCATGATTCAATAAGCATAGCGTTACACACAATAATGGACCTTTGGTGAATCAAATGATAATGTACATCCTAAAAATGACCTACTTACATAGTGGACCTTATGTGGATGCTGTTTAAAATAAAAAATACGGTCTAACTCTGTTTTTAAAAGACTATGTATAGTATTGGCAAAACAATATCAATGTCATTCGTGCAATCATTTAATATTCGATATGAATTAAATATATGCAGTTGTAATGAATTGTAATATTCAATAAAAAATAAAAAACAGCGAGATAAAAGACCCCGCTGTTAATCATTTTATTATTCGCCTGAAACAAATGGTAATAATGCCATTTGACGTGCGCGCTTAATAGCTTTCGTTAATTTACGTTGATATTTTGCGCTTGTTCCTGTCACACGGCGTGGTAAAATTTTTCCACGTTCAGAAATAAATCTTTGCAAAAGCTCGACATCTTTATAATCGATATGTGTAATACCGTTTGCAGTAAAGTAACATACTTTACGACGTCTACGGCCACCTCTACGTCCATTAGCCATCGAGAACAGCCCTCCTTTATCTTATCATTTTTATAAACGTTCTATTAAAATGGAAGATCATCATCGGAGATATCAATAGGTTCCCCATCTTGTGAAAAAGGATCTTCATTCATACGTGTATATTTCTCGATCTCGTTGATTCTGATTAAACGGGTTGTCCATATTTCCTTGCCCAGCTCCTCCGTGCGCTTCGAATCCGCCACTTCTTTCAACCGTAGTTGATTTCGGTTCTAAAAACTGCACACTTTCGGCTACCACCTCTGTTATATAGACGCGTCTCCCATCTTGTCCTTCGAAATTACGAGTTTGGATGCGACCATCAACTCCTGCCAAACTACCTTTTTTCAAATAGTTGGCCACATTTTCTGCCTGTCTTCTCCAAACGACACAATTGATGAAATCTGCTTCTCTCTCTCCTTGCCTATTCGTAAAATTACGGTTAACAGCAAGCGTAAACGAAGCAACCGGGACGCCATTCGGTGTGTAGCGCAAATCTGGGTCTTTTGTTAACCTACCCACTAAAACAACACGGTTCATCATCAGAATCAACCCCTTTCATTTTATTCATGTTTCACGTGAAACATTTGATGTTTCATTTTATTCGTCCTCTTTAACAACCATGTGACGGATAATGTCGTCGCTAATTTTCGCAAGACGTTCAAATTCTTGAACTGCTTTTGGGCTAGATTTCAGATTCACGATTTGGTAAATACCATCACGATACTCATCAATCTCATATGCTAAACGACGTTTACCCCACTCTTTTGATTCAATAATTTCCGCACCTTCAGAAGTTAAAATACTATCGAAATGTTCTACGAGAGTTTTTTTCTCTTCCTCATCAATATCTGGACGGATGATGTACATAATTTCATACTTATTCATCTATCAGTCACCTCCTTGTGGTCTATACGGCCCTTATCTGAAAAGGGCAAGGAGCAATGTATTCATTACTCGCATTTTGAAATTATAACACAGTAGTAGCTAATTAGCAATTATTATTAAATAAAAAAAACGTTCACTTCTAAAACTAACCATCGCAACGAAGCGATTTAGAAAAGCGACCCAGTCAACAAAACTTAATTATTAATAAGCAACAAGGAGACAAGCTTGACGAAATCGCGCAGGTGATGAATCATTAATTGATTCAGCGACCTCTCACACCAGCTTACGGATGGTTCCATAAAGGGAAGTTCACCCTCTTGAAGTATCTAACGACATATCTTTTTCCTTTGTTATGGCTCGATGGATGATTTCACTAAAAAAGAGGCAGAAATTTTTTCTGCCTCTTAAACACATTACACATTAAAACGGAAATGGAGAATATCACCGTCTTGGACAATATAATCTTTTCCTTCCAGTCTGACTTTGCCTGCTTCGCGTGCAGCTGCCATCGAACCTGCTTCAACTAAGTCGTCATAAGAGACAGCTTCTGCACGGATAAAGCCACGTTCAAAGTCAGTGTGAATAATGCCTGCACATTCTGGTGCTTTCATCCCTTCGCGGAATGTCCATGCTCTTACCTCTTGGACACCGGCTGTAAAGTATGTTGCAAGTCCAAGTAGTCGATAAGTAGCTCGGATAAGTTGATCTAACCCTGATTCTTCAATGCCTAACTCTTCGAGAAACAATGCTTTTTCATCATCATCTAATTCTGCAATTTCTTCTTCTATTTTTGCACAAACAACAATCACTTCTGCGTTCTCATCTTTTGCAAATTGACGAACTTGTTCAACAAGTTCATTGCTAGATGGATCGGCTATGTCATCTTCGGAAACATTAGCTGCATACAGAACAGGCTTGCTTGTTAATAAATGAAGTCCATGAACAATTTTCATTTCATCCTCGGTAAAATGAATGGCCCGTGCTGGTTTTTCTGCTTCAAACGCTTCTTTTAATTTAGATAACACTTCAAATTCAGCTTGTGCTTCTTTATCTTTTTGTTTTGCCATTTTTTCTACTTTATCAAAACGCTTATCAACCGTTTCAAGATCAGCTAAAATGAGTTCCAAATTAATTGTTTCAATATCATCAAGGGGGCTTACCTTTCCAGATACGTGCGTAATATTATCGTCTGCAAAACAACGAACAACATGACAAATAGCATCTACTTGACGAATATGAGATAGAAACTTATTTCCTAAACCTTCACCTTTGCTTGCACCTTTTACAATCCCTGCAATATCAGTAAATTCAAAGGCAGTTGGAACTGTCTTTTTCGGTTCGACAAGCTCAGTTAGTTTTTCTAAACGATCATCTGGAACTTCTACAATACCAACATTTGGGTCAATCGTACAGAAAGGATAGTTAGCCGATTCTGCACCTGCTTTTGTAATTGCATTAAATAAAGTTGATTTACCGACATTCGGTAAACCAACGATTCCGGCTGTAAGAGACATTTATTTTGCCACTCCTCTAAAGCTATTTATTCTATTAGCATTTTATCGTTCAACCATAAAGCAAAGCGATTTTGATTTCCATGCATATCAATCATCACTCTCCAAGGTAGATTTGGAGACAAAACTGCAAAAAACGTAAGTAAACATTGATAATTATAGGTTTTAAATGAAAAAAAGACAAGTCTTCTCACTTGTCCCTCTTTTTTGTCATTTCACTTTTAGAAAATGAATCATTTAAATGATTGCTATTAAAAAGAGCATGAGTTTACTCCTCATGCTTAACAAGGACCTTCTTCATTTTCCGTGTAAACTCTTTTCGCGGTAACATGACACTATGCTTGCATCCTTCACATTTAATTCTAATATCCATCCCCATTCGAATGATCTTCCAACGATTCGTCCCACATGGATGTTGTTTTTTCATTTCGACAATATCATATAGGTCAAATTCTTTTTTGCTCATCTCGAATCCCTCCATCATGAAATACTGTCTATTTACAGATCTGGTATGCCTCAATACATCTCATCTTAACACTTATATATTAGCAATTTAAACACATTTTTCACAGAATAAAGACTTTTATAAAGATAGAAAAGGATTCATTATCTTTTTCATAAACATATGTATAGAAAATGTCTGTTAATCGTATAATGTGAGTACGAATATGTGGAGGAGGACGACAACATGAGTGCCCGTAAAGGAACACGTAATACATTATTTAATATGCACTTTCAAAGCGAAAATATTAGTGAAAAAATAGCAGCTTACTTAAATGTTTTTTTACCTAATGATAATAATCGGCCTGTTCTTATTGTCTGTGTAGGAACTGATCGCTCTACTGGTGACGCATTGGGGCCGATTATCGGATCAATGCTGATGGAAAAAGACACTTGCCCTTTTCATATTTATGGTACATTGGATGATCCGATTCACGCAGTTAATTTGGTAGAAAAGATCGAGTCTATTCATCGAAAATATGAAAATCCTTTTATTATTGCAGTTGATGCATGTCTTGGAAGAATGAAAAATGTCGGTAACATTCAAATTATAGATGGCCCATTGAAACCTGGTGCAGGGGTACGAAAGAAGTTACCACATGTCGGCCATATACATATTACAGGAATTGTGAATATGGGCGGTTTCATGGAATTTGTCGTCTTACAAAATACTCGGTTAAGTATTACTATGAACATGGCAAAGAAAATTGCAGAAGGCATCTATACAGCAAGTATCACCAATAAACAAAAACATACCCTTCTTTCCATTGATCGTAATGATCATAATGATGAAAAAGAGATTTCTTCTCTATAAAGGACAACGACAAGCGAACAAATGAGTAATACCTGCTTAACGATCGATTCATTTCTATTTCCTCGTAATGATATAATGTCTATCGTGTTATATGATTAAAATGTTAGATCATTAATCATTATCGATAAGGCTATTTTTTACTAATTAAGAGTTAGCATATCTTTACCTGTACTTTGAATTGAATAAACTCCTTTAAAAATATCTACTCAAATCCGCTCTTGGCAATGACTATAAAAATATTAAGAATGTAGTTGTGAAACGACCTTTTCATGTCAGAACAGCTGCTTTGATTGAATGACATGCTTGACGATACAGTTATATTTTTAATTATTGTGATTCATAATCTCCAATATGCGTTCTAGATCATCTTTCGTAAGAAACTCAATTTCAATTTTCCCTTTATTACTTAGTTGCTTTATTTTTACTGTTGTACCAAACTTATCGCGTAAATGATCTTCATACTCACGGATGTATATATCCTTTTTTTCTTTCTTCCGCCTTTTTGTTTCACGTGAAACATTTTTATTTAGTTCATTCACCATTTTCTCTAGTTGGCGAACATTTAAGTTTTCTTTCACTACTTTTTGGGCGAGTGGTTCGATCTTTTCTTTTTGTTTTAAACCTAGTAATGTTCTCCCATGTCCCATCGATAGTTTTCCGTCTGAAATATAGTTTAATATCTTTGTTGGTAATGAGAGTAAGCGAAGATGGTTAGCAATATGTGGACGACTTTTTCCAAGGCGCTTTGCTAATTGCTCTTGCGTTAAATCGAGACGTTCGATTAGCGTTTGATAAGCTTCTGCTTCTTCAATTGGAGTGAGATCCTCTCTTTGGAGGTTTTCGAGAACAGCTAATTCCATCATTTCCTGCTCGTCCATATCTCGAACAACGACTGGCACCTTCTTTAAGTTAGCGGCCTTAGCAGCTCGGTAACGCCGTTCGCCTACGACAATCTCATATCCTTTTATGCTTCTTCTAACGATGATCGGTTGCAGTATCCCATGTTGCATAATAGACTTTGTCAGTTCTTCCATTCCCTCTTCATCAAAAAATTTACGCGGTTGATATGGGTTAGGACGTAATTCCGTTACATCTACTTCTTGAACTGTCTCTTCATTGCCTACTTCGATATCTCCAAACAAAGCGTTAATTCCTTTTCCGAGTCCTTTAACCATTGGACACCACTTCCTTTGCCAAATCTAAGTAAACTTCGGCACCTCGCGACTTTGGATCATAAATGATAATTGGCTTACCATGGCTTGGTGCTTCACTCAAACGAACATTACGAGGAATAATTGTTTGATACACTTTGTTTTGAAAATACTTTTTTACCTCTTCAATCACTTGGATACCTAAATTTGTACGCGCATCTAACATTGTCAGCAATACGCCTTCAATCATTAAAGTGTTATTTAAATGCTTTTGTACTAATCTTACTGTGTTTAGTAGTTGACTAAGCCCTTCTAATGCATAATATTCACATTGGACAGGAATTAAAACAGAGTGTGAAGCTGTTAGAGCATTAATTGTCAACAAACCTAATGAAGGTGGACAGTCAATGATAATATAATCATAATTTTCTTTTACAGACTCTAACGCTCCTTTTAAGCGCACTTCTCTGGAAATAGTAGGAACAAGCTCAATCTCTGCTCCTGCAAGCTGGATAGTTGCAGGAATAACATCAAGCCTATCTATTTGGGTCGTTATGATGACATCTTCTACATCTTTATCTTCCACTAACACATTATATATGCAATGTTGTACATCTCCTTTATCAATACCAACACCGCTTGTTGCATTTCCTTGGGGGTCAGTATCCACAAGTAGCACCTTTTGCCCAATATGTGCTAAGCAGGCTCCCAAGTTGACGGAGGTTGTTGTTTTACCTACACCTCCTTTTTGATTGGCGATGGAAATAATTTTTCCCAATGATGACACCTACTTTCAACTTCCTTTTAAATTAACAATCATGTATTCTATTTTAACAAAAAATAAGATAGATAGTTTAACTTTTATTTTAAAAAATCCTTTTTCATATTTTTTATGATTCATTTTCCTGTAGGGTATGAGTTATTTTGAGGGTTAACGGAATGCCTCTCGTAAGGTAATTGAGGAAAAACCAAGTGGAATGACAACAGGTTTGCTTTTAAAATAAAATGGAATGATTCCCACAAGTACTTGTGGGAATCAAACCTATATATTTAGCAAATATTGCTTATTTATTCTTCGGAATTCTAATGGTAATTTGATAACAATCATCTAGTTCCTTTTCTTCTGAATCGAGTTGAATCCCGCTATCAGATACCATTGATAAAGATTGTCTAATCGTATTGACGGCGATTCGCATATCTTTACTAAACGCCACTCTACGTGGTTTCGGCTTACGTTTAGTTTTATTTAATAACTTTGCTACGCGCTCTTCTGTCTGCTTTACATTTAATTTTTTTTCAATAATGTCTTTAAATAATTGTATTTGTAATTTCGGATCTTTTAATGGCATTAAAGCGCGAGCATGGCGCTCTGTAATTTCTTTTTCCAAGATACCGTCTTGTATTTCTTGTGGTAGCTTAAGCAGACGAAGCTTATTGGCTATAGTAGATTGTCCCTTTCCCAAGCGCTGAGCCAGGGCTTCTTGTGTTAAATGGTGGAGGTCTATTAATTGATAATATGCCATTGCTTCTTCAATAGGTGATAATTCCTCACGTTGTAAGTTCTCAATTAAAGCGACAGAAGCCGTTTCAGTATCATTAAAGTCTTTAATAATTGCCGGAACCGTCTTCCATTCTAGTAATTTGACTGCACGAAAGCGACGCTCCCCAGCTATAATTTCAAACTGACCATTTTCAATTTTACGGACGATAATCGGTTGAATAATTCCATGTGTATGAATAGTCCGAGCTAATTCTTCTATTTTTTCTTCGTTGAAAATAGTTCGTGGTTGATATCTATTAGGAATAATATTTGCAACTTCAATTTGTTTGATCTCTTCATTTGTTGTGTCTTTCACATTCGATTGTTCCGAATCGGTGTCTTTCTTCTGCTGCTCTTCCTTGTCACCTAAACCAAAAAAGCGAGAGAAAGGATGCTTCATCTTCCTTCACCCCCTTAGGAATATCCCTTATTACTTATTCTCTATGTTAAAGTAAGTTCCTGCAATATCCATTACAACTTTCTTCTTTATTTTACATTGTTGTAGCGAATTTTTCATTATTCTATTGGTGACTTATTCGGTGTTCCTGGTTTACGTGGATATTTTTTAGGTGTTCGCTTTACTTTTCGAATCATAATAATGTTCCGCTCGCTCTCTTCATAAGGCAATGTGAAGGAGTGAACCTTTTCTAATTTTCCCCCCATAGTTTTAATTGCTTTTTTGGCTGTTGTTAACTCTTCCTTTGCACTAGATGCTTTCATTGCAACGAAATAACCACTGTTTTTCACTAATGGTAAACATAATTCGCTTAATACCGACATTCTAGCAACTGCTCTAGCAGTTACAACATCATATTTTTCACGGTGTTGTTGCCTTTTTGCAAATGTTTCAGCACGATCATGGTAGAGAGTCACATTTTTTAACTGTAATGCTTGTACAAGTTCTTGTAAAAATCTCGTTCTTTTTTTCAGTGCATCAACGATCGTAATATGTATTTCCGGAGAAATAATCTTCAGTGGAATACTAGGAAATCCTGCACCTGCTCCAACATCGCAAAGGGTCATTGACTTTGTAAAGTCAAAATAAAACGCAGCTGTCATGGAGTCATAAAAATGTTTTAAATACACTTCTTCTTTATCTGTTATAGCGGTTAAATTCATTTTTTTATTCCATTCCACTAGCATTTGATAATATGTTTCAAATTGTTGTAATTGGTCAGGTGAGAGTGCAATGCCATTCTCACCTAACCGGTTGGAAAACTGCTCAATATTCATTGATAAAATCCTCTCTTAAGCTTCATTCACTTCATTTTCCTCTACTCTTGCAATTTTTCCTTGTTCAATGTAAACAAGCAAGATTGAAATATCTGATGGATTAACCCCTGAAATCCGTGCAGCTTGAGCAAGTGACAGCGGGCGAATTTTTTTCAATTTTTGACGTGCTTCTGTTGCCAAGCCATTAATGGCATCAAAATCAATATTATCAGGGATTTTTTTGTTTTCCATATTTTTGAGTTTTTCCACATGCTGTAATGATTTTTCAATGTAGCCCTCATATTTAATTTGAATTTCAACCTGTTCTTCTACATCTTTGGCAATGTCCGCAAATTCCGGAAGCAATTGTTTAATATGAGCAAAATTCATTTCCGGTCGTTTTAATAGATCTGCGGGACGAATTCCATCTTTCAATGGACTGCCACCAGCATTTTTAATGATCGTTTGCGTTTCTTTATTCGGCTTTAAAATGATTGTTTTTAATTTTTCTTTTGTTTTTTCAATTGCTTCCTTTTTGCGAAGAAAAGCTTCATAGCGTTCATCTGAAATTAAGCCAATTTCATAACCAAGATCCGTCAGTCTAAGATCAGCATTATCATGGCGAAGTAACAAACGATATTCCGCTCTTGATGTTAAGAGTCTGTATGGTTCATTCGTTCCTTTTGTCACAAGATCATCAATTAACACACCGATATAAGCATCGGAACGACTTAGAATAATTTCTTCTTTACCTTGGATTCTTCTAGCAGCATTAATACCTGCCATAAGACCTTGGCTTGCCGCTTCTTCATAACCAGATGTTCCATTAATTTGTCCTGCAGAATAAAGGTTCTTTATCTTTTTCGTTTCCATCGTCGGCCATAATTGGGTCGGGACGAAAGCGTCATATTCAATTGCATATCCTGCGCGCATTAATTGTGCTTTTTCCAGGCCTGGAACTGTTTTAAGAAGCTGCCGTTGTACATCCTCAGGTAAGCTCGTTGATAATCCTTGGACATACACTTCCTCCGTGTCACGGCCTTCAGGTTCAAGGAAAATCTGGTGGCGTGGCTTATCATTAAAGCGAACAACTTTATCCTCTATCGATGGACAATATCGGGCACCAGTTCCCTTAATAGCACCAGAAAACATTGGGGAACGATGTAAATTTTCATCAATGATTGAATGCGTTTTTTCATTTGTATATGTTAACCAACATGGTAATTGATCAGTAATATATTCGGTCGTTTCATAGCTAAATGACCGCGGTTCTTTATCACCAGGTTGAATGGTTGTTTTACTATAATCAACCGTATTACTATTTACCCGCATTGGTGTACCTGTTTTAAACCGTACAAGTTCAAAACCTAGTTCCTCTAAGTTTTCGGATAGTTTAATGGATGGTTGCTGATTATTAGGACCACTTGAATATTTTAATTCACCGAGAATAATTTCACCTCGTAGAAATGTACCTGTTGTGATAACTACTGCTTTTGAATGATAGATTGCTCCTGTTTGCGTGATAACCCCCTTACAAACACCGTCTTCAACGACAAGTTGTTCGACCATCCCTTGCAATAATGTAAGGTTTTTTTGATTTTCCAGCGTTTTTTTCATTTCTACTTGATATTGAGACTTATCTGCCTGCGCACGTAATGCTCGAACAGCTGGTCCTTTTCTCGTGTTCAACATTCTCATTTGAATATATGTTTTATCAATGTTTTTACCCATTTCACCGCCTAGAGCGTCAATTTCCCGGACGACCACTCCTTTGGCTGGTCCGCCAATTGAGGGATTACACGGCATAAAAGCTACCATATCGAGATTCAATGTAATGATTAACGTTTTTACACCCATGCGGGCAGCTGCTAATCCAGCTTCACAGCCAGCATGGCCGGCACCGATGACAATGAGATCATAATTTCCTGCTTCATAGGTCTGCATAAAGTGTACTTCCTCCTTTATAGATGTTCCTGCTGTAAAATACTCTCTTTTTAAATTAGCATCTACTTTACACAATACGGTCTTATTAAGATGCTATTTTCCAAGACAAAATTGGGAAAAAAGCTGATCAATAAGGCTTTCATGAACTGTATCACCAATTATTTCGCCAAGAAGTTCCCATGTTCGGGTTAGATCGATTTGAACAATATCAATCGGGATCCCCATTTCTATTCCTTTTAATACTTCTTTAATAGCTGTTAGTGCTTGATTCAATAAGGCAATATGACGGCTATTGGAAACATAAGTCATATCACCTGCTTCAATGGAACCTTCAAAAAACATTTCAGCAATCGCTTTTTCCAGTTCATCTACTCCTTCTTCTTTTAACAATGACGTAGTAATAATTTTATGTTCGCCTGCTCGTTCATACACGTGCTCTAAACTTATTTTTTGCGGAAGATCTGTTTTATTAATAATGACAATCGTATCCATACCTGCGACTGCTTCAAACAGCTGCTCATCCTCTTCTGTTAATTCTTCGGCAAAGTTCAAAACGAGTAAAATTAAATCTGCATCCTTTAATACTTTCCTTGACCGCTCTACCCCGATCCGTTCAACAATATCTTCTGTTTCGCGAATTCCAGCAGTATCAATGAGTCGTAAAGGGACACCGCGGACATTCACATATTCTTCAATGACATCACGGGTCGTTCCAGGGATATCTGTTACAATTGCTTTATTTTCTTGAACTAAGCTATTTAATAATGATGATTTGCCAACGTTCGGGCGGCCAATAATGACTGTTGACAAGCCTTCACGTAAAATTTTCCCTTGATGTGCAGTTTGCAATAGTTTTTCTATTTCATCACGAATGTAGCGCGCTTTTTCAACGAGCATTTTATGAGTCATTTCTTCCACATCATCGTATTCAGGATAATCGATGTTCACCTCGATATGCGCTAATGTTTCTATTATTTCTTGACGTAATTTTTTAATAAGCTTGGACAATTTTCCTTCCATTTGCCCCAAAGCCACATTCATTGCCTCATCTGTTTTTGCACGAATGAGGTCCATGACTGCTTCTGCTTGAGACAAATCGATTCTGCCGTTCAAAAATGCCCGTTTCGTAAATTCTCCAGGTTCTGCTAAACGAGCGCCATTCGTCAATATTAACTGTAACACTCTATTGACAGAAACTAATCCACCATGACAATTGATTTCTACAATATCTTCCCTTGTAAAAGTTTTTGGTGCTTTCATAACACTTACCATTACTTCTTCAACTAGTTGATCTTGATTATTTGGATCAACTATATGACCATAATGAATCGTATGAGAAGACATTTCTTTTAAACACTTATTATTGGGACTCCGAAATACACGGTCGGCAATTGCAATCGCTTTTTTTCCACTTAGGCGAACGATTGCTATTGCTCCTTCCCCCATCGGCGTTGAAATCGCCGCAATTGTATCTAATTGCATCTTTTTCATCACTCTTCTTTCTACACCTGCTAACATGCATCAAAATTCATCCGTAACCGATGTATCATTTTATACACATCTTAATAATTTTCTTTTATTATTTTAACTTATCCACATGTGAATAACAATAAAACGAAAAAGACGAAGAAACTGACCTACTTAAAATTTTGCTAGGATATAGAAGTATTCTTCGCTGGCATTAGATCATTAACAAGCTTCTATTTTTCTCTGAATCATCAATTATTACGAAAATATGAATAAAGAAAAAGCCTCTAAGCATTTTAACAGCTTAAAGGCTTGAGGATAATGACATGATTATAATATTGGTTTAATAACGATATAACGATACGGCTCTTTTCCCTCAGAGATCGTTTCTATATTTTCATTATTACTTAAAGATGTATGGATAATTTTCCTCTCAAAAGAAGGCATCGGTTCTAGTTTAACAGATTTTTTTAATGCTAAGGCTTTATTCGCCAGCCTTTCCGCAAGCTGATGTAACGTTTCTTTTCTTCTTTCACGATATCCTTCAGGATTCAACAAAAAAGTCAAATAACGATCTGAGACGTGATTCCCTACTACTTGCGTTAAATATTGTAAAGAGTTTAAAGTTTGTCCTCTTTTACCAATGAGTAAGCCCATTTTTTCGCCTGTTATTTTAAATTCTACTATACGACCATCTTGTTCGACATCAATATAAGCGTTAATTCCCATCTTGGTGATGACTGTTTGCAAATATTCTTTTGCTACAGCGATAGGATCTGGTTTAAGCGTGACTTCAACAACTGCATCCCGATTCCCAAAAAGGCCAAGCAAGCCTTTTTTTCCTTCGTCAATAATATTGATTTCCACTTGATCTCGCGTTGCTTTTAGTTGAGCTAGAGCTGACTCGACTGCTTCTTCGACTGTTTGTCCAGTAGCAGTTATTTTTTTCACTTTTTCGCTCCCCCCGAACTTCCTGCTTTCACACTACCCTTCTTTAAATCTGGGCCTTTAATAAAGAATGTTTGAACAATCATAAATAAGCCACCAATAACCCAATATAAAGGAAGTGCTGCTGGTAATTTAAGACCAATGATAATAATCATAATTGGCATGATCCAAAGCATCATTGCCATTTGTGGGTTTTGATTTTCTGTTCCTGCCATCATTAATTTTTGTTGGAAAAATGTTGTGACACCGGCTAATAGTGGTAAAATAAAATATGGATCACTTGAACCTAATTCCATCCATAAAAAGCGATGCTTTGCAATTTCTTCTGTCCGCATAATTGCATGGTAAAACCCTATTAAGATTGGCATTTGTATCAATATTGGAAAACAACCTGCCAATGGATTTACTCCATGTTTCTGAAATAATGCCATCATTTCCTGTTGCATCTTTTGTTGTGTTTGGGCATCTTTTGAACTATATTTCTTTTTTAATTTTTCCATCTCTGGTTGAAGCACTTGCAATGCTTTTGAGTTCTTCAATTGCTTTATCATCAAAGGTAAAATTGCTAAACGGATGATAATTGTGACAATAATAATTGCCAATCCATAGTTATTTCCGACTAATTCTGCTACCTTGGTGATGAGCCAAGAAAGCGGATAAACGATGTACTGATTCCAAAAGCCTGTACTTTCCGAAGTAATCGGCTGATTAATCTGTGTACATCCAGACAGTAATGCAATCAATCCGATAACCGAGATCATGAATATGATTCTTTTTTTCAACCGTAATATCCTCCCAACTCATAGTAAAAATCTTTATCAATAGCTTTCAAAATAAATGCATCTTATTTTTGCATATTTTTTACTGTTATTTTAAAGCTGAGGAGCGTTTTAGCACCTTTGCTAATTTTAACACATGTTGTAAACTTTTTTTAACTTGATGGTAGTCCATTTCGGCCGCCGGTTTCCTGGCGATGATTACATAATCTTTATCCTGCGCGATACTTTTCTCCAACTCTTGAAAAAATTGTCTAATATATCTTTTTATTCGATTTCGAGTTACTGCGTTACCAATTCTTCTACTGACTGACAATCCAATTCTAAAATGTGACTGACCTTTCTTATCTAATACGTAAACTACGAACTGTCTATTAGCATAAGACTTTCCTTTGCGAAAAACAGCTTGAAAATCACGATTTTTTTTTAGCCGAAATTCTTTCTTCATATATTCACCTGCATTAAAGAAGTAAATAAACTTAAGTAGTACATGCCCTCTCATATATGAAATATAAAATCATAAAAATGATAGAGAGTGTGCTCATGCAAGGCAATTATTCCTCATTTAATGAGAAAAAAGACCACTGAGACGTTTCAGTGGTCTACGCGGAAAGTACTTTTCTTCCCTTCCGACGTCGGTTAGCAATAACCTTACGTCCATTTTTAGTCCTCATACGTGCACGGAAACCATGTACTTTGCTTCTTTTTCGTTTATTTGGTTGAAATGTTCTTTTCATTTATGACACCTCCCTGAGGATTTCATACATTTCGATAGTAAACATTCTTTCTAATTATATAGAGCATGATAAATGATTGTCAACATTTTTTTAAAGAACAATTAGATAGAGAGCATTTCCCTCCTATCTAATCAGGCTTCACTGTGGATAAATTTCGACAATACTTTTTTTCATTCACAACTTTTTTGACAAGTTACCAACAAATAACCTCCTTGTGGAAAACTTTCATTCACAACAATGGGACCTTGTGGATAATTTTTAAAAGTCATTGCTACTTCTATATTTATTTGGTATGATTATTGTGTTTTCACTCTGAATATCACTATACGAACACACGAGCTATCCACAGTTTGTGAATAGTTTGTGGATAGTTATTCTAGTGCTATGGATAAACTTGTCCACATACAGTGTATTTTGTCGAAAACATCTTTTCTTCCTTATTATAAGTTTATCCACATGCACAAGTTTGCATTATTATTCATTTTTCATTTTGTGGCGTATCGTTGTTATATAACAGTGAGTACATATCACCGCGAAGGGGGAGTAAAGGATTGGAAAACATAGCTGATCTTTGGGATAAAGCACTTATGAGTATGAAAAAAAAGATCAGTAAGCCTAGCTTTGAAACCTGGTTAAAATCAACAAAGGCAACTTCTCTACAAGGAGATACCGTTATCGTCACAGTGCCGAATGATTTCGCCCGTGACTGGTTGGAGGGACGATATTCTCAATTAATTACCGGAGTGCTCTATGAATTAACCGGCGAGCAGTTGCAAGTTAAATTCATCATTCCTCAAGATCAAGAAGATAAGGAAATAAAGAAATCCTTTTTAAAACAAAAAGTTCGTCGAGAAAAAGAGCGGACCGATTTCACAAAAAATATGTTGAACAATAAATATACGTTTGATACTTTTGTTATCGGTTCAGGTAATCGCTTTGCTCATGCCGCTTCTCTTGCTGTTGCTGAAGCCCCTGCGAAAGCGTACAATCCTCTCTTTATCTATGGCGGAGTCGGATTAGGAAAAACACATTTAATGCATGCGATAGGTCATTATGTTATTGAACATAATCCATCGGCAAAAGTTCTTTATTTATCTTCTGAAAAGTTTACAAATGAATTTATTAATTCTATCCGTGACAATAAAGCGGTTGAGTTCCGAAATAAATATCGAAATGTGGACATTTTATTAATAGATGATATTCAATTTCTTGCCGGAAAAGAACAAACACAAGAAGAATTTTTCCATACTTTTAATACACTCCACGAAGAAAGCAGAAGCAAATTGTTATTTCGAGTGATCGCCCTCCTAAAGAAATTCCTACCTTGGAAGATCGTTTGCGCTCTCGATTTGAATGGGGACTCATTACTGATATTACACCGCCTGATTTAGAAACACGCATTGCTATTTTACGCAAAAAAGCAAAAGCGGATGGTCTAGACATACCAAATGAAGTAATGCTTTATATTGCTAACCAAATTGATTCAAACATTCGGGAACTAGAAGGAGCACTTATTCGAGTTGTAGCATTTTCATCTTTAATTAACAAAGATATTAATGCTGATTTAGCTGCCGAAGCACTAAAAGATATTATCCCTAGTTCGAAACCGAAAGTAATTACACCTTTAGACATCCAACAAGTCGTTGGAGAACAATATAATGTAAAGCTAGAAGATTTCAAAGCAAAAAAACGGACAAGATCGATTGCGTATCCTAGACAAATAGCGATGTACTTATCCAGAGAACTAACTGATCTTTCGCTACCGAAAATTGGGGAAGAATTTGGCGGACGCGACCATACAACTGTTATTCATGCTCATGAGAAGATTTCAAAGCTAGTCGAAAAAGATCCTCAGTTGGAAAAAGAAATAGCTGAGATTAAAAACATATTGAAAAATCCTTCCACATAGTGAAAGGGTAATGTTCATAACTAAGCACTACCTATACACAGTTTATCCACAAGTGGATAGGCTGTGTTTGCTTTAATAGAGGGAAGTTATCCACATGTTAACAAGTCCTACTATTACTACGACGATATTTTTAAAACATAATATAATATTTATTTAATGATCAAAGAAAAAAGCGGAGGGAACGTTATGCATTTTACGATTCAACGCGATCGGCTCATTCAAGGTGTTCAAGATGTGATGAAAGCTGTAACGTCAAGAACAACTATCCCAATATTGACTGGCATTAAAATAATAGTCGATGATGAAGGAGTAACTTTAACCGGCAGTGATTCAGATATCTCGATAGAATCTTTCATCCCTAAAGAAGATGATGAAGAGGAAATAGTCGAAATACATGAAAGTGGTGGAGTCGTATTACAAGCTAAATTCTTTCATGATATTGTGAAGAAATTGCCAATGGAAATAGTTGAAATTGAAGTTGTCAATCATTTTCAAACAGTGATTCGCTCCGGAAAGGCAGAGTTTAATTTAAATGGATTAGATCCAGCTGAATATCCACATTTACCACAAATTTCAGAAGAGAACATGTTTACGATTCCATCTGATATATTAAAAACAGTGATTAAACAAACTGTGTTCGCGGTGTCCACTACAGAAACACGCCCTATCTTGACAGGTGTCAACTGGAAAATAACGAATGGCGAATTAACTTGCGTAGCAACTGACAGTTATCGTTTGGCCATGCGCAAAGTGTCCATTGAATCGAAGATAGATTCAGAATTTAATATTGTTATTCCTGGTAAAAGCTTAAACGAATTAAGCAAGCTATTAGGAGATTCAAATGATGTAGTTGAAATTGTGATGACGGAAAATCAAGCACTTTTTAAAATGAAAGACCTTCTCTTCTACTCTCGTTTGTTAGAAGGGAATTATCCGAATACTGCCCAGTTGATTCCAACTATAAGTAAAACAGATATATCAATTGGCACGAAAGAATTTATGCAAGCGATCGATCGTGCTTCTTTACTTGCTAGAGATGGGGTTAATAACAACGTCGTTAAATTGTCAACATTAGAAAATGGACTTATTGAGATTTCTTCTCATTCCCCTGAAGTTGGTAAAGTGGTTGAAGAAGTACAGAGTGAAAATGTGACGGGGGAAGAGTTAAAAATATCTTTCAGCCCAAAATATATGCTTGATGCCTTAAAAGCATTTGATGATCAGGAAATTACCATTCAATTTACAGGTGCAATGAGTCCTTTCATCATTCAACCGGTGAATGACCGCTCTATCTTACAACTCATTTTGCCAGTTAGAACATTTTAAAAGAAAAAATTTCCTGTCGATTCCAGACAGGAAATTTTTATCTTTCCAGATTTACATATCTTCCATTTTTAGAAAGGTAATAAATGCCCCACTATTTTTCATAAAGCTTTTTCCCTCATGTGCTTCTTTTTAGCGACTTTGTGTTTATATTTAAAGTTTAGTAAAATAAAGGATAGACACTAATTGATGAGAGAGTGAGAACGAACGTGGAAAAACATATTGAAATTGAAACGGATTCAATAACGTTAGGGCAGTTTTTAAAACTAGCTGATATCATTCAGTCTGGTGGTATGGCGAAGTGGTTTTTGAGTGAATATGATGTTTTCATTAACGGTGAACAAGATCAACGAAGAGGGAGAAAATTGGTTATTGGTGACCGTGTACACATACCTAATATTGGGTTATTCATCGTTTCAAAGTAATGATAAAGGAATGCTGCTTGTATGTACATTGAAGAGTTAGAGCTCAAGAACTTCCGTAGTTATGATTCCTTATCAATCACCTTTGAAGATAAGGTAAACGTTATTTTAGGCGAAAATGCCCAAGGGAAAACAAATTTGCTAGAGTCTATTTATGTTTTAGCAATGGCAAAATCTCATAGAACTTCGAATGATAAAGATTTAATCCGTTGGGATAAAGAGTATGCTAAAATAAGAGGGAGGCTCAATAAGGATACTAGCTCCTTTCCGATGGACTTAATTATTTCCCGCAAAGGTAAAAAAGCTAAAATGAATCATATTGAACAAAGTCGTTTAAGCCAATATGTTGGAAATATGAATATCGTCATGTTTGCCCCTGAGGATCTTCATCTTGTAAAAGGAAGTCCACAAGGTAGACGGAGATTTATTGATATGGAAATAGGACAGGTTTCTTCTGTGTACTTACACAATATGAATCGATATCAAAAGATATTACGACAGAGGAATCGGTATTTAAAACAGTTGCAGTTGCAAAGAGAAACAGACTTAACAATGCTTGAAGTTTTAACAGATCAATTAATTGAGTATGCGGTTAAAATCATTGTAAAAAGAATAGAATTCGTTGATTTGCTAGAAAAATGGGCTAAACCGATCCATTCCAGTATTTCAAGGGAACGAGAAGCGCTTCAAATCAAGTATAAACCGTCAATAGAGGTATCAGATACAGCCGATTTGTCAATAATAACTAATGCATTCAAAGAGAAATTTTCCAAAATCAAAAAAAGAGAGATTGACCGTGGGGTAACCCTCGTCGGACCTCATCGTGACGACCTCTTATTTTTTATTAATGATTATAATGTGCAAACGTTTGGCTCTCAAGGGCAACAACGAACGACTGCTCTATCTGTTAAATTAGCAGAAATAGAATTGATTCATTCAGAAATTGGTGAATACCCAATTTTATTATTAGATGATGTATTGTCAGAGTTAGATGATTATCGTCAATCTCACTTGTTAAATGCGATTCAAGGGAAAGTACAAACTTTTGTCACAACGACGAGCGTCGAAGGAATCGATCATGACACTTTAAATATAGCTGCTACTTATGAAGTAGTTAGTGGCTCAGTGACCAGGCTGAAATGAGGTGAGATCATGTATGTGCATGTGGGAGAGGATGTGATGGTTCGCACAAGTGAAATGATTGCCGTTTTAGATAAAAATAGTGCGAAAGAATCTAAGATTATAGAAGAATTTTTAAAGCACGAGACAAAAAAAATATTTGATCTTGCAAAAGGTGCGTATAAATCTATTGTTATTACAACTGATCAAGTTTATCTTTCTCCTCTAGCCTCAACCACATTAAAAAAAAGAATGTTAAGACGTCAATCACCACATATTTTTTTATAAATAATTCTATTCTCCATTCGATTTGGAGAATTTGTCTTTTCTCATCCAAAAATAAATTATTCGGGATGTTCGCCGTTCGAACATAAAAATTATACACGTTTGAAAGTGTGGGTGAATCAGGATGGTAATGGAGCAAGAGCAAATGAGAAATGATTCATATGATGAAAGTCAAATTCAAGTTTTAGAAGGTTTAGAAGCAGTTCGGAAACGTCCGGGCATGTATATTGGATCAACAAGCTCTAAGGGATTGCACCATTTAGTTTGGGAAATTGTTGATAACAGTATCGACGAAGCATTAGCAGGATACTGTGATGAAATTAAAGTAACTATTGAAAAAGATAATAGTATTACCGTAAGTGATAATGGACGGGGAATCCCGGTCGGTATTCAAGAGAAAATGGGACGACCAGCTGTGGAAGTCATTTTGACTGTTCTGCATGCAGGCGGAAAATTTGGTGGGGGCGGTTATAAAGTTTCCGGTGGACTTCACGGTGTCGGTTCCGCGGTTGTAAATGCTCTGTCAAAAGAGTTAGAAGTGTATGTTGCTCGTGATGGCAAACTTTATTATCAAAAATATGAACGTGGCATTCCCCTCTTTGATTTGAAGGTTGTTGAAGAAGGAATCGATCATACAGGTACGAAAATACATTTTACACCTGATCCAGAGATTTTTACGGAAACTTTAGAATTTGATTATGATATATTGTCTTCTCGTTTACGTGAGCTCGCTTTTTTAAATAAAGGGCTTAAAATAAAGATTAAGGACAAACGTGAAGATGATCGAACAAATGAATACTGCTACGAGGGCGGTATCAAATCATATGTTGAGCACTTAAATCGTTCGAAAGAAGTTATTCATGAAGAGCCGATTTACGTAGAAGGGGAAAAAGACGGTGTCATGGTTGAGGTTGCCATGCAATACAATGATGGATTTGCTATGAATCTTTTTTCTTTTGCAAATAATATTAATACGTATGAAGGTGGAACACATGAATCTGGCTTTCGAACAGCACTAACGAGAGTAATTAATGACTATGCGCGAAAAAACAACCTTTTCAAAGAAAGTGAGCCAAATTTAATCGGTGAAGATGTGCGGGAAGGGTTAACAGCTGTTTTGTCGATTAAACACCCTAACCCACAGTTTGAAGGCCAAACGAAAACAAAACTTGGTAATTCTAAGGCGCGTACGATAACCGACTCTATTTTTTCCGATCATTTTGAAAAGTTTATGATGGAAAATCCGGATGTTGCTCGCAAGATTGTAGAAAAAGGTATTACAGCTTCTCGAGCAAGGGTAGCAGCAAAAAAAGCCCGTGAATTAACAAGGCGGAAAAGCGCATTAGAAGTATCTAACTTACCAGGGAAACTAGCCGATTGTTCCTCAAGAGATCCGGAAATTAGTGAATTATATGTCGTTGAGGGAGATTCAGCAGGTGGCTCCGCAAAGCAGGGTCGCGATCGCCATTTCCAAGCAATTTTACCATTAAAAGGGAAGATAATCAACGTTGAAAAGGCGCGGTTAGATAAAATTTTATCAAATAATGAAGTGGGAACGATTATTACTGCTTTAGGAACAGGTATCGGTGAGGAGTTCGATATTTCAAAGGCCCGTTATCATAAGCTGATTATCATGACGGATGCTGATGTTGACGGTGCTCATATTCGAACATTGTTGCTCACACTGTTTTTCCGTTACATGCGGC
Organism: uncultured Bacillaceae bacterium; assembly: GCA_963748745.1. GTDB lineage: Bacteria > Bacillota > Bacilli > Bacillales > Bacillaceae_C > CAVVKR01. The sequence continues at coordinate 53,022 of CAVVKR010000016.1, read as the reverse complement.
CGCTTATTGAAGCAGGATTCGTATATATCGCACAACCGCCATTATACAAAGTATCACAAGGGAAAAAAGTCCAATATGCGTATAATGATCGACAATTAGAAGAGATATTAGCTAAACTTCCTAAACAACCGAAGCCTGGGATTCAGCGTTACAAAGGTTTAGGTGAAATGAACGCTGAACAACTATGGGAAACAACGATGAATCCCGAGACGCGGACTTTGTTACAAGTTAGTCTTGATGATGCGATTGAAGCAGATGAAACATTTGAAGTACTAATGGGAGATAAAGTGGAACCACGTAGACAGTTTATTGAAGAAAATGCGTTAAGTGTCAAGAACTTAGACATTTAATGATGTGAGGTTGTTCAAAAAGCCCTGAAAAAGTACCATTTGTCATTATTTAAGCAGTTTTATTTCCACTTTTATGTATGATGACATACGTCACACATGTGGCACACGCATTCTTTGAATACCTTAATTCCTTTTTTCCCAATATAAACGGTACCTAAACATAAAAGGAATATTTGATCAGAGATGACCTGCACTGAATAAAGTATTAAATGATGTCGATAGAATGTTAGCTGTCGGTACAGATCCGATTGCTCATTCTCTTTATTGTTAAAAGGAGGTTCCGTTAATGCCAGAAACACCGGATTCCAATATAAAAGGAGTAAATATTAGTCAGGAAATGCGGTCATCGTTTTTAGATTATGCGATGAGTGTAATTGTGGCTCGTGCCTTGCCTGATGTAAGGGACGGATTAAAACCAGTCCACAGAAGAATTTTATATGCAATGAATAACTTGGGGATGACGTCAGATAAAGCTTACAAAAAATCGGCACGAATTGTCGGTGAAGTAATTGGTAAATACCATCCTCATGGTGATTCTGCAGTTTATGATACGATGGTACGCATGGCGCAAGATTTTAGCTATCGTTACATGCTGATTGATGGTCATGGTAACTTCGGTTCTGTTGATGGCGACTCTGCAGCTGCAATGCGTTATACAGAAGCGCGGATGTCAAAGATTTCAATGGAGCTTCTACGTGATATTAACAAGGATACTATTGACTTTGCTGATAACTACGATGGTTCAGAGCGTGAGCCTGTTGTACTACCATCGCGCTTTCCAAACTTACTTGTGAATGGTTCATCAGGAATCGCTGTTGGAATGGCAACAAATATTCCACCTCACCAATTGGGGGAAGTAATTGATGGCATTCTGGCTCTAAGTAAGAATCCTGAAATAACAATTGAGGAATTAATGGAATTTATTGTTGGACCTGATTTTCCAACGGCGGGACTTATTGTTGGCAGAAGTGGCATTCGCAAAGCATATGAAACGGGTCGCGGTTCAATTACGATGCGCGCAAAGGTAGAGATTGAAGAAAAAGCAAATGGAAGAGAAACAATTATTGTTCAAGAATTACCATTTCAAGTTAACAAGGCGAAGTTAATTGAAAGAATTGCAGAGCTTGTACGCGATAAAAAAATTGACGGTATCACTGATTTACGTGATGAATCAGATCGAAATGGTATGAGAATTGTGATAGAAGTTCGCAGAGATGCGAATGCAAATGTCGTATTAAATAATTTATATAAATTGACAGCGATGCAGACAAGCTTTGGTATTAATATGCTAGCACTCGTTAATGACCAACCGAAAGTATTAAATTTAAAAGAATGCCTCGTTCATTACCTAGATCATCAGAAAGTCATTATTCGAAGAAGAACAGCCTATGAACTAAGAAAGGCAGAAACACGTGCTCATATTCTAGAGGGATTGCGGATTGCGCTGGATCATATTGATGAAATTATCGCATTAATACGTGCTTCTAAAACTACGGACATCGCCCGCAATGGTTTAATGGAGAATTTTTCTCTAACGGAAAAACAAGCACAGGCAATACTAGATATGCGTTTGCAACGTTTGACCGGGCTAGAAAGAGAAAAAATTGAAACTGAATATCATGATTTAATTAAACGAATTGCAAAGTTAAAAGACATCTTAGCTGATGAAGAAAAAGTTTTAGAAATCATTCGCAATGAATTATTAGAAGTGAAAGAACAATTTAATGATGAGCGTCGAACAGAAATCATTTCTGGTGGAATTGAATTTGAAGATGAAGATCTCATTCCAGAAGAGAGTATTGTTGTCACACTTACTCATAATGGTTACATTAAGCGCTTGCCTATTACCACCTATCGTAGCCAACATAGAGGTGGAAGAGGAGTGCAAGGAATGGGGACAAATAAAGATGATTTTGTCCAACATCTGCTAACATCCTCGACACATGATACGATCCTATTTTTCACAAACAAAGGAAAAGTATACAAAGCAAAAGGCTACGAGATTCCAGAATTCAGTCGGACTGCGAAGGGTATTCCAATAATTAATATGCTCGGTATTGAAAAAGATGAGTGGGTAAATACGATCATCCAAATCGATGAATTCTCTGATGATTGGTATCTCTTCTTTACAACGAAAAACGGACTCGCCAAAAGAACAGCTATCTCAGAATTTGCCAATATTAGATCCAATGGTATCATTGCTATCCATTTGCGAGATGAGGATGAATTGATTTCAGTAAAGTTAACAAATGGTAATGAAAATATAGCAATCGGTACGAAAAATGGTTTACTGATTCACTTTTCTGAGAATGACGTACGCCCAATGGGAAGAACAGCTAGTGGTGTAAAGGGAATCACCCTCAATCCGGGTGACGAAGTGATCGGAATGGAAATTTTAGATGAAAATGAAGATGTATTAATCGTGACAGAATACGGATATGGAAAAAGAACTCCAGCAGGTCAATACCGCATTCAATCTCGAGGTGGAAAAGGGTTGAAAACTTGCACGATTACGAAAGATAATGGATCAGTAATTGCGTTGGAAACAGTGAAAGGTGACGAAGATTTAATGCTTATTACAGAAGATGGAGTACTCATCCGTATACCTGTAGAGAGCATTTCACAGTATGGTAGATATGCTCAAGGCGTTAAATTAATTCGACTTGCAGAAAATGAAACTGTATCAACAGTTGCCAAAGTAGTAGAAGACGACGATGAAGATTCTGATCAAGTATCATCTGCTGAAGATGCAGAAATGCAAACAGACAGGGTGGATAAGCATCATGATGAGTCCGAATAATAAATTCCTGACGAAAATAGGACAAAAGGTGAAAATTAATTGAGTTTAGATTAAATCATAAAAATAGAACCGCATGAAATCAAGGTAATTAAATTCGATTTCATGCGGTTCTATTCATTTTAAAAGGCTGTTGTCAGGCTGTTGTCCCAGCTTCTTTTTTAGTCGATTTCTATTTTGAAAATAATAAAGACTCACTCATTTTAAGGATTATAATTCATCTAGAATGGATGCGGAAGAGAGAACCAATGAAAAACATCAACTATAATTTAGATTGACTTATAATAAAAAGGCTGTACGCTTGGAAAGCATGCTTGTCTTTTTTTATTGTTAAATACCATCGTAAAATCGTCCTTTTAAATTGTTTTTTACGATATAATTGATGTATAGCTGTAACTGAAGAACCTTACTAATAATGGTTGCCAACATCCTTCTTTAAAAATAGCATTTGCATAATGAGACTAAACTTGCTAGAATGGATTGCGGTAGCAACAGTTAAAGTTACTATCAAAACTTTTTTGAAAAAGGTATTGACAAACAAGTGGTTTTCATGTTATATTATTAGAGTCGCTTCGGGCGACGGAACAATTTGACCTTTGAAAACTGAACAAAACGAAACGTCAATGAATTTGATAAATGAGCTAGTTTAGACTCTTACATGAGAGTTTGATCCTGGCTCAGGACGAACGCTGGCGGCGTGCCTAATACATGCAAGTCGAGCGAACCGATGGGAGCTTGCTCCCTGACGTGAGCGGCGGACGGGTGAGTAACACGTGGGCAACCTGCCCGTAAGACTGGGATAACTTCGGGAAACCGGAGCTAATACCGGATGATCCCTTTTCCCAGGTGGGAAAAGGTTAAAAGGTGGCATTAGCTACTACTTACGGATGGGCCCGCGGCGCATTAGCTAGTTGGTGAGGTAACAGCTCACCAAGGCCACGATGCGTAGCCGACCTGAGAGGGTGATCGGCCACACTGGGACTGAGACACGGCCCAGACTCCTACGGGAGGCAGCAGTAGGGAATCTTCCGCAATGGACGCAAGTCTGACGGAGCAACGCCGCGTGAGTGATGAAGGTCTTCGGATCGTAAAACTCTGTTGTTAGTGAAGAACAAGTACCGTTCAAATAGGTCGGTACCTTGACGGTAACTAACGAGAAAGCCACGGCTAACTACGTGCCAGCAGCCGCGGTAATACGTAGGTGGCAAGCGTTGTCCGGAATTATTGGGCGTAAAGGGCGCGCAGGCGGCCGATTAAGTCTGATGTGAAATCCCACGGCTTAACCGTGGAAGGTCATTGGAAACTGATTGGCTTGAGTGCAGAAGAGGAGAGTGGAATTCCACGTGTAGCGGTGAAATGCGTAGATATGTGGAGGAACACCAGTGGCGAAGGCGGCTCTCTGGTCTGCAACTGACGCTGAGGCGCGAAAGCGTGGATAGCAAACAGGATTAGATACCCTGGTAGTCCACGCTGTAAACGATGAGTGCTAAGTGTCAGGGGGTTTCCGCCCCTTGGTGCTGGAGTTAACGCATTAAGCACTCCGCCTGGGGATTACGGCCGCAAGGCTGAAACTCAAAGGAATTGACGGGGGCCCGCACAAGCGGTGGAGCATGTGGTTTAATTCGAAGCTACGCGAAGAACCTTACCAGGTCTTGACATCCTCTGCTACTTTTAGAGATAAAAGGTTCCCCTTCGGGGGACAGAGTGACAGGTGGTGCATGGTTGTCGTCAGCTCGTGTCGTGAGATGTTGGGTTAAGTCCCGCAACGAGCGCAACCCTTAGTTTTAGTTGCCAGCACGTAAAGGTGGGCACTCTAGAGCGACTGCCGGTGACAAACCGGAGGAAGGTTGGGATGACGTCAAATCATCATGCCCCTTATGACCTGGGCTACACACGTGCTACAATGGATGGTACAACGGGGAGCGAAGCCGTGAGGCGGAGCAAATCTCAGAAAACCATTCTCAGTTCGGATTGCAGGCTGCAACTCGCCTGCATGAAGTCGGAATCGCTAGTAATCGCGGATCAGCATGCCGCGGTGAATTCGTTCCCGGGCCTTGTACACACCGCCCGTCACACCACGAGAGTTTGTAACACCCGAAGTCGGTGAGGCAACCATTTGGAGCCAGCCGCCGAAGGTGGGACAAATGATTGGGGTGAAGTCGTAACAAGGTAGCCGTATCGGAAGGTGCGGCTGGATCACCTCCTTTCTAAGGATGTTTTAATAGAGGCGTTTCTGTTTTGTTCAGTTTTGAAAGGTTCAATTATCTTTCATTTATATTTCAATAAATCAAGTGGGTTATTCTATTCAGCGATAAAGTCGTAGGACCAGTGATCTTTCATATCGATGCTTATTATTTTTCATGTGGGCCTGTAGCTCAGTTGGTGAGAGCGCACGCCTGATAAGCGTGAGGTCGAATGTGCAAGTTCGAGTCCACTCAGGCCCACCATCCTACATGAAGGGGCCTTAGCTCAGCTGGGAGAGCGCCTGCCTTGCACGCAGGAGGTCAGCGGTTCACATCCCGCTAGGCTCTTCACCATAAACATGATGAAAAGCTTCTTGTAGTGAGAAGTCAAAATGAGTCATTTACGCTATGAAAGCAGTAATATAGGTGAATAAATGACGAGAAGGTCGAGGAAGCAAATGAACGACCATCGGAGCGTATGCCAATACGTGAGGATGGGAGTGAGTGCAGCTGACGAAGAGATTCGAAGTCAATTATTCACATATCGCTTTGTTCTTTGAAAACTAGATAATATGAGAAGAAGTAACCAAGTAATAACCGAGAATCGCCACTTTTGGATAGATTTTAAGTGATAATCGCTTATCACGGAAGGCAAAAAAAGAAGCGATTGAGTGCTCATCGGAGCATACAAAAGTATGTGAAGAAGCTGACGCTCTTATTCGCAATTTATTTTTGTCTAAGATTAAGTTAGAAAGGGCGCATGGTGAATGCCTTGGCACTAGGAGCCGATGAAGGACGGGACTAACACCGATATGCTTCGGGGAGCTGTAAGCAAGCTTTGAACCGAAGATTTCCGAATGGGGAAACCCACTGTTTTTAATCGAACAGTATCCATCTCTCAATTGATAGGATATGGAAGGCATACCCGGAGAACTGAAACATCTCAGTACCCGGAGGAAGAGAAAGAAAACTCGATTCCCATAGTAGCGGCGAGCGAACCGGGAAGAGCCCAAACCAAGAGGCTTGCCTCTTGGGGTTGTAGGACACTTTACACAGAGTGAAAAAAGATCGAAGTAGATGAAGCGACCTGGAAAGGTCCGTCACAGAAGGTAATAACCCTGTAATCGACACTTCGGTCTCTCTAAAGTGGATCCTGAGTACAACGGAACACGTGAAATTCCGTTGGAATCTGGGAGGACCATCTCCCAAGGCTAAATACTCCCTAGTGACCGATAGTGAACCAGTACCGTGAGGGAAAGGTGAAAAGCACCCCGGGAGGGGAGTGAAATAGAACCTAAAACCGTGTGCCTACAAGTAGTCAGAGCGCATTTATGCGTGATGGCGTGCCTATTGCAGAATGAACCGGCGAGTTACGATTTCATGCAAGGTTAAGTCGCAAAGATGGAGCCGTAGCGAAAGCGAGTCTAAATAGGGCGTATAGTATGAAGTCGTAGACCCGAAACCAGGTGATCTACCCATGTCCAGGGTGAAGGTAAGGTAACACTTACTGGAGGCCCGAACCCACGTACGTTGAAAAGTGCGGGGATGAGGTATGGGTAGGGGTGAAATTCCAATCGAACTTGGAGATAGCTGGTTCTCTCCGAAATAGCTTTAGGGCTAGCCTCAAGAAAAGAGTCATGGAGGTAGAGCACTGTTTGGACTAGGGGCCCTCATCGGGCTACTGAATTCAGACAAACTCCGAATGCCGTAGACTTATTCTTGGGAGTCAGACTGCGAGTGATAAGATCCGTAGTCGAGAGGGAAACAACCCAGACCACCAGCTAAGGTCCCAAAGTTTACGTTAAGTGGAAAAGGATGTGGAGTTGCATAGACAACCAGGATGTTGGCTTAGAAGCAGCCACCATTGAAAGAGTGCGTAATAGCTCACTGGTCGAGTGACTCTGCGCCGAAAATGTACCGGGGCTAAACGTAACACCGAAGCTGTGGATGGACACCTTTAGGTGTCCGTGGTAGGAGAGCGTTCTAAGTGCAGTGAAGTCAGACCGGAAGGACTGGTGGAGCGCTTAGAAGTGAGAATGCCGGTATGAGTAGCGAAAGAAGGGTGAGAATCCCTTCCACCGAAAGCCAAAGGTTTCCTGAGGAAGGCTCGTCCGCTCAGGGTTAGTCGGGACCTAAGCCGAGGCCGAAAGGCGTAGGCGATGGATAACAGGTTGATATTCCTGTACCACCTTCATCCGTTTGAGTGATGGGGAGACGCAGGAGGATAGGGTAAGCGCGCGGCTGGAAAAGCGCGCCTAAGCAGTCAGGCTGAAGATGAGGTAAATCCCGTCTTCATACAAGCTGAGCTGTGATAGCGCGGGGAATATAGTACCCGAAGTATCTGATTCCACACTGCCAAGAAAAACCTCTAGCGAGGATGATGGTGCCCGTACCGTAAACCGACACAGGTAGGCGAGGAGAGAATCCTAAGGTGAGCGAGAGAACTCTCGTTAAGGAACTCGGCAAAATGACCCCGTAACTTCGGGAGAAGGGGTGCTCTGGTAGGGTGCAAGCCCGAGAGAGCCGCAGTGAATAGGCCCAGGCGACTGTTTAGCAAAAACACAGGTCTCTGCGAAGCCGCAAGGCGAAGTATAGGGGCTGACGCCTGCCCGGTGCTGGAAGGTTAAGGGGAACGCTCAGCGTAAGCGAAGGTGTGAACCGAAGCCCCAGTAAACGGCGGCCGTAACTATAACGGTCCTAAGGTAGCGAAATTCCTTGTCGGGTAAGTTCCGACCCGCACGAAAGGCGCAACGATCTGGGCACTGTCTCAACGAGAGACTCGGTGAAATTATAGTACCTGTGAAGATGCAGGTTACCCGCGACAGGACGGAAAGACCCCGTGGAGCTTTACTGTAGCCTGATATTGAATGTCGGTACAGCTTGTACAGGATAGGTAGGAGCCATGGAAGCCGGAGCGCTAGCTTCGGTGGAGGCACTGGTGGGATACTACCCTAGCTGTATTGACCTTCTAACCCGCGCCCCTGATCGGGGCGGGAGACAGTTTCAGGTAGGCAGTTTGACTGGGGCGGTCGCCTCCTAAAAGGTAACGGAGGCGCCCAAAGGTTCCCTCAGAATGGTTGGAAATCATTCGCAGAGTGTAAAGGCACAAGGGAGCTTGACTGCGAGACTTACAAGTCGAGCAGGGACGAAAGTCGGGCTTAGTGATCCGGTGGTTCCGCATGGAAGGGCCATCGCTCAACGGATAAAAGCTACCCCGGGGATAACAGGCTTATCTCCCCCAAGAGTTCACATCGACGGGGAGGTTTGGCACCTCGATGTCGGCTCATCGCATCCTGGGGCTGTAGTCGGTCCCAAGGGTTGGGCTGTTCGCCCATTAAAGCGGTACGCGAGCTGGGTTCAGAACGTCGTGAGACAGTTCGGTCCCTATCCGTCGTGGGCGTAGGAAATTTGAGAGGAGCTGTCCTTAGTACGAGAGGACCGGGATGGACATACCGCTGGTGTACCAGTTGTCCTGCCAAGGGCATAGCTGGGTAGCTACGTATGGTCGGGATAAGTGCTGAAAGCATCTAAGCATGAAGCCCCCCTCAAGATGAGATTTCCCATAGCTTTAAGCTATTGAAGATCCCTGAAAGATGATCAGGTTGATAGGTCTGAGGTGGAAGTGTGGTGACACATGGAGCTGACAGATACTAATCGATCGAAAACGACTTAATCTATATAGAAAAGCGTAAACGACTGTAAGTCGCGACAAGCACAAGATGCTTTGCGAGGAGGTGGCTTTTTACCACCACAGCAAAGAAGCTTGTGACCTCGAGCGACGAGGAGTGACAGCTAGACAATAGAAAAGCGTAAACGACTGTAAGTCGCGACAAGCACAAGTCGTGTTTGATGAACACGGCTGAAATATTCTCGGTATTACTTTTCTTCTCATCTATCTAGTTTTGAAAGAATAACATAACAATATATCTGTCTGGTGATGATGGCGAGAAGGTCACACCCGTTCCCATCCCGAACACGGAAGTTAAGCTTCTCTGCGCCGATGGTAGTGGAGGATCACCCTCTGCGAGAGTAGGACATTGCCAGGCAAATAAAACCATAGAGGATCTCACTCTGTGGTTTTTTTGTCATTTTGATTCGTTATTTTACTATGGATAGTCATATCACTAAATGAGATTGGAGATAGGAAAGGATAAGTGCAGGACTTTTATTCATTGTAATGTTAAGAAAAGAGTCAATCATTGGGTAATCATTTGTTGGCTTTAATTTTATTAATTCTTTCCACCACTCTGTCTCATATCGAGAAATCATACTTAAATTGTATAGAAGCAAATAGTGAATAATTATTTCCGGTAGTAGCATTACTCTTGTTTTATTACATGGTAGAACATATTTTTTCTCAACAACATTGTAACGAAATGGCTGTTTTAGCTGGGCATGTCCTTCAACTGTAAAGAGCATCTCGTTTTCATTTGCCTTTTTCCAATGTAACTTTATTGGGTGGAGTTGATTTAAAAATTCCTTCATTCGCCTAGGTGTCATATAAAAATGATCTAATGCTTTACTCGGTATCTTATATTGAGTGCCTTCCTTTTCAATCGTAATAAAAGGATTGAAACCATTTAAGTAAAAGTGACATTCAGCAAGTTCTGGTATTTGTTCTAACAATTGACCCATTGAAATTTTTTCTCCATCAAAATGTTGGATAAAATAGATCTTCTCAAATAAATGTGGGAGTAGTCCGTGCTTTTGAATTTTTACTGTATCTTGGGAGAAACGGTAGTTTTGTTTTTTCCGTTTGCGGGAAGTAACGCCATGAGCTAGAACATTTGTTGTTTTGGGATAGCTAGGATCGACTGTTAATACACATGCTTTTAATAAATGTACGAGTCCATAAAATAAGAGCATCGGTTGAATGGAAAAGGGTGCATTCTTTGCCTGGGTATAATATAATTCCCCTTGTTCGAGATAATACATAAAAGGGTAGCATTTTTCATAGCTTTTTTTTGCGCTTTCTTCAATATGATGGTAGTTGTATGTTGACTGTAAATATTTTTGAGTGTGTGAAGTAGACTGAAAGAGGTGCAATAAATTCCAAGTATTTGAAGGAAAAGTATCCATAAAGTATAACCTCCGAATTATTTGAAAAGTACAACATATAAGCAATGCCTTGACAGTATTTTAACCAATTGATAACCTACTAATAATATTTTGGGCTAGGGGGACGAAAAAAATGTGGGAATCTAAGTTTGCAAAAGAAGGTTTAACCTTTGACGACGTATTGTTAATGCCAGCAAAATCAGATGTTTTACCTAAGGATGTTGATGTAAGTGTCGACCTGACGGAAACATTGAAATTAAAAATACCTTTAATGAGTGCAGGAATGGATACCATTACGGAAGCCAAAATGGCGATTTCAATGGCACGTCAAGGTGGAATAGGTATTATTCATAAAAATATGAGTATTGAACAACAAGCCGAGCAAGTAGATAAAGTAAAACGTTCAGAAAGTGGCGTGATTACAAATCCGTTTTACTTAACTCCAAAGCACCAAGTTTATGATGCAGAGCATTTGATGGGGAAATATCGTATTTCAGGTGTTCCTATAGTCAACAATAATGAAGAACTAAAACTAGTTGGTATCATAACGAATCGTGATTTACGATTTATTCGTGATTATTCCATTGTCATTGAGGATGTGATGACAAAAGAAAATTTAGTTACTGCTCCAGTCGGTACGACTTTACAAGAAGCAGAAGAAATTTTACAGCAACATCGCATTGAAAAATTACCACTAGTAGATGATAATGGTGTTTTGAAAGGACTTATTACAATTAAAGATATTGAAAAAGTCATTGAATTTCCTAATTCAGCGAAAGATGATAAAGGTAGACTGCTTGTTGGAGCTGCGGTAGGCGTAACTGGTGATATGATGAAGCGCGTCGAGATGCTTGTCAAATCTGATGTTGACGTGATTGTAGTTGATACGGCACATGGTCACTCTCAAGGCGTCATTGAAACAGTAAGAACTATTCGAGAAGCATATCCTAAATTAAATATTATCGCTGGGAACGTCGCTACTCCAGAAGCGACAAAAGCGCTTATTGAAGCTGGAGCAGACATTGTCAAAGTCGGTATTGGTCCAGGCTCTATTTGTACCACTCGGGTTGTTGCCGGTGTTGGTGTTCCGCAAATTACAGCCATTTATGACTGTGCAACAGAAGCAAGAAAACATGGAAAAGCCATTGTTGCAGATGGCGGTATTAAATATTCTGGTGATATCGTTAAAGCACTAGCTAGTGGAGGACATGCAGTAATGCTTGGAAGTCTTTTAGCAGGAACATCAGAGAGTCCAGGAGAAACGGAAATTTATCAAGGACGTAGATTTAAAACTTATCGGGGAATGGGCTCTGTTGCTGCGATGGAAAAAGGTTCAAAAGATCGTTATTTCCAAGAGGATGCCAAAAAATTTGTACCTGAAGGCATTGAAGGACGAGTTCCATATAAAGGCCCACTTGCTGATACCGTTTATCAACTAATTGGTGGATTACGCTCTGGTATGGGTTATAGTGGAGCAAAAAATTTATATGAACTCCGCGAAAAGTCACAATTAATTCGAATGACTGGTGCAGGCTTAAGAGAAAGTCATCCGCACGACGTTCAAATCACGAAAGAAGCACCAAATTACAGCCTATTATAGAATAAAATGACAGGATTCATACTATTTACCGTATGGATCCTGTCATTAATTTATTTTTAATCTATCCTTCATCTACTCAATGGAAATAAACTATGATAAAATAACTAAGGGCTTGTACATAATGAAGATGGAGGGCATTACGAGTGAAAAAGAAGAAATATATACGAAAATATGTTGCTTGTGTAGCTGCCCTGCTGATGTCCTTTGGATTCCTCCAATTCCCAGAAAAATCCTATGCAGCGGATCATTTGGACATCCATGCTGATGCAGCTATTTTAGTAGAAGAAAGTACCGGAAAGATACTTTATGAAAAAAATGCAGATGAGGTACTAGGTATCGCTTCAATGACTAAAATGATGACTGAATATCTGCTTTTTGAGGCAATTAAAGAGAAAAAAATTAGTTGGGATCAAAAGTATCAAGTTTCTGACTATGTCTATAAAGTTTCACAAGATCTTTCCCTATCAAACGTACCTTTAAGGAAAGATGCTACATATACAATTCGTGAGCTATACGAAGCAATGGCTATTTATTCTGCTAATGCTGCAACAATTGCAATTGCAGAATCAATCGCTGGTTCAGAAACCGAATTTATTAAACTAATGAATAAAAAAGCAAAAGAACTTGGATTAAAAGATTACAAGTTTGTTAACTCTAGTGGCTTAAATAATAAAGATTTAAAAGGAATGCATCCGAAAGGAACAAAAGCAGAGGAAGAAAACATGATGTCCGCACGATCAACAGCTAAACTTGCGGCTCATTTAGTTCAAGACTTCCCTGAAGTGATAAAAACAGCGAGCACTCCTAAAAAGATATTCCGAGAAGGAACAGAAGATGAACTTCCAATGGAGAACTGGAACTTCATGCTTCCTTCATTAGTTTATGGTTATGAAGGAGTAGATGGATTAAAAACAGGAACAACCGACTTTGCTGGATTTTGTTTTACTGGTACTGCCGAACGTGATGGAATGAGAGTTATTACAGTAGTCATGAATGCTGTAGATAAAAATGGAAACGGTACATTTGAAGCACGCTTTAATGAAACAAAAAAATTAATGGATTATGCCTATAATAATTTTTCTGTTCAAGAACTATATCCTGCAAAATATAAAATAAAGAAGAATGAGAGTCTCCCAGTGTCAAAGGGAAAAGATAAAGAGGTTCAGATTCACACGAAATCTCCATTAAAAGTTGTCATTAAAAATAACGAAAAAGATTCCTATAAACCGATTTTCACTGTTGATGAGAAAAAAGTAAATAATGACGGCGCCCTAAATGCAGTAGTTAAAAAAGGAGAAACTGTTGGTACATTAACGGCAAAAAATGGAGATAATGACAAATTGGGATATTTAGAAACAGAACCATCAGTAAATGTTGTCACTGAAAAAGAAGTGGAAAAAGCGAACTGGTTTACTTTGTCTATTCGTGGAATAGGTGGCTTTATCGGTGATCTTTGGGGCAGTGCAACAAAAACAGTAAAAGGCTGGTTTTAGAAAAAATGTTATTATTTTCAAGTGAATAATAATCGATTCAATCATTTTTAATATCGACCATTGTTGTTATTGATCGTATTCATTCGCCCTTATTTGAGTGTTTTCGTTCAGCAGAGCCTTGACAATGCTGTAACTTTAGCGGTTAAATAAGGATTATACTATTTAACATACTAAATGTAAGGAAGGGGATAAAAAATGACAAACTCTGCAGAACAAACAGATAAAATAATTAGAAGTGGCGGCGTCATTATGGATGTGGTCAATGCTGAACAAGCAAAAATAGCTGAAGAATCCGGAGCTATTGCGGTTATGGCATTAGAACGAGTACCATCTGATATACGAGCGGCTGGCGGTGTTGCTAGAATGGCTGACCCTCGCATCGTTGAAGAAGTGGTGAATGCAGTTAATATTCCAGTCATGGCAAAAGTGAGAATTGGTCATATCGTTGAAGCGCGTGTATTAGAGTCAATGGGAGTAGATTACATCGATGAAAGTGAAGTGCTAACACCTGCAGATGAAGAATTCCATTTAAATAAACAGGAGTACAATGTACCATTTGTTTGTGGATGCAGAGATTTAGGAGAAGCTGCTCGACGAATCGGAGAAGGTACTTCTATGCTTCGAACAAAAGGAGAACCTGGAACAGGGAATATCGTTGAGGCGGTTCGACACCTGCGTAAAGTTAATGCACAAGTACGTAAATTAGTACATATGGATGAAGATGAAATCATGACCGAAGCAAAACTATTAGGTGCTCCATATGAAGTTCTTCTAGAAATTAAAAAGCAGGGGCGATTACCTGTTGCAAACTATGCAGCTGGTGGTGTTGCTACACCTGCTGATGCGGCACTAATGATGGAATTAGGCGCAGACGGTGTTTTCGTAGGATCTGGTATTTTTAAATCAGAAAATCCTGCTAAATTTGCAAAAGCAATCGTGCAAGCAACCGAAAACTACAAAAACTATGAACTGATTACTGAACTTTCGAAGAATCTTGGAACTGCAATGAAAGGAATTGAAATTTCGACATTAGCAGCTGAAGAGCGTATGCAAGATCGTGGATTATAAAATGTATAAAAAAGTTGCAATCGGTACATATTTATAGTAAATTATTAAGTAATCTAAATTTAATGAGTAAATAATTAAGTAGTCTAAATTTAATGCATAAATTGAGCAAAAGCGCTGAGAAGAAGTAGTAAAAAGCCGTTATTCTTTAGAGAGTCGATGGTTGGTGCAAATCGATGAATAACACTTTTGAATCCATCTTCGAGCAAAGTGTTGAACATCAGACGATTATTAAGCACTTTCGGTGTAAACCGTTAGCAAATGAAGTGGAAAGCAATCTGACTGCTTTCAATTAGGGTGGCAACACGGATAACTCTCGTCCCTGTCTAAAGGGATGAGAGTTTTTTATTTTTAAATATAAGGAGGAATCGATTGTTATGCTAGATATGAAATTTTTAAGAACGCATTTTGCTGAGATTCAAGAAAAATTAAAATATCGGGGCGAAGATTTAACGGAATTTGAGCATTTTGAAGAATTGGATAAAACGAGACGGGAGCTATTGTTAGAACGGAACAATTAAAAAATAAACGTAATGAAGTATCGCAACAAATTGCAAAATTAAAGCGCGAAAAAAAAGATGCGGATGATTTAATTTCTCAAATGCGACAAGTCGGAAGTGATATTAAAAAATTAGATGAAAAGCTAAAAGAGGTAGAAGCGTCATTAGAAAAGTTGCTCTTATCAATTCCGAATGTTCCACATGAAACAGTTCCGATCGGTATGACGGAAGATGATAATGTTGAAGTGCGTAAATGGGGCGAAATACCCAGCTTCCCCTTTGAAGCAAAAGCCCATTGGGATATTGCAAATGAGCTTGATATATTAGATTTTGAACGAGCAGCGAAAGTAACAGGTAGTCGTTTTGTTTTTTATAAAGGATTAGGAGCACGCTTAGAACGAGCGCTCATAAACTTTATGTTAGATTTACATGTCGAAGAGCACGGATATAAAGAAATGATTCCACCTTATTTAGTAAATCGCTCAAGCTTAACTGGAACAGGCCAATTGCCTAAGTTTGAAGAGGATTCATTTTTAATTGAAAATGAAGATTACTTTTTAATCCCAACTGCGGAAGTTCCGGTGACAAACTATCATCGTGATGAAATTTTAAATGGAGACGATCTTCCTTTTAAATATGTTGCTTATAGTGCATGTTTCCGATCAGAAGCAGGTGCTGCTGGCAGAGATACACGGGGACTCATTCGCCAACATCAATTTAATAAGGTCGAACTAGTTAAGTTTGTAAAGCCAGAACATTCTTATGATGAACTAGAAAAGTTGACAGCAAATGCGGAGAAGGTTTTACAGTTATTAGAACTACCTTATCGGGTAATGAGTATGTGTACGGCGGATCTTGGCTTTACCGCTGCAAAGAAATATGATTTAGAAGTGTGGATTCCAAGTTATAACACATACCGTGAAATATCATCTTGCAGTAACTTTGAAGCATTTCAAGCGAGAAGGGCAAATATTCGTTTCCGACGGGATCAAAAGGCAAAACCAGAGCATGTTCATACATTGAATGGTTCTGGGCTAGCGATTGGTCGAACAGTAGCGGCTATTTTTAGAGAATTATCAGCAAGAAGACGGTACCGTTGTGATACCAGAGGTACTTCGTCCATATATGAGAAATAAAAAAGCCATTGAGCGTAACTAAAAAGAAAAAGGGGAGAAAAGATCTCCCCTTTCTTGTTGACAAACTGTTTAAAATATGATAAATTATTTTTTGTCGAATAAGGAGGAATACCCAAGTCTGGCTGAAGGGGTCGGTCTTGAAAACCGAGAGGCGGGTCAAACCGCGCGGGGGTTCAAATCCCTCTTCCTCCGCCATTTAAAAAAGCGCATAAATATTGGAGATATGGAAATTCGCTCATAAATGTAGCGAATTTTCTTTTTTCTTGATATGCAGGGCAATAGGAACGACTATGTCGATTTTGTATAGTTAAAAATAACATCCCCCATTTGGATCATTATCTACTTTCGTTTTACTACTTCAAAGTTATCTGTAATCAGTAACCAATTTTGTGGGAATGCGAGCCCAATTTTCCAATAACTTATCCCTCTGAGATTTAACTCTTTTAATAGCTGGAATTTTGCCTGAATAGACCTTGCGTCTTCAAACCATACAATATGTTCTTTATTATTTTCATCTATATATTCGATATATGGAGCTTGATTTTTATAATCATATTGAATAGCCGTATGATACTTCAGTGCTAGTTGAATCGCTTGTTGTGGACTTAACGCTTTTGCATATTCTTTTCCTTCTTCATACGGTAATGTCCAATCATAGCCATACAAGTTTTGACCCATTAAAATTTTTTCGGGAGGAATTTCTGTCACCGCATATTCTAGCACTTCCCGAACTGGACCGATTGGTGAGACCGGCATCGGAGGACCGCCACTATAACCCCATTCATAGGTCATAATGATAACATAGTCAACAATTTCGCCGTGGGCTTTATAATCATGTGCTTCATACCATTGTCCTTTTTGCGTTGCACCCGTTTTTGGAGCTAATGCGGTTGATAATAAAAACCCTTCTTTTTGGAACATTTGCTTTGCTTTTCGAAGGAAATGATTATATGCTTCACGATCCTCTGGTCGTAAAAATTCAAAGTCAAAATGAATATCTTCAAATCCCTCTCGCTTTGCAATCTGAATAATGTTTTGAAGAAATTTATCCTGTATCTCCATATCATTTAGTATAATCCTTGCTAATTCTGCGCTAAATGCTCCTTCTTCTATATTTGCAATTACCATGACTAATACATTTTTGTTTGCTTTGGCAATGTCGGGGAGGTTACCAAGTGGTGATCCTTCTAAGGTGCCATCGCGTTTGGCAAGATAACCAAATGGAGATAAATAGGTTAAATAGGGGGCGAGTTGTCTTGTTATATTTTCGAGTGTAGGAGACACTGCTTTACCAATCGGCTCAACATAAGCATTAACTTCTATTTTTCTCTTTTTCTGGTCTTGCGGGATATAAAGACGCATTCCGATTTGAAGCGGTTTGTTGACATTTATCTGATTGATATTAGCGATTGTTTGGTAAGGAATACGAAATTTTTGTCCGATAGACCATAGACTATCTCCGGCTTTTACCGTATAGTAATGACCGACTATAGGGATAACAAGTGATTGTCCCACAACTAATTTTTCAGGAGTAGGTATTTCATTTGCTTCTACTATTTCATTGAAATCTATACCATAAGCATTTGCAATTTGAAAAAGCGATTGTCCAGGTTGAACAACATGAATTTGCAAGCTACATACCTCCTATTATCTTAAGAACATTTTTATTAATATATGTTTCATATGAGAAAGAAATGTTATGTTGTCTATTATCTTGTTACTATAATTGTCAGAAAAAATGGGGTGTTATTTTGGTAACTGATTTAGAAAAAAATTATATGAAAATGGCCATAGCTGAAGCGCAAAAAGCGGCTGAAAAAGAAGAAGTTCCAATAGGTGCAGTTATTGTCTTAGAAGGTGAAGTAATTGCGAGGGCTCATAATTTAAGAGAAACATCGCAAAATGCTGTTACACATGCTGAATTACTAGCGATTCAACGAGCATGTGAAAAATTAGGAACGTGGCGTCTTGAAGGAACAGAAATGTATGTTACACTCGAACCATGTGCGATGTGTAGCGGTGCAATCATCTTATCAAGAATAGAAAAGGTATATTATGGTGCATCCGATCCAAAAGCGGGTTGTGCTGGCACTTTAATGAACTTATTAACTGATAAACGATTTAATCATCAAAGTGAAGTAATCAGCGGTGTGCTTGAAGCCGAGTGTCGAACATTATTGACCAGTTTTTTTAAAAAAATTCGTTTGCGAAAGAAGCTTGAAAAAGATATAATGTGAAAAAGGTTGCTTTTTTCACATTATCCAAGTATAATAATTAATGTGTCTATATGACACAATAAATAATGGTAACAACTTTGCCGTGCTAGATGGGGGAGTAGCGGAGCCCTGTACCCGCAATCCGCTCTAGCGGGATCGAATTCCTTCCCTAGGCTTGTTCATTCATAAGGTCTGCCTTAAGTAAGTGGTGTTGACATTTGGGTCTTGCGCAATGGAAATCCATGAACCATGTCAGGTCCGGAAGGAAGCAGCATTAAGTGGAACCTTCCATGTGCCGCAAGGTAGCCTGGATTGAGCTAACTGCTTAAGTAACGCTTATGAATGGCAGTCGAAGGAAGGTGCGCGGCAGTTCCTTACATAATCCAACTCATCCAAATATATATGGATGAGTTTTTTCATTTTATGAACTTTTTTGAATGAAAAGTTGGTTACGTAGATATAGATGTTAAAAGGGTAGTTTGTATTTTAATTTGCATCTTATGTCTAAGTTTTTACATTCACGTATATTTACATTTTGTAAAAATGAATTTAGATAGGTTATAATAAAGAGGTATGATGAAATAGAGGAGGGTTAGAGTCATGAGTTACCAAGCATTGTATCGTGTTTGGCGACCGCAAACATTTAATGATGTCGTTGGGCAAGAACATGTAACAACTACTTTGCAAAATGCCCTCCTAGAACAGAAGATATCGCATGCTTATCTATTTTCCGGCCCGCGTGGAACAGGAAAAACAAGTGCTGCTAAAGTATTAGCAAAAGCGGTCAACTGTGAAAATTCACCAACATCAGAACCGTGCAATGAGTGTATGACGTGTCAAGGGATAACCGATGGCTCTAACACTGACATGATTGAGATGGATGCAGCTTCCAATCGAGGAATAGATGAGATTAAATATATCCGCGATCAAGTGAAGTTTGCTCCTAGTAGATCAAAATATAAAGTGTATATTATTGATGAAGTGCATATGCTTACGACAGAAGCATTCAATGCACTACTAAAAACATTGGAAGAACCGCCGAAACATGTTATTTTTATCTTAGCAACGACGGAACCACATAAAATACCGTTGACAATTGTTTCAAGATGTCAGCGTTTTGATTTTAAAAGAATTACAACAAATGAAATTGTTAAGAGAATGATGTATGTGGCAAACGAGACTGGTTTACAATACGAGGATGCAGCGTTACATGTTATTGCGAGAGCTGCTGAAGGTGGTTTGCGTGATGCGCTCAGCTTATTAGATCAAGCGATATCTTTTAGTGATGGAAAAATAACGTTGGATGATGCGCTAACTGTTACCGGTTCTGTTGCACAAGCATTATTAAATAAGTTAGCAGAGGCGATTGTGAATAAGGATGTATCAACGGCTCTCCAATTTCTTGAGGAACTCATTTTAGAAGGGAAAGATCCTGCGCGTTTTGCGGAAGATCTCATTTTATATTTCAGGGATATACTTCTGTATCAAACGGCACCAACCTTAGATGAGTCACTAGAGAGAGTCGTGCTAGATGACGATTTTCGCCAGCTGACTAAAAAAATAACCGCTGAACAAATTTACAAATATATAGATATTTTAAATAAAACCCAGCAAGAAATGCGATTTTCAAATCATAGTCAAGTATATGTGGAAGTGGCATTGGTTCAATTATGCCAAGTCGATACACGGAAACAAGCAGTTGATATCCCGCAGATTCAACAACTTATGACGAAGATCGAACAATTAGAAAAACAGGTTGAGGAATTAAGAAACAGCAATGTCATCGGGGAAAGGAACAATAAACAAGCATCGTCAACGAAAAAATCGCCTCGTTCTAGAAAAGGTTTCAAAGTGCAAACGGGCAAAATAAAAGAGATATTAAAACGCGCGACAAGAGAGGATTTAAATCTCATAAAGAATAGTTGGGGCAACATGTTAGAAATGTTAAACCAACGAAAAATGCGCTCTCAAGCAGCGTTATTGAACGATGCAAAACCTGTAGCCGCATCTCCCGAAGGCTTTGTGATAAAATTTAAATATGAAATTCATTGCCAAATGGCGCTGGAAAACGAGCACTTTTTAAATACAGTCACAAATGCACTACAAGAGTTGACTGGTCATTCATATCAAGTGCTTGGAGCTCCTCAAGAACAATGGAAGAATATCCGAGATCAATTTATTCAAAATCAGAAAAAGGATTCATCTTCTGTTGAAGGTGAGAGACAAGAGGATCCACTCGTTGCTGAAGCAAAAAAGCTTGTTGGTCCTGATTTATTAGAAATCAAAGACTAAAAAACACTTGGAGGTTGGAAAAAATGCGTGGAATGGGAAATATGCAAGGTATGATGAAGCAAATGCAAAAAATGCAAAAGAAAATGGCAAAGGCTCAGGAAGATTTAGGTGAAGAGCGGATTGAAGGAAGTGCTGGAGGCGGCATGGTTACAGTTGTCGTATCCGGACATAGAGAAGTTCTTGATGTCATTATTAAAGAAGAAGTTGTAGATCCAGATGATATCGAAATGCTCCAAGATCTAGTGTTAGCTGCTACTAATGATGCTTTAAAGAAAGTCGAAGAGATAACAAACAAAAAGATGGGGCAATTTACAAAGGGGCTAAATCTTCCAGGTCTCTAGGAGGAATCATAAATAATGCACTACCCAGAACCAATATCGAAGCTTATTGATAGCTTCATGAAATTGCCAGGTATTGGGCCGAAAACAGCTGCCCGGCTGGCATTTTTTGTACTAAGTATGAAAGAAGATGACGTACTAGACTTTGCAAAAGCACTTGTTAATGCTAAAAGAGATTTGGGCTTTTGCTCGATCTGTGGCCATATTACGGATCAAGATCCTTGCTATATTTGTGAAGATAAACGTCGCGACCGCAGTTTCCTTTGTGTCGTTCAAGATCCAAAGGATGTCATCGCAATGGAGAAAATGAGAGAGTTTAATGGATTATATCATGTATTACATGGTGCGATCTCACCGATGGATGGTGTCGGGCCAGAAGATATAAATATTCCTGATTTATTAAAAAGATTACAAGATGAAACGATCCAAGAAGTTATATTGGCAACCAACCCCAATATTGAGGGAGAAGCAACAGCTATGTATATTTCCCGTTTATTGAAGCCTTCGGGGATAAAAATTACGAGGATTGCTCATGGTCTCCCAGTAGGTGGGGATTTAGAGTATGCAGATGAAGTAACTTTGTCCAAGGCACTGGAAGGTAGAAGAGAAGTATAGGTTGCGATCGAGGTGTGTCTATGTTTAATAGGAAGGAAAAACTGCGGGAAGAGTATGATATGAAATTAGTGGAATTAATGGAGAAATTGAAAGAAGACTGGGAACAACAACGTCACTTGGTTCAAATAAGCTTTGAATATAGTGATGAACTTCTATATCATGAAAAAATCTCCAAAATAAAGTATTTCTACTTATTTAAGGAAGCAAAGAAGAGAAAAATATCGTTAGATAGATAGTAGGTTCTTTTTAATCCATTCCCTCATATATTATGTATGAAGATGATATTATGGAATGGGAGGTTAAATGTTGGAACCATTCATTGTCATTTCTATATTTGTTGGGCTTATTTTTGTGTTGCTTCTCATTGGTACATCAGTTAAGCCAATTCGTTGGATAGGACAGGCAGTGATGAAACTAACAATCGGTGCTATATTTCTTTTCTTTTTAAATGTTCTCGGAAGTCAAATTGGACTCCATGTTCCAATTAATTTCATTACATCCGCAGTTTCTGGGTTTTTAGGAATTCCAGGTGTACTAGCACTAGCGATTATAAAAAGCTTTATCATTACTTGAACATCCGGTTAGAAAGACGGATGTTTTTTTAAACGTTTCTTTTCGCACATCAATAAAATATAATTTAAAATTCTTTATAAAAAAGGTTGACGATAAAAGCTAGTGATGTTATTATAATATTCGTTGCTCAAAAAAAGGTAAATAAAAAATTTGACACAAAAAATAAAGTATGCTACTATATATAAGTCGCTTCAAAAAAGCGCGAAACAGTTTGACCTTTGAAAACTGAACAAAACGAAACGTCAATGAATTTGATTAATGAGCTAGTTTAGACTCTTACATGAGAGTTTGATCCTGGCTCAGGACGAACGCTGGCGGCGTGCCTAATACATGCAAGTCGAGCGAACCGATGGGAGCTTGCTCCCTGACGTGAGCGGCGGACGGGTGAGTAACACGTGGGCAACCTGCCCGTAAGACTGGGATAACTTCGGGAAACCGGAGCTAATACCGGATGATCCCTTTTCCCACCTGGGAAAAGGTTAAAAGGTGGCATTAGCTACTACTTACGGATGGGCCCGCGGCGCATTAGCTAGTTGGTGAGGTAACAGCTCACCAAGGCCACGATGCGTAGCCGACCTGAGAGGGTGATCGGCCACACTGGGACTGAGACACGGCCCAGACTCCTACGGGAGGCAGCAGTAGGGAATCTTCCGCAATGGACGCAAGTCTGACGGAGCAACGCCGCGTGAGTGATGAAGGTCTTCGGATCGTAAAACTCTGTTGTTAGTGAAGAACAAGTACCGTTCAAATAGGTCGGTACCTTGACGGTAACTAACGAGAAAGCCACGGCTAACTACGTGCCAGCAGCCGCGGTAATACGTAGGTGGCAAGCGTTGTCCGGAATTATTGGGCGTAAAGGGCGCGCAGGCGGCCGATTAAGTCTGATGTGAAATCCCACGGCTTAACCGTGGAAGGTCATTGGAAACTGATTGGCTTGAGTGCAGAAGAGGAGAGTGGAATTCCACGTGTAGCGGTGAAATGCGTAGATATGTGGAGGAACACCAGTGGCGAAGGCGGCTCTCTGGTCTGCAACTGACGCTGAGGCGCGAAAGCGTGGATAGCAAACAGGATTAGATACCCTGGTAGTCCACGCTGTAAACGATGAGTGCTAAGTGTCAGGGGGTTTCCGCCCCTTGGTGCTGGAGTTAACGCATTAAGCACTCCGCCTGGGGATTACGGCCGCAAGGCTGAAACTCAAAGGAATTGACGGGGGCCCGCACAAGCGGTGGAGCATGTGGTTTAATTCGAAGCTACGCGAAGAACCTTACCAGGTCTTGACATCCTCTGCTACTTTTAGAGATAAAAGGTTCCCCTTCGGGGGACAGAGTGACAGGTGGTGCATGGTTGTCGTCAGCTCGTGTCGTGAGATGTTGGGTTAAGTCCCGCAACGAGCGCAACCCTTAGTTTTAGTTGCCAGCACGTAAAGGTGGGCACTCTAGAGCGACTGCCGGTGACAAACCGGAGGAAGGTTGGGATGACGTCAAATCATCATGCCCCTTATGACCTGGGCTACACACGTGCTACAATGGATGGTACAACGGGGAGCGAAGCCGTGAGGCGGAGCAAATCTCAGAAAACCATTCTCAGTTCGGATTGCAGGCTGCAACTCGCCTGCATGAAGTCGGAATCGCTAGTAATCGCGGATCAGCATGCCGCGGTGAATTCGTTCCCGGGCCTTGTACACACCGCCCGTCACACCACGAGAGTTTGTAACACCCGAAGTCGGTGAGGCAACCATTTGGAGCCAGCCGCCGAAGGTGGGACAAATGATTGGGGTGAAGTCGTAACAAGGTAGCCGTATCGGAAGGTGCGGCTGGATCACCTCCTTTCTAAGGATGTTTTAATAGAGGCGTTTCTGTTTTGTTCAGTTTTGAAAGGTTCAAACACCTTTCGCATTATAGGTGAATAAATGACGAAGAGATTCGAAGTTAATTATTCACATATAAACCTAAACCATTGCTCTTGTGGCAATATCTATACGAGGAATCATCGTAAAGCTGCATGAAGCAAAAGTTTGTAAACATTCACGCTGTGAATGAAAATAATATAGGTGAATAAGTGACGAGAAGGTCGAGGAAGCAAATGAACGACCATCGGAGCGTATGCCAATACGTGAGGATGGGAGTGAGTGCAGCTGACGAAGAGATTCGAAGTCAATTATTCACATATAAACCATTGCTCTTGTGGCAATATATATGCGAGGAAACATCACAAAGCTACATGAAGCAAAAGTTTGTAAAACATTCACGCTGTGAATGAAAATAATATAGGTGAATGAGTGACAAGAAGGTCGAGGAAGCAAATGAGCGACCACCGGAGCGTATGTCAATACGTGAGGATGGGAGTGAGTACAGCTGACGAAGAGATTCGAAGTCAATTATTCACATATCGCTTTGTTCTTTGAAAACTAGATAATATGAGAAGAAGTAACCAAGTAATAACCGAGAATCGCCACTTTTGGATAGATTTTAAGTGATAATCGCTTATCACGGAAGGCAAAAAAAGAAGCGATTGAGTGCTCATCGGAGCATACAAAAGTATGTGAAGAAGCTGACGCTCTTATTCGCAATTTATTTTTGTCTAAGATTAAGTTAGAAAGGGCGCATGGTGAATGCCTTGGCACTAGGAGCCGATGAAGGACGGGACTAACACCGATATGCTTCGGGGAGCTGTAAGCAAGCTTTGAACCGAAGATTTCCGAATGGGGAAACCCACTGTTTTTAATCGAACAGTATCCATCTCTCAATTGATAGGATATGGAAGGCATACCCGGAGAACTGAAACATCTCAGTACCCGGAGGAAGAGAAAGAAAACTCGATTCCCATAGTAGCGGCGAGCGAACCGGGAAGAGCCCAAACCAAGAGGCTTGCCTCTTGGGGTTGTAGGACACTTTACACAGAGTGAAAAAAGATCGAAGTAGATGAAGCGACCTGGAAAGGTCCGTCACAGAAGGTAATAACCCTGTAATCGACACTTCGGTCTCTCTAAAGTGGATCCTGAGTACAACGGAACACGTGAAATTCCGTTGGAATCTGGGAGGACCATCTCCCAAGGCTAAATACTCCCTAGTGACCGATAGTGAACCAGTACCGTGAGGGAAAGGTGAAAAGCACCCCGGGAGGGGAGTGAAATAGAACCTAAAACCGTGTGCCTACAAGTAGTCAGAGCGCATTTATGCGTGATGGCGTGCCTATTGCAGAATGAACCGGCGAGTTACGATTTCATGCAAGGTTAAGTCGCAAAGATGGAGCCGTAGCGAAAGCGAGTCTAAATAGGGCGTATAGTATGAAGTCGTAGACCCGAAA
>CAVVKR010000016.1:0-22500 GCA_963748745.1 uncultured Bacillaceae bacterium | reverse complement strand
CGTGGGTTCGATTCCCATCACCCGCTTTATCCAATAACGTAGTGTTTTGAAAATTAAGCAAAGCATGCGTTATTTTTTATGGGAAATTTGGAATAAATAGTTAAATCACGAACAAAAGAAGGTCCCCATATGTGCGGGGGAAGGGGAGATCTATTTGCCTCGATCAGTTTTTACGACGGCGACAAATAGATGAAACAAATTTAATTGTTGCATGTAATAAGTTTCGTTGTCGCTTCTCCGCCATTGATTTGGATAAACATATTTTTCATCGCTTCCAATATTTCTTTCCCTTCTGTTATACTAAACGTTGGTGAAAGATAAACAATTTGGATCGCTTCCGTTGTTTCTGCTCCAACGGCAGTTCGTAATGAATCAACGAAAGGGCTACCGAAAGGACCTGTTTCATCAGAAGTGATAATAAGACCTTGAAGAGAGTTCATTCGTCTATTGATTCCTTCGTACTGTTGTCCTTCATGACCAATTGTCACTGTAATCACACTTCCATTTATAGATGCAACATCATATATTCCTATTGGAAGTTGATATAACAAAGAAAAAAAGTTATTTATATCAATAGCAGAATGAATGCTTGAGAGATATTTTCCTTTCTGTATCCGGCGATAAAGCGCTTCTGCTGAATGATGGTAACGACTTGGATTTTTTCCGGTCTTTTTAAAAATCTCTCTCCATGTTTTGATATTTTTCAATTCTGTTATTGATTTATTTTCTAGATCGAAAAAGAGTGACTCCTGAAATAGTTGGAGTCTGCCTTTAAACATTTTTGGTGATTCAGAAATGGTTATATTTTTATAATGAATCATCCCGATTTGAAAGTAATCTATTTTTTCACAAATGAGCGGATCAATAATTAACTGCAAACTTGTCCACCTCCATTAATTAATTATAGCTTACCATAAAAGGAAGTGATTATCCGATTAATAATAAAGAAAGGAGGATAAGGCGATGGACTATCAACAGCTGAAGCAAGATATTATAGACTATAGTAAAAAAATAGGTATTGATAAGATTGGCTTTACGACTGCTGATCCATTTGTTGAAATGAAGGGAAGATTACTTCGACAAGAGGAGCTCGGTTATCAGTCGGGCTTTGAGGAAAAAAATATTGCTAAACGAGTCGACCCATCGCGCATTTTTCACGAGCCTCATTCTATCATTGCGATCGCCCTTGCTTATCCTTCAAAAATGAAAAATGCTCCATTGGGTGAGAAAGGTGCCAGCCGAGGAATATTTTCGCGCTCATCATGGGGAGAAGATTACCATAAAGTATTAAAAGATCGGTTGGAAAAATTAGAGATATATATTTTATCGAAAAAGCTCCACATGCGCGTTTTAAATCGATGGTTGATACTGGGGAATTATCGACCGTGCTGTCGCCCAGCGAGCTGGAATTGGTTGGAGTGGAAAAAACTGTGCGATTATTACTCCTGAGTTTGGTTCGTATGTGTATTTAGGGGAAATGATTACATAATTGCCTTTAGAACCAGACGAGCCACTGGAAGATCAGTGTGGCTCTTGTACAATTATGCTTAGACATCTGTCCGACAGGTGCGCTCGTTCAAGGTGGACAACTGAATGCGCAGCGTTGTATTTCTTTCCTCACACAAACGAAAGGATTTTTACCAGATGAATTTCGGACAAAGATCGGCAATCGCTTATATGGTTGTGATACATGCCAAACAATTTGTCCAAAAAACCAAAAGAAAGATTTCCATTTTCATGATGAATTTGAGCCTGATCCGGAGGTTGTGAAACCATTATTAGAACCTCTTCTTCAAATGAGTAATCGCGAGTTTAAAGAAAAGTTCGGTTATCTATCTGGCTCTTGGCGAGGGAAAAAGCCAATTCAAAGAAATGCGATCATCGCTTTAGCACATTTTAAAGAGAAAACTGCTATTCCGATATTAAGTGAAGTTTTACAAAATGATGTTCGTCCTGTTATCAGGGGCACAGCAGCATGGGCAATTGGGAAAATTGGCGGGGAAGAAGCTAAACAATTGCTTATGATTGCGAAAGAAAAAGAAGCTGATGAACAAGTATTAACTGAAATTGAAAAAGGTCTTGCTTTTTTTAAAGAAAAAGAAGAAGCTTAAAGAGATGCTTTATTTTGGTTTATGCTTCCTATCTCTTTCATATTCATAGTAGGGGAGGGGAAGCTTAACATGTTCAGAGAAAAACTCATTTCATCCTTACAATTACGTGCAAAAAAAATAGTTGCTTCTAAAGACAATGATCAATGCGAGGAAATGCAGCGGAAACAAACTAACCTTTCAGATCGTAATGCGGAAATTGTCAAAGTGCAACTTGAAGGCAAAATCATAGACCAGCGTAAAAAGGCAGCCCAAGAATTGGTTTCTTATGATGTTCATAAAAAGTTTGTCATTAAGCAAGAAAGTTTTTTTTATATTGAAGAAGGGATCGAGCGCCCGTACAGCTATCTTTCAAGAAGGCGAAATAATTAGTGATGAAAGAGAACCTGTTGATTATACGGTGAACATGGATGAGGATGTGGTTACTGTTATTCCGGAGCATATGCGCGTGACATTCCATTATGATCGGTTAAAAGCGATTCAATATGCAGAGCGGTGGTGGAATGATTATAATCCTGCCTATCGCTCATTTGATGTTGATTGTACCAATTATATTTCGCAATGCCTACATGCTGGCGGAGCTCCAATGATTGGTTATCCAAATAGAAGTAAAGGTTGGTGGATGAAAAATAATAATTGGAGCTATAGCTGGACGGTAGCTCATGCTTTTCGGTGGTATTTACCTACAGCTAAAAGTGGCTTAAGAGCGAAGGAAGTAAATGCACCTGAACAATTAATGTTAGGCGATGTCATTTGTTATGATTTTGAAGGAGATGGAAGGTACGATCATACGACGATCGTTACCGGAAAAGACGCTTACGGTATGCCACTTGTTAACGCTCATACAGATAACAGTCGTATGAGATATTGGTCATATGAGGATTCGACTGCCTATACAGAAAACATTCAATATAAATTTTTTACAATTATAGATGATGTTTATTAAGGAGAAATGATTCAAATATTTCTTTTAGCTATTATATTAATCTTTACGCTATGACGGCGTTTTTAGAGGTGACAGATCTTGTGGCTATTCATATAGTACTCTATCAACCAGACATTCCTGCTAATACAGGTAATATTGCGCGAACTTGCGCAGCAACAGATGCGATATTACATCTCATTCGCCCACTTGGATTTTCTACAGATGATAAAATGCTACGGCGTGCGGGCTTGGACTATTGGGAATTTGTCAATATCATTTACTATGATTCATTAGATGAATTTTTTGCAAAAAATCAACCAGAACATTATTATTTTCTCACAAAATACGGTGAGCAGCCTTATTCAAACATGGATTATAGTGATATCAATAAAGATTATTATTTTATTTTTGGTAAAGAGACGGCCGGATTACCAAACGATGTGATTCAAAATAATAAAGAACGATGTTTGCGCATTCCAATGAACGATAAGCATGTTCGCTCTTTAAACCTGTCGAATACCGCTGCGATAATTGTATACGAAGTATTAAGACAGCAACAATATGGGGATTTAACATGAGATCATCATTTGCTGACTAATGTTTGATAAAACAATCGAGATATCTACAAAGTCATTGTATTCATGCCTTTGTGCCTGTCTATTTTCTTTTTTTGTGCATCATGTAGGTTTCCTAAGACGGGATGGCATTCCGTTCCACGGGCTTGGCTTCATTCTACTCGTTGCTATGCTCCTGTAGGGTCTTCCGTACAAGCTATTAACACGGGTTGCCTTTTAGCCACTCACTTTTTAATCTTTAAATCCAAAATCCTGGATGACTTCAGACAGTTGCTTTCCGCGGGCACGGCCTCAGCTTCTGTAGCTCCTTGTCTGCGTCGCTACAGGGATCTTCGGACTCGTGCTTTTCCCGCAGGAATCAACTGTCATTCGTTCCAGTCAACATATCGTTATTTCGATGATTTTTAAGTCGAAGCTTTCAGAGAAGAGAACTGGTGAAATTTAAAAAATGTAAAATCGATGGGGAGCCAGTTTTGGATTCTTAAAGGCTAATTTGTGCTTCACTCGATTTTCCGTTAGAGGAAAATCGAAAGTAGCAAATGAAATAGGATTTGCATTAATGGCAGTAAACTAAAGGAAATACACTGCCATTAACAATGATCATGATGAAAACACTGAATCGTACAGAACAACAGAAGGTAATTATTGGAAAGTGGTTGCAAAAGGTTGCAATCCATAAAAATAGAATAATAGAGTTAAATAAAAAGGGTGGCGATCGCCACCCTTTTTATTTCTACTAATTGAGTGGTTTTGTCCGTTACACTATTTTTGCCGACAGCTATAAATTCCTTTTCCCTCTCGGTGTATCTGTGGGTAGACATTAGCAATGGACAAAAATAAAACTATGCACAATATATTAGCTGAAGTTTTGAACAGTTCAATTAATCAAACAAGATGGTTGACATAGATTGGCAAGGATGTATCTCTAATTGACTTCAACCAACAAAAAAGTCGAATCGGAAAACGATTCTTTTCCGATTCGACTATACATTTTGGACTGGAGTCCCTTTTGTTTATTCGTCCTTTTAATACTCCCCAGGCTTATCTTCATATCCAGCTGTAAAGATGACCAATAGGAAGACGATGGAAATGGCTAAAATGACTAGCGTTTTCATTTGTATGTAAAGCCTCCTTTATATTAATCCATTCTCTTTATACACTATTATAGCCTATTTTTACTGTCAATGAAACGTCTTCATTATATTATGCCACAGTGATTCGGAAATGATTTATTTTAAGTAGAAAGAATATTCTATTTACTATTCATGATTATCTTGTTACAATAAATGCCAAATGAAGGATAGTCCACGTCCTCAGTAGAAATATCTAAATCAGGGGGCGTTTAGATTTGATCATGTCTAGGAGAAATAACATTATAGAAAGCATAAAGAAGTAATTTTTTATGCTTTCAAGTGAATACGAAAAAGCTTAATGATGCTTTTTACCAGGAGCAAATAGCTTGATTTTATCATAGGGGCACTTTTATGATTAACCCTTAATATACTCGACATGATAGTGATATGCTATGCAGTTTAAGTAAGGTTGGTGGTTCGATACGTATGCCGAAAATACCAATAGGTTACCGGAGGCTATTCGCAAAGACAAATTGTTAATAAAGATATATCTTTTGACATTCATCGGGGAGAAATTATAGGTTTACTTGGATTAAATAGGGGAAGTAAAACATAAAGGAACATTACAAGAAATTTAAACAGAGACAGGTATGGTAGTAGAGTCGTTGGAAAAAATATTCGTCAGAGTGGTTAAACAGTGAGAACCATTCAGAAGCTGGAAGATTTATTTATCGTACGAATGAAGGAAAATTGGCGAACGGGATTACGCTATACCGTTCGCATCTTTGGCAATAGTGGCATTATTTTTTTATTGTACTTGCTATGTATTTATATGTACAAGGCGTGAAATGGGTTGAACAAATATCGATCAATAGTTTCATTTCTATTGTAATGGTATCAGCACTTTTATCGCTCTTTTTAACGAGAAGTTATTTACGGACGTTTTTAAGTGATATTGATTTGACTTTTTTGCTACCAGCTGAACCGTATTTATCAAGATATTTTAAATATAGCTTTTATTATAGTTTTGCGATTCAATTACTTCAAAGTATCTTACTAATGCTTTTTCTATATCCCTTTTTTCGAAAAGAAGTATGGGACATCCCTTTATTCATGACGGTTCTTTTTATCGTTATCGTGCTAGAAGGATTAAATTTATTATTTCATATGCAAAAGAGGCAGGTGCTGAATTATTACTATAGAATATGTCAATTCGTTGTAAATTTTCTTTTATTCGTTCTATTACTTTACAATCCCATTTTTTCCTTACCTTTCATAAGTGTTCTTAGTTATTATTTCATTCTCCATTCAACATGGTACATTCCTAGCTATGCTTGGAGTTTATTTATTAAAGACGAGAAAAAGAGAAAAAACACCTATTATACTGTTGCTAGCTTTTTTATCGATATTCCCATCATTCAACAACGAATATATAATAGAAAGCTACCCCTTTTCTTGCTTAAAAATCTAAAAGTATCCAATCATATTACAGACTTATCCAATCACTAAAACAGATGTGTATAAAGGAATTTACTCGTTAACATTGACCGTTTTATGTTATCAAATATTATTCCTTCTCGTTATCATTCCATTTGGTATAGAGCTTCAGCAGCTCCTATTGATCCAAGCTATTAGTATTTTTTTCGCTCTCTTCTTTAGTTACCGTAATGCTTCCATAAAGGAATGATAAATGAAGCAATCCTTTGCTCTCCCCTTTTAATTATTCATCTTCAATTAGTCGATCGCATAAAGTATATAAATACTCTCAACAAGCTTAATAAGGGGAGGTCTTTATGGACATTTTAGGAAAAATTCAAACCTATAGAGAAGAAGAAGAGAGGCTGAATTGGGAAGGAACTTTTGCTGAGTATTTAGAGATTGTTAAAAGAAAAGCCATGGGTTGCACAATCAGCTCATTCCCGTGTTTATAATATGATTAAAGATGCAGGTATTGAAGAGATAGATGGAAAAAGAAATATACCTTTTTTAGTGATGCAATTATTTGGACTTGAGGAAGCGCTTAGAACGACTCGTTGAAGAGTATTTTCATCCAGCAGCAAAACGATTAGATGTCCGAAAACGGATTTTATTGCTAATGGGTCCAGTTAGTGGTGGGAAATCAACGCTTGTTATCGATGTTAAAAAGAGGATTTGAAGCATATTCACGGACAGACAAAGGGGCAGTTTATGCAATTAAAGGTTGTCCAATGCATGAAGATCCTCTTCATTTAATCCCACATCATTTACGTGATGATTTTTATGAAGAATACGGTATTCGGATTGAAGGGAATTTATCCCCTTTAAATATGATGAGACTTGGAAGAGGAATATGGATGGTCGCATTGAAAACGTATTAGTCGAACGGATCTTCTTTTCTGAAGATAAACGGGTAGGGATTGGAACTTTTAGCCCATCAGATCCAAAGTCACAAGATATTGCTGATTTAACAGGAAGTATTGATTTTTCGACTATTGCTGAGTTTGGCTCGGAATCAGATCCACGTGCCTATCGTTTTGATGGGGAATTAAATAAAGCAAACCGCGGTATAATGGAATTTCAAGAAATGCTAAAATGTGATGAGAAATTTTTATGGCATTTATTATCGCTTACACAGGAAGGTAATTTTAAAGCAGGTCGTTTCGCTTAATTTCTGCGGATGAACTAATCGTTGCCCATACAAATGAAACGGAATATCGTTCTTTTATTTCGAATAAAAAAAATGAAGCATTACATTCAAGAATGATTGTGATGCCAGTTCCATATAATTTGAAAGTTTCCGAGGAAGAAAAAATTTATGAAAAAATGATTAGGGAAAGTGATGTTGCTGATGTTCATATTGCCCCACATACATTACATATTGCTGCAATGTTCACCATTTTAACCCGGTTGAAGGAACCTAAAAAGAGGCGACATCGATTTAATGAAGAAAATGCGTTTGTATGATGGTAAAGATATCGAAGGTTTTAACTCTGCTGATGTTGATGAACTAAAAAAGAATATCAGGATGAGGGAATGAGCGGAATTGACCCGCGCTATGTTATTAATCGGATCTCTTCTACGATTATTCGTAAAGAAAGTCCATCGATCAATGCACTCGATGTATTACGTTCACTAAAAGAAGGATTTGATCAACATCCTTCCATTACTGATGACCAACGTGAGAAATATTTGAATTATATTTCGATGGTTCGACAAGAGTATGATGATATTGCAAAAAAAGAAGTACAAAAGGCGTTCGTCTATTCGTATGAAGAATCAGCTAAAACGCTGATGGATAATTATTTAGATAATGTAGAGGCCTTTTGTAATCGTACAAAGCTTCATGATCCTTTAACAGGTGAAGAAATGAAGCCTGATGAAAAGCTGATGCGTTCTATTGAAGAGCAAATTGGTATTTCTGAAAATGCCAAAAAATCATTCCGTGAAGAAATTTTAATCCGCATTTCGGCTTATGCAAGAAAAGGGAAGCGGTTCGATTATCGCTCTCATGACCGCTTGCGGGAAGCAATCCAAAAAAAGCTGTTTGCGGACTTAAAAGATGTTGTGAAAATTACCACATCTGCACATACACCAGACGAACAACAATTGAAAAAAATCAATGAAGTCGTCGCAAGGCTAATAGACGACTATGGATACAATTCAACATCCGCAAATGATCTATTGCGTTATGTCGGCAGTTTGCTTAATAGATAATGCGAGATTGAAAGCGAGCAGAAATAATTTATTTTATTTCTGCTCTTTTTTTCATGCGCTTTTAAAGGCGTTTTAAGCCCTTAAAGCCATACCCCTTGTTTTAGGGATGAGGTGGCTAGTCATGTGGGGGCTATGATGATCTTATAAATGGAGTTTTTAAAAAAAGACTAATGGTGATAACAACCATTAATCTTTTTTATTCATCCTTACTCTTCGGAAGAAGGACTGGAAAACAGGTAAATACTAAACACTGCCAATAAACCAACTAATATCCAAAAAGCAGTATAGAAGTGCTCTGTTGGTATTGCGAAATAACAAATGGTTAGTAGGATTAAAAAGATTAGATAACCGATGAAATAAACTTTACGTTTTTTTTTATCGATATTTTTCATTTGATCACCTCTGTATATACGTTCTTTAATTTAAACTGTTTATTGGAGATGTTGATTTCATGCGCTTTCTGATTTTGGATAATCAGCAATTTCAATGATATTTCGACTTCTTCCCCAACCTTTTCCGGTTTTTTTCACTGCTTATTATTACTCCTAAAAAAGCTCCTACTAGAGCAGCCAATACATTTAAAATAATCTTAGTTAGTAATCTTAAATCTTCAAACATATACTCAGACAAAAAACTTACTAAAAAGACAACAACCACTGCGAATAATACTGGTAAAATATTTTTCTTCTTAATCTCTCCTTCCTCCTCTCACTTCACACTTTCTCTATTGTGGTTACACTAACATATTATTTATTGGCCTCCAATACGGGATATAAATAATCAAAGGTACTGGATTTACATACTCATTAATAATTGTTCCTGCTGCAGCGCCAGCAACAGCTCCAGGCAATCCACCGAAACTACCTATAAGAGCACCTAAAGCAGCAGTTTCACCTGATACCCCCCACCTTTTAATATAGCATTTACATCTGTCTTATTTAAATAAACTTTCACATGATTCCATTTTACTTCTATGCCTCTTTTCCCCTTAAAAGAAAACATTTCAATTTTCGTTGAATCGTTTTCATTAAATGAAGAAAATCGTAAGTTCCTGTCCCAGCCTAAATTGGGAATGTTTTCATAGTTTGGTTGGAGTTGAAGTGTAAAGGGTTTCGTTCATTTCCTTATTTTCGGAAGAAAGATTAGAAATAGTGATCATCGACTAAATGAAACCTATCATTGTCCACTTTACGCTCTTTTTTACTAATTAGACGGAAATAAATGAAAAGGTTTGCATAAGATAGAATAAGCACTCTGTAAGATAGCAGAATGATCCATTTTTTAAAATGTATGAAGGGGGAGAAACGATTTGCCAAATCGAGCACATCAGCAATTTGTTATTTCACATGAAGATTGGTCCCTTCATCGTAAAGGATATGATGATCAACAGCGACATCAGGAAAAGGTTCAAGAAGCGATTCATAAAAACTTACCTGATCTAATAACAGAAGAGAGTATCATTATGTCAAATGGAAAAGAAGTAGTTAAAATACCAATCCGTTCGTTGGATGAATATAAGATTCGTTATAACGATGATAAAACTAAACATGTTGGTCAAGGTGATGGTGATAGTGAAGTTGGTGATATCATTGCTCGGGAGCCAAGTGGACAACAAGGCCCAGGTAAAGGGCAAGGAGCTGGGGATCAGCCAGGGGAAGATTACTTTGAAGCAGAAGTATCATTGTTAGAGTTAGAAGAAGCATTATTTAGTCAATTGGCGCTTCCAAATTTAAAAAACAAGGAAGAAAGTACTTTGAGGCTTGACAGGATCGAGTTTAACGATATCCGCAAAACAGGGTTAACTGGAAATATAGATAAGAAAAAAACAATGTTATCCGCTTTTAAACGAAATGCAATGAATGGCAAACCAAGTTTTTATCCTATTTTACCAGAAGATCTCAAGTTTCGTACATGGAATGAAGTGGAGAAAGAAGACTCCAAAGCGGTTGTCATAGCGATGATGGACACAAGTGGATCCATGGGGATATTTGAAAAGTATATGGCGAGAAGTTTTTTCTTTTGGATGACTCGGTTTTTACGGACAAAATATGAAACGGTTGAAATCGAATTTATTGCTCATCATACAGAAGCAAAAGTTGTCTCAGAAGAAGATTTTTTCTCTAAAGGTGAAAGTGGAGGAACGATTTGTTCATCTGCTTATTTAAAAGCATTAGAAGTCATCGAAGAAAAATATCATCCGTCAAGATACAATATTTATCCGTTCCACTTTTCTGATGGAGATAACTTAACATCTGATAATGTGCGTTGTGTAAAACTAGTCGAAAAACTGATGGCTGTTTCTAACATGTTTGGTTATGGAGAAGTAAATCAATATAGCCGTCATACGACTTTAATGTCTGCATATAAACCAATTAAAAATAATAAATTCAAATATTACGTTTTAAAAGAAAAAGCCGATGTGTTTTATGCAATGAGGCATTTTTTCCGAGCGGAAAAAGCAATTAATGTATAGTGATCAAGAATAAAAGTAATTGGACATTTGTTCGATTACTTTTTTATGTTTATTTTGCGGATAGTAAAAAAATTCCCCCGGTAATGGCGGACAGGGGGAATAAATGGCTTAGGAATTACCTCAAAATATGAACAATTGGATCCAACATGGTCAAATTGAAACTTTTGCTTTTGCATGTAAGTACCGTTCATTTACCACATTCCAGTTAACTG
Organism: uncultured Bacillaceae bacterium; assembly: GCA_963748745.1. Taxonomy (GTDB): domain Bacteria; phylum Bacillota; class Bacilli; order Bacillales; family Bacillaceae_C; genus CAVVKR01. The sequence continues at coordinate 11,441 of CAVVKR010000016.1, read as the reverse complement.
TATTCCACCAATTGACGACAAACTCTGGACGGCGGTTTTGGTATTGTAAATAATAGGCATGTTCCCATACGTCAATGACTAGTAGCGGAATTTTTCCCGCGGCTAGAGGTGTATCTTGATTCGGTGTGCTCATAACAGCTAGCTGGTCACCATCTAAGACGAGCCAACCATAACCACTACCAAATCTAGATATGGCAGCTTGAGACAACTTTTCTTGAAATTGATCAAAGGAATGAAAATAGTAATCGATTGCTTTAGCAATATCTGCTGTTGGTTCACCACCACCTTTAGGGCTCATCACTTCCCAAAAGAGACTGTGACAATAATGGCCACCACCATTGTTGCGAACTGCTGTTTGAATATCAGTTGGTAACTTATGAATGTTCTTTAATAAATTCTCTAGAGAACTATTCTTTACCTCACGTATGTTTGAATACTCTGCTAAAGCATTATTTAAATTTTTTACATATGTCGCATGGTGTTTACTATGGTGAATTTCCAATGTCCGATGATCAATATACGGTTCTAACTCATCATAAGCATATGGTAATGTTGGTAAGGAAAATGTTGACACGGAAAACCTCCTTTCCTAAGGGGAAATATTTTAGATCAATATAAAAAAGTTGCCTCAGTACAAAATATACAACAGATGAAAACCGAAGTCAATATGTTTTTTAGTAAAATGTGAAAAAATGGATGGTAAGTAGAAAAACGAACAAGCCTAAGCAATTGCTTAGGCTTGTGGACAACGAGAAACTATTTTTAATGAGGTAAAAAGGCTAACTGATAGAAAAACAATACGGCAAAAAGATAGAGGAGTGGATGTACTTCTCTCCATTCTCCTTTTGCTATTTTTAAAAGTGGATGCGAAATGAAACCTAAGGCAATCCCGGTTGCGATACTAGATGTCAGTGGCATACTTAATATAATTAAAAAGGCCGGAAAAGCTTCATCCAGTTGATTCCATTTAATGTGAGAAATACTTCCCATCATTAAACTACCCACAATGATTAACGCTGGAGCGGTAATAGCCGATAAGCCAGAAACCGTGCTGACGAGCGGACCAAAAAAGGCGGATAGGAGAAATAAAAAAGCGACGGTAACTGTTGTTAATCCTGTTCTCCCTCCAGCTGCAACTCCTGAAGAAGATTCAATATATGCGCTCGTTGGACTTGTTCCAAACATTGCTCCTACTGATGTTGCGACTGAGTCGGCTAATAAAGCATGTCGTACACGTGGCATTTTATTTCCTTTCATTAGTCCTGCCTGTTGGGCAACTCCAATCATTGTTCCAGTCGTATCAAAAATGGTTACTAATAAGAAAGAGAAGACAACTGCATATAAACTATGTTGAATCACTTCTGTTATCGCTGTAAGCGGATTGAAGACAATCAATCCTTCCGGAAGTGATGGCATTGCTACAAATCCATTATCAAACGATAATAGACCAGTAAAGTAAGCGATCAATGCTGTCGTAATCATACCAAGGAATAAAGCACCATGAACATTTAAAATTATTAATACTAATGTAATAGCCAATCCGCTTAATGCCAATAATGCAGACGGTTCATGAAGGTTACCGAGTGTAACCAAATTGGTCGGATGAGAAGTAATAATCCCGGTTAATCGCAAGCCAATAAATGCGATAAATAGCCCAATCCCTGCTGTAATACCATGTTTTAAATTTTCAGGTATCGCTTCAATTAATTTTTCGCGAAAAGGCGTTAATGATAAAAAGACAAAAATAATTCCTGCTACAAACACGGCTGCAAACGCTGTTTGATAAGAAATATTTCCAGTTCCAACGACAGAATAAGCAAAATAAGCGTTTAACCCCATTCCAGGAGCGATTGCAATCGGATAGTTTGCAAAAAGTGCCATCCATAATGTCCCAACAACTGTTGCAATAATTGTCGCAGTAAACACTTGTTCAAACGGAACACCGGCATCAGCAAGGATGACTGGATTGACAACGACAATATAAATCATTGTCAAGAAAGTCGTCATACCAGCTGTAATTTCGGTTTTTACTGTTGTTCCATTTTCTTTTAATTTAAACATGATATATCCTCCTGAAAAAACGAACATTTTTTATCCCATTTCATATAATATTCGTTTATATTCTAGAATGCAATCTATTTATTGATCTAATTCATATTTAAATACCGTTTTTAAAGGATCGAGCATTTTATATGCTATCCATTTCTTATCGTCGACATGTTACAAAAGCAGATATGATATAATTTTTAAAAGTGAAAATTGGATGGAGGGGCTTTCATTGAAAGCAGTAATTTTTGATTTTGATGGGACGATGGTTGATACTGAAGTAGTATGGTATAAAAAAGCAAAACAATTGCTAGAAAAAGAGTATCAATATGACTTGTCAATAGATGTTTTTTCGAAAGGTGTCGGAACAAAGGATGATGAACTGTATCAATATCTATATCAAGAAACGAACGGTCGCTTTGCAACGAAACCCTTTCGGAACAAATTAAAAAAGTTAGTTCATAGAGAAGCAAAAGAATTGGACTTAAGACCAGGCTTTATAAATTTTTTTAACCAAACAAAACAATGCGGTGTAAAGCTCGGAATAGCAACTAGCTCTAGCAGAGAATGGATCGAACCATATTTAGAAAAATTTCAAATGCAACACGAATTTGATTGTATTTGCACGAGTGATGATGTGAAAAACATTAAGCCAGATCCAGAATTATACGAAATAGCAGTTCAGAAGCTAGGAATAAAACCAGAAGATGCCGTGGCGATAGAGGATTCAGTTAGTGGATCGAACGCAGCTTTAGAAGCGGGTCTTCATTGTATTGTTGTACCAAATGAAATAACAAAGCATTTAACATTTTCTCAGCAAGCGGTGCTCTATGATCAGTTTGAAGATATTAATCTGAAAGCACTAGAATTCAACTAAAACCATTTGTAGCATCGGCTTAAAAGCGTCTGGTGAAGTCTCATTGCCCAAAGGATATGGGATGTTTGCCACTAAGTTAACGCTTAATATCTGTTTCCTCCAGTGTCATTGCCGTGTTGTAATAAAATGTAGTCATCAGTTGAAGAAGTATAGAATATAAAGTTAAAAATCAATGTAGATCGGAGAAGTAAGAACTGAAGTGAATCTCGCGAAAGAAGCCATTTCAGCACGGAAATCTACATGATGCAAAAAAGAAATGAAGCAGTCGGAAGGTCATTGAAACAACGACTTTTCGACTATTTTTTTATGACAAAAATCATAAAAAAATAGTTTATCTATAGTTCATAAAAGGAAAAGCCCTACTAAATAATCAAATATATTGATTGTAATTTATATTAAATTAAAATAATTATAAATAACTATTGACAACGATTATCAATATTGTTAACGTTAAATTATAATAATTATTAATTAACATTAATTATAAAATGATGGAGGAGAGGCAACATGGCAAAATTAACAACGAATCAAGGTGTTCCAATTGGGGATAATCAAAATTCACGAACAGCAGGAAGAAGAGGACCAACATTATTAGAAGATTATCAGTTAATTGAAAAACTAGCACATTTTGATCGGGAGCGTATACCAGAGCGTGTCGTTCATGCGCGAGGTGCAGGTGCTCACGGAGTGTTTGTGACAAAAAGGAGCATGAAGCAATATACAAAGGCACATTTTCTTCAGAAAGAAGGCACAGAAACCCCTGTTTTCGCCCGCTTTTCAACAGTTATCCATGGGCAACATTCCCCGGAAACGTTAAGAGATCCGCGTGGGTTCTCTGTGAAATTTTATACGGAAGAGGGGAATTACGATTTTGTCGGTAATAATTTACCGGTCTTTTTTATTCGAGATGCAATCAAATTTCCTGATGTGATTCATTCGCTAAAGCCAGATCCAAAAACGAATATCCAAGATCCGAATCGCCTCTGGGATTTTATGAGTTTATCTCCTGAATCGACAAATATGCTGTTACACTTATATTCTGATGAAGGTATACCAGCTTCATATCGCCATATGCGTGGTTCTAGTGTACATGCATTTAAATGGGTCAATGAAGATGGGGAAACTGTCTATGTAAAGCTTCGTTGGGTACCAAAGCAAGGAATGAAAAATTTAAGGATGGAAGAAGCAGCCGAAATTCAAGCAAAAGATTTCAATCATGCAAGTAGAGATCTATATGAAGCAATTGAAAAGGGAGATTATCCTGCGTGGGACTTATATATCCAAATCATGCAACCTGACGATATGGATAATTTTGATTTCGATCCATTAGATGCGACTAAGGATTGGTTTAAAGAAGACTTTCCATACGAATTTGTAGGAACGATGACATTAAACCGCAATCCTAAAAATGTATTTGCGGAAACAGAATCAGTCGGTTTTAACCCTGGAGTGCTCGTTCCGGGGATGCTTCCATCGGAGGATAAAATGCTTCAAGGAAGACTATTTTCTTATTCAGATACACAACGATATAGAATTGGGACAAACTATTTACAACTACCTATTAATTGTCCATTTGCAGCAGTTAACAATTACCAACGGGACGGGAAGATGCCGATCAATCAGCAAGAATCATCGATTAATTATGAACCTAATAGTTATGAAAATACACCGAAAGAAGATTTAACCTATCAGGATATCGAGCAACCAATCACGGGTATTGCTGGTAAACAAACGATTGAAAAAACAAATGATTTCGGACAAGCCGGTCAAGTGTGGCGGAAATATTCACAAGCAGAACAGGATAGTGTAATAAAAAATATTGTTGCTGATTGGCAACATGTTGCTGAAAAAATATATATGAGAGCTCTGTGTAACTTCTATCGTGCAGATGAAGAACTTGGACAGAGATTAGCGACGGAAATGAATGTCGATTTAGAAAAATATATACAAAATGTATAAAACAGCTCGTTTTGATTACTAAAGATTCGACTTAAAAATAAAAAGTATAGAGATAAGACTAGACAACTATTCATATTTGTCTAGTCTTTCCCTGACTTGTCTTTTTAATCGAAAGCTGCATAAATCAAATGATAGTACTGATAGTAAGAAAAAGATACAATAAAAGAAAAAGGGTGATTTTTCTTGGTGAAAAGTTTACAACAGACAATGACACTACATAATGGAATAGAAATGCCTTATGTTGGACTTGGTGTTTATAAAATGGAAGACAAAGAAGAAGCAGTTCATGCGATCGAGACGGCCATAAAAGTAGGATACCGTTCGATTGACACTGCCTGGTTTTACCAAAATGAGGATGCTGTCGGTGAAGCTGTGAGAAATGCAGCGATTCCACGTGAACAATTATTTATTACGACAAAAGTTTGGAATGATCACCAAGGGTATGATTCTACATTAAAAGTCTTTGAAAATTCGCTACAAAATCTCCAAATGGATTACGTTGATTTATATTTAATCCATTGGCCAGTAAAAGGAAAATATCTTGACACATGGAAAGCATTAGAGCGGTTATATGATGAGGGAGTTGTTAAAGCAATCGGTGTGAGCAATTTCCAAACTCATCATTTAGAAGACATTTTCACCCATCGGAATGAAAAGCCAGTCATTAACCAAGTAGAACTCCATCCACGTTTAAGTCAAGAACCACTCCGGGCATTTTGCCAAAAACATCAGATAGCTGTAGAAGCATGGTCTCCACTTGCCCGCGCTCGGTTTTTACAAGACCCTACGATTAATGAAGTTGCCAAAAAATATGGGAAATCTCCTGCCCAAGTTATTTTGCGTTGGCATTTACAGAATGAAGTCATCATCATTCCGAAGTCAGTCACACCTGCTCGAATTAAAGAAAATGCTGATTTGTTTGACTTTGAACTGTCAGCAGATGATATGGACAAAATAAATAAATTAAACAAGAATCAAAGATTTGGGAAACATCCAGATCACTTTGCATTTTAATTTTGGAAAGGACTGTCTCATAGTCCTAAAAAATGAAACGACGGAGGACAAGCAACGAAGGTCCGCCTCGGAACCGCAAAGCGGCCAATAGAAAAACAGCAGCAGAAGCTATCTGAAAGTCAAGTCATGACTTTTTGGATAGCTCTTTTTTTCCTATACTGTGTACCATATTTATTAGAAGTTCTAACTTTTCTTTTTCCCTTCAGTTTTAAAAGTTGACGCTCTCCAAAAACAGTAGTATTATTTATCTTGAATTAGATATATTCATCATGTAAGCTAAAAAATTTATAAAACATAAATCCTGCCGATCTAGGGAATAGCTATTAGGACAATGTGAAAAAATGAAAGTAAATACAGTAGATCGACAGGAAAACATCATGAAGGAGAGATAACATGTCAAATGTTAAATTAGCCATTATTTATTACAGTTCTACAGGAACGAACTATCAATTATCAAAATGGGCGGAAGAAGCAGCAAAGGAAGCAGGGGCGGAAGTGAAAGTTTTACGCGTAGAAGAGTTAGCCCCAATGGATGTAATTGAAACAAACCCAGCCTGGAAAAAGCACTACGAAGAGACAAAACATGTCCCTATCGCTACACCTGAAGATCTTGCTTGGGCAGATAGTGTTATTTTTAGCGTCCCAACTCGATTCGGAAATATTCCATCTCAATTAAAACAATATCTAGATACAACAGGTGGCATGTGGGCAAAAGGAAAATTAGTAAATAAAGTTGTTAGTGCAATGGTTTCAGCTGGAAATGCGAACGGCGGTCAAGAGCAGACACTTCAAGCCTTGTATACATCTGTCATGCATTGGGGAGGAATTATTGCTGCACCTGGTTATACAGATGATTCAGCCTATGTTGCTGGTGGCAATCCATATGGAACAAGCGTAACCGTTAATCAGGAAGGAAAAATGATCGAAGATGTTGAAGCAGCTGTAAAACATCAAGCAAAGCGTACCGTTCAAATTGCTCAATGGGTAAAAGCAGGAATGCAAAAATAAATGATTGACCAAATTGTGAACGTGATATATAATAATCACAAATTATCATTGACTTCACTTTAAAGTAGAGCCCCTACTTCATCCAGTGAAGCAATTCTGTCAAGTGACTATAGTAACTGTGAATCTACTGTATAAAAAAGTAGGTCATTGCCAGTTATATTATTCAATATAAGTGTATTGAGTAATGTAACTGGCTTTTATTTTATCCAAAGATAGAAAGCGTTATCATTCAAGAAAAACCTTAAAGGAGGAAGGGGAAAAAATGAAAACTAGGTTTCGATTTTTAGTAATTTTTGCACTATTCATACTAATTTTCGCGGGTTGTTCAAATGAGCAAGCTGGTAGTAAAGAAGATGGAGGAAGCCTAAAAGGAGAATATATTACGATTCTTACCGGTGGCTCTGCAGGGGTCTATTATGTGCTCGGCGGAACACTTGCAAAATTATACCAAGAAGAATTTAAGGCGCTGTGGCAACAAGTCAGTCTACAGCAGCCTCAGCCGAAAATGCAACAAAATTACAAACAGGAAAAGCAGAAATAGCTTTTTTAATGGGCGATACTGCTGAAGATGCATATAATGGGAAGGATAGTTTTAAGGATAAAGGTGCACAAAAAAATTTACGGACCATTGCAGCTCTATATCCAAACTATTTACAAATTGCTGTAACAAAAAAGAGCGGAATCAAAACGATTGAAGACTTAAAAGGAAAAAAGGTGGCTGTAGGTGCGCCTGCATCTGGAACAGAACTTAGTACACAACGCGTACTGGAAGCATATGGAATGCAATATGCTGATATCAGAGCGGATTATCTATCATTCTCAGAAGGTGTTGAAGGGATGAAAAATGGAACAGTCGATGCTGTCGTTATTTCGTCAGGACTGCCTAATTCAGGATTGCTAGAATTAGCGACGACAGAGGAAATAACGATAGTAGAAATTGAAGAAGAGAAAATTTTACATATGCAAGCGGATTATCCTTCCTTCTTTCCGACAACGATTCCGGCAGGGACATATAAAGGGCAAGATGAGGATATAAAAACAATCGGTGTAAACAATGTATTAATGACACACAAAGATGTTTCTGAAGAAGTTGTTTATGAATTGACAAAGGCATTATTTGACCATGTGGACAAGCTCATTGATTCCCATAAGGCAGCAGAAGGCATTGATTTGAAAAAAGCGCAAGAAAACCTTCCATCCCCACTTCACCCAGGTGCGGAAAAATTTTATAAAGAAATGAATGAATAGGAGTAATCTGTGTGAAAAAAATTGTTTTCATACTTGGAATGATGTTTTTCATTGTGATACTGACTGTGCCGATTTTCCCAAGTTTCTTGTTTTCAGAAGCTTACACAGGTGAAACTTTTTATGTCATTCCGACACGACAAAAAACATTCACAATCGGATGGCAGCATTCAGTTGAATTACAACCTTGGTTAGAAACATATCGAATAAATAAAGATGGATCATTCGATTTTGTGGAAACACGTATGAAAACGTTTGGGGCAGGTACACCTGATGTAGACGGGGAGATCTCATTCAGAAAGGATGGATATGTAGTCATTCATCACATTGACCGTAAGTTGACAACATATCCGCTCTTTTATTCTGACCATTCGCATTACTATGTACGTATTGCTCACCAAACGTATAAGCTGAAAGATTTTATCCCAAATGATACGAGCATTCGAATCTCTTATCAAAAGATAAACGGCTTGAAAATGTTAAAAACAATACAATCAAACTGGGGGGAGAGGGATGGATAAAGCGAATGTAACATTAGAAAAGTATGATCAGGAAGCCCGCTTTCGAACTTTTGATTCAAAAATAGTGACGAAAATTATTTCCATGTTAGCAATTGGACTTGCACTTTTTCATTTAGTTACATCATATACAGGCCCACTAGTCACATTGCAACATCGGGTGTTACATACAGGGATAGTATTAGCACTTGTATTTTTGCTTTATCCTAGTTCAAAAAAAGCACCGAAACATAAAGCAACGATACTTGATTATTTATTAGCTTTTTTTTCAATCGTGACGATTGTTTATATTTTTGTTGATTTTAAAGGGATCATAGCAAGAGCAGGGGTACCAAATAATACAGATACGATCTTAGGGCTGTTATTTATTATTCTCGTTATTGAAGGTGGAAGAAGAATAGTAGGAACCGGTTTGACATATTGACCATCCTTTTTTTACTATATGCATATTTTGGACTTTATTTGCCACCTTTGATCGGTCATCGTGGCTATGGAGTAGCAGATATTGCTAACTATATGTACTTAACGACAGAAGGCATTTTAGGCACAGCAATCGGTGTTTCTGCTACTTATATTTTTCTCTTTATTTTATTTGGTGCGTTTCTTGATAAAACTGGAATGGGACAGTTGTTTAACGATTCAGCAATGGCTTTAGCTGGTCATACGTCAGGTGGTCCGGCAAAAGTATCTGTTCTTTCTAGTGGGTTTTTAGGGTCTATTAACGGTTCAGCGATCGCTAATGTTGTTACAACTGGAGCTTTTACCATTCCACTTATGAAACGAACTGGATATTCTTCCAACTTTTCAGGTGCTGTCGAGGCAGCCGCATCTGTAGGTGGACAAATTCTACCACCTGTGATGGGAGCAACAGCTTTTATCATGGCTGAAACACTCGGAATGAATTATAGTGAAATTGCGCTAGTCCGATTATTCCTGGTCTTCTTTATTACATAGGTATTATTACCATTGTTCATTTGCGTGCCAAGCGAAGAGGTTTGAAAGGATTATCGAAAGAAAAACTTCCAAAGATGAAAAAAGTAATGAAAGAAAGAGGTCATTTATTTATCCCTTTAATGATCCTTATTTATTTATTGTTTAGTGGGAAAACACCTATTTTTGCCGCTTTCTTTGCTATTATTTCGACGGTAGTGATCGCTTTTCTAAGGCCGACAACGAGAATTGGTCTTAGCGGTATACTAAATGCACTTGAAAATGGAACTAGATCCGCATTGAGTGTTGCGATGGCATGTGGGATGGTCGGTAATTATCGTCGGTGTCGCCTCCTTTACCGGATTTGGCTTAAAAATGACGAATGCGATCTTAGTATTAGGAGCAGGTAGCTTACTATTCACATTATTTTTCACAATGATTGCTTCTATTATTTTAGGAATGGGCTTGCCTTCAATTCCAACATATATTATTACGTCATCGATGGCAGCGCCAGCACTATTAGAATTTGGTATTGAGCCGTTTGTCTCTCATATGTTTGTTTTCTATTTTGGCATACTAGCAAACTTAACTCCACCAGTTGCTTTAGCGGCCTTTGCAGGAGCAGGAATAGCTGGAGGAAACCCGAACAAAACTGGCTTTATATAGTTAAAATTAGCTTCCGCTGGTATTATCGTTCCGTATATATTCGTATATTCACCAGAACTTTTAATGCAAAATACACATATTATGGATGTTCTTTGGATTCTTTTTACAGCGATTTTAGGGGTGATTAGCCTCGGTATTGCCTTAGAAGGATTTTTCTTAACGAGTTTACATTATTTCACTAGAGCAACCGCTTTAGGTGCAGCATTCACGCTTATTTTTCCACATACATTATCAGACTTGATCGGTATTAGTTTGCTCTTATTATCACAATTATTCAAGTGCTGAAAAGCAGAAAGGATAAAATGGAGAAATTAGGTGAAATTGATATTACTTGAATAATGAAAAATAAGAATTTTTCCACAAATGCGTTTACAAACTGCTTCAAACAGTTTAAAATAAGAATAAGTGACTCGCAATATACTTTAACCGAAGCATGTATATGAGATAGATGGAGCTGCATGCTAAACTGCTGAACGTAGTTTACTTGCGAGCTAAAAATAAATAATAAATGATAACTGTTAATCTGTTCACAATTCCTGCCAGAATTGTTCAAACAGATCAAATGCCAGTTTTCTCTATAGTAAAGCGTTTTTAAAACGTCTGATATAGAGAAACTGGCTTTTTTTAATAATGAAGGGAGGGATGTAAATGTCAGCTGCTTTAACAGGTATAAGAGTATTAGATCTAACAAGGGTATTAGCAGGCCCATTATGCACGATGATTTTAGGAGATTTAGGAGCGGAAATTATCAAGGTAGGGCCCCGGGAGGTAGTGATGAAACACGAACATGGGGACCTCCTTTCCAAAATGGGGTAAGTGCTTATTATTTATGTGCCAACCGTAATAAGCAAAGTATGACAGTCAACTTAAAAACAGAGGAAGGGAAGGAAATTATTAAAAAGCTCGTTACCGAAAGTGATGTTCTCATTCATAACTTTAAAACAGGTACGATGGAGCGTTTCGGGCTGAGTTATGATGAATTGAAAAAATATAATCCAGGTCTTGTGTTTTGTTCCATTACTGGTTTCGGCGAAAACGGTCCATATAAAAACTTGCCAGGTTATGACTTTATCATTCAAGCAATGAGTGGATTAATGAGTATTACAGGAACAGAAGAATCAGGCCCACAAAAAATGGGTGTGGCTATTACAGATGTCCTTACCGCTTATATGCTTGTA